>CAMACX010000005.1 GCA_945831575.1 uncultured Mediterranea sp.
ACGCACATTGGATACACAACTTACATTGTTTTGAATTCGTCGAACTCACGTTAAAATATATGGAAATAAAAGCAACATTCGACCATTGCAACATCAACGTCACCGACCTGGAGCGCAGTCTTGCCTTCTACCGTGACGCACTGGGCCTGCACGAAGCCTCACGCAAAGAGGCCGCCGACGGCTCGTTTATCCTAGTCTATCTGACCGATGGAGTCACCCCTTTCTGCCTGGAACTGACCTGGCTGCGCGACCATCCGCAGGCCTACGAACTGGGCGATAACGAGAGTCACCTCTGCTACCGCGTGGCAGGCGACTACGATGCCATCCGCGCCTACCACAAGGAGCACGGATGGGTATGCTTCGAGAACCACGACATGGGGCTCTACTTCATCAACGACCCCGATGACTACTGGATTGAAATACTCCCCGCACGATGAGCATCGAGGAAGCCATGATGGGCGGCATCGTCTTCAAAGGAAAGAAGGAACGCCCCAAGGAGGAGAAGAAGGTGAAGACCAAGGCCAAAAAGAAGACCTACATCACGGGCCTTCACAACTCGGGAGCCGCCAAGATGAAGGCGGAGATCCGCCGCAAGCGGGCCAACCGTCCCAGCCAACGGAAGGGGTAATCACCCCACTCCTGTCACGCAAGACAGAGGAGCAACACAGATAGTACATAGCCCGGCATGACGCCTACGAGAAGCGCATGTCGGGCTATTGGCATAACTAAGAGAGAGAAATTGCGTATGTTTGTCGTCCAGTCACCGGCGAGGCTACTCGGCATGGAGCGCCTCGGCGGGCTGTACGTGCATGGCCTTGCGGGCGGGGTACCAGATGCCCACCACGATCATCAGGGCAATGACAACGAAGGTCATAGCGGCGCAGCAGGAGAGGCGGGGCCACTCCAGCGTGGTGTAGTTGCGCCAGGTGTTCAGCTCGAAGTAGGCCATCAGGATGTCGATGCCCACGGCCAGCGGGGTGACCATCAGCAGAAGCAGCAAGCCCTCGGAGATGAGCCGTGAGAAGACGGCACGGTTGGTAGCACCATGCACCTTGTGGAGGGCTATCTCGCCACGGCGTTGCTGCGTGCGGAACCAGAAGGTGCCCAGCAGGCCCAGGAAGATGTTGATGAGCAGGAAGGTCATGCCCACCAGGTTGTTGCGCAAGCCGTCGGTCTGGGCTTTCTGGAAATGGTAGCGGATGTCTTCGAAGGAGCGCACGTTGGCGATGTAGATGTTGCCCACGCGGTACAGCCGCTCGGCATCGGCCAGGAGGCGGTTGATGAAGTCGTGGTCCTCGTCGGGGCGCACCCTCACGCAAAGCTCGGCATCCTTGTCGAGCCACCAACTCACCAGCTTATCCGTGAAGCAGATGCAGTAGCTGAAACGGGCCTGCTGAAAGTCGGAATAGCGCACGTCCTGCAGGGCGGCTCCGATGCGATAAGTCTGCGTGGTGTCGCCACCGATGTAGATATCCTTGCCTACGAGATCCTTGACCTCTACGCCATAGCGATACTGGAAGAGGTTGTTGGAGAGCAGCATGTTGTGGGGATTCTCCTTAAGCACCTCGATGAGCTGTTCGGGTGTCTCGCCGTTGGCTCCACGGTACTGGAACACGCGCAGGAAGTCGGGCGTAAACATGCGGCGGACCACATAGCCGCTTGTGCGCATGGTGTCGCATTGCACCGCATGACCAGAGTTGCTGCCGTTGTAAGGGAAGCTATTCTGCGAGAGGCTGGCCGCCTCCACGCCCGGGCGGTGCTGGATGCGGTCGAGCAGTTCGAGCACCTCTTGCTTTTGCGTGCGGCCACCCTCCCCGTAGGGCTGGTACCCTTCGTTCTTCTCGCTGAGGGCCCCCATCTTGATGAGATAGCAGTGCTCGGCATTGAAGCCGCGCGGCTCACAGTAGGTGGCGAGGGTGGAATAGATGCTGTCAGTGATGTACCACATCACCACGCTCACCACCAGCAGTTCGGCCAGCAGCCAGAGGTTGCTGCGCCATTCGTTCTTAATCTGAGTATAAAGTTTCTTATTCATTGCATTAATCACTAAACACTAATCACTAAACACTAAACACTAATGTATTCTTCCTCCCAGGGCGTTGACGATGTTCATGCGCGAAGCACGCAGGGCCGGCAGGGCGGCGCTGAGCAGGTTGAGCACGAAGCAGAAGAAGAGGGCCCACAGGAAGGTGGAGAGGTGTATCAGGATGGAGGCATCCACCATCGGGGCGCTGTTGGTGTAGCTGTAGGCCTGCGTGAAGAGCATCTCGTTGGCCGTGAAGGCAAAGAGCACGCTCAGCGCCATGCCCAGCAAGCCGGCCACCAGGGTGATGATGAGGTTCTCGCAGAGCAACTGCATGAGCAGCTGCATCCGGGTGCAGCCAAAGGCACGGCGCACCCCAATCTCGCTGACACGCTGGCGCAGGCGGCTCTGCGTCATGCTGCTCAGGTTGATGGCCGGCACGATGAGCAGGATGAGGAAGATGATGAGGCGACTGCGGCGGGCAGCTGCGACGTCGGGTTCCCAGTTGGCCGCAAAGGCCAGGGCATTCTTCTCCTGGTCGTAGGGGCGATTGCGGTAGTGCAGCTCCCAGCCCTGCTCGCCAATCACCTTGTTGAACTCGTCGCGGCGGCGGTTGCACTCCTCACGGATGGCATCGAAGTCATCGCGGCTGCGGGCCAGGATGGTGCAGGAGAACATCCCCATGTGGTCGCTCCAGACATCCTTGGCCAGATCGGTGGAGGAGTAGGGAATCCAGACGTCGCCGTAGGCACAGTCGGCAATGGTGGAGACATCCTTCACCACGCCGCAAATGCGGTAGGGTACGTAGGAGATGAGGAACTCCTTGCCCGCGGCCTCGGTGGTGCCGAAGAGGCGGCGGGCCACGCTCTCGCTGATGACGGCCACGGGCCGACCGGCCTCGAAGGTGGCCCGGTCAAAAGGCTTGCCGTCGAGGAAGGCGAAGTTGAAGACGCGCCAATAGTCGTCATCGGTCTGACGAACCTCGGCCTTGAACGAGGGCTGCCCGGGCAGGGCCACGGGATTGGCCTCGGGGAAAACGGCGTAGAGGGTGACAGCCTCGGGCGTGGTGAGCGACTTGAAGCACTCGCGCCCTGTGCGTTCAGCCATGGGGCCGTTGCTGGTGTCATCAGAGCCCCACTCTTTGTTGCCGATGCTCATCCACTTGACGTGCAGGTAGCGGTCGCGGTACGACTCGGGGGCGAAGGGCTCCACCTTGACCTGCTGGAGCATCACCACCAGCATGATGAGGAAGATGGCCAGGGCCGTGCCGACCACTGAGACCAGGCTGATGATGGGGTGCTGCTTGAGTTGCACCCAGGCTTGTAGGAAGTATTGTTTAAGCATTTGATTCGTTATTTACTTTATCTATTCATGTTGTTTATTTGATTCGCTGCCTTATCCACAGCTGTGGCTAAAGCTATCCACCTTGGTGGCTAAAGCTATCCACCTTGGTGGTTAAAGTTATGCACCTAGGTGGTTAAAGTTATGCATCTAGGTGGTCAGGGTAGCGAAACCTGTATCTGACCTGACCGAAGTCAGCCTATCTGGTGACCATCAAACATGCGGATGGTACGTGAAGTGAGCTTGGCTTGGTCGTTGTTGTGAGTCACCATGACGATGGTGCGTCCATCTTCGCGGTTGAGCTGGCGCAGCAGGTCCATCACCTCCGTACCCATCTTGGAGTCAAGGTTACCGGTGGGCTCGTCGGCCAGGATAATCTCGGGGTTGCCGATGATGGCGCGGGCAATGGCCACGCGCTGGCACTGACCGCCGGAGAGCTGCGTGGGCATGTGGCGCATGCGGTGCGTCATGCCCACCTTGTGGAGCACCTCTTCGGCCAGCTCGCGGCGCTCCTTGGCGGAGACGTTGCGGTAGAGTAGCGGCAGCTCCACGTTGTCGATGACGTTGAGCGAGTTGATGAGGTGGAACGACTGGAAGACGAAGCCCAGCGTCTTGTTGCGGAAGGCGGCCATCTCGCGGTCGTTCATGTTGTGGGTGTCAGTGCCGGCCACCTGGACGGTGCCGCTCGTAGGCACGTCCAGCAGCCCCATGATGTTGAGCAGCGTGGATTTGCCACAGCCCGAAGGCCCCATGATGCTGAGGAACTCTCCCTTTGCCACTTCGAGGTTGAGATTCTCAAGGGCCAGGGTTTCAATCTCGTTCGTACGGAAAATCTTCGTTACGTTTTCCAGTTTGATCATTGTTTCTTTTTCCATAATGTCTTTTATTTTTTTGTTTTTTGTTTTTCTGAAAGTTACTCCTTCTTTCGTCTTTTGCACGGGCAAAAGAGAAAGAAGCAAAGAGAAAAACGTTGCAAGCCGAAGGCAGAGCCAAGCTTGCTTGAGCTTTGCTGAGGCGCAGCACGTTTTATTTAAAACCCGCCGGCTGCACCTCCGAGGCTACTCCGAAGGGCGTCGGGCTAAAGCAAAAAAACTCGCTTCGCTCAAACAGTTTTTGCTTTTTCACGCCCTCGTTGCCCTTCTCCGCTTAACGCCTCTCCGATGAGGCCGGAATCCTCTTGACTTATATGAGCTGCTCATATATTTCTTGACTGTTTAACAGTGATGAGCTGCTCGTATATAGTTATGGGCTACAAGTTACGAGGTTTATATTATACATTATCATTGTTGGTTTTATCTTTTGATATAAATCTAAAAAAATCAAAGAAATAAAATCTGCGGTCATCTGTCCAAATCTGTGTCATCTGCGTGCTATGAAGGCCGCAACATTCATCACTCGTCCCGCAGGGCTTCGCAGGGGAGGACACGGGCGGCGCGGCGCGTGGGGATGTAGGTGCCTGTCAGCGAGATGAGCAGTAGGAGCAGGTAGTCCAGCAGCATCAGGATGACGAAGCGGGTGCCGGGCTGGTTCTGCCAGTAGGCGGGGTTGGGTACCAGGTTGCCGCTCTGCTGCACCTGGTAGAAGCCTTCAAACTGGAAGTAGTGCCACAGCAGGGGTATCGTTACCACGAAGGCTATCGTGAGCAGCAGCCATGACTCGGTGAGAAACTGACGGCAGATGCGGCCCTGCGAAGCGCCCATGCTACGCATCACGCCAATCTCCTGCCGGCGGGCCTGACAGCGTATCCAGAAGGTGCCCACCATGCCGAGGAAGATGCAGAGCAGGGCAAAGCCGCCCAGGGCGTACTGCAGGCGCAGCTTGTTGGTGACGCCCATGCGGGCCATGCGCTTGACGTTGAGCTCGCGGAAGGAGGTGAGGCCGTCGCAATAGAGGTTACCCACCTTCAGCGTGGGGGCCACCTCGGCCTTGAAGCGGCGCAGGAAAGCCTCCTCGTTCACGCCCTCCTTCAGGCGGAGCACCACGGGGTAGAAGAAGCTGACCCACGACGAAGGCCCCAGCTCGGCATTGACCCAGGTCACCATGGGGTAGGGCTGCCAGCTCTCGGTGTATTTCACGTCGTCATAGACCCCGGCCACCTCATAGCCGCCGTTAGGACCACCGGCGTAGAAAGTCTGTCCGATGGGGTTCTCATCGCCAAAGAGGCGGCGGGCACAGTAGGCGCTGAGGTAGAGTTTGTTGCCCTTGGGGTCGTCGGCTATCTGTAGCGCTCCGCCGTGGATGGCGTCGGTCATGCCATAGACGTGGAAGAGGTCGCTGCCGTCGGCCTTGCAGAAGGAGAATTGCTGGAAGTGAACGTAGCCGGGGAGCTTCTCATACTCCTTCTGGCGGAAGCCACTGCTGTCGCGCATGGCCTGTCCACCCCACCAGGAGTTGCCGCTGGGCACGCTCATCTGCATGGCGTAGCAGAAGCTCTCCACCTCGGGCAGGTCGCGGAGCATACGCACGATGTGGCGGAAGTGGGCGGTGTGGATGGAGTCGCCGGCCTCCTCTTCCAGGAAGTCCGCCGAGCCTTGAGGAATGATTTTGATGTTGGCCACGTAGCGGTGGTCCATCTCAAATCCGCTGGGTCGCAGCAGGTTGGAGGTGATGTCGTAAATGGGGTCAATGACCGTAGCGAGGAAGAAGCTCACGATGAGCAGTTCCACAAAGATCCAGCCGTTCATCTTGCGCTGGTTCCAAAGCTGATGTAGTATCGTTTTTAACATTGTCTTCTATTATTTTAAGTTACCTCTTCGTATTCAACGACTGGATGATGCTGTGCCTGAGTGCGTTCCTTGCAGGGAAGTAGGCCGAGAGGAGGTTGAGCACCAGGCAGAGGAGGAAGGTGCTGCCGAACACCCAGGGGTTGAAGAGCATCTCGAAGGTGAGGGCCGTGGGCTGACCCACGTTGTCAATGAAGGTGTCAAACAGGGTAAATATCCAGTCGCTGGCCGTAAAGACAATCAAGTAGGAGAAGAGCAGTCCGGCCAGGCCGCCGAGGCAGGTGAGCAGCAGGTTCTCGATGAGCACCTGCTGAAGCACGGCGCGGTTGGTTCCGCCGAAGGCCTTGCGTACACCCAACTCAGCCAGACGCTGGTCCATGCGGCTGCTGATCATGCCGCCCAGGTTGAGCGCGGGGATGAAGATGAGGGCCAGCAGGATGTAGCCGAACGACTTGAAGATCTCCTTCATGTCGGGCTTCTCATTGCCCCCACGGAAGGTGCTCATCCAGTAGGTGTCGGGCTGTCCCTCGGAGTCGTACACATCCTTATTATCACCCTTATTACGCCGTTCGAACGCCATTCGGATGCCGTCCTGCACCTCCTTCACGTGGCCCTCTTCGGCGAGGATATAGACGTGACAGTTGCCCAACAGGTTGTTGGGGTCACCATTGGTCGGCTCATTTAAGGGGCCGAGGCTCATCGGTAGCCAAAGCTCGGAAGCCGACGAGGGGGTGGCATTGCTCGTATCCTCCACCACACCCACTACGCGGTATTCGTTGCCGGCCAGACGGATGGTGCGTCCGGCAGCATCGGTCGTGGCAAAGAGGCGCGTGGCGAGCGAACGGCTCAGCACGGCCACCTTCACCTTGGCCTCCTCATCGGCCTCAGTAAAGGCCTGGCCAGAGAGGAAGCGGTAGTTGAACACCCTCCAGATGGCGGCGTTGCACCACATGGGGGGCACCTCCTCGGTCGAACCGTCGGGCATGGAGAGGCGGAGGTTGTAGTATTCGTTTTGCCTCAGGCCGGCGATGGCCTCGATGTGGGGCACCTCCTTGATGAGAGCCTCCACCGCAGGATAATAGACACCGCCGTAGGAGCTGTAGTTGCCAGGCTGCTCCACGGGGTAGTGCTTCATGGCCTTGATGACCAGCGTGCGGTTGCGGTTGTATTCGGGGTAGATGGGGGCGAACTTCACGTAGCAGATGATGAACAACGTCATCACCAGCGCGATGGAGAGCCCCGTACCCATCACGTAGATGCCGCTGAAGAGACGGTTCTGCTTCAGCAACGTCCAGGCTTGTTTCAGATAAACTTTCAGCATGTTAGTTTTTGAGTTTATGAGTTTTTTAGTTTATGAGTTGTTGAGTTTGTATTCGGATGGCACGCAGATTACACAGATTGGGCATGATGACCACAGATTTTATATTTTAAAGAGATATAGCGCATATATTAATCCCAGCAAGAGAAAAAAATTAAATCTGCGAAAATCCATTAAATCTGTGTCATCTGTGTGCCATACTAGCCATTAGCATCATTTCACGGTGAGGCGTTTCTTGTTCTTGTACTGGCTCATGTCGCTCACTACCACCTCTTCGCCGGGCTTGAGGCCGCTCACTACCTCGACGTACTCAAAGTTGGAGTCGCCAAGCTGCACCTTGCGCTTCTCCACCTCGCCCTTGCCGCTGCGCACGAAGAGCTCGTAGTCGCCGCGGCCCACGTAGTAGCTGCCGTTCTGGATGCGCATCACGCCCTCTTTCACCGCATTCATCACATAGACATCGGTCTTGAGGCCCGAGCGGAGGCGGCGGTTGCTGTCGTCCTCCAGCTGCACGATGAAGGAGATGACACCGTTCTTCGAGAGCGGAGTGACGCTGCTCACGGTACCCTCCAGTTTGTCGCGGCCTATCTTGACGATGGCCCGTCCGCCGGCAGCCACGCGGTCGCCGTAGGTATCGGCTATCTCCCCCTCCACCTTGAAGTGGCTCAGGTCGCTGATGACGGCCAGCTGCGTGCCCTGGTTGACCTGAGCACCAATCTGGTTGTTGATATAGGTCAGGATGGCCTTGCGGGGCGAACGTACCTGGGCATCATCGAGCGTGCGCTTGGTCTCAGCCAGACTCTTGCGGAAGATGCTGAACTCCAGCTCCTGCACCTGGTATTCGGCCTCCAGCACCTGCCGCTCGTTGGCCAGCTGCTGCTGTAGCTGCTCATACTCCAGCTTGGCCACGTTGTAGCTCAGCTCCGCCTGCCGCACCTTGTCGGTCGTGCCCGAGCCGAGACTGTCGAGGTACTGCTCGTTGCGCAGCTCCACCTTCATGCGGTTGAGCTTCATGGCGCTCACCTTGACCTGCATCTCCAGGTCGTTGAGCTTGGTCTGGTTGCTCAGCCGGAGCTGCTTCAGCTTGTGGCTACGCATCTGCTCCTCGTCGAGCTTCTTCTTGTAGTCGGTCTCCGCGCTCATCAGGTCGAGCTTGAGGATGGGCGTACCCACCTCCACGCTGTCGCCGCCCTTGCGATAGACCTCCAGGATGCGGGTGCTGATGGGTGAGTTGATGATCTCCTCAAAGGCCGGCACCACCTTGCCCGAGGCGCTGACACTCACCTCGATGGTCCCTTCGGTCACGGCCGAGAAGACCAGGTCCTTCTCCTTCACCCCTGTGCGCATCATGGACGCAAGGCCCCACAGCACCACCACCACGGCCACAGCCGCCGCACCATACTTTATCATCATCATCCGGCGCTCCTTCTGGCGCTCCTCTTTTGGTATTACTCTATCCATACGATTATTACGTTTCTAGTTATTCTAATGCCCATCCCCATGCCAAAACTGTGCCAAAGACACAATCCTCTGATAATGAGACATAGAAAAGAAAACAAGGTGTTCGAAATCGGACACCCCTGTACATTTTCGGATAATACCCCTATCATACAATCTGCTGATTACCCATAAAAAAAGCAGACAACACTTTGAACAGCGGTAAGCCATGGGAAAGTCCGTCTGCCTTTAGATAACATAGGCCGCGCCTCGGGAAAAAATAAAAGCAAGCTTTCATTTTGTTTTCCGCTCGGCTTGCACTATCTTTTCATAAAATAGGCGGCGCCTCGGGAATTAAAATAAAAGCAAGCTTTCATTTTGTTTTCCGCTCGGCTTGCACTATCTTTGCCCTCGAAATATAAATTGATGCGTTATGAAGTACCCTATCGGAATGCAGAGCTTTGACCAGATTCGTGAAGAAGGCTACGTCTATGTGGATAAGACGGCCTTGGTATATGAACTTGCCAACAGTGGAAAGATTTACTTCCTCAGCCGCCCGCGACGGTTCGGGAAGAGCCTGCTTATCTCCACGCTGAAGCACTACTTCCAGGGACACAAGGAGCTGTTCAAGGGGCTGGCCATCGAAGGGCTTGAGAAGGAGTGGGCGGCCTATCCCGTCTTCCACCTCTCGTTCGGCAGTGAGAATTTCACCCAGCCTTACGTGCTTGACAAGATGCTGGAAGGCTTTGTCGCTGCGGGGGAGAAACAGTATGGCACATCGGAAGCACTCACCCTGGGTCAGCGCTTTTGCGCGGTCTTGCGTGCTGCCCACCAGGCCACAGGTCGCAGGGCCGTGGTGCTGATAGATGAGTACGACAAGCCGTTGCTCGATGTCCTGGATATGGAACGCTATGTCACCGACTGCGAGGGTAACCGCATCAAGCTGGAGGAGTATAACCGCGATGTGCTGAGAGGCTTCTATGGCGTCTTCAAGGATGCCGATGCCGACCTTCGCTTCGTGATGCTGACGGGTGTGACCAAGTTCTCGCAGGTGAGCGTGTTCAGCGGCTTCAACCAGCCGGATGACATCAGCATGGACAAGCGCTATGAGGCCCTCTGTGGCATCACGAAGGAGGAACTGGAGACGGTCTTCGCAGAGCCTATCCGTGAGCTGGCCGATGAACTGAATGTGGAGGTCGAGGAGATGAAGCGGATGCTGAGGCTCCAGTACGACGGTTATCACTTCAGCCCCGCCATGACGGGCATCTTTAACCCCTTCAGCCTGCTCAATGCTTTCGACATGAAGATGCTCCGCGATTACTGGTTTGCCTCAGGAACCCCCACCTACCTCATCCGCTTGCTTAATCACAGCAACGAGCAAATCAACGACCTCACGGGCAAGTACTATGATGTCTCGGAGTTCATCGACTACAAGGCCGACGTGGAGCGTCCGCTGCCCATGATTTACCAGAGCGGCTACCTCACCATCAAGGACTATGATCAGTCCACCGAATCTTTCCTGCTCGACTTCCCCAACAACGAGGTACGCAAGGGCTTCCTCAGTCTGATAGCCTCCAGCTACCTGAAGAACAGCGAAGAACGCCCCGAAGGATGGGTGCGTGATGCCTTCCGCCAGCTCAACCGGGGCGAGGTGGAGCCCTTCTGCGAGTCGCTCACGGCTTTCCTCGCCAGCATCCCCTACGACAGCCACGAATCCCTGAAAGACATCAAGGCCACGGAGAAGCATTTCCAATACACCTTCTACCTCATCCTGCGCCTGCTCGGTGTCTATTGCCTGGGCATCAAGGTGGAGGACCGCCAGAGCTACGGCCGCGTGGATTGCACGCTGGAGCTGAAGGAGTACGTCTATATCTTTGAGTTGAAGATGGACGGCTCTGCCGACGAGGCCCTGCAGCAGATTGAGCAGAAAGGCTACGCCAAGCCCTACGCCACCGACCCGCGCTGCCTCATCCGCATCGGCATGAACTTCTCCTCCCAGACCCGCACCATCGCCCAGTGGAAGGTGCAGTGAAGGGACAGTTACAGAAGGAAGCCCACGAAGTAGTAACCTGAGAATGCGGAAATTCGAGCAAAGATCATAAGTACTAAGAGAAGAGGCTGCACGTAGAGGGGGAACTCCAACGTACAGCCTCAGGGGGAAGGGAAGGGATAGTGACTCCGGTGAGATTCAAACTCACGACCTTCGGAACCGGAATCCGACGCTCTATTCACTAAGCTACGGAGCCATAAACCGCTGCAAAAGTAGCGCTTTTATTTCAATCTGCCTAAAAAATAACCGTTTTTTTTGTTGATATTGCGCAAAATCCGGATACTTTCTTCGGATAAAGTGCAGAAAACGTGAAAAATTTCGCTACATTTTGCTATAATTTTAGGCTTTTTGCTTACATGTATCATTATTTTCATTACCTTTGCGCGAAATTTTGAATAATAATCAAACTTAAAACAAAAATGAGTTATCTAATTTTACCTAAAGCATACAAGCCCCTACTCGACCTGAAACAGACAGAGCTGGGCATCAAAAAAATCAAGGAATTCTTCCAGATGAACCTCTCCTCGGAACTGAGGCTGAGGCGTGTCACGGCACCGCTCTTCGTGCTCAAAGGCATGGGTATCAACGATGACCTCAACGGCGTGGAGCGCGCAGTGACCTTCCCCATCAAGGACCTGGGCGATGCCAAGGCGGAGGTGGTACACTCGCTGGCCAAATGGAAACGACTGACGCTGGCAGAGTACCACATCGAGCCGGGGTATGGCATCTACACGGACATGAACGCCATCCGGGCCGACGAGGAACTGGGCAACCTCCACTCGCTCTACGTGGACCAATGGGACTGGGAACGAGTCATCACGGCTGAAGACCGTAACGTGGAGTTTCTCAAGAGCATCGTGACGCGCATCTATGCGGCCATGGTGCGCACGGAGTATATGGTGTATGAGATGTACCCGCAAATCAAGCCCTGCCTGCCCTCGCCGGAGGAGCTGCACTTCGTCCATGCAGAGGAACTGCGCCGACTCTACCCGGACCTCTCACCCAAGGAGCGCGAGCATGCCATCACAAAGAAGCACCGCGCAGTGTTCATCATCGGCATAGGCTGCAAGCTGAGCGACGGAAAGAAGCACGACGGACGGGCCCCGGACTATGATGACTACTCCACCACGGGCCTCAACGGGCTGCCGGGTCTGAACGGAGACTTGCTGCTCTGGGACGATACGCTGGAGCGTAGCATCGAGCTCTCGTCAATGGGCATCCGTGTGGACAAGACGGCCCTACTGCGCCAACTCAAGGAGGAGGGCGAGGAGAAGCGACTGGAGCTCTACTTCCATAAGCGACTGATGAACGACTCACTGCCGCTGACCATCGGCGGAGGTATCGGCCAGTCACGCCTCTGCATGTACTACCTGCACAAAGCACATATCGGTGAGATACAGGCCAGCATATGGCCCGAGGAGATGCGTCGCGAATGCGAGGCCAACAATATTCACCTGATATAATGTGAGGGGGTGAAGATGGCTAACGTGCAGATTGAGGAGAGCTGGAGAGTACGGCTCCAGGAGGAGTTTGAGAAACCTTACTTCAAGGAGCTTACAGACTTTGTGCGCGAGGAGTATCAGCAACGGGTGGTCTATCCACCGGGAAAGCTGATATTCAACGCGTTCAACCTCTGTCCATTTGACCGTGTGAAGGTGGTGCTGATTGGTCAGGACCCCTACCACGGACCGGGACAGGCGCAAGGACTCTGCTTCTCGGTGAACGACGGCATCAAGTTTCCACCTTCGCTGGTCAACATCTTCAAGGAGCTGGAGAGTGACCTGGGTATTGCCACGCCCACGAGCGGTAGCCTGGTGCGCTGGGCCAAGCAAGGGGTATTCCTGCTCAACGCCACACTGACAGTACGCGAGCACGAGGCGGGTTCGCATCAGAACCGGGGATGGGAGACCTTCACAGATGCGGTCATCCGCTGCCTGGCCACGGAAAAAGAACACCTGGTGTTTATCCTCTGGGGTGGCTACGCACAGCGCAAGGGGGCCTTCATCGACCGCAGCCGTCACCTGGTGATTGCCTCACCCCACCCTTCACCACTCTCGGCCTACCACGGCTTCTTCGGCACCAAGCCATTCAGCCGTACCAACGACTACCTGAAGGCACAAGGTCTGGAGCCTATCCAATGGTAATTACACGCTTCGGCCTTGCAGAAAGATTCAAGCCGAAACGTCGATTGGTTCTTCTGCAATTGAGTTGAAGTATCGTTTAGCATGTCATCGCCTGCAGAGACAGGCTTTCAACTAGATTGTAGAAGAAACCGTTGATTCAGGAATCAAGGAGCTTGAAGAATCCTTCGCTCAGTGCCTGCATAGAGGGGAAGAGGGCATCGGCTCCGGCATCAAGCAGGAGCTGTGCATCGAGGGGGCCGGTATTGACGGCAATGGTATAGACTCCTGCGGCCTTGGCGGCTTGTACACCAATCGGAGCATTCTCCACCACAATGGCCTCAGTGGCCGATATACCGGCCTTGGAGAGTCCCATCAGATAGGGCTCGGGATGAGGTTTGCCATACTTCACGTCGAAAGCTGTAACCATATGGGCGGCATCAAAGGCTCCAGGATAATCGTGAGCCAACCGCTCCAGCAGGGTGCGCTGACCCGAACCGGTGACGAGCACCGTCTGAATCCCTGCCGCCATGATCTGCTCAATCAGCGCACGCGCCCCAGGCATCGGCTGAGCCTCGGGAAAACGGGCAAAAGCACGACATTTGTCTGCGTAAATCTGCTCTATCTGTTCAGGAGTGGCATCCGTGCCATACTGACGACGGTGGGCAATATTGATGGTGCCAGCACCGGTGCGGCCTTCGTGGAGGAATGCCTCCTCGTAACTGAACTGATATCCATGAGCCTCCATCGCCTCATGCCAGGCCTGCGCATGGTAGGGCATGGAGTTGTAGAGCACACCGTCCATGTCAAACAAGACCGCCTTGAGTGTAGTGGGTATATTCATCGTCAAAATAGAATCTTCGCTAATCGTGAAAACTTCGGATTGGTGGATACAAAAATAGCACCCTGCTACAGGTGCTTCACATATCAGAGCGGAAAACGAGACTCGAACTCGCGACCCCAACCTTGGCAAGGTTGTGCTCTACCAACTGAGCTATTTCCGCAGTAAGAAGATGTCCTTACGCTTCCTCCAAGGAGGAAAACATAGTGCCCAAAACAGGACTCGAACCTGCACGCCTCGCGGCACACGCACCTGAAACGTGCGCGTCTACCAATTCCGCCACTTGGGCATACATCTTCTTATAAAAATGCTAAGAGCGGAAAACGAGACTCGAACTCGCGACCCCAACCTTGGCAAGGTTGTGCTCTACCAACTGAGCTATTTCCGCAAGGACTCACCCGAGAATGGTGAGTAAGTGAAGAGAAGGAGACTCGAACTCCCACGACATAATTGTCACTACCCCCTCAAAGTAGCGCGTCTACCAATTCCGCCATCTCTCCATTCCAATACTTCATAGAACTTACGCTCTGCGAGCTGGGTGCCCAGAACAGGACTCGAACCTGCATGCCTCTCGACACACGCACCTGAAACGTGCGCGTCTACCAATTCCGCCACCTGGGCATTTCAGCTTCTCAAAGAGCATTCTATCTTCGCAAGAGCGGAAAACGAGACTCGAACTCGCGACCCCAACCTTGGCAAGGTTGTGCTCTACCAACTGAGCTATTTCCGCGTTTGCGGTTGCAAAGGTACGCATTATATTTAAACCTGCAAGCGTTTTCCGTACTTTTTTTCAAACTTTTTTTCGGCGCTTTAGGCAATTTAAAACTAGAATACTGATTATCAGCTCATTCGATTACGATAATCAAAATAAGAAAATTCCTTGAAAAGATGCGCTTTGCCGTCCAACCCCCACATTCCAATGGCTGGATGGTGGATTCCGTTGAACATATTGGTCTTGACGGTGGTGTAGTGAATCATGTCTTCAAAGACAATGCGCTGGCCGATATGCAGGGGGGTATCGAAGCTCCAGGCGCCCATGTAGTCGCCGCTGAGGCAGGAGTTGCCTCCCAGACGGTAGGTGTAGGGGCCCTCGGCATCCATGCGGGCACCGCGCACGGCAGGTTGATAGGGCATCTCCAGGCAGTCGGGCATATGGCACGTAAAGCTGACGTTGAGGATAGCGGTGCGGATGCCCCGATTTTCGACAATATCGACCACCTGAGCGCTGAGCACGCCGGTCTGCCAGGTAAAGGCGGAGCCGGGTTCTAGGATGATGCGCAAGTGGGGGTAGCGTGCATGGAGTCCCTGAAGGAGCTGGACGAGGTGATTGACGTCGTAGTCCTTGCGGGTCATGAGGTGGCCGCCGCCGAGGTTGAGCCAGCGGAGCTGGGGGAACCAACGGGCAAAGCGCTGCTCCAGATGGACCAACGTACGCTCCAATTCATAGGAGGAGGACTCGCAATGGCAGTGGCAATGGAAGCCTTCGATGCCAGCGGGAAGCTGGTCAGGGAGTTGGTCGGCCACCACGCCGAAGCGGGTACCGGGGGCACAGGGGTTATAGAGCTCGGTCTCTACCTCGGAGTACTCGGGGTTGACGCGCAGACCGCAGGAGATAGGCTCAGCGTAGGCCTTCACCTGGGGATAGAAACGCACGAACTGCGAGAGGGAGTTGAAGGTGATGTGGCTGCTACAGCGCATGATCTCGGGGAAGTCAGCCTCGGTATAGGCCGGTGAATAGGTGTGGGCCTTGCTGCCAAACTCTTCCAACGCCAGACGGGCCTCGTAGGGGGAACTGGCTGTAGAGTGGTCAATGTACTCACGGAAGATAGGGAACGAGCGCCACATGGCAAACGACTTGAAGGCAAGAATGATCTCCACATCGGCCCGCTGAGCCACATCGCGTATCAACGTGAGGTTCTTGCGGAGCAATTCCTCTTCCATGATATAACAAGGTGAGGGAAACTGGGTGAAATCTATGGGCATTGTTTTCTAGTGATTAGTGATTAGTGATTAATGATTAGTGATTAGAGGACCTTGAATCTGGCGAAGCGGAGGAGGAGCTGCTTGGTGCCGGCGTTGCGGAAGCGGATGGTGGCCTTGGCGTTGTCGCCCTCGCCCTCTACCTTCTCTACTTCGCCCAGCCCGAAACGCTCGTGCTCTATCTGCTGACCTACCATGAGACGCCCTGCCGTAGCTGATGTAGCTGATGCTCCTACGGACCGAACGGCAGAGGGACTACCAGCCGCCGATACATTCCCTACGGGACTCGACGGAGCCGCAGACGAAGACGCTGAGGCGGTGCGTGCGGCCGAGGCCAAAGGTTTCAACCGGGAACCTACTCCCATGGTACGACTGGTGCTTCCATAAGAACCGCTGCCGTAAGAACTGCTGCTGCCGTAAGAGCTGCTGCTGCCGTTCAACGGACTGCTGCCATAAGAACTGCTGCTGCGATACGAACCGCCGTAAGCGGTGCTGCTGCCCTTAGCCGTGGGGGCATCGCCATCAAGGTTGAGATAGCAGGCATCAATGTCGCGCAGGAACCGGCTGGGGCTGGAGAACTCCATCTTGCCGTAGCGGTAGCGCATCTTGGCATAAGAAAGGAAGCAGTGCTCCTCGGCTCGGGTGATGGCTACATAGAAGAGACGACGCTCCTCCTCCAGGGCACGGGGTGAGTCAATGGCCCGGGGACCGGGGAAGAGGTTTTCTTCAAGCCCCACCACGAAAACGTTACGAAACTCCAGTCCCTTGGCGCTGTGGACTGTCATGAGGGTAATGCGCTCGCTGCTGTTCTTGTCATCGGTATCCTGGTCACTGAGCAGGGAGACCTCGGAAAGGTAGTCGGTGAGGCTGATGCGCGCATCGCCCTCCTCTTGCCGCTGGGCACAGAAGTCCTTGAGGCCATTGACCAACTCTTCGACATTCTCCACACGGGCTATCCCCTCGGTGCTCTTGTCCTGCTGAAGGTCGGCGTAGATACCCGACTCCTTGATGATGGCCACGCCGGCATCGAAGGCGGGAGCTTGCAAGTGAGCCTCACGCCAGGCATCAACCTGCCGTACAAATTTATCGAGCTTGGTCAGCGTACCCTTGTTGCAAGCAAGGCCGTAGCTGGCAGGATCCTGAAGGACAGTATAGAGACTTACCTCGTGATCGGAAGCGGTCTGGATGACTTTGTTGAGCGTGGTCTCACCAATACCCCGGGCAGGGTAGTTGATGATGCGCTTCAGCGCCTCCTCGTCGTGGGGGTTCACCACGAGACGGAAGTAGGAGATGATGTCCTTGATCTCCTTGCGCTGATAGAAGGAGAGGCCGCCGTAGATGCAGTAGGGCATACCGGCCTTGCGGAGGGCTTCCTCGAAGACACGGCTCTGGGCGTTGGTGCGGTAGAGGATGGCAAAGTCGGTATAGGGCATCTGCTGACGGCGATGCATAGAGGCAATCTTGTTGGCTACAAGGCCAGCCTCATCCATGTCGCTGTAAGCCTGAAAGACGGGTATCTGCTCACCACGGTCGTTCTCAGAAAAGACCTCCTTCCGGATCTGGCGGTGGTTTTTGGCAATCAAGCTGTTGGCCGCAGCCACAATGGTCTGCGTAGAGCGGTAGTTCTGTTCGAGCTTGAAGAGACGAGTCTCGGGAAAGGTGCGGGAGAAGTTGAGGATATTGTCGATATCAGCTCCCCGGAAGGAGTAGATGCTCTGGGCATCGTCACCCACCACGCAGACACGGTGATGGTCGGCTACGAGTTGCTGCACAATGGCGTGCTGGGCATAGTTGGTATCCTGGTACTCATCCACGAGCACAAACTGGAACTGCCGCTGATAGACGGCCAATGTCTCAGGGTGATCACGGAAGAGGAGGTAGGTGTAGAAGAGGAGGTCGTCAAAGTCCATGGCATCCGACTGTCGGCAACGGGCCACGTAGCGCTTGTAGATGTCGCGCACCAGGGGAATGTTCTCTTGGGCATCAGCCTTGTAGGCTTCTCCGCTGGCAGCATAGGCCTCGGGGGAGATGAGCCGGTTCTTGGCTGCTGAGATACGTCCCTGCACCACACCGGGCTTATAGACCTTCTCATCGAGCTTCATCTCTTTGAGAATGGAGCGGACAAGGCTCTTGCTGTCGGAGGCATCGTAGATGGTAAAGTGGGAGGAGAAGCCCAGCTGGGCAGCCTCGGCATGGAGAATGCGGAGGAAGATGCTGTGGAAGGTACCCATCCAGAGGCGCGAAGCGGTCTGCTGCCCTACCCTGCGTGCTATGCGCTCCTTCATCTCACGGGCTGCCTTGTTGGTGAAGGTCAAGGCTAGGATGGTCCAGGGCCTGTAGCCCTTATCAAGCAGATAAGCCACCTTATAGGTCAACACACGAGTCTTACCCGAACCTGCCCCGGCAATCACCAGCGAAGGACCATCAATATACGCCACCGCTTGCCGCTGGCTCTCATTCAGTTCATCCAAATACGATTCTTCCATACCTTATTATATTTATATGAAGCTACGAGCTACAAGTTTTACCTATGAGTATTTTGCTACTCGTTTTTTCCTTTAATTTTGCCGCAAAGATAGTGGATTTTCGGTCAAACTCCACGCTTCAATGGCATCTAACATTATTTAAAGGTGTTTTTGGTCCATCGTGTGAACAAATTGCTTAACTTTGCTACGCCTTTTTATTGAAATTGCACACAGAAATGAAGCTTATTGCCATGACAACCCCCACGTTTTTCGTGGAGGAGGACCAGATAATCACCGCCCTCTTTGAGGAGGGACTCGATATTCTCCACTTGCGAAAGCCGGAGACTCCCCCTATGTACTCCGAACGGCTGCTCACGCTGATTCCGCAGAAGTACCACAAGCGCATCGTGGTACACGACCACTTCTACCTACAGGAGGAGTTTGGCCTTATGGGGATTCACCTGAATGAGCGCAACCCCAACGAGCCACACGACTATTCGGGCCACCTGACCAGCTCGTGCCAGACGCTGGAGGAGGTGAAGGTGAAGAAGCGCTTCTATGACTATGTGGTACTCTATCCTGTGTTTGATGGCATCAGCCCCAGTAGCATGCAGGCCGGTTTCACTCCCGAGGAGCTGAGGGCAGCCGAGAAGAGTCACCTCATCGACAGCCATGTGATGGCCTTAGGAGGTGTGTGCGAGGAGAATATACGCGCCGTCAAGAAGTTAGGGTTCGGTGGGGCCGTACTGCTGGGTGACCTATGGGGCCGCTTCGACGTACGCCACAACCGCGACTACAGAGAGATTATCCAACACTTCATCAAGCTCAAGAAGCTGGTGGATTAATCACTAGCCACTAATCACTTGCCACCTGAAATCAGAATCGTCCGTGTTCCTGGAAGCGGAGTGTGGCGGGGAGGGTGAAGTAGAAGGTGGAGCCTTCGCCCTGCTTGGACTCTACGCCGATGCCTCCGCCGTAATGCTCCACGATGGCCTTGGAGATGGAAAGGCCAAGACCGGTACCCTTGATGTTCTTGTTCATCTTGACGAAGGTATCGAATACCGCCTTGCGTCCCTCTTCGTCCATGCCACAGCCGGTATCGGCCACGAAGAAATAGTACTTACCGGCCTCCAACCGCCGACATCCTACACGAACAGACCCCTTCTCGGTAAACTTCAAGGCGTTGCGCACCAGATTGGAAAGCACCTGCGAAAAGCGCAACTTGTCAATGCGCAGGCGACAATCGGGCAGTTGCTCTACCACCTTGGCCTCTACGTCCTCAGCATGACCATACCCATTCTCGCGAAGGCAGACCTCGTGCATCACGGCGTTGATATCCACCTCCTCATCACGGTACTCCAACGTGCCCGACTCAATGCGCGAATAGTCCAGCAGGTCGCTGACCAGCTGCAAGACGTGGGTTTTGTTCTCCTCAATCTCCTTCTTGCACTGCGCACGGGTCTCCGCATCAAGGTCGGGGTAATCGGCCAGCATCGTCGCAAAGCCAACAATACCGTTGAGCGGGGTACGTATCTCGTGGGTCATATTAGCGATGAACGACTCCTTCAACAAAGAAATCTCTTCGTGCTTGGCCTGAAGCTGAGCCAAGGCTTCACGATCGCGACGACGCTGCCGGCGCAAGCTGCGCACCAATAGATGCAGCACCACGATGAAGAGCAGTGCCATCACGATGAGTGTTATGTAAATGACTTCGATACTAAATGTATTCAAGAACAACATGATATTTTCATTTTGATCGGTGCAAAATTACAACAATTTTCCGATAATTATGCACATTCTACGCAAAGAAAAGCCTAAAAGTCTTTAACTTTTCAATTATTCGTGCCCAGAGGAGTGCATTAGTCCGATTATTCTTCTTACTTTTGCAGACATAAACGATTAATCTCTATTATGTCATGAAAAAAGTCTTTCGTTCCTTTTTCTTTGCGTTGCTGCTGACCTGCTGCATCAGTAGCATCACTTTTGCACAATCTGTTCTACAACAAAAGATTAAAGCCCTGCCCGTGGTCACCGCCATCGAAGAGGTGAAGAGCGAGGCCTTCAGCGAGAAATACGTTGTCCGCTTCAAGCAGCCGCTCGACCACAAGCACCCCGAGAAGGGTAGTTTCACGCAGCGCGTCATCGTTTTCCATGCAGGATTCGACCGCCCCACAGTGCTCGTCACCGAAGGGTATCAGGCCAACTACGCCCTCCACCCCCGCTACCGTGAGGAACTCTCTAAGCTATTTGATGCCAACATGATTTTCGTGGAGTACCGCTACTTCGACCAGAGCACCCCCGAACCAAAGGATTGGCAGTACCTGACCTGCGAGGCGAGCGCAGATGACCTGCACGCCGTGCGCCAGGCTTTCGGCTCCATCTATCCGGGTAAGTGGATTGCCACGGGCATCAGCAAGGGCGGTCAGACCACCCTGCTCTACCGCACCTTCTACCCCAATGACGTGGATGTGTCAGTGCCCTATGTGGCTCCCCTCTGCTTTGGCCGTGAGGACGGCCGCCACGAGCCCTTCCTACGCAAGGTCTCTACCGACGCTGACCGTCAGCGCATCGAGGAGTTTCAGCTGGAGGTGCTCAAGCGCAAGGCATCACTGCTGCCCAGATTTGAACAGTACTGTCAGGAGAAGAAGTACCTCTTCCGCGCCCCGGTGGCAGAGATATACGACTTCTGCGTGCTGGAGTACTCCTTCGCCCTGTGGCAATGGGGCACCCCCATCAGCACTATCCCTGCGAGCAACAGCTCGGACGAGGTACTCTTCAAGCATCTGATGGAAATCAGTGAGCCGGGCTACTTCGACCTGCAGACCTCCACGGCTTCCTTCTTCGTACAGGCTGCCCGCGAACTGGGCTACTATGGCTACGATACGCGCCCCTTCAAGAAGTACCTCACCATCAAGAGTTCCAAGGACTACCTGCGCCGACTGATGTTGCCTGAAGAGCTGCGCGAGATGCCCTTCGACAAGACACTGAGCCGCCGCATCAAGAAGTTCCTCAAGAAGGAGGACCCAAAGATGATCTTCATCTACGGTCAGAATGACCCCTGGACCGCAGCCGGCGTGACCTGGCTGAAGGGCAAGAAGAACATCCACGTCTTCATCCAGCCCGGTGGCAGCCACCTGGCTCGCATCCACACGCTCACCGAAGAGCAACAGCAGGAGGTGAAGCAGCTACTCAAGCAGTGGATGGAAGAGTGATGCGTAATGAGTGATTAGTGTTTAGTGATTAGTGATTAGTGAGTGATTCATGATGCGACTGAGAGTATTCTGTTTACTGCTGATGGCCTTTGCGGGGAGCTACAGCACTTGGCTCAGTGCTCAGGAGGTAGCCGACTCGTTGAGCCGTGCTGCCGATGGAGTAGCGGTGGAGGATATGCCTTTGCCTGACGACGGTGTACCCGATGGAATCCTGCAGCTGGATGATACGCGGAGCTACGGGGGATTCCTCATCGACATGAAACTCTTCAAGCCAATGACCACCGTAGTACCCCCACTGCCAGGGAGAGTCATCCTTGCCTCTCCCACCCCCGACTACAGCCGCCTCTTTGCACTCCCCTCATCAGCCACCTATTCGCAGGGCAACTTCTACGGCCTCGCTCCCTGGGGCTGGTCAATGGGCTCTGCCACCCCTACACATCTGCAGATGGGGCAGTTTAAGCTCAACAACGGCTGGAGCCTCAACACCTACGGCCAGTACAATGCCCAAGGCTACCGCGTGATGAACCCCTCTGCACTCCCCTGGGAACGCAACAACTTCCACGGTGCCTTTGAACTGAAGAGCGCCAACGGCAGCTTCGGCATCCGCGTGGAGGTGAAGCAAGGCCGACAATCTCCCTGGTAGCAAGTAGGACGTAGGTCTAAGGTAACTCCGAAGTAAGTCCGAAGCTACTCCCAAGTAACACTAATCCAGGTCTAATCGCCAATTAGAGTTTGATTAGACCTGGATTAGACTTTGATTAGACCTCAATTAGAGCAACGCCAGACCAGCAAGAGAGGTACTTTATCTTACCAAGGCAACTTCTACGAGAATATCGTAGATTTTAGCAATATTTAATCCACTATGTTTTGGCGATTTACGAATACTTCGTAGATTTGCAGCATCAAAAACAATGTCTAAAGGCAAATCTATGGAGAAATTGACCAAACAAGAAGAAGAGGTGATGCGCTGCATCTGGCACCAGGGTACCTGCTGCGTGAAGGAGATACTGCAGGAGATGGACGACCCCAAGCCGCCCTACACCACCCTGGCCTCTGTGGTGAAGAACCTGGAGCGGAAAGCTTACGTCAAACCGCAACAGAAGGGCAATACCTATTATTATACCCCCCGCGTCAAAGAGAGCGACTACAAGCGCAACTTCATGTCGTGCTTCGTGAGCGACTACTTCGCCAACTCCTACAAGGAGATGGTGACCTTCTTTGCGCGCGAACAGAAGATCAGTGCCGAGGAACTCAAGGAGATTCTTCAAAGCATAGAGGAGGGAAACAAGGAATAGACACGAACTAAATACGAATTAAAAGAGACTAGACTCCATGATGACCTATCTACTGAAAGCCAATCTGATCTGGGCCCTGCTCTTCGGGCTCTACCTGCTGTTGCTACGACGCGATACTCACTTCCGCTGGAAGCGCTTTACCCTCCTGAGCATCTATGCCGCTGGATGGCTGCTTCCACTGACGGAGCCTGGGCTTTGGCACGATGGCAATGAGGCCGTGGCCGAGCTCTGCATCAACCTGGGGCTTATCGACATCCAAGGAGTCCCCACGCCCTCCACCGAAAAAAGTATCTGGACCAGCATCGCTTGGAGCGAACTCCTGCTCTGGGGTGGCTACCTCGGTGGAATGGCGCTCCTGCTGGTACGATTCCTCGTGCAGCTTATCGCCATCTGCCGGCTCCGCCTCCGCAGCACGACAGTATATATCAATAAGGTGAAACTCTACGAGCCTGAAAAGCCGCAGCCACCCTTCTCCTTCTTCGGTTGGATTTTCCTGTCGCCGTCACGGCATTCCACCGAGGAGCAGCAAGAGATACTCGACCACGAACTGGCCCACGTGCATCAGCACCACTCCATCGACGTGCTCCTCAGCGAGCTGCACAGCATCGTCTGCTGGATCAACCCCGTCGTATGGCTGATGAAGCGCGAGGTGCGCAGCAACCTGGAGTACCTGGCCGATGCCCGTGTCCTGGCCCAAGGCCACAACCGCAAGAGCTACCAGATCCATCTGTTGGCCCTCTCCTACCCTATGGCTATAGCAAACCTTTATAATCACTTCAATGTCTCACCTCTTAAAAAAAGAATCAACATGATGAACAAGAAAAAAAGCAGTAACGCAGGCTACCTGAAGTACCTGCTCTTCCTCCCTCTGTGCGCCCTCATTTCATTGGTAATCAACGCCGATGCCTGGGCAGCTACCCTTCCCCAACAGATGAAGAAAATCGTGACCTACAGCGGCACCGTGGTCGATGCCGAAGGCAACAAACTTGCCAATGTGCGTATCACCGAAGTCAAGGAGAACTCTTCTACGTCAGGTAAGAGATTCCTCGGCACCACTGATGCACAAGGCCACTTCAGTATCACCGTACCCGAAGGTACCAATTTCGGATTTGTCTATATGTATGAGAAGGAGGGCAAACGCCAAGGGCTCATCCGCCTCTACAACGCACAGATGCTCTCTGCCGAGGCAAAGCGTACCGACATGGTGGTAGTGCTGAAAGAGCCTGTACCCAACATGGACGAACTGGCAAAGCAAGGCACGGATCACGTCTATCAAGTGGTCGATGAGATGCCTCAGTTCCCCGGTGGCAACAATGCCATGATGACCTTCATGATTCAGAATACCAAGTACCCCGCAGAGGCCATCGCCAAAGGTACACAAGGACGCGTCACGGTGCAATTTATCGTCGATAAGGAGGGTAATCTGAAAGACATCCACGTACTGCGCAGCGTCGATCCACTGCTCGATGCCGAGGCCATCCGTATGGTGAGCTCCATGCCCAAATGGACTCCTGGCAAAAGCATGGGTCAGCCAGTGAACGTACAATTCATCCTCCCCGTGCAGTTCAACCTGCAAGGCAAAGTCGAAGTGAAGAAATAATTCGCTCTGTAGTGACAGACACATAGGTCTGCCCCTACAGCAATTCCATGATAAAGTATGTACCGTATTACCTCTCTCTTCATCACCCTATTTATCTGCATATGGGTGTATCCCAGCGTACCCCCATCTGCCGACTCCACCCTGACCTGGCAGCAGCACTACGAGGAGGCACAGCGGTGTGAGCGCCACTCGCTGGTGGGGCGTGCGCTGAGCCATTACGAATCGGCCCTGACGCTCCATCCGTCAGACACCATCCGCCGCGACATCTCCCGCTGCCTCTTCCAGCGCGGCTACTTCAGGAAAAGCATTCAGCTAAGCCAGCAGCTGCTCTACCCCGACTCACTCGACGAGGACCTGCAGCAGATAGCCCGAAGCTATGAGAAACTGGAGAAGATTGATTCGGCCAACATCTACCGCAAGGTGGTGGCCGAGCGCGATGTGGAGAACTACAGCAACACCCTCACCCTGGCACAAAACTACATCAAGCTCAACGAACCCATCTACGCCATCTACTACCTGGAGAACTACGCGCTCAACGACTCCACCAACCTCATCATCAACGCCCTCCGTGCCTACACCTACTACGAGTCACAGGTGTATGAATCGGCCATCGCCCTCTACGAAGAGGTGATTGCGGCAGGCGATGATGACATCAGCAACAACTACTACCTGGGCCTCTGCTACCTCCGTTCACAGGAGACGGGTTCCCTCTGGAAAGCCCATGAGCGGCTGAGACATGCCCTCGAGCTGAGTCGTGGCAACAACCCCGTCATCCTGGGACAGCTGGGTATGCTCCGTTGCCAGATAGGCCAGGCAGAAGAGGGCATGGCCAACATCAGGGAGGCCATCACCAAGCTGCAACCCGAACCGCAGCTGCTCACCGCCCTGTGGCGCACACTGGGCGAAACCTACACGATGCTCCGCGACTTCAAAGCGGCCCTGCCCTGCTACGAGGCCGTGGCGGAGCTGAA
Organism: uncultured Mediterranea sp.; assembly: GCA_945831575.1. Lineage (GTDB taxonomy): Bacteria > Bacteroidota > Bacteroidia > Bacteroidales > Bacteroidaceae > Bacteroides. The sequence goes on from CAMACX010000005.1 coordinate 25,377, forward strand.
CCCCAAACAGCTGAAGTGGCTCTATCAGATCGCCTACACCTACTACATGCTGCACGATGACAACAACGAAGAACGCTACACGCGCCGCTTTGTAGAAGCTGTGAAGAAGAGCGGCGAAGAGCAGAAATACACCAAGCTACTCTCCGAAGCCGAAGAGCGACTCAAAGCACTGAAAGCCGAACGTTTCTTCCGTGGCGAATAGGCTGATTTTAAGGCTTATTCCGTTAACAACATTATTTTTCTTGAAAACTATGTTATAAAACACATGTTTTTCTTTGGAAAATTTGCAGGTAACGCAGAAAGCCGTACCTTTGCAGCGTGTTTTTCATAGTATTAGATTTAAGGTTAACAAAGGTTGGAGTACAGCGGTACTCCTTTTTTTTTGCCTTTTTCTTGCATAGTTCGAGAAAAATGATGAATATTGCAGCTTAAAACGAACGATTCAATGAAGACGGTTAAGAAATTCTCCTTTCTGGCACTCCTGATGCTGAGCTTTCAGCTTTCGCTCTGTGCCCAAGAGCGTAAGGCCTCTGGCGGAGAGCAGATGCCTGAGGGCTTTGTACTGCTGAGCGACATAGTACCCGATGTAATCCAAGAGATTCGCTACCACTCTACCTACAATTTTGTGGGTACCCGTGTGGAAGGCTACGAGGAGCCCGTAGCTATCATGACCCGACCCGCAGCCGAGGCGCTGAAAGCGGTCAATCAGGAACTGATGCGTGCCGGCTACCGCATCAAGGTGTATGACACCTATCGTCCGCAGCGTGCTGTGAGCCACTTCGTGCGCTGGGCCAAGGTCATCAGCGACACGCTGACCAAGCAGAGCTTCTACCCCGAGGTAGATAAGCGCAACCTTTTCAAGCTGGGATTCATAGCCAGCAAGTCGGGACACAGCCGCGGCTCAACAATAGACCTCACCTTGGTAGATGCCAGGACGGGCCGGGAGCTGGACATGGGCGGCGTGTTCGACTACTTCGGAGACCTATCCCACCCCTTCTACCAAGGCCTCAGCAAGGAGCAAGCAGCCAACCGCATGCTGCTGCGCAACGTGATGCTGAAGCATGGCTTCAAGCCCCTCTCCACCGAGTGGTGGCACTTCACACTCAAGGATGAGCCCTACCCCGACACCTACTTTGACTTTCCCATCCGAAGCTATCACTAACCACTAATCACTAATTATTAATCACTAGTCACTTAAAAAAGAATGTTCAATTCAATTGGAAATATAATCCGCCTCACCAGCTTTGGCGAATCGCATGGACCGGGTATTGGCGGTGTCATCGACGGATTTCCCGCCGGAGTGGAGATTGATATGGAGTTTATCCAGCAGGAGCTGGACCGACGCAAGCCTGGACAGTCGGCCATCACCACAGCCCGTAAGGAGAGCGACCGCGTGGAGTTTCTCTCGGGTATCTTCGAAGGGCGCACCACAGGATGCAGCATCGGCTTCATGGTATGGAACGAGAATCAGCACTCTGACGACTACAACAACCTGCGTGACCTCTTCCGCCCCTCGCACGCCGACTTCACCTATACCCAGAAGTATGGCCTGCGCGACCACCGAGGTGGCGGACGCTCATCGGCCCGCGAAACCATAGCCCGTGTAGTGGCCGGTGCCCTCTGCAAGCTGGCCCTCAGGCAAGTGGGCATCTCCATCACAGCCTATACCTCACAGGTTGGTCCCATCGCCCTGACGCAACCCTACACTGCTTACGACCTCAGCCAGACAGAAAGCAACCTCGTGCGTTGCCCCGATGCAGCAAAAGCACAAGAGATGGAGCAGTTGATCCGCGAGGTGAAGGCCGAGGGTGACACCATCGGCGGTGTCATCACCTGCGTGGTGAAGGGGTGCCCCGTAGGCCTCGGCGAACCCATCTACAGCAAGCTCTCGGCCTCACTCAGCTACGCCATGCTCTCCATCAATGCCGCCAAGGGCTTTGAATATGGCGAAGGCTTCGGCAGCATGGAGCTGCGCGGCTCTCAGCAAAACGATGTCTTCTACAACGACCAGGGGCGTATCAGCACCCGTACCAACCACTCTGGAGGCATTCAGGGCGGCATCAGCAACGGACAGGACATCTACTTCCGCGTAGCTTTCAAGCCCGTAGCCACACTCCTGAGAGAACAGCAGACAGTGGATATCCAAGGCCAAGAGACGACACTCAAAGCCCGTGGCCGCCACGACCCCTGTGTGCTACCCCGTGCCGTCCCCATCGTGGAGGCCATGACCGCCCTCACCCTGCTGGACTACTACCTGCTCAGCAAGACGAGGCGGTTGTAAGCTATTTTATTAGCTACAAGCTACGAGCTACAAGCTACAAGTGATAGTTACGAGTTATAAGTTGCAACCACAGATTCTCACAGTCATCACATATCTCCATCCGTGACGAACTGTGGTTTCCAATCATTAATCACTAATCACTAACCCTTAATCACTATATAAAAATGTCTCCTATCAGAAAGTACATTGCCGAGAATGAAGCTCGGATATTGGAAGAGTTGTTCGGACTGCTGCGCATTCCGAGCATTAGTGCGAAACCCGAACACCATGCCGACATGGTGGCTTGCGCCGAACATTGGGCCATGCTACTGCGCAAGGCTGGTGTGGATCGTGCCGAGGTGATGCCTTCGGCGGGCAACCCTATTGTCTATGCCGAGAAGCTGGTCAATCCCGAAGCCCCCACGGTACTGATTTATGCCCACTATGACGTGATGCCAGCCGAGCCACTGGAGCTCTGGAAGTCAAATCCTTTTGAACCCGAGGTACGCGATGAACACATCTGGTGCCGTGGCGCTGACGACGACAAGGGACAAGGCTTCATCCAGGTGAAGGCCTTTGAATACGTGGTCAAGGAGGGATTGCTCCGCCACAACGTGAAGTTTATCTTCGAGGGCGAAGAGGAGATTGGCTCACCTAGCCTTGAAGCCTTCTGTGAGCAGCACAAGGAGTTGCTCAAGGCCGATGTCATCCTGGTGTCCGACACCAGTATGCTGGCAGCCGACCTGCCCTCACTGACCACCGGTCTGCGCGGATTGGCCTATTGGGAGATAGAGGTCACCGGTCCCAACCGTGACCTGCACAGCGGCCACTTCGGGGGTGCCGTAGCCAACCCCATCAACGAACTCTGTCGTCTCATCAGCCGCGTGACCGATGCCCATGGCCGCATCACGATGCCGGGATTCTACAATGACGTGGAGGAACTCTCGAAAGAAGAACGTGAGATGATTGCCAGCATCCCCTTCGACGAAGCACGCTACAAGCGGGCCATCGACGTGGAGGAGCTGAGCGGTGAGCAGGGGTACAGCACGTTGGAACGCAACAGCTGTCGTCCGTCGTTTGATGTCTGTGGCATCTGGGGCGGTTACACCGGTGAAGGCAGCAAGACGGTACTCCCCTCAAAGGCCTATGCCAAGGTCTCCTGCCGCCTGGTGCCCCATCAAGACCATGAGAAAATTTCGCGTCAGTTTGCCGACTACCTCTGCGCTCTGGCTCCAAAGAGCATCCGCGTGAAGGTTACACCGATGCACGGAGGTCAAGGCTACGTCTGTCCCATTACCCTCCCTGCCTATCAGGCAGCAGCCAAGGGTTTTGAGCAGGCCTTCGGCAAGAAGCCACTCGCTGTACGCCGTGGCGGCAGCATCCCCATCATCTCCACCTTCGAGAAGGTGCTGGGCATCAAGACCGTGCTGATGGGCTTCGGCCTGGAGAGCAACGCCATCCACTCGCCCAACGAGAACCTCCCCCTCGACATCCTCCGCAAAGGCATCGAGGCGGTCGTGGTATTCCATCAGGAATACAGTAAGTAATCATTATTGAAGGAAGGGGGGCGGACACATCGATCCGCCCTCAATACCTATTTAATATGCAGACTCACCTCCGTGGCATCGGACTCATAGATTTTATTCTTATCTACCAGCACGTAGAGTGTCTTCACCGTAGTGGGAATCTGCACGTAGGAACTGACTGGAGTATATGCCTTCAGGCAAGGTGAAGCAATCAAGTTCCCCTTTTCATCAAAAGGATATGTCTGATAGAGTTGGCAGAGCACACCATCACGGTCAGAGGTAATGCTGACCGTGATGGTACGGTATTCCACGGATTGCTCTTCGTTGTCATCTTGCTTGTCTCCATGCAAGTCCTTACCATCCAGGCAAGCACTCCACGTGAACACCAAGAGACCTAAACAGATTCTAAAAAATAAATTTTTCATGCGTTTTGTTTCTACAGAATGCGCTGCAAATTAAGCACATCTTTTCCATATAAACAAAACATTCTGCAAAAAAATCCTGTTGGGCCTCAACGGGTCAGTTTGATTTCCATCGTAAGCTCCTCATCCAGCGTGAAGCAGCACTTCTCGTACGAAGGAGGTCCCATGACGGGTTTTGCATTATTGGAGAAGCCGTAGTCTTCGGTAGGAATCCCCATGGATCCGGTATAATACTTGTAGCTCGTAGCTTATAGCTAGATTCTCACAGACCTGAGGGCAAACAGAAGTACCAAGGCGAAGCCAGCCAAGGGAATGGCAAAGGGGAGCGTCAGTAATCCTTGGTCAGCTATCAGCCCCATGAAGAGGAAGGCGCAGCCACCTACCGGAGTCATCATCAGCAGGGACGATGCCCGCTTCTTGGCCTTGCCCTCCAGCCCGCGCAGGGCAAGACTGAAGATGGTAGGAAACATGATGGACTCGCAAGCAAAGTTGGCCACCAGGGCATAGGTAGCCAGACCACCCCCAAAGAGGATGCAAAGCATACATACCACACTGCCCACGGCACAGCCGGACAGCACACGGGCCGGAGCAATACGTTGCATCAGCCAGGCCCCCGCAAAGCGGCCCACCATGAAGATGCCCAGCGCCAAAGAGAGCAGCTGTGAGGCCTCTACCTTGCCCGCATAGCCCTGCCCCGTCAGGAAGAGCACAAAATAGCTGTTGATACTGATCTCAGCCACTTCATAAGCCAGCAGTGCGGCGAGGCCTAAATAAAAATAGGTCGTGAGGGATGAACGGTGATTGGCTGTCGCAGCTTCACTGACGGATGGAGCAGTGACCTCAGGCAGCTGGACGCGGGAGAAGATGAGCGCCACACACACCACCACGCACCCCATCACCAGATAGGGTACGCTGATGTCACCTCCACCAAACAGGAATCCTCCCACCAGCGCCGGAGCCAGCATCGAGCCGAGTCCATTGAAGGACTGCGCCAGATTGAGTCGCGAGGTAGCCGTCTCAGGCGCACCCAGTTCGGTGACATAGGGATTGGCCGACGTCTCCAGGAAGGCCAGTCCCACGCCGATGATGAAGAGGCAGGCAATATAGGCCTGGAAGGTGCCCAGTTGCTGACCAGGGATAAAGAGGAAGGCCCCGAGGGCAAAGAGCAGCAGCCCCGTCACCACCCCACGCCGGTAACCGTAGCGGGCAATGTACCATCCAGCAGGAACAGCTGAGACAAAGTAGGCCAGGAAGGTTATCACCTGAATCCACGACGACTGCGTGATACTGATATTCATCTCATCGCGGAAGTGCTGGTTGGCCACATCAAGGATAGATCGAGCAAAGCCCCACAGGAAGAAGAGCGAAGTGACCAGTACAAAGGGGAGCAGATAGCGTCGGGTAGTCAGTCTCATGGCTTGCAGGTATTACGTTCAACAAGTTCCATAGCCCGGCTCTCGCTGGAGGCGAAGGGTCCAGAGTGCTCCAGTTTGATGGTACTTACCGCCGCGGCAAATCGTCCGGCCTCCTCGACCGAGGCCCCCTGCGCACGTCGATAGACGTAACCCATCGTATAGGTATCGCCACATCCCGTGGCGTCCACCAGCAACAGCGGCTCATAAGCCGGTATGTCATAGAATTGACCATCCGCATAGATGATGCTGCCAAAGCTTCCCAAGGTGAGCAGCACCTCCTTGACGCCCCACTCAGCCAGTCGCTCTGCAGCCCGATGCAGGTCCTTCTCGCCCGTCAGCACCTCCGCCTCATACTCATTGACCTTGAGCACATCCACATACTTCAATGCCTCGCGCTTCTCCTTCCAATCGACCGCAAACACCTCCTCACCGCGCACCTCGCGCAGATAGCCTTGGGCATCCACTACGAGTGTACCCTTTCCATGGAGTGTACGGAGCGTATCGAGCGGAAAGTCATCGGCCAGCAGTGAACCGAGCACGATGTAGCGTGCCTCCACGTTGGTGAGCTTTTCGGGCGTAAAAGGGTCGGCCTTATCGCGCACACGCTGCTTACGCTCATTGCGGTTGCTGCTGGTGTAGATATTCTCGAAATAGACCGTCTTCCGGCTGGGTAGTACCTCCACGTCGATGCCTACACCTCGCATGTCATCAACGGCATGCATCTCCTTCTCTGCCAGCGAAGTAATCAGTTTGTAGGAGAGCTGCTCCCGGGGATTGGGAGAGACACGAGTCGATTGAAACAAGGAGTTGATTCCATAGGAGAAATAGTAAGAGGTACCCCCTGGCAAAAACACTGTCTGCGCAGGAGTGACTATCTTATCCAGCGTAATGTGGCCGATACAACAGATATCTAACATATTTAATAAGTCGTTTTAAGTAATATGCCCAAAATGAGCGTGCAAAATTACTCATAGTTATTAAACATGCCAAACAATTCGCTTACATATTTATCGTCTGCCTGGAAAATGACATGGTTCTTCTTGAAGTCCCGTTGATCACCCCAAAAAGAGACCTCTTTGTAGGGTGTGTTAGAGATGATGTAACTATCCAGCGTGATGTTTGCATCACCCAACTGCGGTTCCACCTCCGTTTTCAGCAGTCTATACAATTGTATCTTGGGGTCATCTAAGCGATGCAGGTTCCTTATCCCTTTGGGATCAATGAACGTCACGCGTTGCCGCTCACCATCATTTACCCACAGGATGAAGTCGGGATAGAAATTGTTCGCCTCGAAGAAGCCAATACCCTTCCGACTCTCGTTGCGCAGGAGATAAAGCTCCTTCCCTGCCAGCTCATCGTGCTTATGCTCCTCGTAATACCTGCGGACATCCCGAACGAAAGTCTGTTCACCAATATTCAGGGCCACGGGAGAAATCTTAATCAACGGTTCATTGGTGTTCTCATCCATCAGGATTCTATTTCCTCGGTCATCCCGCTCGCGCAAGCAGAGCAAAGGGAAATAGAGGTGATACTCTTTTATTTGATTTTCTAATTGAGGAAGGTCATTTTGGATGACATCCCAGATTACAGTATTATCTACCTGAAAATACTCATGGACAATATAGTTTCTCATGCCTGTAATCAGTTTCCATTGCGTATTGGGATGCTCATTTTTGAACTCATTAGTCAACAGATTAGCTGCTTCACCAATAATTTCAATATTCTTGACTACAGCATAATACATCATGTCGTCTTTCACCAAATCATCAAAACATTTTCCGTTGGTATAACGTTGATTCGTTCAATGGCTTGGACAATATGCTCCAACCTGATTATGTCTTTACTAGCTTCTCTCATAAATAAGAATTTTGTCTTTTTCTGCTGATTCCAGGGCAAAAGGAAGAAGAGTGCCTTCTGACACCAAGTCAACTTTACGGCCTAAGCGTTCTTCCAAGTCACTCCACATACCAAAAAACTTCAGTCCTATGGGATGGCTCTTATCTAACTGTACGATGATATCCACATCGCTTTCAGGTGTTTGCTCATTTCGTGAAAAAGAGCCGAACAGCCATACCTTCAAGACCGGTTGAGCCTTGAAATAGTCTGCCACTGTGTTAATAATCATATTCGTTGTCATTATGAAAAGTATTTATATATCCGTTGTAAAAATACAAAAACCTGTCAAGAACGCAAAGGAAATTGGTATTATTCCACTTCAAACATGCGTTTTGTGAGCTCTTCTTCTATGAGGACCACCTTCCAATGGTCTTCGTCTCGGCGGAGGTTGGGCAAGGTGTTGTCTCCGTTCACACAAAAGTATTTTTTGAGTCATTTTGTTGCCATGTTGCAACACTTGTTGATATACAAGCCATTACGGGTGGCAACAAGGGTGGCAACAAAGTGGATTTCAGTGTTTTATACCCATTTCTGAGATACTTTTGAGGGGAAACCACCTCTTATTACACTAATTCACCCCTTCCAAATGAATGCGGAATTATTTCCGGACCTTTCCGGAAAAATGTCCGAGTACTAGCGGACAAATCATTGAGAAGGTCAACTTCCAAACGCTGAGAAGTTAACACGTCAGCCCTCAACTATTAACAATTATCACGACAACAACCTACACTGTCTTGGGGGGGCTCACGTATTCCTCTTCGATTGCTCTTCGTTCGGTTTCCGCTAGATTTCCGTTACAGGTTCGCTACAGGTTCGTTACAGGTTCGCTTTCTCTCCGTTATGGAAGCCAGAGCTAACGAACGGCTAACGAAGGTGCAACAAAGTCGCAAACTTGCGTAATACGGCGTTTGACGAAAAACAATCCATCAATTAGCCACATTTCAGGAATGTGGCTAATTTTATATCGTGATTCTTTTTGCCATTACACGGAATAAGCGTAACTTTGCACTCGAAGTTTCAACCATCTAGACTGACAGGACAATGAACGGACAGTATAAACGCCTGCCGTATGGCATCTCGAACTATTGGCAAGTAAAGCGCGATAATCACTATTGCGTGGATAAAACCATGTATCTGGAGCGCATGGAGCGGGCAGGGAATTTCCTCTTCCTGATTCGTCCGCGGCGCTTCGGAAAGAGCCTGTTCCTCTCCATGATGGAGCTCTACTACGACGTCGAGTCCAAGGATAAATACGATATGCTCTTCGGTGACACCTACGTGGGGGAGAATCCCACGCCCGAATGCAACAGCTACCAGGTGCTGAGGCTGGACTTCTCCATCTCGGGAGGAAGCATCGAGGAGTTGCGCGAGAATGTATATGGATACCTCGACATCATGTACGCCAGCTTCGTATCGAAATATGCCAAATACTACCCTGAAGGGTATGTGGAGAACTTCAAGACACAGAAATCCACCAGCGACCGCATGAACTATGTCCACAACATGTGCCGGCGCTACGGGATGAAGGCTTACCTCATTGTGGATGAGTATGATAACTTCACCAACACGGTGCTCAACAAGCATGGCGAGGCGGTGTATCATGCCCTGACACATGCCGAGGGGTTCTACCGCGAACTCTTCAAGCGATTCAAGCCCAGCTTTGACCGCATCCTGATGATGGGGGTAAGCCCCGTGACGATGGATGACGTGACAAGTGGGTACAACATTGCTTCGTCCTTGACACTGGACAAGGATTTCAACGAGATGCTGGGCTTCAACGATGAGGAGGTGCGCGGAATTATCCGCTACTACAACGAGGTAGGGGCTTTCCAACTCGATGTGGAGAAGACGCTGGAGGATATGCGCCCCTGGTATGACGGCTACTGCTTCTCGGAGTACGCCGATGTGAAGGGGCATCATGTATTCAATACCGATATGGTGCTCTATTATCTCAAGAGTTTCGTATATAGCGGTGAGGAGCCCGCCGACCTGGTTGACCCCAATGCCAAGACGGACTATGCCAAGCTGGACCGCGTCGTGCGGCTGGACCAGATTGACGGAGACCGAAAGAGTGTGCTGCTGGAGATTGCTGACCGCGGCTACACCTACGGCAGCGTGAAGCGCTCATTCCCGGCCAACCAGCTCACAGACCCGAACATGTTCAAGAGCCTGCTATTCTACTACGGCATGGTGACCATCAAGGGGATAGAGGAGGGATTGCCCATCCTGGGCATACCGAACAACAATGTGCGCGAACAATACTTCAACTACCTACTGGTGGAGTACAACAAGATACGACCCTTGAGACTGGATGACTTGACGGATGCCTTCCGCTTTGCGGCTTACCGTGGCCAGTGGCGTGAAATGATGGAGTACATCTGCCGCCAGTACCACGACACCACCTCGGTGCGCAGCCTGATTGAGGGGGAGCGCAACCTGCAGGGCTTCATGAATGCACTGCTCACGCTCAATCCTTACTACCTGACGTGCCCCGAGGTGGAGTTGAACCATGGATTCTGCGACTTCTTCCTCATGCCCGACCTGCACCGCTACCCCGACATCCGCCACTCCTACATCATCGAGCTGAAGTACCTGCCCATGACTGCCACTGAGGTGCAAGCCCAGACGCAATGGGAAGAGGCAGAGCAGCAGATCAAGGGCTATGCACAGGGGCCCGTAGTCAAGGCCATGACCGAAGGCACGCAGCTGCACCTCGTCATCGCACAAATCAAAGGCTATGACCTGCTGAAGTTGGAACAAATAAACCTGTAGTTATGTCTCAGAGATGAGCAGAAGATACCAACGCATTGCAAAAAAAACGAGCGAATTCTCACGAATTCCTCGCCTCTGAAAAGAAAAGCCGAAAGGCTTTTCTTTTTTCTTTTAAACAACATATAATCCTAAAAAACGTCTCTTTTTTCTACCTATGAGAAATTAATCCTATTGAAAACACTAATACTCAAAAAATATTACCTTATTACTAATTACCTATCTAATTACACTTATTCTTCATCGTTTCCCAACGACGCTGCAAAGGTAGCGCTTTATAAGAAATCTGCAATAGGAAACGAGAAAAATCTTATGTTATATAACATACTTTTCGACTTTTCACTACCCTATTTACACTTATTCAAAGACAAACCCCCGATGTAATTGGATAATCACATCGAGGGCAGTCCCCTTTAACACCTTTAAACAAAACGATTTTTTCCTTATTTTCTAGCCTCGGCGATGTATGCCAGGGCCTCCTTGCACTTGGCCGTGACATAGGCCCAGTCCTCAGCAGCCACTTTGTCCTTGGGGAAGAGTTTGGAGCCCATACCCACGCAGAAGACGCCGGCCTTAATCCAAGAGGTGAGGTTCTCCTGTGTAGGCTCAACGCCTCCAGTCACCATCAGCTTAGACCAGGGCATCGGAGCCAACAGCCCCTTCACCAGCTTAGTGCCCAGCACATCACCGGGGAATATCTTGCAAAGATCACAGCCTACCTCCTGAGCAGCACCTACCTCGGACACACTACCACAACCGGGCGTATAGGCCACGAGACGACGGTTGCAGATCTTGGCTATCTCGGAGTTGAACAACGGACCTACCACAAAGTTGGCACCCAGCTGCAGATAGAGGGCAGCCGTGGCTGGATCTACAATGGAGCCCACACCCAGCGCCATCTCAGGGCACTCCTTGGCTGCATACTTCACCACCTCGGCAAACACCTCGTGGGCAAAGTCACCACGGTTGGTAAACTCGAAGGCACGCACGCCACCGTCATAACAAGCCTTAACCACCTTCTTCGCTACTTCTGCATCCTTGTGATAGAACACAGGTACCATGCCGGTTGAACCAATCTTGTTCAGTACGGCTATCTTATCAAATTTTGCCATTTCCTATAGGATATGATATGTGATACTTATACTAAATAGATTATCTCTGTACGCGACCACTGGCATCGCCACCGGCAAGGGCCTCCACTTCTTCTAGTGATACCAGATTGAAGTCGCCGTTGATGGTATGCTTCAGAGCGGAAGCGGCTACGGCAAACTCCAAGGCCTCACCCTGGTTGGGCTTGGTAAGCAGACCGTGGATGATACCACCCGAGAAGGAGTCACCACCACCTACACGGTCGATGATGGGGTTGATGTCGTAACGCTTGGACTCGTAGAACTCGGTACCGTTGTAGATCATGGCCTTCCAACCGTTGTGCGTAGCCGAGAAGGACTCACGCAGGGTCGAGATGACGTACTTGAAGCCAAACTCCTTGGCCATGGCAGTAAAGATACCCTTGTAACCAGCTGCATCGGTCTTACCACCCTCTACATCGGCCTCGGGCTTGAAGCCCAGACAGAGCTCGGCATCTTCTTCGTTACCGATGCAGACATCAACGTACTGCATCAAGGGCTTCATGATGGACTGTGCCTTCTCCTTGGTCCAGAGCTTCTTGCGGAAGTTGAGGTCAACCGATACGGTAACGCCGTGACGCTTGGCAGCCTCGCAAGCCAGCTTAGTCAGCTCAGCAGCCTTGTCCGAGATGGCCGGCGTGATGCCCGACCAGTGGAACCAGTCGGCTCCCTCCATGATGGCATCAAAGTCAAAATCCTGCGGATCGGCCTCGGCAATGGATGAGTGAGCACGGTCATAAATCACCTTACTGGGGCGCATCGAAGCACCTGTCTCCAAGTAGTAGATACCTACACGGTCACCACCACGGGCAATAAAGTCGGTCTTCACACCATACTTACGCAGCGCATTGACAGCCGACTGGCCAATCTCGTGCTTAGGTAGCTTGGTTACAAAGTAAGCATCGTGTCCATAGTTGGCACAGCTCACTGCTACGTTGGCTTCGCCACCACCATATACTACATCAAATGAATCAGACTGCACAAAACGTGTGTTGCCCGGAGTGGAGAGTCTCAGCATGATTTCTCCCAAAGTTACGATTTTCTTTGCCATAATATTGATTATTTCGTTTTATAAATAATTAATTTCTCTTTTTTGTTTCAAATTATCACAGAAGCAGAAAATAGATTTAACTACCAATGAATAAATATGTTAAGTTATGAAATTCTCAAAATCCTATCTTCTCGTGTGCGAGCACAAAGGTACAACATTTTTTGGAATACAAAAAATTATCGTATATTTGTGACGAAAAATTTAAGATTATTATTGTGTGCGCACACAATAAGACAAGAATTGATGTATTTATTAACAATAAAAACGAAGGAAAAGAGTCATGGAACGAGTGAGAATTAAAGACATTGCAGCAATGGCCGGCGTATCGGTTGGCACAGTGGACCGCGTCATCCACGGGCGGAGCGGCGTATCGGAAGAGAGCCGGATCAGGGTAGAGAAAATCCTGGAGCAACTCCATTACCAGCCCAACATGTATGCCAGCGCACTGGCCTCCAACAAGAAATACTATTTTGCCTGCCTGCTCCCCCTACACAAGAATGGAGAGTACTGGAGCGACGTGGAGCGAGGTATCATGCAGGCTACGAAGACTTACAGCGACTTTCACGTAAGCCATTCGCTCTCGTTCTATGACCCATACGATTACCACTCGTTTACTGATGCTGCCAACCGGATTCTGGAGCAGGACCCGGACGGCGTACTCTTCGCTCCCACCCGTCCTGAGTTCACGTGCCCCTTCGTGGCCCAACTCAATCAGCGCAATATACCTTATATATATATAGACTCAAACGTCAAAGAGTACCCCGCCCTGGCATTCTACGGTCAGAACTCCTACCAGAGCGGCATCTTTGCAGCACGGATGATGATGATGGCCGCAGGCAAGGAGACGCAGGAGGTCGCCATATTCAGGAAAATCAACGAAGGCATTGTAGGCTCCAACCAGCAAGAACGGCGCGAAGTGGGATTCCGCGAATACATGGCCCACCACTTCCCCGACTGCCGCATCTGGGCTCTTGACCTCCACGCCAAGCGGAGCGATGAGGACCAGGACATGCTGGAGCATTTCTTCAGTTCCCACCCCCAGCTGCACAACGGCATCACCTTCAATTCCAAAGCATTCATCATCGGCGAATACCTACTGCAAAGGGGTATTACCGACTTCCAACTGACGGGTTATGACCTGCTCAAGCGCAACGTGGAGTGCCTGAGGCAAGGAAGTATTGCCTTCCTCATCGCACAGCAGCCCTCCCTGCAGGGATTCAACGGCATCAAAGCTCTGGCCGACCACCTGATCCTCAAGAAGGAGGTCAATTGCATCAACTTAATGCCCATCGACCTGCTGACCAAGGAAAATATCGATTATTACTTCAATTTGTAACTCCTAATTTTTTATTTCATATGGCAACAAAATTCCTGAAAATCAATACGGCAGACAATGTGGCCGTAGCTATTGAAAACCTTCAGAAAGGCGAGACCGTCACCATTGAGGGCACAGACATTGTGCTGCAAGAGGAGGTGCCTGCCGGACACAAATTCGCACTCAAGGATTTGACAGAAGGCGAAGACGTCATCAAGTATGGATACCCCATCGGACACACCCTGCAAGCGATTGCCCAAGGCCGCTGGATCAATGAGCGTAACCTCAAGACCAACCTGGCTGGCTTGCTGGAGTACAGCTACCAACCGGTGGATGCCTCCCTGCAGATACCCAACCGGGGGCTGACCTTCAAGGGGTACCGACGCGCCAACGGCGAAGTGGGCATCCGTAATGAAATCTGGGTGGTGCCCACTGTGGGATGCGTCAACGGTATTGCCTCCCGCCTGGCTGACTCGTTGCGTAGCGAGACGGGGTGCCAAGGAGTAGATGCCATCATGGCCTATCCCCACAATTACGGCTGCTCACAGCTGGGAGATGACCACGAGAACACACGCAAGATACTGCGCGACTTGGTGCTCCACCCCAATGCAGGAGGTGTGCTGATTGTTGGGCTGGGATGTGAGAACAACCAACCCGACCTGTTCCGCGAATTCCTGGGCAGCTACGATAAAAGCCGTGTAAAGTTCATGGTGGTGCAAAAAGTGGAGGATGAGTATGAAGAGGGCATGAAATTGCTGCGCGAGATCTATGACATTGCCTCACAGGATGAGCGTACGGAAGTACCTCTGAGCGAACTGCGTGTGGGACTGAAGTGCGGCGGATCGGACGGATTCAGCGGCATCACGGCCAACCCACTGCTCGGCCTATTCAGTGACTTTCTTGTAGCACAAGGAGGTACTACTGTACTGACAGAGGTTCCTGAAATGTTTGGCGCAGAGACCATCTTGATGAACCGCTGCCGCACACCACAACTCTTCGACCAGACCGTGAAGCTCATCAACGACTTCAAGGCCTACTTCCTGAGCCATGGGGAACCCGTCGGCGAGAATCCCTCACCGGGTAATAAGGCAGGCGGCATCTCTACCCTGGAGGACAAAGCCCTGGGATGCACGCAGAAGTGCGGCAAGAGCTACGTAGAGGGTGTGATGGCCTACGGCGAACGGCTACAAGTGAAGGGCCTGAACCTGCTCTCAGCCCCGGGCAACGACCTGGTAGCTGCCACCGCATTGGCTTCAAGCGGTTGCCACATGGTGCTCTTCACTACGGGCCGTGGTACTCCCTTCGGCACCTATGTACCCACCATGAAGGTATCAACCAACTCAGCCCTGGCCAAGAAAAAGCCGGGATGGATCGACTTCAATGCCGGTGTCATCGTAGAGAATGAACCGATGGAACAGACCTGCGAACGCTTTATTGATTACATCATCCGGGTAGTCAATGGCGAACGGGTAAACAATGAGAAGAATGGCTACAAGGAAATTGCCATCTTCAAGACAGGCGTTACATTGTAATACACATTACTTCAACCAGAACACAGGGCAACACGCATCATCATGTTGCCCTGTGTCTAGCAATTAAACTAAGGATAACATATGACTGAAGAAACCTCTAACAGACGGAGTGGCTTTGCCCTGACTCCACTCATTCTCTTCCTCTGCCTATACCTTATCACGTCGCTGATCATCGGCGACTTCTATAAAGTACCCATCACGGTGGCCTTCCTCTGCGCCTCATGCTACGCCTTGCTCACCACCCGTGGCATCCCACTGGAGAAACGTATCGAACACTTCTCACGAGGTGCATCCAACAAGAACATGCTGCTCATGGTGTGGATCTTCATCCTGGCCGGTGCCTTTGCTCAGGGTGCCAAGGCCATCGGTGCCATCGACGCCACCGTCAACCTCACCCTGCTGATTGTGCCTGAGAAACTGCTATTAGCCGGCATCTTCCTCTCGGCCTGCTTCATCTCGCTATCGGTAGGAACAAGCGTAGGCACCATTGTTGCCCTCACCCCGGTGGCTGTGGGGCTGGCTGAGAAGACGGGCATCGCCCTCCCGATGATGGTAGCCCTGGTCATCGGCGGATCGCTCTTTGGCGACAACCTCTCCTTCATCTCTGACACCACCATCGCTGCTACCCGCACCCAGGAGTGTGCCATGCGCGACAAGTTCAGGGTCAACTCAATGATTGTCGTACCCGCAGCATTCATCGTGCTCTGCATCTACACAATAATCGGACTCAATTCCTCCCCCACCGAAGGCCACTACTCCGTAGTAGGCATCAAGGTGGTCCCCTACCTGATGGTGCTCATCACCGCCTTGCGCGGCCTGCACGTCACCGTTGTGCTGCTCCTGGGCATCCTCTGCACCGGCATAGTTGGACTGCTGACAGGAACTGGCTGCTTCGAATGGTTCCAAGCCATGGGCAACGGCATCACCAGCATGGGTGAGCTGATTATCGTCACCATGCTGGCCGGTGGATTGCTGGAAATCATCCGCTACAACGGAGGCATCAACTACCTGATTGAGAAACTGACACGACGCGTGAATGGAAAGCGTGGAGCCGAGCTG
Source organism: uncultured Mediterranea sp. (assembly GCA_945831575.1). Lineage (GTDB taxonomy): Bacteria > Bacteroidota > Bacteroidia > Bacteroidales > Bacteroidaceae > Bacteroides. Next base: position 41,749 of record CAMACX010000005.1, read on the forward strand.
AGCATCGCCGCCCTGGTAAGCCTGGCCAACCTCTGCACCGCCAACAACACCATCGCCATCCTCACCACCGGACCCATAGCCCGGGAAATCAGCAAAAAGTACCATCTGGATGCCCGTAAGAGCGCCAGCATTCTTGACACTTTCTCCTGCTTCATTCAGGGTATCATCCCTTACGGAGCACAACTGTTGATGGCCTCCGGCCTGGCCCATCTCTCACCCATCAGCATCATGGAGTACCTCTATTACCCCTATTGCATGGGATTACTGGCCCTATTGTCCATATTACTGCGCTATCCAAGAAGATTTTCATAGAAAGAGTTGGTCAATTCAATCGAAATGACTAATTTTGCACCCGCTATTACGAGATAATAGCATAATTCAAATCATTAATTAAAAACTATTTAAGAAAAAATGGCAACAAAAATCAGACTGCAACGCAATGGACGTAAAGGCTACGCCTTCTACTCAATCGTTGTTGCTACCGTAAAAGCACCACGTGATGGTAAGTTTATCGAGAAGATTGGTACCTACAACCCCAACACCAATCCTGCCACTGTAGATTTGAAGTTCGACCGCGCACTCGACTGGGTATTGAAGGGTGCACAGCCTACGGACACTGTACGTAACATCCTCTCACGCGAAGGTGTGTACATGAAGAAGCACCTGCTGGGTGGCGTAGCTAAGGGTGCCTTTGATGAGGCTACTGCTGAAGCTCGCTTTGAGGCTTGGAAGAACAACAAGCAGAACGGTCTTGCTGCACTGAAGCAGAAAGAAGAGGCTGCCAAGAAGGCTGAAGCTAACGCTCGCCTGGAAGCAGAAAAGAAGATTAACGAAGAGAAAGCCAAGGCTTTGGCTGAAAAGAAGGCTGCCGAGGCTGCTGCTAAGGCCGCTGAAGAGGCTGCCAAGGCAGCTGAAGCTGCCGAAGCTGCTGCTACTGCAGAGCCCGCAGCTGAAGAGGCTCCCGCCGCTGAGTAAATCTCCTATCCAACCTGCTCGCGGGTTAAAAAGATTTTCAAGTTCCTCCCTTCACTCCATGAGCGAAGGGAGGAATTTTTATTTGATTCAAGCCGAATGATAGTATATATCAGCCTACGAAAAAAGAGGCAATCCACACAAATGCGAATTGCCTCTTGATATCTGAGATGTTTGACGGTCAGACTTATGCCTCTTCAGCAACTACCTCGAAAGGAATCTCTACAGAAACCTCCTTGTGGAGTTTAACCACAGCCTTGTAGCTACCTACTTCCTTCACAGCATCTTTGACTACGATAATCTTACGATCTACTTCGTAACCCAACTTAGCCAGCTCATCGGCAATCTGAATGCTGCCTACTGAACCAAAGATGGTGCCCGTTGCACTAACCTTCGTGGCAATGGTGAGCGATACACCTTCCAGCTTAGCAGCCAACTCTTCAGCATCCTTCTTAATCTTCTCCAACTTGTGAGCACGCTGCTTCAACTCTTCAGCCAGCATCTTCTTGGCAGCAGGCGAAGCAATCACAGCCTTGCCAGTGGGGATGAGATAGTTACGGCCATAACCAGACTTAACAGTTACAATATCATTCTTGTAACCCAGATTGATAACGTCTTCTTTCAAAATAATTTCCATACTGTCTCCTCCTTATTATTTCATCATGTCAGTTACATAAGGCAGCAATGCCAAGTGACGAGCTCTCTTCACGGCCTGAGCTACACGACGCTGATACTTCAGCGAAGTACCGGTGATGCGACGGGGCAGAATCTTACCCTGCTCATTCAGGAACTTCTTCAGGAATTCGGGATCCTTGTAGTCAATGTACTTGATGCCGCTCTTCTTGAAACGACAGTATTTCTTCTTCTTCACATCCACCGAGGGGGGAGTCAAATATCTGATCTCTGATTGAACTTGCTGTGCCATGATTAATCCTCCTTTTTAGTTGATTTAACACTTCTTCTTTTTGCAGCGTACTCAGCAGCATACTTGTCTTGCTTGAAAGTCAAGAAGCGGATTACGCGTTCGTCACGACGGAAGTTAACTTCCAACTTCTCAATTACAGAAGGCTCTGCATTGAACTCAATCAGCTGATAAAAACCGGTTGACTTCTTCTGGATAGGATAAGCCAGCTTCTTCAGTCCCCAGTTTTCCTCATTTACGATCTCCGCACCTTCCGCGGTGAGGATACCTTTGAATTTCTCTACCGCTTCCTTCATCTGTACATCAGACAAAACGGGAGTCAAAATGAAAACGGTTTCGTATTGATTCATACTCATTTAAATTGTTAATAAATAATGCGTTTAAAAAATGCGGTGCAAAGGTAGTGATAATATTTGATTTGGCAAACATTTAATGTTTTTTTGTCCTTCAAATTGCACAATTATCGCTAAAGCAAGCTATCTTTGCACTGCAAAATTGAGTATAAGATACACCATGGAGCAATTCAACATCGACATCCGCATGATCTTTGCCATCCTCAACGGCAAGGTTTCGCTGGCCATCAACCGTAAGTTGACGAAGAACTTCCGTCAGAAGGGACTCGACATTACCCCGGAACAATGGACGGTTCTATTGTTTCTCTGGGATAAGGACGGCGTGACTCAACAGGAACTGTGCAATGCGACCTTTAAGGACAAGCCCGGCATGACGCGCCTCATTGACACCATGGAGCGGCAGCATCTGGTCGTGAGAATCTCCGACAAGAGCGACCGACGCATCAACCTGGTCTATCTCACCAAGGATGGCCGAGCCCTGGAGGAGACTGCCCGCCCCATCGCCAACCAGACCCTGATGGAAGCGCTACGCGGCGTGAAGCTCGAAGAGGTGAAATTGGGGCAGGAATTGCTGCGAAAAATCTTCTTCAATATCAAAGAATAGGGCAAAACAGGGCTCGTAACCCATTATTTTGGCCCGATTAAGAGTTTTTTTAGCAAATTATTTCGTTTGTTGAAGAATTATTCTTTCCTTTGTCACACAATTATGGATTAACGTATAACATCTAAAATTAATAATACACACAATGAAAGGTTTATTGAAAAATTTGGGACTTATCCTGGTCTTCTTGGCCGCAGTTATTCTGATTGCATGCCAGTTTACTGGTAATGTAAACAACAACGCCATCCTGGGCCTCTGCGCCTTCATGGCAGTAGGTGGTCTGGTACTCTACATTGTACTCAACAAGAGACTGGCAGACTAAGCAAGAGCAACCGTCCCTCAGGAATTAAAAATCCCCTTCCATACGTCAACAGCGCAGGAAGGGGATTTTTCGTATCGTTACCCACTCAAGGTATTACTTGTCAGGTGCTCCCTAGAGCCTTTAGGCCTCCGGGTCGGGCGTGATGAGCTTATAGCCCTTGCCGTGGATGTTGATAATCTCAATAGAGGGATCCTCCTTGAGGTGCTTACGCAGCTTGGTAATATACACATCCATACTGCGGGCATTGAAGTAGTTGTCATCAATCCAGATGGTCTTCAGGGCAAAGTCACGCTGCAAGATCTCGTTGGCGTGCGCACAGAGCAGGCCCAGCAATTCAGACTCCTTCGTGGTCAGCTTGGTCTGCTTCTCGGGAGTGGAGAGTATCTGCTTCTGGGTATCAAACGTGAAGCGGCCAATCTTATAGACACTGCTCTCCTTATTCTTCTTACCGCGTACGCGACGCAAGATGGCCTCAATGCGGAACGTCAGCTCCTCCATGCTGAAGGGCTTGGTGATGTAATCGTCCGCACCAATCTTGAATCCCTCCAGGATGTCTTCCTTCAGCGTTTTGGCCGTAAGGAAAATGATGGGTACTTCCGCATTGGCGGCACGTACCTCCTGTGCCAACGTGAAGCCATCCTTCTTAGGCATCATCACATCAAACACGCACAGGTCGTACTTGTTCTTCATGAAAGCCTTATAACCGGCCTCACCGTCGGGATACAAATCTGCCGCATAGCCTTTGGCCTGCAGGTATTCTCTCAACAACATGCCAAGATTCTCATCATCTTCGCATAACAACAGGTGCAATTTTTCTTCCATATCAGTCGTTTTTAATTAATGGTAATACAATTATAAATCGAGTTCCCACACCGAGCTCGCTTTCTGCACGGATAGCGCCCTTATGGTCGGTGATAATCTTCTTCACATAAGCCAATCCCAATCCAAATCCCTTGACATCGTGCAGGTTGCCAGTATGTACCCGGTAGAATTTATCGAAGATTTTCTTCAGGTTCTCCTTCTTGATACCGATGCCATTATCTTGTATAACAATCTGCAGCTTGCCCTGTTCATTACGGGTGCTTACAGTAAGCTGTAGATCTACATCCTGGCGCTTGTACTTCACGGCATTGTCCATCAAGTTGAAGATGACATTGGTGAGGTGCATCTCATCCGCCATGACGATGGGGTCTTCGGCCAACAGCTCCGTGTCAATCTTGCCGTTGTAGCGCTCCACCTTCAGCGCAAAGGTGTTGACCACACCGCGAATGAGTTCGTTAACATCAATCTCCTTCATCTTGAGGGTAGCCTTCTGCCGGTCGAACATCGACATTTGCAAGACCTTTTCTACCTGAAAGCGCAGACGCTTGGTCTCATCATTAATGACACCAGAGATGTGCTGGAACATGGCGGGCGACTTGCCTACGGCGGGGTCGGTCAACATCTGTGCAGCCAGCGAGATAGTGGATATCGGAGTCTTAAACTCGTGAGTCATGTTGTTGATGAAGTCGTTCTTCATCTCCGTGAGCTTCTTCTGACGGAAGACAATGTAGATGGTGAAGATGAAGGTGACAAGCAGCACCAGCGTAAAGATGAGCGAGGGTATCATGAAGCTCACCGAGTCGAAGATGTAATCACGCCTTCCGGGGAAGTGAACCTGCATCACGCTCATCCTGGCTGGAGGGTCATTGAGGAAAAGCGGCTGCAAATAGGAGTTTTCATCCCCCTCTTCAGTAAAGTCAGAGCAACGATACACTTCGCGTCCATCACGGTCCTTCACCTTGAAGTGATACTTCAGGTCGATGCCGTTGTCAATCAGGCCCGACTTGATGTACTGGTCCAGATTCTTGAAGTTGACACGCTCCTCAATTGGACGGTCACTGGCCTTGTAAATCATCTGCCATACCACGTCATCAAGCAATGCCCGCTGATAGAGATAACGGTTCTTAATCATATCTGCCAGCGAACGCGAGGTCTGCGGTATGGTCTTCGTGCCATGCTTACGCGAAATCATGGCACGAGGGAAAGCAGAACCGTTGGTAAAAGTCTTCAGTTCCACCTGTTGATTGACCCGCCCATCAGGGCTGGTCATAGTAAAGCGCTGCGTACTGACCACCGCGCCATTCCCCTGAGTCTGTTCCCAGGCCTTCTTCTCAGCCTCCGAAATGTCCTCACGCAGCCAGCGATCGACCTCGGCAGACTCCACATCCTTGGAGGCCGCCATCAGCGCCCGCTTGACCGACTCATCGAACTGCTCATTGCGCATCTTGACCATCTCCTCAATGTAGCTTATCTGTAGATAAAGCAGACTGAGGAATGAGAGGCCCATCACGATGCCTAATAACCATATAGTTGACTTTTTCATGGCTGCAAAATTAACAGTTGCAAATTAACATTCCTAACAGATTAAATTGATTTAACCGAACTTTTCAAGAGATTAAGAGTCCTCTGCGTTTTAGTTCCATTTTTAGAAACTAAAATAGAGCATTCTTGAATCTGACTGCAAAATTAATAAAAATTTAATTGATTATCGCATTACTGCATATTTTTTTCTTGAAAATAAAAAAAAGCGATTTATTTGGCGGGAAAAATAAAAACCTCTACCTTTGCCCCAGAGTAGATACACCAAGGGGTGCCGCTTGCGGCTGAGATTATACCCTCGAACCTGATGCAGCTCGTACTGCCGTAGGAATAGGACCGTTGATTTCTCACCACATGCTTCGTCATAGCGAAGGGACAGGCACACTTCGTGTAGCTCACTCCTATTGTTAAACCATTCATTGACAGAGCATGAACATTACCGTTAACAACAAAGTGACCTGCACCAGCGCCTCTACGCTGGCCCAGCTGGCCGAAGAGCTCACCCTGCCTGCCGCAGGCGTTGCCGTAGCCATCAACAACAAAATGATTCCCCGCACGGAATGGAACAGCAAGTCCCTTGCCGAAGGGGACTCCATCGTCATCATCAAAGCGGTCTGTGGAGGTTGATGCGATGAACAATATGGATCTTCATATAGATAAGAAGCAGCTGATTGAGCGCCACGGACACCTGCAGTTCATCTCCCACTACACCGATCGGTACAGCTATCTTGACTCTATCCGCATGGCATTGGAGGGTGGTTGCCGCTGGATACAGCTGCGCGTCAAGGGGGAGCCTGACGAACGGGTCTATCCTCTTGCGGTCAAGGCCCAACGACTCTGCAGGGAACATGGCGCTGTGTTAGTCATCGATGACCGCGTGGAGCTGGTCAAGGAACTGGGTACCCACGGCGTACACCTAGGTAAGAATGACATGCCGGTTGCAGAGGCCCGCGCCCTGCTGGGTGAGGAGTACATCATCGGCGGCACGGCCAATACTTTCGAAGACATCTGCCACCTGATTCGTCAAGGGGTAGATTACATCGGATGCGGTCCTTTCCGCTTCACCTCCACCAAGGAGAAACTCAGTCCGCTGCTCGGAGCGGAGGGCTACCAACGCCTGCTACACGCCATGCAAAAGCAACGACTCACCACTCCGCTCGTAGCCATTGGTGGAATCACCCTCGATGACCTGCCCACACTGACCGCTTGCGGCGTGAAGGGCATCGCTGTCTCCGGCAGCATCCTCCGCGCCTCCGACCCTGTTGAAGCGATGCAACACTGGGTAGCCGAGACTAACCGTATGAGCTTTAACTCCTAGGAATATCAAAGTCTATCACGACGTGAGGGGCTTAAGTCCTACAAGTTTCAGCCAGACAATGTTATTAAGGCTATGTTATTAAGGTAATAATATAAAAGGTATAGGAACAAATAAGGTATAGGAAACAAGAAATGGAAAAACTGATCATTGCCGGACGGGAATTCAACTCCCGTCTCTTCCTGGGAACAGGAAAATTCAATTCGAACCAGCTTATGGAACAGGCCATTCTGGCCTCGGGCACGGAAATGGTGACCGTAGCCATGAAGCGTATTGAGCTGGATGACAAAGAGGACGATATGCTGAAGCATGTCCTCCATCCTCACATCCAGTTACTGCCCAACACGAGCGGAGTGCGCAATGCCGAGGAGGCAGTCTTTGCTGCCCAGATGGCCCGTGAGGCCTTCGGTACCAACTGGCTCAAACTAGAGATTCACCCCGATCCACGCTACCTGCTGCCCGACTCGGTGGAGACCCTGAAAGCTACGGAGCAACTGGTGAAGCTGGGCTTTGTCGTCCTCCCCTATTGTCAAGCCGACCCCACCCTGTGCAAGCATCTTGAAGAGGCCGGTGCCGCTACCGTCATGCCGCTGGGCGCTCCTATCGGTACCAACAAGGGACTGCAGACCCGCGACTTCCTGCGCATCATCATCGAGCAGGCCAACATTCCCGTAGTAGTCGATGCAGGCATTGGCGCACCAAGCCATGCGGCTGAAGCCATGGAGATGGGTGCCTCGGCTTGTCTGGTCAACACCGCCATTGCCGTAGCCGGTGACCCTGTGGCTATGGCTCAAGCCTTCAAAGCAGCCGTGGAAGCTGGCCGTCAGGCATATGAAGCGGGACTAGGTGCCACAGCCGATAACCTGGTGGCCGAAGCCAGTTCACCCCTGACAGCGTTTCTGGATTGAATCGCTGGACATCAATGACAGCTAAATATGTTATTAATTTGATTAGACATTAATTCAAATGAAAGAAAAAGAAGGAAATAAGCCCTATGCCCATGCCGAGAAGGCCTATATGACGGGCACCCTGTTTCCCTATATCCGTGTTGGGATGCAGAAAGTCAACCTCACCCCCTCAGTAGAGGTCGTCAACGGAGAGAAAGTGCTGACTCCCAATGCGCCTGTCTATATCTATGACACCAGCGGCCCATTCAGTGACCCCAACATACAGATTGACTTGAAGAAAGGTCTCCCCCGCATGAGGGAGAGCTGGATCACGGGCCGCGGCGATGTAGAGCAACTACCCTCCATCACGAGCGAATACGGCAGGATGCGACGCGATGACCATAGCCTCGACCACCTGCGCTTTGAGCATATCGCCCTCCCCTATCGTGCGAAGGCAGGCAAGGCCATCACGCAGATGGCCTACGCCAAGGCTGGCTTCGTAACCCCTGAAATGGAGTATGTGGCCATCCGTGAAAACATGAACTGCAGCGAACTGGGCATCGAGACGCACATCACCCCAGAGTTTGTACGCGATGAGATAGCCGCAGGACGTGCTGTACTGCCAGCCAATATCAACCACCCGGAAAGCGAACCGATGATCATCGGCCGCAACTTCTTGGTGAAAATCAATACCAACATCGGCAACTCTGCCACCACCTCCAGCATCGACGAAGAGGTAGATAAGGCTGTATGGAGCTGCAAGTGGGGTGGCGATACGCTGATGGACCTCTCTACGGGTGCCAACATCCATGAGACTCGCGAATGGATTATCCGCAACTGCCCTGTACCTGTAGGCACCGTACCCATTTACCAGGCTCTGGAGAAGGTGAACGGTAAGGTGGAGGAGCTGACCTGGGAAATCTACCGTGACACGCTTATCGAGCAGTGTGAACAGGGAGTGGATTACTTCACCATCCATGCCGGTATCCGCCGACAGAACGTTCACCTGGCCGACAAGCGTCTCTGCGGCATCGTGAGCCGTGGTGGAAGCATCATGAGCAAGTGGTGCCTGATACACGACCGTGAGAGCTTCCTCTACGAGCACTTCGATGACATCTGCGACATCTTGGCCCAGTATGATGTGGCTGTCTCGTTAGGCGATGGTCTGCGTCCTGGTTGCACGGCCGATGCCAACGATGAGGCCCAATTTGCCGAACTCGACACCATGGGTGAACTGGTGCTGCGCGCGTGGGACAAGAATGTACAAGCCTTCATTGAGGGTCCGGGACATGTACCTCTGCACAAGATTAAGGAGAACATGGAGCGTCAGATCAGCCACTGTCACAACGCCCCGTTCTACACCCTCGGTCCCTTAGTAACTGACATTGCCCCCGGCTACGACCACATCACCTCGGCCATTGGTGCAGCACAGATTGGTTGGCTCGGCACCGCAATGCTCTGTTATGTCACTCCCAAGGAACACCTTGGTCTGCCCAACAAAGAGGATGTTCGCACCGGGGTCATCACCTACAAGATTGCAGCTCATGCCGCCGACTTGGCCAAGGGACACCCCGGAGCACAGATACGCGACAATGCCCTCAGCAAGGCCCGTTACGAATTCCGGTGGCGCGACCAGTTCCACCTCAGCCTCGACCCTGACCGGGCACTGGAGTATTTTCAGGAGGGCCGACATACCGATGGGGAATACTGTACTATGTGCGGCCCCAACTTCTGCGCCATGAAGCTGAGTCGCGACTTGAAATCCATTTAATACTATAAATCAAAAGGAATGTTTAGCGACGAATTAGAAAAAATATCCTGGGAGGAGACCACGGCTCGTATCATGAGCAAAACGGATGCGGACGTGCGCCGAGCCCTGAGCAAGGCGCATTGCGATGTAGAGGACTTCATGGCCCTTATCTCACCTGCGGCCACTCCCTACCTGGAGACCATGGCTCGCCTGAGCAAGAGATATACCGAGGAGCGATTTGGACGCACCATCTCCATGTTTATCCCCCTCTACCTCACCAACTCCTGCACCAACTCCTGCGTCTATTGTGGTTTTCACATCAGCAATCCCATGAAGCGCACCATCCTTACCGAAGAAGAGATGGTCAACGAATACAAGGCCATCAAGCAGTTGGCGCCCTTTGAGAACCTGCTGCTCGTCACTGGAGAGAATCCCGTGAAGGCAGGTGTACCTTACTTAGCCCGTGCCCTCGACCTGGCCAAGCCCTACTTCAGCAACCTGAAGATTGAAGTGATGCCCCTTAAGGCAGAGGAGTATAAAGAGCTGACTGAGCACGGCATGAACGGAGTCATCTGCTTCCAGGAGACCTACAACAAGGCACACTACAACATTTACCATCCACGGGGCATGAAGTCAAAGTTTGAATGGCGTCTCAACGGTTTCGACCGCATGGGCCAAGCCGGCGTGCACTCCATCGGAATGGGTGTGCTCATCGGCCTAGAGAAAGAGTGGCGTACAGACATCACCATGATGGCCTACCACCTGCGCTACCTGCAGAAGCACTACTGGCGCACCAAGTACAGCGTCAACTTCCCCCGTATGCGCCCCTCTGAGAACGGCGGCTTCCAGCCCAATGTGGTGATGAGCGATCGCGAACTGGCTCAGGTTACCTTTGCCATGCGAATCTTCGACCACGATGTAGATATCTCCTACTCTACCCGCGAACCGGCCCACATCCGTGACCACATGGCCACCCTCGGTGTCACCACGATGAGCGCAGAGAGCAAGACCGAGCCGGGCGGCTATTATAGCTATCCACAAACCTTGGAGCAGTTTCATGTCAGTGATGAGCGCAAAGCCAGCGAGATAGAGCGCACCCTCAAGTCCCTGGGACGCGAACCGGTATGGAAGGACTGGGATGCATCGTTTGACCTGAAAAAAGCAGAATGAGGCTATGGATAAGGAGAGATACAACCGTCAGATACTCCTCCCCGAACTGGGTGAGGAGGGACAAGAGAAATTGAGTAGGGCACGGGTGCTTCTGGTGGGCGTAGGAGGGTTAGGCTCTCCCATCGCCCTCTACCTGACAGGTGCCGGAGTGGGGACCTTGGGACTGATGGACGATGACGTAGTGAGCCTCAACAACTTGCAGCGCCAGGTGCTCTACAGCGAGTCGGAGATTGGAGAGTCTAAAGCTCTCTGTGCCGCACGCCGCCTACGAGCACTCAACAGCGACATCGTTATCAAGCCCTACCCGATGCGACTTACACCGGAGAATGCCCATGAGATCATGCAGGAGTATGACCTCGTGGTGGATGGCTGCGACAACTTTGCCACCCGCTTTCTGATCAACGACACCTGCGCACAGCTAGGCATCCCCTACGTCTATGGAGCCATCTGCGGCCTTGAAGGACAGGTTGCCGTCTTCCTCCACCGCGCAGGTAGCCACGCCACCTATCGAACCCTCCATCCCGACAAGGAGGCCACCCTCCAGATGCCGCTGCCCTCCAAGGCAGTACTGGGTGTCACCCCGGGTATCGTGGGATGCACCGAGGCTTCGGAAGTAATCAAGCTGATTTGTGGCTACGGCCAACCATTGATTGACCAGCTCTGGACCATCGACCTGCACACCATGCAAACGCTAGTTATTGACTTGTAAACCGCTAACGATTGACCTATGACGCTGATTGTCATTACACGTCCAGACTTCTACCCTGCCGAAGCAGAGCAAATCGAGCTTCTGCTTCGGCAGGGACTGGATGTACTCCATCTGCGCAAGCCTGAAGCTTCGCCTCAAGAGGTAGCTGCTCTGCTAGATAAAGTTCCTGCTGACCTCCACTCGCATATCGTACTACACGAACATTTCGAGTTAAGTAAGCGGTATGCGGTGCGAGGCCTTCACCTGAATAGACGCCACCCACAGATACCGGTGGGATTTCTAGGGCAAGTGAGTCGCTCGTGCCACTCCTTCGAGGAGGTGATGCTATGGAAGCCGGCGTGCGACTACCTCTTTCTGAGCCCCATCTACGACAGCATCTCCAAGCAGGGATATGCCTCGGCCTTCTCCCCACAGCAACTGGCCGAAGCCAGCAGGCAGGGCATCATCGACCGGAAAGTAATCGCCCTGGGAGGTATCACACCCCGGCACTTTCCGGAATTGAAAGCATGGGGATTTGGCGGAGCTGCCTTGCTGGGTGATGTCTGGAACCAACCACAGGAGCTGTTTCTCTCCCACTTCATCAAAATAAAAAAGGAGGCTGAATGAGGACAACTGATTACAGACAACAACCTCCCGTCATCTTCTCCATTGCCGGTTCTGACCCCTCGGGTGGAGCAGGCATTCAAGCTGACATCAAGACCATCTCAGCCCTGAATGGGTATGCCGCAGCAGCCATCACCGCCGTCACTTCACAAAACACCTGTGGAGTGCAAGGGGTCTATCCGCTTCCCGCAGACGTATTACAGACACAGATAGCCTCCGTAATGGAAGACCTGCAACCCTCAGCTATCAAAATCGGCATGGTCTATAGCCTTCAGTTAGTGGAAGTCATTGCCCAGTCCATAACCCATTACCACCCTCCATTTGTCGTCTTTGACCCGGTCATGATCTCCACGAGCGGACGAAGGCTGATGACAGAAGAGACCGTTCAGGGCATCAAGCAGTTACTGTTCCCCCGTTGCAGCCTCATCACACCCAATCTCGATGAAGCCGCCATGCTGATAGGCCATCCGCTTTGCACACCCCAGCAGATGGCGGAGGCCGGACAGCTACTGGCTGCCCGTTACGGCTGTCAGGTCTTGGTGAAGGGAGGCCATCTCAGCGGCGAGACGATGTGCGACGTACTCTGCTCGGCTACGGGATCCACCTCTTTTCTGGCCCCCAAGAGCCAGAGCCACAACCTGCACGGTACAGGCTGTACGCTCTCGTCGGCCATTGCCACCCTGCTTGCACGGGGTTACACCATGGAGAAGGCCGTGGAGGAGGCCAAGCACTACGTCAGTCTTGCCATCGACGGTGGCAAGGAGTGGCATATCGGCCATGGCAACGGACCGCTCTGTCATTTCAACTAACTGGAAGTGAGTTATAAAAAAAGCCCGGGGCAATACCTCGGGCTTTTCTTATGAAAATAATCAATTCTTTATTCTTCCGTCTGTTTGGCTTCGAACTCCTTGATCAGCTTATCCTGTACATCACCAGGAACGAGTTCATAGCTGGCAAACTTCATGATGAACGAAGCACGTCCACCGGTCAGTGAGCTGAGCGCCGTAGAGTAAGAGGACATCTCCTTCAGAGGCACCTTAGCAGCCAGCTTCTCATAACCAGCCTCACTGCTCATACCCATGATCATGGCACGGCGGCCCTGCAAGTCACTCATCACATCACCCATCTTGTCACTCGGCACAAAGACCTCAACATCATAGATAGGCTCCAGAATCTTCGGACCAGCATTCTTGAAGGCCTCGCTGAAAGCGTTGCGACCAGCCAGCATGAAGGAGATTTCATTGGAATCTACCGGGTGCATCTTGCCGTCATAGACGATGACACGCACGTCGCGGGCATACGAACCAGTCAGCGGCCCCTGCTCCATACGCGACATCACACCCTTCAAGATAGCCGGCATGAAGCGGGCATCAATCGCACCACCGACTACGCAGTTGACGAATACCAGCTTACCACCCCACTCCAGAGGAATCTCTTCGGTACCCTTCACGTTCATCTTGAACTCCTGGTTGCCGAACTTATAAGTATCGGGAGCGGGCATACCTTCATAGTAAGGCTCTACAATCAGATGTACCTCACCAAACTGTCCGGCACCACCCGACTGCTTCTTATGACGGTAGTCTGCACGGGCAGCCTTCGTGATGGTCTCGCGGTAAGGAATGCGGGGCTCCTCAAACTTAATCATGATCTTCTCGTTGTTCTCCAAGCGCCACTTCAGCGTGCGCAGGTGGAACTCACCCTGACCGTGTACGATGGTCTGACGCAACTCCTTCGACTGGTCAACAACCCACGTGGGATCCTCTTCACGCATACGGTTGAGCACAGCCATCATCTTTTCAGTCTCAGCCTCATTCACGGGCTTGATGGCGCGTGAATACTTGGAATTGGGGTATTTGATGAAGTTGAAGCGGCTCTCCGAGCCTTTACCGTTCAAGGTATTGCCTGTATGGACATCTTTCAGCTTTACGGTGCAACCTATGTCACCAGCCACCATCTCTTCCACCTTGATGCGATTAGCACCTGCACAGGCATAAATCTGTGCGATACGCTCCTTTGAGCCACGGTCAGCATTGCTGAAGTCATCTCCTTCATGAACGCGTCCGCTCATTACCTTGAAGTACTGCACATCACCAATGTGCGGTTCAACCGCCGTCTTGAAGAAGTAGAGCGATGTAGGACCGTTGCTATCGGGATTCACCACTTCACCACGTGTATTGTGTACAGGAGGCATTTCATCTACGAAAGGCACGACATTGCCCAGGAACTCCATCAAGCGGCGCACACCCATGTCCTTGCCTGCGCAGACGCAGAATACGGGGAACATGCCGCGGCAGGCCAATCCCTTGCGGATGCCTTCACGCATCTCATCCTCGGTGAGCGAATCCTGTTCGAAGAACTTCTCCATCAGGCCTTCGTCATGCTCGGCAGCAGCCTCAACCAAGGCCTTATGCCATTCGGTAGCCTTCTCCATCTCCTCGGCAGGCACATCCTCAATCGTGGGTGCGCCACCCTCAGGACCCCAAGAGTATTTCTTCATCAGCAGTACGTCAATCAATGAGTTGAAGTTGGGACCCGTAGCCAGCGGATACTGCACAGGCACTACCTTCGAACCATAGATAGAATGAAGCTGTTCGAGCACCATATCGTAATCGCACTTCTCGTTATCCAGCTGGTTGACAAGGAAAATCACCGGTTTGCCCAGCTTCTCCGTGTAGCGGAAGTGGTTCTGCGTACCCACCTCAGGGCCATACTGTCCGTTAAGAAGCAGGATAGCGGTATCGGTCACGTTGAGAGCCGTAATGGCAGCGCCCACAAAGTCATCACTTCCCGGGCAGTCGATGATATTCAGTTTTTTGCCGTTCCACTCTACGTGGTAAACCGTCGAGAACACCGAGTAACCATACTCTTGTTCTACGGGGAAATAGTCGCTCACTGTATTCTTGGCCGTGATTCTTCCGCGACGTTTTATAATACCACTCTCATAGAGCAGGGCCTCAGTGAGAGTGGTTTTACCTGAGCCATCATTGCCAAGCAGGGCAATGTTCTTAATTTCACTTGTCTGATATACTTTCATGTTAACTGAAGATTTAAAGTACATACTGTGAGGCATAGCCTCATTAATTTGGGCGCAAAGTACTCATTATTTTCCAACCAGACAACAAAACGGTGTGTGTTACTAAACTATGTTTTACAACATTTTTGATACTATTCCTTTTACAATGAGTCGGTTATAGCATCAATTTCCTCCGTACAAAGCCTTCAATAAACTCCACGGTTCCCTCTACACCCAGCTGAGAAGAGTCCATACAGAGGTGATAGGACGCTGCAGCCCCCCACTGCTTGAAGGTGTAATAATTGTAGTAGTCAGCTCGCTTGCTGTCTGCTTTTTCAATCCACTCCTCGGCCTTTTCCTCGCTGATGTGATGGATGGCACAGAGGCGTTTCACCCGTTCGGCCATAGAGGAGGAGATGAAGATGTTGATACAGCGCGGATGGTCACGGAGGATGTAGTCGGCACACCGTCCCACAAAGAGGGCCGACTGCTCTTCAGCTATCCGGCGGATGACATCACTCTGTATCTTAAACAGCGCATCGTTGCTCAGGCAGTTCTTAGAAGCCACTGCCCCATCGCCTATGAAGGGGAAGCGCATACCCCAGAAGTTGCTCAATGCACTCTGTGAGGCCTTCTCGTCAGCCTTCTCAAAGAACTCGGTACAAAGGCCGCTCTCTTCCGAGGCCAGGCGAATCAGTTCCTTGTCGTAAAAAGCGATGTTGAGCCGGGCTGCCAACTTCTCAGCAATCTCATGGCCACCGCTACCCAACTGCCGGCCTACATTGACGATGTAATTCAGTTGATCATTCATTATTACTATACCTTATTAGTAAATAGTCACTATACCTTATTAATAATAGCCAGCCCACTCCACTGACTCAACGAAATGGGATTACTCCTTTGTTCTCTCAGTTAATCCTCAACGTATCCAGCTGTGCCTGCGTACCCCGGAAGATATTCAGGTCAACCCGCTTCTTGATACCCGGTACACTTCCCCTGTCGGTGTGCTGCCAGAAGTGCCAGGGGCCTTCGTAGCTGACACTATCGACATAGTAATGGGCGATCCAATAAGGGTAGCGGTTGAACAGACTGTCGCTGAGGTACTTTGTACGAAACTTGTAACCGGAGTAGATGATTGGAGTAACGTGGTAGTACTCCTCTACGCGGTCCAGCCAGAGGCGTACCCGACGCTGAAGTTCCTCTTTGGAGAGCCCACCCCGCTCCTCCACATCCAGCACGGGAGGCAAGTCGCCTTGCTCCAATGCCACATGGCGGATGAAGAAATCGGCCTGACGGATGGCATCACTCTTGGGACTGAAGTAATGGTAAGCCCCACGAATCATGCCATGCTCACGCGCCAAGCGGAAATTAGCATCGAAAGTCTCATCAGCCAGGTCACTCCCCTCCGTAGCCTTCATGAAAACGAAGCGCAAGGGGAACATCGGGTTGTGGTGGTAAGCCAGCTGATCCCAATCCACATCGCCTTGATGGTGCGATAGGTCTAACCCGTGGATGGTATAGCGCGAAGGCAAGCAGACACCATACTCCTGAAAGCCGTAACAGGGCTTCCAACGGTAGGCATAGGGACGCACGGCAAACCAGTAGAAGAGAAAGCCAAAGCCCACCACCAGCACCACAGATACCAGCACCCGCTGCCAAACCGGCATCGGATGCACAGCCGGGGTAGCCTGCACCCTAGCACGTCCCCTATTGCGGACTGCACCTGAGGCACGGGAGGTACCCGAGCCACGTGCCTTACGCCCTGTACGCCCCTTGGCAGTAGAAATATTCCGAGAAGTCTCTTTATTTACCATCATCTATCACCATAGGTACGGGAGTAACTAATAAGAAGGGCAGACACTTTTCCAAGAAAAAATCATCTGCCCTTCTCAATGCTTCTATTTATAAACTATATCCTCAAGCGATTATTTGCTCTGCTCCAGTTGGAGGGTCTTGGTAGGCTGGTCGCAAACCTCCGTGGGACCGAAGTACTGGATAGGACCGGGATAGACATAGTCTGTCTCCATTGCCCAACGGTCGCGCTGTGCGGCAAAAGCCTGGAAGGGTTTGCCATCCAGCTTGACGAGAGCCTTCTGGATCACCGGCTTCATCTCGCCGTGACGACGCTCCATATTCATCATCATCGTGATGGGCACACCGCCAGCAATCCACTCTTCTGCAGGAGCCGTCGTGTTGCGCACTGACGACATGTAGCCCGTCTTGCCGTTGGCTATCAGGGCAGAGGCAGCAAAGCCGAGCGAATAGCAGTAGTCGGCATCAAAGTTAGAGGGAGCAGCGCAACGGCCTTCGTAGCCGAAGAAGTGATGCTGGGCAGCAAACTTGCCTACATACTTGCCCTCTTCCTTCCACTGAGCCAGCTTGGTACCTACCATCTCTGAGAGCAGCTTCTCTGTCTCAATGAGCGATACCTGTACGTTGCCGTGGGGGTCGCGGTCGAGAGAGAGCTGACGGGCCACACCTTCGGGCAGGCTGGCGTAGATGGCCGAGTTGGCGGGTGAGAGCTTGCGGATGATGTAGTCGCGCTGAGCAGACTTCTTAATCTGAGCAAACTCCTCAGCATTGTGAGCCAGGAAGTCGTTGAGTTCAGCAATCAGACGCTTCATGGCAGGGATGAACTCCACGAGGCCTTCGGGGATCAGCACCGTACCGAAGTTGTTGCCCTGTGCAGCACGGTCGGCCACCACCTTGGCAATGCTGGTCACGATGTCGTCGAGTGACTGGTCCTTTGCCTCCACCTCTTCGCTGATGATGCATACGTTGGGCTGAACCTGCAGGGCGCACTCCAGTGCAATGTGTGATGCCGAGCGACCCATCAGCTTAATGAAGTGCCAGTACTTACGAGCTGAGTTACAGTCGCGCTGGATGTTACCAATCACCTCAGAGTAGGTCTTGCAAGCGGTATCAAATCCGAATGAAGTCTCAATCATGTCATTCTTCAGGTCGCCGTCGATGGTCTTGGGACAACCGATCACCTGTACGCCATAGTTCTTGGCGGCATAGTATTCAGCCAGTACACAGGCATTGGTATTGGAGTCGTCACCACCGATGATGACCAGAGCCTTGATGCCCAGCTCCTTGATAATCTCATAACCCTTCTCGAACTGCTCTACTTTCTCCAGCTTGGTACGGCCCGAACCGATGATGTCAAAACCACCCGTGTTGCGATACTCATCGATGATGTCGGCAGTCAGTTCGATATAGTTGTGATCCACCAGTCCGCCGGGACCGAGGATGAAACCATACAGACGGCTATCCTTGTTGAGCTTCTTGATGCCATCAAAAAGTCCTGAAATCACGTTGTGACCGCCGGGGGCCTGTCCACCGGAGAGGATGACACCCACGTTGATGGCGGGGAAAGCAGCAGCTTCGGCAGCCTCCTCAAACTTCACCAGCGGCATACCATAAGTGTTGGGGAACAATTTCTTGATTTCTTCCTGATCAGCTACAGACTGAGTAGCAGCACCGTCAACGGCCTTCACGTTGCCCTTGAGTGCTTTCGGAAGTTTGGGCTGATAGGCAGCCCTTGCGATTTGCAATGCACTTTTTGTCATTCTATTTATATATTAAAGGTGTTCAGTCAATTCCTGTTTTCTTATTTTTCGTGGCAAAGTTAGCGATTATTTCCGAAAAAAGAAAGTAAAAGGGAGCCATTTTTCCTTACTGATAGCGGTCAATGTCTCCTCTTAGAGTCCAAAAGCCTTGGCAAGGGAGTAAAATGCTGTATCGACTTTGCAAGGCAAGGTCACTTCAGCAGGTTTCAGCGCGAAGTAGGTCACTTGGGCGGCCAGTGCAGGCTTCTCATGCAGAAGCTCCGTCAGCTCCTCCACCACCCTGTCCCCGTAGGACGGATGAGGCAAGAGCAGAAGCTGCTTCGTCTCCTTCGCATCGAGGGCCAGCTGCAGCAGGTTGACGAAGAGTGCCTCGGTGGAGGTCATGCCCGCCGTGGGCACGCAGGCAAACTGCATCTCGCCGACCGTCGTCTGGCAAGCCTGTCCATTGAGTTGGGCCAGCAGCGAGGGATTGCAGCACGCCACCTCTTCCACGCCCTCTCTATGGAGCAGCAACACCTGCATCTCATGGTTCCCAGGCTTGATGCCTGCATCCAGAGCCAGGAAGGAGAGCCAGGCCCCCCACTCCAGCCGGGGCAGTTCCTCCCCCATTCCACCGGCAGGGCAACGGATAGGCTCCACCACCCCATTCATGAAATCCACATCAAGCAGCAACACATGCTCAGCAAAAGCTATCTTCTCGTCCATCTTCTTATACCTTATTAATATTATATACCATCAATATATAGCATCAGTCATTATATATCATGCGCAAAGATAGCACAAGCGATGCGAACTACAAAGGAAAGCGAACATAATTTTACGACATCTCACTCACACAGGTGGATGCAGCCGTACGCAATTCTGTCATTTTGACATTATAAAGAGAAGAAAACTGTAAATTTGTCAGAAAAATGCGCTTGGCAAACCGTTTGCTTCCTTTCTGGTGATTTCAATTGTAGAACTAATCAAGGAAGAAAGGAGATAACGAGTATGAATTTCAACGATTACACCATCAAGGCACAAGAAGCCGTGCAGCAAGCGGTCAACCTGGCGCAAAGTCATGGCCAGCAGGCCATCGAGCCGGTACACCTGCTGCAAGGAGTGCTGAAAGTTGGTGAACAGGTCACCAACTTTATATTCCAGAAGCTGGGCATGAATGGTCAACAGATAGCCCTCGTGCTCGACAAGCAGATTGAGTCGCTGCCCCGCGTACAGGGAGGCGAGCCCTACCTGAGCCGTGAGTGCAACGAGGTGCTCCAGCAAGCCGTGCAGCTGAGCAAGGAGCTGGGCGATGAGTTTGTATCGCTTGAGCCGCTGCTGCTGGCCCTGCTGCGTGTGAAAAGTACCGCCTCGACCATCCTCAAGGATGCAGGCATGACCGAGAAAGAGCTGCGTGCGGCCATCAACGAGCTGCGCAAAGGCGAGAAGGTGACCTCACAGTCGAGTGAGGACACCTACCAATCACTGGAGAAGTATGCGGTCAACCTCTGCGAGGCGGCCCGAAGCGGCAAGCTCGACCCGGTCATCGGACGTGACGAAGAAATCCGCCGCGTGCTGCAGATACTGAGCCGACGTACCAAGAACAATCCTATCCTGATTGGTGAGCCGGGGACTGGTAAGACCGCTATCGTCGAGGGACTGGCCCACCGCATACTGCGAGGCGACGTGCCCGAGAACCTGAAGAACAAGCAGGTCTATTCGCTCGACATGGGTGCCCTGGTGGCCGGAGCCAAGTACAAGGGTGAGTTTGAAGAGCGGCTCAAAGCCGTCATCAACGAGGTGAAGAAGAGCGAAGGCAACATCATCCTCTTCATCGACGAAATCCACACCCTGGTGGGTGCCGGCAAGGGCGAAGGGGCGATGGATGCAGCCAATATCCTCAAGCCGGCCCTGGCCCGAGGTGAACTGCGCAGCATCGGTGCCACCACACTTGACGAGTACCAGAAGTACTTCGAGAAGGACAAGGCGCTGGAGCGCCGGTTCCAGATTGTGATGGTCAACGAGCCTGATACGCTGAGCACCATCTCCATCCTGCGCGGACTGAAGGAGCGCTACGAGAACCACCACCACGTGCGTATTAAGGATGATGCCATCATCGCCGCCGTGGAGCTGAGTAACCGCTACATCACAGACCGTTTCCTGCCGGATAAGGCCATCGACCTGATGGATGAGGCCGCTGCCAAGCTGCGTATGGAGGTGGATAGCGTGCCCGAGGAGCTGGATGAGATTACGCGTAAGATCAAGCAACTGGAGATTGAGCGTGAGGCCATTAAGCGTGAGAACGACACGCAGAAGCTGGAACAGATTGGCAAGGAACTGGCAGAGCTGAAGGAACAGGAGAGCGCCTACAAGGCCAAGTGGCAGAGCGAGAAGACGCTGGTCAACAAGATTCAGCAGAACAAGGTGGAGATTGAGAACCTGAAGTTTGAGGCTGACAAGGCGGAGCGCGAGGGCGATTACGGCCGTGTGGCTGAGATTCGCTACGGCAAACTGCAGGCCTTGAACAAGGAGATTGAGGAGACCCAGCAGAAGCTGCACCAGATGCAGGGCGACAACGCCATGATCAAGGAGGAGGTGGATGCTGAGGATATTGCCGACGTGGTATCGCGCTGGACCGGCATACCGGTGAGCAAGATGATGCAGAGCGAGAAGGAGAAACTGCTCCATCTGGAGGAGGAGCTTCACAAGCGGGTCATCGGACAGGATGAAGCCATCGAGGCGGTAGCCGATGCCGTGCGCCGCAGCCGTGCAGGATTGCAAGACCCGAAGCGACCTATCGGTTCGTTCCTCTTCCTGGGTACGACGGGTGTAGGTAAGACAGAGTTGGCCAAGGCCCTGGCGGAGTTCCTCTTCGATGACGAGACGATGATGACGCGTATCGACATGAGTGAGTATCAGGAGAAGCACAGCGTGTCGCGACTCGTCGGAGCACCTCCGGGCTACGTGGGTTACGACGAGGGTGGTCAGCTGACCGAGGCTGTGCGCCGCAAGCCCTACTCCGTGGTCCTCTTTGATGAGATTGAGAAGGCTCACCCCGACGTGTTCAACATCCTGCTGCAAGTGCTCGATGATGGCCGTCTGACCGACAACAAGGGTCGCACGGTGAACTTCAAGAACACCATCATCATCATGACCTCCAACATGGGCAGCAGCTACATCCAGAGTCAGATGGAGCGGTTGAACAGCGGCAATAAGGAAGCCATCGTCGAGGAGACGAAGCGCGAGGTGATGAACATGCTGAAGAAGAGCATCCGTCCCGAGTTCCTCAACCGTATCGATGAGACCATCATGTTCCTGCCGCTCACCGAGCCGCAGATCAAGCAGATTGTCCGGCTTCAGATTGGAGGCATACAGCGTATGCTGGAGGAGAACGGTGTGGAGCTTCAGCTTGACGACCGCGCCGTAGATTTCCTGGCTTCGGCAGGCTTCGACCCCGAGTTTGGTGCACGACCCGTGAAGCGAGCCATCCAGCACTACCTGCTCAACGACCTCTCGAAGAAGCTGCTGGCACAGAGTGTGGACCGCAACCGCCCCATCAAGGTAGCGGTGAACAGCACCAACGATGCCTTGGAGTTCAGCAACTAAGGCTATCGCTTAGATAAAGGAAAAGTTCCGTAATCCCTTCTGTAGAAGGAGTTGCGGAACTTTTCTTATAAACGTCCTTTTTCAAAGGCAGAAAGTAGCTCGCAAGTAAGCCGCAGGTTGGGGACATTATAATTACGTTGGTAATTTGTTATCAGCAGGGTGAAAAACTATTTTCCTCGAGATGAAAAAAGTTTTTCATTGCATTGATAACGGCTGGTACCGAGCCTACGGGTATGAGACGAAAAACCGCTCTGATGATAAAAAACACTTCACACTTCACATCTCCTTATAACAAATTGATTAACAAAGTAATAGAGTATGAAGTTAAGATGAAAACACTTCACACCACACTTCACAGCATAACAGTCAGTGAATCAATGTGATACAACGGAATATGAAGTGTGAAGTGTTCTTTTCATTTCTCCGCAAAAATTGCAGTAGGCCCAAAATAGAAGTTCCGCAAGCCCTGCTGGTGTAGGGGTTGCGGAACTTCTTTATGGGTATCGTACGCATGCCTTACCGGTATCCCAAAAGTGCCTTACTTGCACTGACTTTCATTAACCTAGACGGTAGAGGCAGTCATTATTGCGCTTCATCCTCAGCTGCTTCAGCTTGTTCCTCGAAGTCGGTGATACCGGCCTTGACCAGCAGATTGTACCAGGAGATGAGCTTCTTGATGTCCGACACGTGTACGCGGTCACGGTCAAAGTTGGGGAGCACCTCGCCCATATAGGCTCTGAGCTCATCCTGTGAGGCCTTCTTCAGGTCAATGGTGGCTTCCTGACCATTCTCCTTGGTCTTGACAGCCGTGAGCACCTGGCTCAGAGGCACATCCTCGGCATCAGTGTACATGGCGATATCGCCTAAAGAGATAATCTTCTCGCTTCCATAAGCAGGAATGCGCTTTTTATCTACAAGCGACTCTACAATCAGCATGTTGCGTCCTTGCGAAACAAGCTTATACAAGCCGGGCTTACCGGCGATAGACAGGATAGTCTTCAACATAATCTTCTATTAATCTTTTGGTTTCTTACATAAAAATGCTTTGCAGAGCGTACCATAGGGGGCTTCTGCGGGGGCAAAGTTAATCATTATTTCCTAAAAGCGAAGCAATCAGCGCCAAAACCTGTGGTATCAGGGGCACAAAATCGTCATTCTGAATGATGTGATGGGCCGTACTGCTCCGCTCCTCATCGGCCATCTGCCGCTCTACGCGTTGCTCTATCTGCTGCCGAGAAGCAGCATCGCGCTGCATGGCCCTGCGGATGCGGGTCTCCAAGGGAGCAGTAACCAAGACCACGCTGTCCACTACGTCGGTGAAACCGGCTTCCACCAGGATGGCCGACTCGATGGCCACGACAGGGTGGCCTGCATGATCTGCTACCCAACGGCGGAAGTCCTGCTTCACCCGTGGGTGAATCAAGGCATTGATAGTGGCTGCATGGTCAGCATAGGCAAAAAGATATTTGGCTATCAAGGGCTTGTTTAAGGCCTCACCCTGATAGGCCTCGGGACCCAGCAAGGAGATGAGTCCGGCACGAATCACTTCATCACGTACCATCAGCCGCTTGGTCTCATCATCGGAGCTATAGACGGGGACCCCCATCAACTGTAGCAGACGGCACACTACGCTCTTCCCGCTACCGATACCGCCGGTTATACCCAGTATAATTGGACTCATACGCCATCAATTGTATTCGTTCACACTGACCTGCTCAATGAGAAAATCTACCTGTTCGGGGACAAAGCGGACATTCAATACCCCTTCGGGTATCTGCTGCAAGGCCACATTGTACTTCTGCCCTCTCAGCTGCATCAGCTCCTCGTAGGGAACCTTCAACAGAAACTCATCGGCACGGAGGGTCTTGTAGCGATTCTTACCTACCTGAAACATCACCTTCACCTTGGAGGGGAAAGCACGCAACTCCTTACCTAAGGGGAAATCAGTTCCTACCAAGGGGACCTCGACCGAGGCTTCTGTATATACGTCCGTAAACAACTGGACCTCAACCTGCTGCGGGACAAACTTCATGCCCTTCTGCATCCGCAAATCTACCATGCGCTTCACCGTGTCAGCCACATCACTCCATTCCGTATATGCCGTATAAGCTGCCACAAGGGTATCAAGCATGGGAGCAGGAGCATACACCTCCACGGAGTCCGGGCTGAAAAGGGTATCGGCAAGGAAGTAGGTCTGAGCAGCGGTAATCTTCCCGTTGAGCTTCACAGGTACCCGCTTGGACTTGGCCCGTGTGTAATAGAAATCGAGGGTATCGGGCTTGACAGAAAGCAGACGGGTAGAGGCACTCATCTGGGACAGGAGTTGCTTCTCAAGCTGTGATACAGGAATCCACACGTGGTTGTCATTGCTCTTCACCTTATCAAAGTCGATGCCCAGAGGGAGGAAGTCCTTCCCCACCTTATAGTTAAGGAGCACCGTACCGCGGTCCTTTACACGCAGTTGCAGGCTCTGCGGCAGGTCGGACGTGATGACCACATCAGCCGGCAATCCCTTGAGCCGGAACGGGACCTGAAGGTCATCCTCAAATTCGCCATTGAGCGTCTGCAGCAGCCAGAATCCCCCGGCCACGAAGAAGAAAAACAAAAAAAGGAAGAACTCCCTGCTCCTTTCTGAGAAGAGGAAGTCCTTCATCATGCGGTTCAGCCGCCTGTACAGACGGTTTAGTTCGTTGCGATCAAGCATACGCCCTACCCTTTAGCAACCACCGTGATTTTACTTAGCTGCCTGCTGGCTTTGGTTGGCATCGGCAGCGGCGGCAAAGATGGAGTTCTTGTCCACGCGAATGCGGACGTTAGAAGCGATCTCTAGCATGACATCGCTGTCGTTGATTTCCTTCACAGTGCCGTGGATGCCCCCAGCGGTAATGACGCGCTGATTGAGCTGAAGTGACTTACGGAAGTTATTGATTTCCTTCTGTTTCTTGTTTTGCGGACGAATCATGAAGAAATACATGATGGCAAACATTGCAATCAGCATAATCCACATCATGCCACCGCCCTGAGGTGCAGCGCCAGGAGCCTGCAGTAAAGTCATTGTAACCATATCTTAGTTTTTAAGTTTTTAAGTTATTTAGTTCTTAAGTTATTTAGTTGCTGAGTATTTTAGTTCTTGGTAAGCTTTCCTTCCTTCTTCAGCACCTTGACAATGCCGTCGAGTGTGCCATTGACAAACGAGCCGCTCTTGTGCGTGCTATACACCTTCGCAATATCTACATATTCATTGAGCGTCACGCTGATAGGGATGTTGGGGAAGCTCAGAATCTCGGCCAGCGCACACTGCATGATGATGACATCCATGAAGGCTACACGGTCCAGGTCCCAGTTGCGGATGTTCTCGCTGATCAAGTGACGGTAGTAGTCTGCATTGAGAATCGTACGGCGGAAGAGGCGACGGGCAAACTCCTGGTCCTCTTCGTCCTTGAACTCGGGGAGCAGTTCCTGATTGGCACCGTTCTTCGGGTCGAAGCGCTTGATGGTCTTCAGCACGAAGGTGTCAACCACCTCCTTGTCGTCGTTCCAATAGAGGCTCTGGTCTTCGAGCAAGCTGTCAAGCGACTGGTTATTGAAGACAAAGGTCTTATAGAGCTTGCGCCACAGCTCGCGGTCGTCGTCATACGAAGACGCTTCCGAAGCCATATATTCCTTATATATATCAGAAGCCACAATCTGATCGTAGAGACTCTTCACGAAGTCCTCTTCATCGTTCCATGAACGCTTCTGGTTGGTGGCGTACTCAGCCAGCTGCTTATTCACCTCCAGCTGGGCGATGAACTGGTTGTCTGCAAACTTGGTATTCGGATTAAGTTCCTCGGGTGTAGGTGCCAGCTTATTCTTGGCAAAATCAATGCGTTTCTGTGCAAACCGCGTCACAGCCACCATCAACATAAGAAGGTAGTTATAAAGATCATAAGCTTTCGACAGGCTGAAGAACAACTCTTTTTCTCCAGCATCCAAATTTTTGTTGCCGTTCTGATAATAAGCATACACAATCTGTATCAGCTTCAGACGGATAAGAACTCTGTTGATCATACTTTCTGTTATAGTTACTTGGTTAGTTCGATTTAGGCTGCAAAAGTAGCTATTTTTGGTGATACCACAGCAAGAAAAAAGTTTTTTTTCGAAAATAAAGCAATTAAATGCCTATTTTCTTTGGGATAAGAAAAAAAATAGTCAATTTTGGCCCCGTTTTTAATCACTTAAGATTATGGAAGAACTGAAGAAAAGACACAGTGACGTGGAGAAGAACGAGAAGGATATCGTCTATTCCCAGGCCATCAAGGCCGGCAAACGCATCTACTATCTCGACGTGAAAATGAACCGCAAGGAGGAACTATTTCTAGCCATTACCGAAAGCAAGAAGGTGATAACAGGCGAGGGTGAAGAGACACAGGTTAACTTTGAGAAGCATAAGATTTTCCTCTATAAGGAGGACTTGGACAAGTTCCAGAAGGGATTTGAGCAGGCCATCCATTACATCCGCAAGCGTCAGCCCATCGCACCGCAGGAAGAGACTGAAGCTGACGAAATGCACGAAGAGACGCACGAAGAGAGTCATGAAGCGTCCCCTTTGGAGGGAGAAATCAAAATTGACATTGATTTTTAACTAAAATACTTTGATATTTCAGAAATAAGCAGTAATTTTGCGCCGCTTTTTGCAGCATCGGATGGTTTAGACCATCGCGTGTGATGGTGAATTAAGCAAAACGAGACAACTTAATTTAGAGTAACACAAAAAATTAAAGTAAATGAAATCTATCGAAATCAAAGGCACTGCAAGAACCATTGCAGCCCGCTCTTCCGAACAGGCAAGAGCACTGAAAGCAATCCGTAAGGACAACGGCGTACCCTGTGAGCTCTACGGTGGTGGCGAGAACATCCACTTCACTGTACCTGCTGACGGACTGCGCAACCTGGTGTACACTCCCCACATCTACGTGGTTGACCTCGACATCGACGGCAAGAAGGTGAATGCCATCATGAAGGATATCCAGTTCCATCCCGTTAAGGACAATATCCTGCACGTTGACTTCTATCAGATTGACGAGAGCAAGCCCATCGTCATGGAAGTGCCCGTACAGCTCGAAGGTCTGGCTGAAGGTGTGAAGGCCGGTGGTAAGCTGGCTCTGCAGATCCGCAAGCTGAAAGTGAAGGCTCTCTACAACCTCATCCCCGAGAAGCTGATTATCAACGTCTCTCATCTGGGTCTGGGTAAGACCATCAAGGTGGGCGAACTGAGCTTCGAGAACCTGGAACTGCTCAACGCCAAGGAGGCTGTGGTTTGCGCTGTGAAGCTGACCCGTGCCGCTCGTGGTGCAGCTGCTGCCGCTCAAGGCTAATAGCAGCCCGAAGAGAGAAGGCTTATATTCATCTCAACATAGAGCGCGGATTGTCGCAGGCGTCGCACCAACGGCGTCGAGCAGTGCAATCCGCGTTTTTGTTTTTAGATAGACTACCCTTCTTCACTAATCACTAATCACTGAACACTAATCACTAAATAGGGAACTGATGAAATACTTAATAGTCGGTCTAGGCAACATCGGCAGCGAATATCATGAGACGCGCCACAACATCGGATTTATGGTGGTGGATGCGTTGGCACGCGAGGCTGGAGTCAGCTTCAGTGACGGACGTTACGGAGCTACAGCATCACTCTCCATCAAGGGACGACAACTGCTGCTGCTGAAGCCTTCCACCTATATGAACCTCAGTGGCAACGCCGTGCGTTACTGGATGCAGAAGGAGCGCATCGAGCTGGAACAGACACTGATTGTGGTCGATGACATCGCCCTGCCCTTTGGCACGCTACGCCTCAAGGGACAAGGCAGCGATGCGGGACATAACGGACTGAAACACATTGCCGAGACCCTCGGGACACAAGCCTACGCAAGACTGCGCTTCGGCATAGGCAATGACTTTCCACGCGGTATGCAGATTGACTACGTGCTGGGACATTTTGCGCCTGAGCAGATGGAGCTGATGCCCGAACGGCTCAAGACGGCCGGAGAAATTGTCAAAAGCTTCTGCCTGGCAGGCATCAACCTCACCATGAACCAATTCAACAAACGATAATCCGATAACAACAAACGATGAGCGAAGCACGAATAGACAAATGGATGTGGGCTGTGCGTATCTTCAAGACACGCACCATAGCAGCCGAAGCATGCAAAAAAGGACGCATCCATATCAATGGGGCACAAGCTAAAGCCGCCCGCATGGTGAAACCTGGCGATGTCATTGAGGTACGCAAACCTCCCATCACCTACTCCTTCAAGGTCCTTCAGGCCATCGAAAAACGCGTAGGAGCCAAGCTCGTGAGCGAAATGATGGAGAATGTCACCACGCCCGACCAGTATGAACTGCTGGAAATGAGCAAAGTGAGCGGCTTCGTCAACCGGGCCAAGGGTACAGGCCGTCCCACCAAGAAGGACCGACGCTCTCTGGACGACTTCACCACGCCAGAGTTCATGGACGACTTCGATTTCGACTTCGACTTCGATGACGAGGAGGAATAAATATATAGCTCGTAACTAATACTTGTAGCTTGTAGCTCGTAGCAAATACTCGTAGCTCGTAGCTTGTAACTAGTAACTAAAAAAAATGGAAAAGATAATCAAGTGGGGCTTCATTGGTTGTGGTGAAGTGACCAGATACAAGAGCGGACCGGCCTTTCAGAAGATTGAAGGCTCGGAAGTGGTGGCCGTGATGAGCCGCAACGGCCAAAAGGCACAGCAATATGCCGAGGAATGGGGTATCGCACATTGGTACGATGATGCGCAAGCCCTCATTGACGACCCTGAGGTCAATGCGGTCTATATCGCCACTCCCCCTTCATCGCACGCGACCTATGCCATCATGGCCATGAAGGCCGGCAAGCCCTGCTACATCGAGAAGCCCATGGCAGAGACCTACGAGGAGTGCTGCCGTATCAACCGCGTGTCGCAAGAGACCGGCGTACCCTGCTTCGTGGCCTACTACCGCCGATACTTACCTTATTTCCTGAAAGTCAAAGAGTTGGTAGAGAGCGGAGCAATTGGTCAAGTCATCAATATCCAGATTCGATTTGCCCAGCCTCCACGCAACCTGGACTACAATAGCGAACACCTGCCTTGGCGCGTACAGCCTGACATTGCCGGAGGAGGCTACTTCTACGACCTTGCTCCCCATCAGATTGACCTGCTGCAAGAGATTTTCGGCTGCATACTCCAAGCCTCTGGCTTCAAGAGCAACCGAAGGGGACTCTATCCTGCCGAAGACACGCTGAGTGCCTGCTTCCAGTTTGACAACGGCATTGTAGGCAGTGGTTCATGGTGCTTCGTGGCCCACGATTCAGCCCGTGAAGATCGTATCGAGGTGATTGGCGACAAGGGGATGATCTGCTTCTCCGTCTATACCTACGACCCTATCGCACTCCATACGGAGCGAGGCCGCGAAGAGATTCACATCACCAACCCCACCTACGTTCAGCAACCTTTGATTCAAGCTGTAGTCGATCACCTGCGCGGACTTTCCACCTGCACATGCGATGGCGAAAGCGCCACCCTTACTAACTGGGTAATGGACAAGATTCTCGGAAAGATCTGATTGTCAATCACCCCATGCTCATGAGGCATTACTCCGTTCTGCCGCTGAGACGATAGACGTTCTTCTTCTCGCCTACCACCCAGACCACATCATTGAGGTGGAAAGGCTCCCGGGGATCGGGAGCATGTAGCTTGTCACTTCCACGCTCCACGCCGGCAATCAGACAATGGTACTTGTCACGCACTCCGGCCTCCTTCATCGTGCGATGGAGGAAAGGCGACTCCTCATCCACACGCACCTGACAGAGGGTCATCTCCGAGGCCTCATCAGGCTCCTTGACTTGTGCCACCTGCTCCATGGCATCACCAAAGCGGGTCAAATCTTCATCAGTGGCCAGCACCTGTAGCTTGTCCTGCGGGAAGATACGCATCTCCCCCCCGGGAATATTAAACCGGCGTTCACCGCGCAAGATAGAGACGACATGCACACCGTATAGGTTGCCCAGGTTAAGCTCAGCCAACGTCTGCCCAGCCCACTCTGATGAGGAGGGAAGCACCAGATCAGCCAAGTGCAGGTCACGCGAGAGCAACCGGCCGGCATACTCAGGCGGACGCTCGCCCCGCACCTCGGCCTGCATCTCGCGCGAACGAAGGTTCTGGAAGAAGGTACGCTCTATCATGATAGACTGCTTCTTGAGCTGTCTTGACAACACCATGAAGGTAATGGCCAAAACAGATATCACCACCAGCACAGCCGTAGAGAGGCGGAACATGCCTCCCAACACGCACATCACAAAGCCCGCAGCGACCAACACACGCAGCACCATCGTAGCGACCAACGGTGCCCTGTAACCAGGATTCTCATTCCACAGCGTCACCACCTCCACGGAGTGATTCTTCTTAATCATGATAGCCCGCAAGAAGGGTGCGATACAGAGCAAGGTAATCAAGGCTGACAGCAAGGCTCCCCATACACCGGGCAGCATATGCGTGAGCAGAGGCAACAGGAAGCGGAAACCAATGGCCACGATAGCAGCACTCACAATGCTATAGACGATTGTAATACGCACCAAGGCAACAATCAACTTACGCCACAGGCTCTGATGATTGATAACCTGTGTGCCAGGCGTATAGCGATGAATAAAGCTCAGCCACTTGCGTGGCAGATGACTATCCACAAACTCCGAAGCTGGTCCAGCCAGCCGGATCATATACGGAGTGAGGAAGGTGGTGATGACAGATACCGCCACCACGATGGGATAGAGAAAGTCGGCCGTGACATGAAGCGACACGCCCAGTGAGGCAATGATGAAGGCGAACTCACCAATCTGCGTCAGACTGAATCCACACTGCATGGCTGTCTTCAGCGGTTGACCGCTCAGTAAGACACCCAACGTGCCAAACACCGCCTGTCCCAGCACTACGGCTATCGTAATCACAAAGATAGGGAAAGCATACTCCGCAATCATCTCCATGTTGACCATCATACCCACCGACACGAAGAAGATGGCTCCGAAAAGGTCCTTCACCGGACTGACCAGCCGCTCAATATGCTCAGCCTCCACGGTCTCAGCTAGGATGGAACCCATGATGAAAGCACCGAAAGCAGGTGAGAAACCGGTCTGAGCCGCTACCACCACCATGCCGAAGCAGAGCGCGAGTGAGACCACGAGCAACGTCTCATCACTCATCAACCGCTTGCAACGCTTCAGCAGTCCGGGAATCAGGTAAATACCCACCACAAACCAAAGTATCAGGAAGAAAAGCAGTTTACCGATGCTCATCAACATCTCGGTCCCCTCGAAATTGTTGCTTACCGCCATCGTGGAGAGCATCACCATCAGCACAATGGCCAGGATATCCTCCAGAATCAGCACACTCATCACCAATCCGGCAAACTGCTTCTTGAGCAAGCCCAAATCACTGAAAGCCTTATAGATGATGGTCGTGGATGACATGGCAATCATACCTCCCAGGAAGAGGCAATCCATCCTTCCCCAGCCAAACGATGAGCCTACAGTAAGTCCCACCATAATCATGCAGAAGATGACGGTGCAGGCCGCAATGATGGCCGAACCACCCACCTTGACAATCTTCTTGAAGCTGAACTCCAGTCCGAGGGCAAAAAGCAGGAACACCACACCGATGTCTGCCCAGGTATGGATGTTGGCCATATCCACCACGGAGGGTGTAAACTTCACATTGGGTCCAGCCAATATTCCGGCCACGATGTAGCCGAGCACGAGGGGCTGCTTCAGTTTCTTGAAAAGCAGTGTCATCACTCCCGCGCCAATCAGGATAAGCGCCAAGTCGGCAATCAGAGGGGCAAGTTCAGACATAGTGTATCGTATGTTAGTTATCTTATTTGTTAACAGGGCAAGCCACCTGGACTAGTGCCACTCACAGGATGTAACCCCATCCGCTTGGCACGCTCCAGCATGAATGCGTAAGCCGCATCGTGCTCATTAGGGATTACACCATCGAGAATGGCATCTTTGATAGCGCTCTTGAGTGAGCCTATCTCACGGCAAGGCTGCAGGCCAAAGGTCGTCATGATCTCCTCCCCATCAACGGGTGGCTGGAAGTTGCGTATGCGGTCCTTTTCCTCCAGGTCCTTGAGTTTCTGACGCACGAGGCGGAAGTTGTCAAGGAAACGCTGCTTCCGTTCCTGATTCTTGGAGGTGATATCCGCTTCGCAGAGGGTCATCAGGTCATCAATGTCATCACCTGCCTCAAAGAGCAGGCGACGCACGGCTGAGTCAGTCACCTCCTCATCGGCAATCACGATGGGACGCATGTGAAGCTCGACGAGCTTCTGCACATACTTCATCTTCTCGTTCATGGGCAGCTTCATCCGGCGGAAGATATCAGGAATCATCTTGGCGCCCATGTAGTTGTGGTTATGGAAAGTCCATCCCGTCTTCTGCTCCCAACGCTTAGTGCGCGGCTTGGCAATGTCATGCAGCAGGGCAGCCCAGCGCAACCAGAGATTCTGCGAAGTGCGAGCCACATTGTCGAGCACCTCAAGCGTGTGGTAGAAGTTGTCCTTATGAGCCTTTCCGTTGCGGGTCTCCACGCCCTGCAGCGCCACGAGCTCGGGAAAAATCAGAGGCAACAGACCGCAGCGGTCCAACTCCACAAAGCCTTTGCTCGGCACGGGGCTGAGCAGAATCTTATTGAGTTCATCAGCAATGCGTTCGCGGCTGATGATGCTGATGCGCTCCTTGTTGCGTTCCAGGGCTTCAAAGGTCTCGTCGTCGATATAGAATCCCAATTGTGCGGCAAAGCGCACGCAACGCATCATGCGCAGAGGGTCGTCGCTGAAGGTGATATCGGGGTCGAGCGGAGTACGTATGGTCTTGTCATAGAGGTCGTCAATGCCTCCAAAGGGATCCACTAGTTCACCAAAGCGGTCTGCATTGAGGCAGACGGCCAGGGCATTGATGGTGAAGTCGCGCCGGTTCTGATCATCGTGGAGCGTACCATCTTCCACAATAGGCTTACGCGAGTCGTGGCTGTAGGATTCGCGACGTGCTCCCACAAACTCCACCTCGGTGCCTCTGTACTTCAGCTGGGCAGTGCCAAAGTTGCGGAACACAGCTACATGCGCCCCACGGCCCAGTCGCCTGCCCAGCGTCTCGGCCATCAGAATGCCGCTGCCCACTACAACAACGTCAATGTCCTTGGAGGGGCGTTCGAGATAGAGGTCACGCACGTAGCCCCCCACCACATAACACTCCAGATGCAGTTCGTCGGCCGTAGCCGAAATCTGCTTGAATATCTCACTGCTGAAATGTGCTTTCAGCTCATCTTTAGTCCATTCTTTCATCGTTAATCCATCGTTTCAGGGGGCAAAGTTAACGTAAATTCGACAGCTTTCCATCAAAAAGCGAGAAAAATCGCCTACCGATAGGCCATTCTCATAAGAATTCACTACTTTTGCAGCTGATTGATAACCATAAAACCAGCGATTACATGCATAGGATTCATCTTTTGAAAAGAGGCTGCCTGGTCAGCCTAGCCGTTCTGCTGCTGGCAGCCTGCACCAGTGGAGAGAAAGAGGCCCGTACCCTGCTCAAGCAAGCAGAGACGGCCTACGAACAGGGGCATTACCAGCAGAGTATGGCCTTGATTGACAGTATCAAGTCACGTTACCCCAAAGCTTTCGACACGCGCCGCGAGAGCCAACAGCTACTGCGTAAGGCCACGCTGAAGGAACAGGAGCAGAACGTAGCCTTCCTCGACAGCGTCATCCAGGAGAAGAGAAATCAACTTACTGAGATAAGCAGCCACTATCTGTTTGAGAAAGATACAGCTTATCAGCAACTGGGCAACTACATCCACCCTTCGCAGCAGTTGGAGAAGAACCTGCATCGTACGCACCTCAGTTTCCGCACCAACGAGCGGGGCGAGCTGACGATGACCAGCATCTACTGTGGCAAGCAGGCCATTCACCACAGCGGGGTGAAGGTCATTGCTCCTGACGGGACCTACATGGAGACCCCGGCCGCCTGCGAGACCTATGAGAGTACCGTACTGGGCGAACAGATAGAGAAGTCGGACTTCCGCTTGGGTGAAGACGGTGGAGTGATGGAGTTTATCTACCGCCATGCTAATGAGAAACTAAAAGTTGAGTTCAAGGGTGACCGCTCCTTCACCACCACCATGACCACCGCCGACTGTGAGGCACTGGTGGCAGTCTATAACCTGGCCCACCTGCTCGACTTCATCTACGAAATGGAGAACGAACGTGAAGCCAGTGTCGTGAAAATCCGTTTTATTAAGAAGCAGATGGAGGGCATGGTGCCGACGGGAACCAAACAAGAAGGGGAGTAACGCTATGGCTATCATTGAGATTACCTCCTTGCAACACCCGGGCGTAGAGCTGTTCAGTACCCTCACCGAAGCGCAGCTGCGCCACCGGCTGGAACCAGCGAAGGGGGTCTTCATCGCCGAGAGTCCCAAGGTCATCGACGTCGCCCTACGTGCCGGCTACGAGCCTGTGGCCATGCTCTGCGAAGCACGCCACATCACAGGCGATGCAGCCCAACTCATTGCCCGCAGCGGCGACATCCCGGTCTATACCGGCAGCCGCGAATTGCTGGCCTCGCTCACGGGCTACACGCTGACGCGCGGCGTGCTCTGCGCCATGCGCCGACCGCTACCGCCTAGCGTTGAACAGGTTTGCCAAGGCGCACAGCGTCTGGTCGTGATTGATGGCGTAGTAGATACCACCAACATCGGGGCCATCTTCCGTTCGGCAGCCGCCCTAGGCATCGACGGTGCGTTGCTCACACCCTCCTCATGCGACCCGCTCAACCGCCGCGCCGTACGGGTCTCCATGGGTTCGGTCTTCCTGATGCCATGGACCTGGATTCAAGCCCCCTTGAGTTCACTGCGTGACCTGGGCTTCAAGACGGTGGCCATGGCCCTGACCCATCGCTCGGTCAGTATCGACTATCCCCCGCTGCTGGCTGAGCCCCGCCTGGCCATCATCATGGGGAGCGAGGGGTACGGACTCCCTCAGCAGACCATCGATGAGACCGACTACGTAGTACGGATCCCGATGAGCCACGAAGTCGATTCGCTCAACGTAGCCGCAGCCTCAGCCGTAGCCTTCTGGCAGCTGCGGAAAGTCTATTAAAAGCAGAAGAATTCATTAAATAAATGCAAAATCAATAAGGTTTCTTTGTCAAACATATAAAATGTTCTATCTTTGCCAAGGATAAAAAAACAAATTACTATGGAACAAACGACTACCGATATGCCCCTGGTATTGGTGGCAGAAGATGATGAGAGCAATTTCAAGCTGATTCGTGCTATTATCGGCAAACGTTGCCGTCTGGAATGGGGACGCACAGGTCAGGAGGTCATCAACCTCTATCACCAGCACAAAGATAGCGCCCGGATGATTCTGATGGATATCAAGATGCCCGTCATGACCGGACTGGAAGCCACGGCTGCCCTGCGCGCCGAGGGTTGCAACCTGCCCATTGTGGTGCAGACCGCCTATGCCTTCAGTTCCGACCGCGATAAAGCTATCGAGGTGGGAGCCAATCATGTACTGGTTAAGCCCATCACCTTGATGGAACTGCGCAAGAGCGTGAAACAATATATCCCCTCCATCACGTGGTAAGCCTGCGCCGCAACCTCTTCTCCAGCTACCTGCTGTTGCTGCTTGGCGTGCTGCTACCTGTCGTGCCGGTGTTTCCCCATCATCACCATGAAGATGGGCGCATCTGCATGAAGAATGACGTGCAGCCACTCCACGAGGAGCATCGCTGCAACCACGAGCCAGGTAAGTCTATGCCATGCGGCCATGCTACGCACGGTTGCCACCATGAGCAGAGCTGCATGGAGGCCGACTGCCTTACGACTCATCTCTACCGCGCCGGTAAAGCTTCTGACATTACCCTGACCGCTCCACAGACGGGCGATGTGAGACCCGTGACCTTCAAGACAGGCCTAGCCGGTACACTCTCCCTGCCAGTACACTACTTGCATACCCTCCCCCGCCCCTATATCGAGGCACTCTATGGTGTCGATCTAGACACCGCCCGGGGACTCCGGGCACCCCCTTCTCTTGGTTGATTCCCCCTTTTGCTGGTCTTGAGGCCAGCACCTCTATCCATCCACCTTGGGCGCGGAATGAGTTCTGCTCCCATCGTTGTGGACTTTACAATCACCTATACATATTACATATCACCTATACATATTATATATAAGAACCAACCATGTATAAGAATCTATTCATAGGCCTGATGGGACTTTTCCTGTTGGGCAGCTGCGGACAATCCGCACACTCTCACGATGAGCATGACCACGAAGGCCATAGCCATGAGACCGAAAGCCACACTCATGAGGGACATGACCATGATAGCCATAGCCATGAAGGACATAACCACGAGACAGATGGACATAATCATGAGGCAGAAGCACATAGTCATGAAGCGGATGAGCATAATCACGAGACAGATGGACATAATCACGGAGGAAGTGATGAAATCATTCTTCCTCCCGCCAAAGCCCAAGCAGCTGGAGTGAAGGTAGCTACCCTCACACCGACGACCTTTCATGCCGTCATCCATACCAGCGGACAGGTGCTTGCCGCACAGGGTGAAGAGAGCACTGTAGTGGCCCCGATGGCGGGTGTGGTCTCCTTCAAAAACCGACTTACCGAAGGAATGAGCGTCAGCAAAGGTGCCGCACTGCTCACCCTCTCAGCCCGCAACATGGCTGAAGGAGACCCTGTGGAGAAGGCACGTATCAACTACGAAACGGCACGATTGGCACTCGAACGCGCCGAACGACTCGTAAAGGAACAGATTATCTCGCGCAAAGCTTACGAAGAGGCACGACAGACTTACGAGAATGCACGTATCGCCTACGAAGGCGTGGGCGGCAAACTGACTGAAACGGGTCAGGCGCAAGGCAACCGGCGTAGCGAACAGGGTGGTCAGCAGGTGACTGCCCCTCTGGCAGGCTACGTGAAGAGCCTGCTGGTGAACGAAGGCGACTACGTAGAGGTGGGACAGCCCCTGGCCAGCATCACACAGAACCGCAAACTCTTCCTTCGCGCCGATGTCAGCGAGAACTATTACCGCCTACTCAGCACCCTGCGTACAGCCCACTTCCGCCCCGCTGCAGACCCGCAGACCTATGCGCTGAACGAACTGAACGGACGACTCCTCTCCTATGGCAAGGCAGCCGGTACGGGCAGCCATTACCTACCCGTAACCTTTGAGTTTGACAACCGAGGCGACATCATGCCCGGAGCATTCAGCGAGGTGTGGCTCATCTCCTCGCCCATCGAGGGAGCCCTCACCCTACCTAAGACGGCCCTTGTGGAAGAGCAAGGCAGCTACTTTGTCTTCATTCAACTCGATGAAGAGGGCTACCGCAAACAGCTGGTCACGACGGGTGCTGACGACGGACGCATGATTCAGATACTGAGCGGCGTAGAGGCCGGCCAGCGCATTGTGGTGGAAGGAGCACAGCAGGTGAAGCTCGCCTCCGCCTCCAACGCCATCCCTGCCCATAGCCACGAACATTAATCAGGAGGGAGGAACCGAATATGCTGAACAAGATTATCTACTTTTCGCTCCACAACCGCATCTTGGTATTGGTAGCTGCAGTGCTGCTGCTCATCGGTGGACTCTACACTGCCTGGCATACCGAGGTGGATGTCTTCCCCGACTTGAACGCCCCTACCGTAGTGGTCATGACCGAAGCGGGCGGAATGGCTGCCGAAGAGGTGGAGCAGTTGGTCACCTTCCCCATCGAGACGGCCGTCAACGGGGCAACCGGCGTACGCCGTGTACGCTCCTCCTCGACCACAGGATTTTCGGTGGTATGGGTGGAATTTGACTGGGACACCGATATCTATCTGGCACGCCAGATTGTCAGTGAGAAGCTGGCCGTAGTCGATGAACAGCTGCCCTCCGGAGTAGGCCGCCCCACCCTGGGTCCGCAGTCGTCCATCCTGGGCGAACTGCTCATCGTAGGACTCACAGCCGACTCCACTTCGATGCTCGACTTGCGCACACTGGCCGACTGGACCATCCGTCCGCGACTGCTCTCCACTGGAGGCGTGGCGCAGGTGGCCGTGCTTGGGGGCGAGGCCAAGGAGTACCAGATCCTGCTCCACCCAGGCAAGATGCGCCACTACGGCGTGACGCTCGACCAAGTGCTGACTGCCACACGGGGCATGAACCTCAACGCCAACGGCG
Organism: uncultured Mediterranea sp.; assembly: GCA_945831575.1. GTDB lineage: Bacteria > Bacteroidota > Bacteroidia > Bacteroidales > Bacteroidaceae > Bacteroides. The sequence continues at coordinate 80,154 of CAMACX010000005.1, forward strand.
GCATCCTCTACGAATATGGTAACGAATACATCCTGCGCGGTACGCTGGCCACAACCAGCCTGGAGGCAATAGGACGTGCCGTGGTGAAAGCCGGTGAGCGTCCCGAGGCACTGCCCGTGACTCTCGACCAAGTGGCCACCATCCAGATTGGCGGCAAGACACCCAAGCTGGGCACCGCCTCGGTGCGCGGACAGCAGGCCGTACTGCTCACCGTGACCAAGCAGCCCAACACCGGTACCATCGAGCTGACCCAACGGTTGGAAGCCGCCCTGGCCGACCTGCAGAAGAATCTTCCCTCCGACGTGAAGGTATCGACCGACATCTTCCGCCAGAGCCGCTTCATCGAGAGCTCCATCGGCAACGTACAGAAGTCACTCTTCGAGGGTGGTCTCTTCGTCATCATCGTATTGGCCCTCTTCCTGGCCAACGCACGCACCACCATCATCTCCCTGGCCACACTGCCTCTGGCATTGGTCACCTCACTCCTTGCCCTCCACTACATGGGCCTGACCATCAACACGATGAGTCTGGGTGGTATGGCCATAGCCATCGGCTCGCTGGTGGATGACGCCATTGTGGATGTAGAGAATGTCTATAAGCGACTACGCGAGAACCGACTGTTGCCCGAGGGACAACGGCTCAGCGTGAAGGAGGTGGTGTTTAACGCCTCCAAGGAGGTACGCATGCCCATCCTCAACTCTACACTGATTATCGTGGTCAGCTTCGTACCCCTCTTCTTCCTGAGCGGAATGGAGGGACGTATGCTCGTGCCGCTGGGCATTGCCTTCATCGTTGCCCTGGCCGCCTCGACCGTAGTGGCCCTCACACTCACGCCCGTGCTCTGCTCTTATCTATTAAAGAAAGAGGGAGAAGCCCTCACTGACAGGAAGAGCCTTGACGACACGACAGACAACAAGCAAATGGCCCATAGAGAGGCCCGTGGCGAATCAGCCGTGGCACGCTGGATGAAGCGGCGTTACGAGGTGGCGCTGACGGCTGCACTGGCTCACCGCCGGTTGGTACTAGGTACCACGGTGGGACTCTTCCTTGTGGCTCTGGGACTCTTCTTTACCCTGGGACGCTCCTTCCTGCCCTCGTTCAACGAAGGCTCATTCACCATCAATGTCTCCACCCTGCCTGGCGTCTCCCTGGAGGAGAGTGACCGCATCGGCCGTCGGGCCGAGGAGCTGCTGCTCACCGTACCCGAGATTGAGACCGTGGCCCGCAAGACGGGGCGCGCCGAACTCGATGAGCATGCACTAGGGGTCAATGTCAGCGAGATAGAGGCCCCCTTCACGCTGGGCAAGCGCTCACGTAGGGAGGTAGTGGCCGAGGTGCGTGCCAAGCTCTCCACACTGGGCGGTGCCAGCATCGAGATTGGTCAACCCATCAGCCACCGCATTGATGCCATGCTGAGCGGTACACGGGCCAACATCGCCATCAAGCTCTTTGGCGACGACCTCAACCGCATGTACCAGCTGGCCGGCGAGATGAGACGCGCCGTGCAAGACATCGAGGGGGTAGCCGACCTCAACGTGGAGCAGCAGATTGAGCGCCCGCAGCTCACCATCACCCCGCGCCGCGAAATGCTGGCCCGTTACGGCATCAGCCTGCCTGAGTTTGCCGAAGCCGTCAATGTCTGCCTGGGTGGCGAGGCGGTATCACAGGTGTATGAGCAGGGCAAGAGTTTTGACCTGACGGTGCGCCTTGATGAACGCTTCCGTTCCACCCACCGGCTCATCGAGGAGATGACCCTCGACGGGGCCCAAGGCGAGAAGGTGCCGCTCAGCGCCGTAGCCGATGTGCGTTCCACCACCGGACCCAACACCATCAGCCGCGAAAACGTGAAGCGCAAGATAGTCCTCTCAGCCAATGTGGCTGACCGCGACCTGCGCAGTGTAGTCAACGACATGCAGCAGGCCATTGACTCACAGGTCAGCCTGCCCGAGGGTTACCATGTAGAGTTTGGCGGTCAGTTTGAGAGCGAGCAGGCAGCCAGCCGTTCGCTGGCACTCACCTCCCTGATGAGCATCATAGTCATCTTCCTGCTGCTCTATCACGAGTTTCACGACCTGCGTGAGAGCGGCGTGGTGCTGCTCAATCTACCGTTGGCTCTGATTGGCGGCGTGGTGGTGCTCGTGATGACCACAGGCGAAGTAAGCATACCTGCCATCATCGGATTCATCTCGCTCTTCGGTATTGCCACGCGCAATGGCATGTTGCTCATCAGCCACTACAAGCAGTTGCGCACCGAGGGGCTGAGTGTGGAAGAGAGCGTGCTGCGCGGCTCACTCGACCGTCTCAACCCCATCCTGATGACGGCGTTGAGCAGTGCCCTGGCCCTCATCCCGCTGGCCCTGGCAGGCGATCAGGCCGGAAACGAAATCCAGAGCCCCATGGCCAAGGTCATCCTGGGCGGCCTGCTCACCAGCACGCTGCTCAACGGCTTCATCATCCCGATAGTCTATCTGATGATGAATCGAAAGAGAGTGTAATTCTATACATGGCACACAGATAACACAGATTGTACAGATGACCACAGATAAAAATAAGAATCAGTGTAAATCCCTGGAATCAGTGTCATCTGCGTGCCAAGATAACAATAAGTTCATCGAACCATAAACATTAATAAAGAATCATGAAATCAAAAATCGCTTTGCTCACTGCAGGTTGGTTGCTCTGGGCGGGCACTCTGAGAGCACAGGAGGCAATGGGCTTGACGCAGGTACTGCGGCAGATTGAGGCCAACAACAAGGAGCTGCAGGCCGCTGCCCAGCAGGCCAAGGCTGCACAGTGGGAGAACCGCTCGGGCAACAACCTGCCTGACCCCACGCTCAGCTATGCCCACGTGTGGGACTCGCGCGACAGTGAGATTACCCAAGGGGAGCTCATCGTAAGCCAGAGTTTCGACTTCCCTACACTCTACGCCTCGCGCCACCGCATGAACCGCTTTGCCAACGCAGCTATCGACCGTGAACTGCAAGCTACTCGCCAGCGTATCCTGCTTGAGGCCAAGCAGCTCTGCATCCAGCTCACGGCCCTCCACCAGCAGCAACTCCTCTACAAGCAACGCATGCAGCAGGCCGACCAGTTGGCTCAGCTCTACCGCAAGCGCCTCGAAGAGGGCGATGCCAACCAGTTGGAAGTCAACAAAATCAAGCTGGAGCAGCTCAATGCACAGACTGCTTACCGGTTGACAGAGACCGCCCTGCAGAGCAAAATGCAGCAGCTGCTCGCCCTCAACGGCCAGCAGCCCCTCACCGCCGGACGCCCCACCGCCCTGGGTCCCGCCATTCCCTCCCCCGAAGCCATCGGACTGACCACCTTTGCCAATACGCCCCTGCCCGAGGATTTCCTTACGCTGTTTGGCGATCTCGTGGCTGCCGACCCGCAGCTTCAGGCTCTGGAGCAGAGCCGATTGGCCGCTGTCAAGCAACTCAGCGTAAGCCGTCAGGGATGGCTCCCCAAGCTGGAGCTGGGTTATCGGCGCAACACGGAGAGTGGTCATCCGCTCAATGGTGTCGTAGTGGGCTTCAGCATCCCGCTGTTTGAGAACCGAGGCAAGGCCAAGAGTGCCCGTCTGCAATCCATGAGCCTGGACTTTCAGCGCGAAGATGCCTTGGGTAAGGAGCAAAGTCGCCTGAACAGCCTCTACGAAGAGGCCAGCCAACTACATCAGCAGATTCAGGCCTACCGAGAGACACTCAGCGGCCAGCAGCACCTTGCCCTCCTGGATAAAGCGCTAAAGGAGGGTGAAATCAGCCTGATAGACTACTTCGTAGAAGCCACGCTGGTCTATGAAAGTGAAAACAACCTCATCGAGCTGCAGAGCCAATACGAGCAAGTCGTAGCCGAGCTCTTCCGCTGCAAGCTGTAGCTCCGCCCGCTAAACCATTCCGATATATGTTCAAGATGGTCCATTATGACATTTGGCCATCTTGAACACATATCGGGAACAAAAAATACATCCTGCCGAGCCAGCACGTGCAACCAAAGGAGACAACAAATTCGTCATCGGGAGATGGCAAAGTCGCCCGAAAAAATGTTGAATTCCCCTCAAAAGTCGCCCGAAAAAGTGTGGAGTTATACACAAAAGTCGCCCGAAAAAATGTTGAATCCCTCTATATCAGCAATATGTACAGAAGGAAGATTGAAACCGTATTAAGTCAATGGAAAGAATCCCCTCATCACAAGCCGTTAGTGATTAAGGCACGCGTTGGCAGACCAGCTTAACACTTCAGACGTGAAGAACAAATACTTCAGACGTGAAGAGTTAAACTTCCACGCCCGAGAGGTTAAATGGTCCACTATGCCGTAGGAGTGACCTGCAGCACCCCGTGGAGAATATCATCCAAAGGATATGAACAGGTGTACAAAGGTTTTGAACAAGCGTTCAAAGGCTTTGTACATTTGTATAAAAGCTTTGCACAGATGATAAACCGAGAGAAATCAAAATCCTCCTACATCCTACACCAATAGCCATTATGTATCTGATACACAGCATGTTAAATCAGCGCAGGAAGAGTGTAGGAGAAAAAGCGTCTCCTACATTAAATAAATTGCTGATTTTCAGTAATATAAATCAAAAAAGTGTAGGATGTAGGAGGATTTCATTTCATCTGGATTAAGCACCTCAATTGACGCAGTCCCCCGACATCGTTCATTTATCCTTCACCCTTCACCTTGACCACTTATCACACTGATTGACAAATAGATAAGCAGTGAAGGATAGACTAAAAATCCTTCACCCATCCTTCACCTCCTATTTTATTGAAATTCAGCAAAATAGAAGGAAAAGTGAAGGGTGAAGGATTTATTTCATTCCTGTGCGATTACTTGTCCATCTGGTACTAGAAACGCAGGTTAACCCCATTACAGCTTTGTGTACTTTGCTGTATTGAAATAATCCTCTTCTGAACTACCCGTAAAATTGTAATATACATTAGGTCTTGAATCACCTACCGTAAATTTTCCACAAATAGTTTCGGCATCAGCCTGCGTCGTCAGATAGGGTAGATAAATATTCACATCAGTCATGTCACTTTTGCTACCGAAAGCTGTATCAACCGTTACCAAGGTACTACTGTTGTCACATGGGAGAAGCAAGTGCTGAATGCCACTATTAGCAAAAGCATCTGATTTAATGACAGCGACACCACTCGGCAAGATAAGATGCTTTAAGGCTGAATTACCTATAGTTGAGGGGTCTATATTGCTACATCCATAGAACATCCTAGCTGAAATATTCGTAATACCAGATCGGCTCATATCTACCAACTCAACACTTATAGCCTTGGTACGCAACCAGTTGCCGAGGATAGAGGCTTTAGTAGTGTATGATGGCTCCATATATTTATCTGACTCCTGCCACTCAGCAGCTTCAAACGATGTGGAAAGGACGCGGTTATTTGAACCTACATAGAAAGGACAAGAACCATTTAAATCTCTGACATACAACACCTTTCTTTCACTATTCCCACAACTGGAGTCACGTGATGTGATACGGTCTAGAATAGTTTCAAGCGAAATTGTTTGAGCAGTTTCGCTATCAACCAAATCTGTCTTCGCAATAATAAAGCCAACCTTGGTGGGAACTAAATCGTCAGTATAATAAAAGAAGCCTTTGTTGAAAGTCCACTGATTAGTGATTTTGGCCTCATACACACCGTCAACTAAATCAAAACATACCTTGAAATCCTTGATTGTCTCAGGAAAGAAGCTCTGATAAACATCCGAACAGGTAGTGGTCTGAGCATCAGAATCATAAACAAAATCAACACTGTGCAGCGGTAACTCAGTAACCGGAACTTTGTCACTCAAAGTCCCATCATTCATATTAAGCTTAGCCGTCTGATATAATCCCTCCGAAGCCCGTAGTTTAAAAACCGTCTGAGCCAAGGAATAACTAGTGGTAGGTGTCAGATAGGGAGCTATAGGGTCAGCATCACTAAAAGTCTTAAGCTTGATTTTCAGAACAGATGTAAGATAGTCAAATTTAAAATTCAATTTATTACCTTCTTCCAACTGAGCCTTTGCATAGAGAATAGCTTTAAATTCCGGACCTGATTTACCGAAACCGAAATCTAATCCTAAGTTCGCATTAGTTACACTACCAAGGAAATCTGCTGGATAAACAGCATAAAACCAATCTCCAACAGAGGCGGAAATATCTTCAGAAGGAGCAAAATTGGCAGTTGTTGTAGCACCACCAGAGAAATCAGTCTGGTCAAACACCCATTGCTTTGTGCCATTTGTAACACCTATGCTTTCTGGCATTTCACCACCCACTTGATAACGAGCTCTTTGCTTGTACCATTATCACGTTCTTGAAAGGTCATGCGCGTATTGGTTGCCTCAGGCAACGATCCGACAGCAGTAATCTTTGATCCATGATTATTCATCTCATCGCTTACCATCTCGTCATTACTGCATGCAGCTAGCAGGAGTAAGCAGAAAGGCAGATAAAATCTTGATTGTCTCATAATCGTACCTCCTATGCTCATTCGATGGTGAACAACTCTTCCACCATATCACTGATGTCTTGATAGCTGGCAGAACCTGATGGTGAAGAGGTGCTAACCTTTACACCTGGCATGGTGTCTAATCCTGATGCCGCAATAACGCCTTCCATCTCCATGGGCACTACCTCTATCGTGGGTGCCTCGTAGTGTAATCTTTTCGTTTTCATGTCTTCTTCAAATATTATAGGTAATTGGTAATATGATTTACAGGTCAAAATTACAAATTAATTTTGAAGAAAAGCAAGCATAATCAGTAAAAAACAGAGTCAAAAGAACAAAAAGAGACCTTATAAGAGGCGAATTAACATTCTTTGTTGTCAAAAACGCAACACTAGATAGCAAAATCATTCACTTCACGCTCAGCGTAGCTCCGGCTTCGGCGCGGACCTTGGTCTCTACCTCGGACACTGAGAGGGGACTGGGCAACGTGTAGGGCAGGGTGAAAGCGGTGCCCAGCGAGGTGGGGGCAGTGGAGCCGGGAAAGAGGCAATCGGCGAAGGAGATGCTACCCTGATGGTCGGAATCGCTGCCTTCGTGATCCATATAGACCTGCTTGATGTTGCGGAACACGGAGCGCTCTACTCGGACGTTGGCCTCATAGCCCAACTCTACACAACGGCTGGCTACGGAGCTGCTGTAGAGGCACTCCACGATGTGTACCTGAGCGAAGCGCACGCGGGGCATACGGGCACGGCAACCCTCATCCCACCAGCAACCCAGGAAGGTGGTGCGCAGATGCCCACGGTCCTGCGTCTGCGAGTCGCTTGAACCCCAGAGGTTGCAGAAGCGGTGGTCGGCTGAACCGCCCGAGCCACCAGCCAGCGGAGCCTTGAGGTAGCGGAAGCGGCAGTAGCTGATGGTAATCTCATCGGAGGCGTTCTTGCAGTCGAAGTTGCCATCCACACCGTCCTGGAAGTCGCAGTGATCCACCCAGATACGGGTCGTGCCATCAATGCAGAGGTTGTCGCGGCCATCGCAATCGTAGGCTCCGGCACTCTCGAAGGTGAGGTTGCGCAGGATGAGATTGGTGGAGCCCTCCTTGAAGGAGAGAATGCCTGAGGTGGCCGCATCGCGCTGCGCACTGACCAGCTTCGAACCGCTCAACCCGAGCAGGGTCTTGTCGGCAGCCTTCACAGAGAGGAGGTTGGTGCAGGTAATCTCGCCTTGCAGGTAGATGATAAGGGGTTCGGAGCGCTTCAGCGCACTACCCAGCTCGGCTGCGGTGGTGACTACCACGCTCTGTCCACCCTCACCGCCGGTAGGAGCAGCGGTGAGCGAGGCGAAGCCTACAGGTTGGCCGGGTAGAGCGGTGGGAGGGGTATGCTGGGTCTGCCCCCCTCCGGCAGGCTCTTCGGGTGCTACGAGCAGTGCAGGTTCTTCGGCCTGGGCGGACGAAGAGGAGCCGCAAGCCACCACCCCCAGCATCAGCAGGGAGAGGATGTAAAAGCCACAGATTGCACGGATTTTACCGATTCTACGCAGATGAAGTGATTGACACTGTGTCTCGATGGTCTTTGTCTCATTAGTCATCGTCTTATTGGTCATTGTCTTATTGGTCATTGTCTTTTGGGGCATGATGTTCAAACTTAGCATTATTATGGTGCAAATGTAGGCCTTTTGACGCGGAGAGGTGTAGATTATCCGCCAAAAAATGTGGAATTATTGTTTTTTGCGCTACATTTGCAGGAGATTTTATCCATATACCTATTAATATATGAAGATACTCTCCCTCACAGTGCTTTGCTGCCTGCTCACAGCTGCTCCGATACAGGCGCAACACACTGCCTCCACAGCAGCTGACACCTCACGTTACGAGATAACCAGCCGTATGCCCCTCTTCTACGGGCAGCTGAAGCAGCAACTCACCTTCCCCATGGCCTGGGGACGGAGCGCCACCACCGACTTCGACCTGTGGCGTGCCGAGGGGCGGAAGCTACTCACCGACTGCCTGCAACTCCTCCCTCCCCCACCCACCGACTGGGACCTGCAGGTGGAGGCGACCGAACAGCGGCAAGCCAATCGCACCGAGCAGCAAGCCACTAGGGAGCAGCGGCAAACCACCTCCAGTGGCCGCTACGAAGTGCAACGCATCACCTTCAACGTCTCGGCCTGGAGCCGCGTACCGGCCTACCTCCTCATCCCGGAGGGCGAAGGCCCCTTTCCTGCCGTACTGCTGCTCCACTACCACGGGGCTCACTTCACCATCGGCAAGGAGAAGATGGTGCGCCCATTCGGCGTAAACGAAGCAGTACAGAAGGATGCGGGCGACTGGGCCACGCGCTGCTACGACTCCAGCTTTGTGGGCGACTCACTGGCCGCACGGGGCTACGTGGTGCTGAGCGTGGATGCCCTTTTCTGGGGCGAACGAGGCTGCAAAGAGGGCCCCAACTACGACATGCAGCAAGCCCTAGCCTCCAACCTCCTGCAGATGGGCTGTTCGTGGCCCGCCATCATCCACGCCGATGACCTGCGCAGCGCCCAGCTGCTGGCCTCGCTCCCTCAGGTCGATGCCAAGCGTATCGGTTGCCTAGGCTTCTCCATGGGAGCCTACCGTGCCTGGATGCTGGCCGCCTGGAGCGATGTAGTGAGCTGCTCGGCTGCCGTCTGCTGGCTCAACACCACCGAGGAGCTGATGACTCTGACCAACAACCAGAACAAAGGAGGCTCAGCTTACGCCATGCTCATCCCCGCCCTGCGCCGATACATGGACTATCCCCACGTGGCTGCCCTGGCCTGTCCCAAACCGGCGCTCTTCTTCAATGGCACACGCGACAAGCTCTTCCCCGTCCGTGGCGTAGAGGATGCCTACCAACACCTGCACGAAGTATGGCGCAGTCAAGGTGCCGAAGAGCAGCTCACCACCCACCTCTGGGACGAGAAGCACTTCTTCAACCGTGCCATGCAGCAGGAAGTCCTCCGCTTCTTCGACAAAACACTGGGAAAGTGAGGATATATTGGAAAAAAAGATGTACTTTTGCACCGCAAATCACTAATCACTAATCACTAATCACTAATCATTAATCATTAATCACTAATCACTAGTACAACAATGAAAGTAGCTATAATCGGTGCCGGCAACATGGGGGGTGCCATTGCACGTGGGCTATGCGGCCCACAAAGTCCGTTCGTGCCAGATAACATCTGGGTATCAAACCCCTCCTTGCCCAAGCTCAAAGCACTGCAGACGGAATTCCCAACTATCCATATCACCACCAACAACTGCGAGGCAGCAGCTGATGCCGACATCATCATCCTGGCCGTGAAGCCCTGGCTCATGGAGCAAGTGTGCCGCGAAATTCCCTGGAGCGAAGCAAAGCAGATTATCATCTCGGTTGCCGCAGGCATCACCCTGGCACGACTGGATGAGCTGACTGGCATTCACCAGAAGGCACTCTTCCGCCTCGTGCCCAACACAGCCATCAGCCTGAGCGAGAGCATGACCCTTATGGCCAGCCAGGGAGCCGACGAAGAGGATGAGCAACAGATACTCAAAATATTCCAGACGATGGGTCAGGCCATGCTCATCCCCGAGGCAAAGATTGCCGCCGCCACGGCCATGACCTCATGCGGCATTGCCTATGCGCTCAAGTACATCCAGGCCGCCATGCAGGCTGGTATCGAGCTGGGCATCTACCCCAAGGACGGCATGAAGATGGTGGCTCAGTCGATGAAGGGAGCAGCCGAGCTCATCCTGCAGAACGACACCCACCCCTCCGTGGAGATTGACAAAGTCTGCACCCCGGGCGGAATCACCATCAAAGGCATCAACACCCTGGAGCACGAAGGCTTCGGCAGCGCCCTAATCAAAGCCATCAAAGCCAGCTGCTGAATCGATGGCACACAGATTACACAGATGCAACAGATGACCACAGATTGAAAAATAAAAAAACAATCTGCGCAAATCCCGATAATCTGTGTCATCTGCGTGCCATATAATCACTAATCACTAAACAATAATCACTAAATAACAATGGACGAACAAATCAGACAAATTGCAGAGCGTCTGCGCGGACTGCGCGACGTACTCGACCTCTCGGTGGAGGAGATGGCGGCCAACTGCCAGCTAAGCACCGATGAACTGACCCGAGCCGAAAGCGGCGAACACGACATCTCCGTCAGCCTGCTACAGAAGGTGGCTCGCCACTGCGGTGTCGCCCTCGATGCCCTGATGTTTGGCGAAGAGCCCAAGATGAGCACCTACTTCCTGACCCGTGCCGGCAAGGGCGTGAGCATAGAGCGCACCAAGGCCTACCGCTACCAGTCACTGGCAGCAGGATTCAAGAACCGTACCGCCGACCCCTTCATCGTGACCGTAGAGCCCAAGCCCGAGAGTGAGCCCATGCACTTCAACACCCATGCCGGACAGGAATTTAACCTCGTGCTCGAAGGCCGTCTGCTGCTCAGCATCGGCGACAAGGAGCTCACCCTCAACCAGGGCGACAGCATCTACTTCGACTCCACCCTGCCCCACGGCATGAAGGCCCTCGACCAACGCACCGTGAAGTTCCTGGCCATCATCATGTAACCACCAATCACTAATCACTAATCACTAAAAACGCTGATGTTAAATCATTATCTGAAGCAAACGATATTCACCTCGCAAGAGGACTTTATACGCAACCTGGAGATTCGCGTACCCGAGCAGTTTAACTTCGCCTACGACGTAGTGGATGGCTGGGCCGCCCAGGAGCCTGACAAACCCGCCCTGCTCTGGACCAACGACAAGGGCGAACACCGCCAATACACCTTTGCCGACATGAAGCGCTACAGCGACCAGACCGCCTCCTACTTCCAGCAGCTGGGCATTGGCCGTGGCGACATGGTGATGCTCATCCTGAAGCGGCGCGTGGAGTTCTGGTTCTCTATCCTGGCCCTCCACAAGCTGGGGGCTGTGGTCATCCCTGCCACCCACCTGCTCACCAAGAAGGATATTGTCTATCGCGCCAATGCTGCCGACATCAAGATGATAGTCTGCGCCGGCGAGACGGTCATCACCGACCACATCCGCGAGGCACTCCCTGCCTCACCCAGCGTAAAGCAGGTGGTGAGCGTAGGACCCGAAGTACCCGAGGGCTTCCTGGACTTCCAGCAGGGTATCCGTGAAGCGGCACCCTTCGTACGCCCTGCCGAAAAGAACAACAATGACGACATCATGCTGATGTACTTCACCAGCGGTACCACAGGAGAGCCTAAGATGGTAGCGCACGACTTCACCTACCCCCTGGGACACATCGTGACCGGCGCCATCTGGCACAATCTGCACCCGGGTAGCCTGCACCTCACCATTGCCGACACGGGTTGGGGCAAGGCGGTATGGGGTAAGCTCTACGGACAGTGGTTTGCCGGAGCCAACATCTTCGTCTATGACCACGAGAAGTTTACCCCTGCCGACATCCTGCAGAAGATTCAGGACTACCGCATCACCTCGCTCTGCGCACCGCCCACCATCTTCCGCTTCCTCATCCACGAGGATCTGACGAAGTATGACCTGAGCCACCTAGAGTACTGCACCATCGCGGGCGAGGCGCTCAACCCTGCCGTGTTCGACACCTTCAAGCAGCTCACGGGCATCCGCCTCATGGAGGGCTTCGGGCAGACGGAGACCACACTGACCGTGGCCACCATGCCCTGGATGACTCCCAAGCCGGGCAGCATGGGACTGCCCAACCCGCAGTACGATGTCGATCTGATTGATGCCGATGGCCGCTCGGTAGAGGCTGGCGAACAGGGACAAATCGTCATCCGCACCCACAGAGGCAAACCGCTCGGTCTCTTCAAGGAGTACTACCGCGATGCGGATCGCACTCGTGAGGCCTGGCACGACGACATCTACTACACGGGCGACGTGGCCTGGAAGGATGAGGACGGCTACCTCTGGTTCGTGGGCCGTGCTGACGACGTCATCAAGAGTTCGGGCTACCGCATTGGCCCCTTTGAGGTGGAGAGTGCACTGATGACCCACCCTGCCGTGGTGGAATGTGCCATCACGGGTGTGCCCGACGAGATACGCGGTCAAGTGGTGAAGGCCACCATCGTACTGAGCAAGGCCTACAAGGAGCAGGCCGGCGAAGCACTCATCAAGGAGCTGCAGAACCACGTGAAGCGTATCACTGCCCCCTACAAGTACCCGCGTGTCATCGAGTTTGTCGATGAACTGCCCAAGACCATCAGCGGCAAGATACGCCGCGTGGCCATCCGCAAGAGCGACGAGAGGTAAATCCTGCAAAAGGCATTTAGGCGTACTAAACAAAAACCCCGCAAGGCTTCTGAAAGACCTTGCGGGGATTTTTGTTTATGCTTGGAGTGGAATTAATCCAGCTGAGCCAGCTTGTTGTCAGAGCCAAGCACGTTGATGATCTTGTGCTTGTAGAGCTTCTCCATGTTGTCGCGAGCAGGACCCAGGTACTTGCGGGGGTCAAACTCAGCGGGCTTCGTAGCGAATACCTCACGGATAGCAGCAGTCATGGCCAGACGAGAGTCTGAGTCGATGTTGATCTTGCAGACAGCGCTCTTGGCAGCCTTACGCAGCTCCTCTTCGGGGATACCGATAGCAGCTTCCAGCTTGCCGCCGTACTTGTTGATGGTCTCCACCTCTTCCTGAGGAACAGAAGAAGAGCCGTGCAGTACGATGGGGAATCCGGGCAGCTTCTCCATAACAGCATCGAGTACTTCGAATGCCAAGGGAGGAGGAACGAGACGGCCCGTAGCGGGGTCAACGTGGCACTGCTCGGGCTTGAACTTGTAAGCACCGTGAGACGTACCGATAGAGATAGCCAGTGAGTCACAACCCGTGCGGGTAGCGAAGTCGATAACCTCTTCGGGGTTAGTATAAGTGTGGTGCTCAGCGCAAACCTCGTCTTCAACGCCGGCCAATACACCAAGTTCACCTTCAACGGTTACACCGTACTGGTGAGCATATTCAACCACCTTCTTCGTCAGGGCAACGTTCTCCTCGTAGGGGAGGTGAGAACCGTCGATCATGACTGAAGAGAAGCCCATGTCAACGCATGACTTACAGAGCTCGAAGCTGTCACCGTGGTCAAGGTGAAGCACGATTTCAGGATGGTTGCAACCCAACTCCTTAGCATATTCCACAGCACCTTCGGCCATGTAGCGAAGCAGAGTCTGGTTAGCGTAGTTACGGGCACCCTTAGATACCTGCAGAATAACCGGAGACTTGGTCTCTACAGCGGCCTTAACGATAGCCTGGAGCTGCTCCATGTTATTGAAGTTGAAAGCGGGGATAGCGTAACCACCCTTGATAGCCTTGGCAAACATTTCCTTGGTGTTTACCAGACCTAATTCCTTGTAATTAACCATTTGTTTAAAGTTTTATTTGTTAGTGAATCAAATTCTGCTGCAAAAATAACCATTTCTGTGCAAACATGCCAACCGATACGCCGTTTCTTTTTGCACTTTTGACGTAAATCAAGCATCATTTACACCACAGAGCCTTTCTACAGCCCATATTGGCAACCCCATGTTGCACTTTTCCCTTTAATGTTTAAGGCTAGCGGGCGGAATGGCTCACCTGCCCCGACGCAGATAGACAATGGTGGGCAGGTGGTCGCTGTAGCCGTTGAGCCACTTGCGGCCGGCGTGGGTGCGGAGGATGGTGCCCTTGTACTTCCCCTCCTGCTCGAAGAGGTAGGGTGCGCGAAATACCTCGTGGTGGTCGTAACGCAGGCGCTTCCCCTCGCTGAGCAGTGAGGAGGAGAGCAGGATCTGGTCGAAGAGGTTCCACTTGCCCTTGTAGAGCAGGGTACCCTCACCCCCATCCTCCAGTACGCTCCACCAGGGGTTGTAGAATTCGCCCTCGGCCACCTCACTGCGCTGCTTGCGTGCGCCCAGCGTCCGCAGGCTCTCATCCATCGGGTCATCGTTCATATCCCCCATCACAATCAGCTTCAGCCTGGGGTCCTCACGGAGCAGGGAGTCCTTGAGCGCCTTGACCTGACGGGCGGCATGGATACGCACGGACGACTCGGCCCCGCGCGAAGGCCAGTGGTTGACGATGACGCAGACCCGCTCACGGGCCATCTTGCCGCTCACGATGAGGAAGCCGCGCGTCAGGTGTACCGTGTCGCCCTGGAAGGGTTCGGAGTACACCAGCCGGCTGTGCTTCACCTTCAACTGACGCGGGTCGTAGAGCAGGGCGCAGTCAATGCCCCGCTTGTCAGGTCCCTCGTAATGGATGTAGCGGTACTGACGGAGTGAGGGCTGCGCCAGCAGGTCGTCGAGCACACGGTGATTCTCCACCTCGGCCACGCCGATGAAGGCCGGCCCCACGCTCACCTCAGTGCGCGAGAGCTCACTCAGCACGCGGGCCATGTTGCCCAGCTTCGCTTCATACTTCTCAGCAGTCCACTTGTAGCTGCCCGTAGGCAGAAACTCCTGGTCATTCTTACCCGCATCGTGGATGGTGTCAAAGAGATTCTCCAGATTATAGAAAGCCACACTATAGAGGCGGTTACGGCCCCGCTGTGCCGAGGCACTGAGCAGGCAGGCCAGACAGATAAAAGTCAATAGACAATGCTTCATATCGCGTAAATTTGATGTTTTCCGGCTACAAAAATCAGAAAATAAATGGAATAATCCTATTTTTTCGGCCAACATTTTTTTGTTTCACAGAAATGTATTATCTTTGCCGCTCGAAAAATGACCATTACACGTTTTTACCAAATAGTTATCAAAACAAATTTAGAATAATAAATTAAAAGAAACATAACAATGAAAAAAGGTATTCATCCCGAGAATTATCGCCCCGTAGTATTCAAAGACATGTCTAACGGCGATATGTTCCTGTCACGTTCAACTGTAGCCACCAAAGAGACGATTGAGTTCGAAGGCGAGACCTATCCCCTGGTCAAGCTGGAAATCTCTAACACTTCGCACCCCTTCTACACTGGTAAGTCGAAGCTGGTTGACACCGCCGGTCGCGTAGATAAGTTCATGAGCCGCTACGGTAACCGCAAGAAATAAGGTTTTCCCTTATTATATATAAAGGTATAATACGAGGCAGAGGTGAGAGATCATCTCTGCCTTTTTTATTTTCATGATTTGACCCATACGCCTTCCAGCTACAAGCCCTTTCGCTAAAAGACATTTAAGTGATAGCTTTCCACATCATCCCATTTCTGCAATGATAATTTAGCCGTAACTCGTTTATTTTAAGGGTTACGGCTAAAGAATAACAGGGTTTTATTGCACTCAGCTGATGCGGTGGAGAAGTTCCTCCAGGCTGGACTCGGCCACGGGGATGAGCTCGCCGGCGATAGTGAGGCGGTTGCGTTCCAGACTCTCTATCTTGTCGATGGCCACGATGTAGGAACGGTGTACCCGCAGGAAACGCTGCGGAGGAAGCTTCTCCTCCAACCCCTTGAGCGTGGTGAGGGCGGTGAGCGGACGAGACTGCCCCCTCAATGCGATGCGCACATAGTCCTTCATGCCGCTGATGTAGAGGATGTCATCCAGGTCAACGCGTACCAACTTGTACTCGCACTTTACGAAGATAAAGCCCGGACTCGCTTCACCAGCCGAGGTATCGGGATGCGAAGCTTGTACCTCCATACCAGATTGCTGCTCAAAGTGACTGCGAGCACGGGTGGCTGCCTCCAGGAAGAGGGGGTAGCTGATAGGTTTGAGCAAGTAGTGTAGAGCCTGCACCTGGTAACTCTCGAAGGCGTACTCCTTGTAGGCAGTGGTGAAGATGATGCGCGTAGGAGGTGGCACCATACGCGAGAGTTCCAGCCCCGTCAACCCGGGCATCTGGATGTCGAGAAAGAGCAGATGTACTTCAGGGGTGATGGCCTGCAGGGCCTCAACGGGATCCAAGTAGGTACCCATGAGGTGAAGGAACGGCGTGCGTTCCACGAAGTTAGCCAACAGTTTCAAGGCCAGAGGTTCATCGTCAACAAGGATGCAATTCAGTATCATGGTGAAGTGGTTCAAGGATAAATCAAGATAGGTTCAATGCTAATTCAGCCAGATAAACCTGCTCAGAGAGCCCATGTCTATCAGCAGGAGGTATGGGGTTCGCCACCACCCCACAATGGATGGTGTGACGGTCAGGATAGAGGAGCAAGAGTCGCTTTCTGAGGTTGCGTTGCCCTACCCCACCCACGCACTTGCCGTCAGTAGGCTTCGGGAGGAGCGAGTTGATGACACGAAAGCGTACCTGTCCCCTCTCCTGACTGAGCGATACATGGATGCCACAAGGGTGGCAGCTGTCAGCCCCATGCTTGAAGGCATTTTCAAGCAGCGAGATGAAGAGCAGTGGAGCCACAGGCGTATCAGGCTGTATAGACTCCATATCCACCTCGACCTGCAGCGTGTCAGCGTAGCGTAGGCGCATCAAGTCGATGTAGTTGAGCATGAAGTCACGTTCCTTACCTAGGGGGACATGCTCAGAGGTGCTGTCATAGAGCACATAGCGCAACATCTCGCTCAGCCGGCTGATGGAGATTTGAGCCTGGTCGGGATCAAAGGCCACGAGCGAGGAGATGTTGTTGAGCGTATTGAAGAGGAAATGGGGATTAAGCTGACTTTTGAGCCGCTCCAGCTCATAGGTCACCTTCTGACGCTCCTCCTCAGCCACCTTCAGTTCCAGCTGGCTGTTGCGCTGCTGGGTCTTCAAGCCGATGGCACTCAGTATGAGCAACATTTCGAGGATGGCATAGCCTATCTCACCCGCCATCTGCAGCGAAGGTGGCACGCCCTGGGCATCGAGCAGCGCCGAGCGGTCATAAATCAGGTTAGTCACCTCACGCACGCCGAGGATAAAGGCCAGATTGAGAAGGAAATACCACAAGTTACGCCGACTGAAGAGGAAGCGCGGAATCAGCCAGAAGTAGTTGAGGTAGAAGATGAACATCAGGTAGAGGTTGTTGGGCAGAAAGCCCAACATCGCCCCGAGAGCCACATCCCAAGGCTTGCCGTCTGCCAAAGCCATCACCAAAGGCAGCGTGACGAGTAGTCCCCACAGCATCAGCTGCACCAGCAAGCCCACGGGATCATAATGCTTCCACTTCTTCATACCTTTATATATTATATACCTGTTAGTTCGCCTGCAAAATTAATGCATTCCCTGAAGATATACAAGCAGCCTGTGAGGAAAAGTGTTTCAGAAATGCTTCGTCGAACGAGAACGAGGCTTTGGTCGAACGATGTCCGAATGCCGGTCGAACGCGTTTGGTAGAGAAATGGGAAATTATCACCTTTGTCGTGTGATAAAACGGCATTAGCCGAGACAAATAGAATGAAAGCATTCCCCCCAAAGGGACAAACCGTAAGAACAAAACATACGATACAGATGAAACAGATTTCCGCAATCCTCCTGCTGGTGGTCACCCTTTGCACCACTTCAGCCACACAAGCACAAGCCCAAAACTACAGCGTAGTGGGCACCGTCGTCGATTCGCTCACCCTCGACGGCGAACCTTCAGCCACCTTGCGCGTACTCAAGCAACCGCAACAACAACCTACTGATACCGTACCCGTGGCCTTGGGCGTGACAGACATGCAGGGACGATTCAACCTCCCCCTCAAGCGGCAGGGCAGCTACCAACTGGTAGTCACCTCGGTGGGTCGCGCCCCCATCATCCGCCCCTTCAGCGTAAGCTCAGCTTCACCCCGGGCCGACCTGGGACAACTGCTCATCAGCGAAGCCTCGGAGATGCTAAAAGGCGTGGAGGTGGTCGCCCAGAAGCCGCTGGTGAAGATGGACGTAGATGAACTGGCCTACAGCGTGGCCGATGACCCTGACTCCAAAACCAATACCCTGCTCGACATGCTGCGCAAAGTTCCTCTGGTCACCGTGGATGGTGAAGACAACATCAAGGTCAATGGCAGCAGCAGTTTTCAGGTCTTTGTGAATGGTAAGCCCAATGCGATGCTCAGTGCCAACCCCAGCCAGACACTCAAAGCCATACCGGCCAACATGGTGAAGTCGGTCTCGGTCATCACCAACCCGGGAGCCAAGTATGATGCTGAAGGGGTGGGCGGTGTGCTCAACATCGTGTTTGTTGGAGGTGACCAGAGCATGGAGGGCTACAGCCTCAACCTGATGGGCATGGGCGGCTCACGCCAGCAAGGTGGAGGCCTCTATGCCATGGTGCAGAAGGGGAAACTCACCCTCTCCAGCAGCTTCAACGCCATCCATGTAGGTATCAAGGATTGTGAGAACGAGACGCTGCAGGAGCGTGCCGACCACAGCGGTTTCAGCAGTGAGGGCGTGGCCTCAGCCCACGTACAGGCCCTCTTCGGCAACTTCGACGTCACCTACGAGATGGATACGCTCAACACGCTGAGTGCCTCGGTGGGACTCACCAACATGCCGCAGCAGACCCGTGGCTGGGGAGCTACCCGCTACCTCCAGCCCGACGGCAGCAGCCACTTCGGCTACGACACGCGCCTCAACAACCATACCTACAACACGGCCATCAACGGTAGCCTGGACTACCGCCACACCTTTGCCGACAACAAGGCCCACACGCTCGACCTGGCTTACCGCATCAGCACACAGCCCCGCAAGAACCGCAACGCCAGCCTCTTCAGCATCGACGGTAGCGCGGAGGCTGCCCACGAGGCGGGATTGGAGGACTGGATCAACACCGACCGCAACAACCTGCAGGAGCACACCTTCCAGGCTGACTATGCCCAACCCCTGGGGAAGGGACAGACGCTGGAGACGGGTGCCAAGTACATCCTGCGTCGGGGCACGAGTGAGGTGCTCTACGGCGAAGCCTTGACACCGGGGCTGGACTACCGCCACGAGAGCAACATCGCCGCCCTCTACGGCAGCTACGCCCTGCAGCACAAGGCCTTCGGGCTGAAAGCCGGCCTGCGCTACGAATACACCGACCAGCAGGTCAATTACTTCAAGGGAGATGGTGAGGACTTTGGCCTCAATTACGACAACCTCGTGCCCTCGCTCTCGCTGAGCTACACCCCGGCCATGGGACAGCAGCTGGGAGCCGGCTACAACATGCGCATCTCACGCCCGGGTATCGGTTACCTCAACCCCTTCGTCAACGACCAGGACCCCACCCACATCACCTACGGTAATCCGGGCCTTTCGGCCGAGAAGGCACACAACCTCAACGTCAACTACAACCTCTTCACCCGCGTGGTGATGCTCAACGCCACCCTGCGCCACTCCTTCCAGAACAACAGCATCGAGGAGCTGACCCGTAAGGAGGCCGACAATGTGCTCTACACCACCTACGGCAACGTGGGCAAGCGCCGCAGCACGGAACTTAACCTCTTCGTCAACTTCAACCTGGGTCCCAAGACGCGCCTCACGCTCAACTCAGCCACGAGCTACGTCCACCTGCAGTCGGCCTCCACAGGCTACCGCAACCACGGGTGGCAGCAGAACGGCATGGCCTCGCTGCAGCACACCCTTCCCTGGAACCTGCGCCTCAGTGGCACCTACGTGGGCAGTACCCGCACACTCAACCTGCAAGGCCAGACCTCGGGCGTGAACATGCACATCTTCAGCCTGACCAAGCCTTTCCTCAAAGAGGATCGCATGAACGTAAGCATCGTCGCCGTCAACCCCTTCTGCAAAGACCTGAAGGTGGAGAACATCACCCGAGGTACTGACTTCACCAGCTCCGTGACCACACACGTGCCCATCCGCAGCTTCACGCTGAGCGTCAGCCTCCGCCTCGGCAACCTCAAGCCCAAGCAGCGCGTGGCCAAGGCCGGCAACGACGACCTCATCGACCGCCGCGACCAGAACAACGAGATGAATAGCATGATGATGCAAGGCAACTAAGCACAAGATAATCCATCATTATTTAGCCGTAACCCCATAAAAATAAGGAGTTACGGCTAAATGATTATTGCAGCAAGGGAACGATGAATGACCTGTTTCAGCGGTGAACCGGTTGGAGCTTCTGCCAACGGCCCCGGGTGAAGTCGGGTATCTCGACAGGCTGTGAGCCACTCGCCACCGAACGGGCTGAAAGCTCGATGATGCACGACCACTCTGCGGCGTCATAGACATCCATGTCGAGCGGCAAGCCATGCTGCAAGCAGTAGATGAGGCGGTAATCCATCATGAAGTCCATCCCTCCGTGGGTACCCACACGACGGGCCAGCTCGCCCACCTCTTTAGCCAAGGGGGGCTCGTAGTGCTTCAGCAGCTCATCGGTTGTTGCATCGGGTTGGGCAGCTAGCGTCAGCACGTGCGGCGCGCCCTTCTGCGCGAAGCCCTCGGTGGCGCTGATCAGGTAGCGACGGGTATAGGGACGTGGACTGGAGATGTCATGCTGCAGCAGGATGGTCTTGTTGCGTGCTGTCTTGATGATGGTGGTGTTGATATTGCCCAGCGTAAAGGCTTCTGGGGGCAAGGGTTGACTGAGCGTGGGGTAGTTGAACTGACCACCTGAGACGGAAGTGAGCCATGCCATGCGGTCGCCACGGTGGATGCCGAGCGCCTGACAGACAGGACCCAGGCCGTGCGTGGGATAAGGATTGCCCTCCATCTGCCAGAGCCGATGGTAAGAGAGACGCTCATCGAAGTTTAAGTGACGCAGGTCGTGTACATAGCTCCCCTCTACATGAAACACCTCACCCAGCACTCCCTGCCGGATCATGTGAAGCACAGTGAGTTCAAACCAGTCGTAACAGCAGTTTTCGAGCATCATGCAGTGGCGGCGTGTAGCCTCCGCCGCATCCACCAGCGCCCAGCACTCAGCCACCGTATTGGCCGCCGGCACCTCCAGGGCCACATGCTTACCCTGCGCCATGGCATAGAGCGCTATCTCCGTGTGGCACTCGCGGTTGGTGCAGACATAGACCAGGTCGATGTCCTCCCGGCGGCACACCTCGCGCCAGTCGTCTGCCCGTCGATACTCACAGGGCAAGGCCTTGCCGTGGCTGGCCAGGAGGCAGCGGGCAAAGTGGAGATTCTCCTCGTTGAGGTCGCATACGGCCGTGATGACCACCCCCTGCATGTGCATGAAGTGGTGTATAGACTCCTTGCCCCGCTTGCCCAGTCCGATGAAGGCTATCCGCACGCAGGATATCGGTTCGCAGGCCAGTGCCAACACATCGGGCACGGCCGTAGAGGTATTAGGTTGCTCTTCTATATGCTTCATAATCGTCAGAACTAGATGCCGCAGGCACAGTACAAGCCCAACAGCGTGGCAAAAATACACCTTTTCCTCCGAACGAGCAAATAATCTTTCCCAAATGAAAGAAACATTTATACAGGCCACCTCCTCAGGACTAAGGTAACCCTAAACCTACTCTCACGTAACCTCCGTATTGAAGCCGATTTGAAGTCGTGTTCACCCCATAGATACCATAATGTAGCCTATGAGCAACCTTATAGCAAGGGGTGTACAAGGCAAGAGAGGCTCCCCAGGGAGCATTTAAGGAAATATATGGACATAGCTGTTTCCACTAGGGATGCAAAGGGCTGAAACGTGAACGCAAGATCTACGATGCCATGCTCGTATTGCCCTCCGTGACCCACGGAGGCACCACCTTCGGCCACTGGGGCGGCGCCAACTGCCCTCCCTACTCGGCCATGTGCAGTTCCTACGACTACGATGCTCCCATCAGCGAGGCCGGCTGGGCCACGCCGAAGTACCATAAGCTGCGCGAACTGCACATCCAGTATGCTGACTCGGGTCAGGTCATCCCTGATGTACCCGCTCCGAAGCCACTGATTGAGATAGCCCCCATCCAGTTCACCGAGGTAGCTCCCTTCTTCAGCAACCTGCCCAAGCTGCAGGAGAGCGAGGATATCCATCCCATGGAGTACTTTGACCAAGGTTGGGATACCATCCTCTACCGCACCAGCTGCCCGAGGCCGTGGCTGAAGGCACCCTGCTCTTCATCGACGAAGCCCACGACTGGACGCAGATCTATGCCGACGGCAAGCTGCTGCCCCGCCAGAAGTGGACCATCGACTATGCCGACAGCGAGAGCACCTCATGGGGTAACTACAGCGCCGACAAGATCTACGACCTACAGGAATCCACCTTCTGGTGTACGGAGCGTCGCGCTACCTTCCCCCACGCCGTGGTCATCAACCTGGGTGAGGAGTGCCGGATAGGCGGTTTCCGCTACCTGCCCCGTGCCGAAGAGGGTACCCCCAGTGCCATCAAGGGATACAAGGCCTACGTCAAGCAAGAAGCATTCAAGAAATAGCCGTTTATCATGTTCATCCTTCGCCAACTGTTGCCTATCCGGCACACTGGCGAAGTTTTTTTTATAATTATATCCTAAATATCATAGTTTTTTTGCAGGAAAGTGGCTGACTTGATTGTGGATTGATAAAATTATACTATCTTTGTGCCCAAAATTAAGAAAAACTTTCAACCACAACCTTTAATAAATAAATATTCATGAACATTAAGCATTTAATGGCAGGTATCTGCCTGGCTGGAGCGCTGGTGTCTTGCACGGCAGGTGCTCCGAAACTGCAAACCAACGAGAAAGGTACGCAGTGGCAATGGAACGCAGGAACCATTGAAGTAGTAACCCCCGAACGTCCCGCTGGACAGCAAAGCGTCATTCAGTTGGCTTTGCCCAAGATGGAAGTCGTACGCGTAGGCTTCGTCGGCCTGGGCATGCGCGGTCCCGGTGCAGTGGAACGCTTCACTCACATCCCCGGCACCCAGATTGTAGCCCTCTGCGACTATGAGCAGAAGCGTGCTGAGCGTTGCCAGAAGTACCTAAAGGCTGCTTCGCTGCCCAAGGCTGCCATCTATTATGGTGAGACAGGCTATGAGGAGCTCTGCAAACGCGATGACATTGACCTGGTCTATGTAGCTGCCGACTGGCTGCACCACTTCCTGGTAGCCAAGTGCGCTCTGGAGAACGGCAAGAACGTGGCTATCGAAGTGCCCTCTGCCATGAACCTGAAGGAGTGCTGGGAGCTCATCAACCTGAGCGAATCCAAGCGCCTGCACTGCATGATCCTGGAGAACTGCTGCTACGACTGGTTTGAGATGAACGCCCTCAACATGGCACAGCACGGCGTATTCGGCGAAGTGGTTCGTGCACAGGGTGCCTACATCCACAACCTGGAGCCCTTCTGGGACTACTACTGGAAGAACGGCGAGAACGATAAGCTGGGCTGGCGTCTGGACTACAACATGCGTCATCGTGGCGACGTCTATGCTACACACGGCCTCGGCCCCGTGGCACAGTGCCTCGACATCCACCGCGGCGACCGCTTCACGACCCTCGTAGCTATGGATACCAAGTCAGTGGTAGGTAAGGCTCTCGTGGAGGAGCGTGCCGACTCTACTTGCAACAGCTTCCGCAACGGTGACCACACCACGACCCTGATGCGCACAGCCAACGGCAAGGTAGTGGAAATCCAGCACAACGTCATGACTCCGCAGCCCTACAACCGTCTGTTCCAGCTGACTGGTACGAAGGGCTTCGCCAACAAATACCCCATCGAAGGTTACGCCCTGGATGCCGCTCAGATGAAGGCCTCTGGCGTACAGCCCAAGGTAGATGACCTCAACTCACACGGCTTCATGCCCGAGGCTGACCACAAGGCCCTCGAAGAGAAGTACCAGCACCCCATCCTGAAGAAGTATGGTGAGATGGCCAAGGAAGTAGGTGGCCACGGCGGTATGGACTTCATCATGGATGCCCGCATGGTATATTGCCTGCAGAACGGTCTGCCCCTCGACATGGACGTATATGACCTGGCTGAGTGGTGCTGTCTGGCCGAACTGGGCGAGCTCTCGATGGACAACGGCTGCGCTGCCGTAGCCTTCCCCGACTTCACCCGTGGTGAATGGAACAAGGTGAAGGGCTACCGTCACGCTTATGCTACCCCCGAGGCAGAAGCTGAGACCGAGGCTAAGGCCAAGGCTTTCACTGCCAAGCTGAAGGAGCAGGGTGCCAAGGAGTGGGCTGCCGAAGAAGGCAAATAACTCCGCGCTCTGAGCTGGAGCTGAATATAAGCAGTTGAAGAGACTGAGAAGGATAAGGAGAGTGCATGACCTAAACAATGCACCCTCCTTATCTGCTTTTCAGAACAGGTAGATCATTCATGACTGCTCTTCAGACCACATACATTATGAATAGCTAACCAATCAAATAACATATCGTATCATGAAACATCACATCAGACAGACAGCGATTGCCCTGGCACTCCTGACAGGCCCACTGATGGCCCAGGCCGACAACGTGCCGCAATCCGCTGACGACAAGCTGCCCTACTGGCAAGACATCCAGACCGTATCGGTCAACCGTGAAGCGCCCCGCTCGGCCTTCATGACCTACGACAAGCGCGAGGATGCCCTAAGCGGACGCTACGAACAGAGTCCTTACTACCGCCTGCTCAACGGCACCTGGCAATTCTACTATACCGACTCCCACCGCAACCTGCCGGCTGACATCACCGCGAGTGAAAGCCAGACAGCGGGCTGGTGCGACATCAAGGTGCCCGGCAACTGGGAGGTACAAGGCCACGGCCTGGCCCTCTACACCAACATCGGCTACGAATTCAAGCCACTCAACCCCAAGCCCCCCACCCTGCCCGATGACATCCCCGTGGGTGTCTATCGCCGCGAGATCGAGATTCCGCAAGGCTGGATGGAGCGCGACATCTACCTCCACATCGCCGGTGCCAAGTCGGGCGTCTATGTCTATCTCAACGGCAAGGAGGTGGGCTACAACGAAGACTCCAAGAACCCAGCTGAATACCTCATCAACCCCTACGTACAGGAGGGCAAGAATACACTGGTGCTGAAGGTCTTCCGCTGGAGCACCGGTTCCTACCTGGAGTGCCAGGACTTCTGGCGCCTGAGCGGCATCGAGCGCGATGTCTTCCTCTACAGCCAGCCCAAGACGGCCATCCGCGACTTCCACGTAGTCTCCACCCTCGACGACAGTTATCAGAACGGCCTCTTCCGCCTCGACATCGCCCTGCGCAACCGTGCCGCACAGGAGAAGCAGGTCGAGGTGAGCTATGAGCTGCGGGATGCCTCTGGCCGGCTGGTCATCGATGCGGAGCACAAGTGCAACGTAGGTGCTGCCAGTGAGCAGCAGGTACACTTCGATGCATCAATCACCCAGGTAAGCCCCTGGAGTTCGGAGAACCCCACACTCTACCAGATGCTGCTCACAGTGAAGGAGAATGGTCAGGTGACGGAGATGATCCCCTACCACGTCGGCTTCCGCCGCATCGAGATCAAGAAGAGCGAACTCCGCGCACCGAGCGGACGCCAGCTCACCCTGCTCTACATCAACGGCCAGCCGCTGAAGCTGAAGGGTGTGAACATCCATGAGCACAACCAGCACACGGGCCACTACGTGAGCGAGGAGGATATGCGCCTCGACTTCACCCTGATGAAGCAGAACAACATCAACACCGTGCGCCTCTGCCACTACCCGCAGGACCGCCGCTTCTACGAGCTGTGCGACGAGTATGGTCTCTACGTCTATGACGAGGCCAACATCGAGAGCCACGGCATGTCCTACAACCTGAGCAAGGGCGGCACGCTGGGCAACAACCCCGAGTGGATCAAGCCCCACATGTACCGCACGGAGAACATGTACGAACGCAACAAGAATTATCCCTGCGTCACCTTCTGGTCGCTGGGCAACGAGGCCGGCAACGGCTACAACTTCTACCAGACCTACCTCTTCCTGAAGGAGAAGGAGAAGAACGGCATGAACCGCCCCGTCAACTACGAACGCGCCGAATGGGAGTGGAATACCGATATGTTTGTACCCCAGTACCCCTCGGCCGAGGACCTGCACCGCTGGGGCGAACGGGGCACCGACCGCCCCGTAGCGCCCTCAGAATACTCCCACGCCATGGGCAACTCCAGCGGCAACCTGTGGGATCAGTGGAAGGAGATCTACAAGTACCCCAACCTGCAAGGCGGCTACATCTGGGACTGGGTGGACCAGGGCCTGTTGGAGAAGGACAGTGAAGGGCGCACCTACTGGACCTACGGCGGTGACTACGGGGTCAACTCGCCGAGCGACGGCAACTTCTGCTGCAACGGCATCGTGGGTCCCGACCGCAAGCCGCACCCTGCCATGCAGGAGGTGAAGTACAGCTACCAGAATGTGGCCTTCAAGGCTGTGGATGCCACCAAGGGCCTCTTCAAGGTCATCAACCGCTTCTACTTCACCAACCTGAAGCGCTACACCATCTTCTACACCCTGCATGCCAACGGCAAGGTGATGAAGCGTAACCAGCTGACGCTCGACGTGGCTCCGCAGGAGAGCAAGGAGTTCCGCCTCCCCATCACCGCTCCCGCCGCCAAGGCCGGCACGGAGTACTTCGTCAACTTCAGCGTCGTGACCAAACTGGCCGAGCCGCTGATACCCGCAGGGCATGAGATTGCCTACGAGCAATTCCTCCTCACCGCAAAGGGTGCCCCGACCGCATACAAGGCCAACGGCAGCGAACTGACCTATGAACTGACCGATGAGCAGGTGGAGATTGAGAACAAGCAGCTCCGCCTCGTCTTCGACCGCAAGCAGGGTATCGTGACCTCCTACAACGTCAACGGCAAGGAGTACATCGCCGACGGCTTCGGCCTGCAGCCCAACTTCTGGCGTGCGCCCAATGACAACGACTACGGCAGTCAGGCCCCCTACCGCCTGCAGGTATGGCACGAGGCCAGCACCCAATTCACTGTCGATCAGGTCGAAGTCAACAATGTGGAGGAGAACATTGAGCTTCACGTAGGCTATGCCCTGCCCACAGGACAACACTACAACGTGACCTACCTGATCTATCCCGACGGCGTGCTGCACCTCAGCGCCACACTCACCGCCGCCGACAGCGAGGCCAAGGTGGCCGACCTGCCCCGTCTGGGTATGCGCTTCCGCCTGCCCACCACGCTCCACAAGGTGGAATACCTGGGCCGTGGACCGGAGGAGAACTACTGGGACCGCAACGCCGGCTCGATGATTGGCCGCTACAAGACCACCGCTGAAGAGATGTACGTGCCCTACGTCCGTCCGCAGGAGTGTGGCCACCGCACCGACACGCGCTGGGTGGCCCTGACCTCTGCACAGGGTGAAGGCCTGCTGCTCGTGGCCGACAGC
This sequence comes from uncultured Mediterranea sp., assembly GCA_945831575.1. Classification (GTDB taxonomy): domain Bacteria; phylum Bacteroidota; class Bacteroidia; order Bacteroidales; family Bacteroidaceae; genus Bacteroides. The sequence continues at coordinate 107,729 of CAMACX010000005.1, forward strand.
CTGATGGAATTCAACGCACTGCGCAACAGCGTGGAGGATTTTGACAGCGAGAACGCCGACCGCCCCTACCAGTGGCAGAACCGCTCTCCCGAGGAGATTGCCGCCAACAATCCCGCAGAGGCCCGCTTCAAACTGCGCAAGCAGACCCATCTCAACGACATCACGGAGCGCAACTACGTCGAGGTCTGCGTTGACCTGCGTCAACAGGGCGTGGCCGGCTACAACAGCTGGGGTTGCCGTACCTCGCCCGCCTACACCCTGCCTGCCGACAAGGCCTACGAGTGGGGCTTCACCCTGCTGCCCATCAGCAGACCGGCTGACATTGACAAGGCCCTGCGCTACAAGTATTGATGGCATAGGCGAAGCATCTTCGCAATAAGATGCGCCTAAGCGATAAGAAGCGGGTAAAAGCATCCCGCCACCAAGAGAAAGACTGCATCACAGCGCGTAAGCCTGCGATGCAGTCTTTTTTAAGCCTATACATTGACCCAGCATATACGTTTGTTTAGTCTATCCACAGCTGTGAATAAAGCTATCCACAGTAGTGGCTAAGTCTATCCACCTTGGTGGTTAAGTCTATCCACCTTAGTGGCTAAAGTTATCCACCTAGGTGGATAGGGTAAACGATAAGGTTTTAAACGTTTAAAGATAAGGCTTTAAACGTTTAAAGATAAGGCTTTGAAGGTCTAAAGATAAGGCAAAAATAGGTAGCCCATCATTTGGAAAGCTTACCAATCTTTCCTACCTTTGTGACCTAATTAATGGTATTACCTAACATGATAACAATTTTACCTATGAAAAAAGTTGTACGACTTGTATCCGCCTTACTGATTGGAGCGGCAACCTGTGCCTCTGCACAACAACCTGAAGAGAAGGTACCCTACCTAGATACGACGCTGCCCATCGAGCTTAGGGTCAACGACCTGGTATCCCGCATGACGCTGGAAGAGAAGGTGTCACAGATGCTCTACACAGCTCATGGCATCCCCCGTCTGGGCATCCCCGACTACAACTGGTGGAACGAATGCCTGCACGGTGTGGGCCGCTCCACGGAGCATGTCACCGTATTCCCGCAACCCATCGGCCTGGCCGCCACCTTCAACCCCGCCGAGCTGCAGCGTGCAGCTGACATGATCTCCAGCGAAGGCCGCGCCGTCTATAACGCCTCCATCAAGAAGGGGAACACCATCAAGCGATATACCGGCCTGACCTTCTGGACCCCCAACATCAACATCTTCCGTGACCCCCGCTGGGGACGTGGGCATGAGACCTACGGTGAGGACCCCTACCTGACTGCCGAGATGGGCATGGCCATGGTACGCGGACTGCAAGGTGATGACCCGCGCTACCTCAAGGCATCGGCCTGCGCCAAGCACTTTGCCGTACACAGCGGACCGGAACCACTCCGCCACGAGTTTGATGCCGTGGCCGATGAGCATGACCTGAAGGAGACCTACCTGCCCGCCTTCTACCGACTGATTAACGAATCCAAGGTATCAGGCGTGATGTGCGCCTACAACCGCTTCAAGGGTCAGCCCTGCTGCGGCAGCAACCTCTTCCTGCGCAAGATTCTGCTGCACGACTGGCAGTTTGATGGCTACGTCACCTCCGACTGCTGGGCCGTGTCCGACTTCCTCAATGGCCACCGCACGCACAAGGACCCCCTCTCAGCCATCTCCGATGCCGTGCTCCACGGCACCGACCTGGAGTGCGGCAACATGTACGGCTCGCTGACCGAGGCCGTAGAGGCCGGACTCATCACGGAGGAGCAGCTCGACATCTCGCTCAAGAAGCTGATGAAGATCCGCTTCCGCCTGGGCATGTTTGACCCGCAGGAGCAGGTACCCTATGCCAGCATCCCCTACTCCGTGCTCGAATGTCCCGCCCACCAAGAGCAGGCACTCAAGATGGCCCGCGAGTCGATGGTGCTGCTCAAGAACGCCAAGTCACTGCTCCCCCTCTCGCCCAAGGTGAAGCGCATCGCCCTGCTCGGACCCAATGCCAACAACGGCACCACGCAGCTGGGCAACTACAACGGCTTCCCCACGAAGAACGTCACCCTGCTCGATGCCCTGCGTGAAGAGAAGGATATCGAGGTGGTGTATGACTCCCTCTGCGACTTCATCCACCTGGCCGAAGGAGTTGACCTTAATCATTTTGCCGAGAAGTACAAGGATGCCGACCTGATCATCTATGCCGGTGGCATCTCACCCCTCCTGGAAGGCGAAGCCGGGGATGCCGGCGGTATGGAAGGCTTTGAAGGGGGCGACCGCACCTCCATCCAGCTGCCTGCCATCCAGACGGAGATGATGAAGCGGCTCCATGCCCTCGGCAAGCCGGTGCTCTTCATCTGCATGTCGGGCAGTGCCATTGCCTACAACTGGGAAGCCGAGCAGCTGCCGGCCGTCATCCAAGCCTGGTACGGCGGACAGGCCGCAGGCACCGCCTTGGCCGACATCCTCTTTGGCCGCTACAATCCTTCGGGCAAGCTGCCCATCACCTTCTACCGTTCGGATGCCGATCTACCGCCGTTCGAAGACTATTCGATGGCCCACCGCACCTACCGCTACTTCGAGGGCGACGTGCTCTATCCCTTCGGCTACGGACTGAGCTACAGCACCTTCAAGTACAGGAAGTTGGAGAGTCCCAGCGAACTTCAGACCGGCGACAACCTCACCGTGAAGGTAGAAGTGACCAACAACGGCAAGCGTGCCGGCGAAGAGGTGGTACAGCTCTATCTCTCCCACCGCGCCATCAGCGGCGTAACGCCCCGTTGTCAGCTGGCCCGCTTCCAGAAAGTGATGCTCCAGCCCGGCGAACGCCGGACGATAGAGTTCACCCTCACCCCGCGCGACCTGGCCTATGTGGATGAGACCGGCAGCATCGCCGAGACGTCCGGCGAGGTAATGCTCTACGTGGGCAACGTCTGCCCCAGCGCCCCGAGCCGCTTCACCGCAGGCCTCCTCTCCAAGCCCCTCCAGCTGAAGGGCGCAGAGAAGGTCTTCATGTACTGATGACGCAGACCTTCATATAGGGATTAAACACAAAGCGACCTCATACCAAGCATTATCTGAGACGCCCCATCTCGTCCAGCAAGTCTTGGTATGAGGTCACTTTGTGATACTGTACCTTCTCTGCGGAGAGCGAGTCAAACAGCTTCTTGGCGCACGCTATCTTGCACTCCTCGATGCGGCTCAGGTCCATCGACGAGAGTGAGCCCTTGGTCTCGGCTACAAAGAAGATGTGCTTCACCCCATGGCGCTGCATGGCAATGGCCCAGTCGGGAGCGTAGTTGCCCACCGGCGTTGGAATCTGGAATGAACGGGGCAGTTTGGCATAGACCACCACTTCATCAGCCTCATCCAGGTCGTGTGCAAAGTCGCGCTCCCCCTTGCTGTCGCTCATCACGTAGTCGGTGATGCTCTTCTTGGCTGCATAGGCACGGTCGTACTCTACCTTCCCCTTGGCTGTAAAGATGGCGCTGTCGTAGGTACCCTCAGTGACATTGTATCGGATGGCCTCCACAATCATGGTGGCCTTCTGCTCCCTGATGATGGCCACTACCTTACGGATAAATTCTTCGGGATTGTTCTTGAAGAGCAACTGCTTGGAGGTACTGATACCTTTGAGAATGCTGACCACCGTACGGCGGGTCAGCCGTGCCCCTTTCGCCACTTCACCTACCAGGTCATAGGGCACTGTTGAAGTGCAGACATCAGTCAGCTCATGCGACTGCGAGCGGGTATCACCAAAGGCTGTCACCTCCTCCACCTGCTGCATACCCTCCACCATGACGTAGCGCAGCCGCGTCACCTCCAGTTCGCGGTCGATGTGCAGGATAGCCTTATTTATCAATTCCTCGCTGTCGTAGTTTACCGTATAGACATACTGATGATTGATTTCCTTCCAGAGTGCCTGAAACTCCTCCCTGTTGAAGTTGGCATTCAGTTGGTTAAGGCCCGTAGTGGGCTTCTCCTCCTGCACCATGTCATCGAGCGCCTTCGGGTCGAAGATGCTGTTGATGAGCCTGCGCACCCCATCGGCCATCAGCAGCAGCTTATCCGGCAAGGGAGCCACCGTAGCTTGGCTTAGCGCCTCACGATAGGCCGATGTGATGCGGTTCTGACTATCAATGTAGCCGTTGTCCTCCAGATAGACCATGATGCGACTGGCCTCCTGCTCACTGACCGTATGTAGCTCCTCACCGATGCGCAGCTGCTTGCCCTTGAAGTAATCCACCGTAGCTTTCACCGCCCGTTCGCGCAGCACCTCGCGCGTTTCGCTCTGGAGAGCCCGCGTAAAGTCCGCATAGCTCTCGTTGGCTATCACCGTCAGCCGGTTGACCTCATGCACCTCTTCACCCAGCAGTTCGGCATCCATCCTCGTACCTTGGCAATCCACGCAGAGGCGCAGTCCGCGCCCCACCTCCTGCCGCTTAGCCGTAGAGGATTTAGCATGACGTAAAGTACATATCTGGAACACGTTAGGATTGTCCCATCCCTCGCGCAGGGCGGAGTGGGAGAAGATGAAGCGCGTAGGCTCCTCAAAGCTGAGCAGGCGCTCCTTGTTCTTCAGAATCAGGTCATAGGCCGAGATATCATCCGACAGACCCGTCTTCCGGTCAGCTTTCCCATCAATTACGCGGTTGGTCTTCTTGTCGATAGAGAAGTAGCCACGGTGTACCTCCTTAGGCAAGAAGCGGCGCAGGTAGGCGTTGTAGGGTTCATCGTAGATGTGAAATTCCTCATTCACCAGGCGGGCATACTCCTCCTCAAAGATGCGTTGCAGTTCGCCCTTCACCTCCTGGCCATCCGTGTCGTAACTCTTGTAGCGTGCCACCTCATCGATAAAGAAGAGCGAAAGACACTTGATGCCACGCTTGAAGAGCTGGCGTTCCTTCTCGAAGTGTGACTTGATGGTCTCACGTATCTGCACCCGTTGCATGTGGCGTTCGTTGCTGTCGCCCACCACCTCGCCTCGGCGCAACGTCATCCCATTCAGGAAAGTGACATAACCCGAAGGATGAATCTCAGATACCACGCAGTGAGCATATTGAGCCAGTCCCGACTCCTCCTGCAAGCTGTCGCCCACATCGAAGAGCTTCGTACGGCGGGCAATCTCCCCACCAGCCTTCTTGACCTCCAGCTCAATGCGCGCCTGTGGTGGATGGTTGGGCGAGAGCACCACCTCATCCAGATAGAGGTAGCCGTTCGTACCACGCAGATTCTTCACCTCGAAGCCCTTCACCTGGATGCGCTTCACCAATTTCTGCCGGTAGGCATCGAGCGCATCGAGCGCATAGATGCAGTTGTGCCTGCTCTTGTGGGTGGCGGAGTAGTTGAGCACGAAGAGTGGCGAGAGGCGCTTTACTCCCTTCACCGTGGCATCACCCTCCATCTTCTGCGGCTCATCCATGATGACGATGGGCCAGTTGGCCGCTATCACATCCACCGGCCTGCGGCTGCCAAAGTTGTCGCGAGGCGTATTGAAGATACGGCTCTCCTTGCTCCTGCCATCCTCCTTCATCGATGAGGCAAAGGCCTGGGTATTGATAATCATCACGTTCAGCCCGGCATCAGCCGAGTAGGCATCAATCTGCTGCAGGTTGCTACTGTTGTACACAAACCAACGGGCCTTCTTGCCGTAGTGCTCCATAAAGTGCTCCTCCAGCATGGAGAAGCTCTTGGCCACCCCCTCGCGGATGGCAATGCTCGGCACCACGACAATAAACTTCGACCAGCCGTAACGGCGGTTGAGTTCAAACATGGTCTTGATATAGACATAGGTTTTACCCGTGCCCGTCTCCATCTCGATATCGAGGGAGAGGGCACCCATGCTTTTGCTCAGCGCTGCTGAGGGCGTGATGTCGCTTGTGGCCTGCACAGAGTGGATGTTCTGCAGCAATACCTGCTCGCTCAGCTGAATGCGCGGATTGCAGAAACCCGTCTCGCTAAACGACAACTTGCCTTGAGCCGACTTGCCCAGGTCCATACGGTAACTCTCCATCGCGTGCGACGGCTGACCGGTAAAGACGTTGACCGTATGCTCCACGGCCTCCGTCTGATAAGGTTGGATTTTAAATTTGAATTTCATCTGTACAAGGTTTATCCCATATACTCGATGAAATTGCTATCTATACAGCGGATATTTTCACTCTTCTACCAATAGACACTCAATCTGTCGTTTCAGCAAAGGCAAATCCTCTTGCACCGTTTTCCCGACTTTTCCAGGTAAAATCGTGTAGTATCCATGAACCAAGACGTGACGCATTTTCTCTATGACAATCCAGGGGATTGAAGGATGAGATTGCTTGTATTCTTTCGTCAACATATAAACCGCTTCGCCCACAATCTCAATATTCTTGACCACAGCAAAGAAGAGAACTTTGCTCTTTACGAAATCCTCTTCAGTTAGTTCTTTAGTGAACTCTTCAATATTACTGATGGCAATCAGTATGTGCTCCAATCGGCCTCAATCTTTGACTACTTCTCTCATAAATCAAGACTTTATCCGTATTTGCAGTTTGCTGTGCAAAAGGAAGCAAAGTTCCATCTTCCACCAGATCCACCTTCTGTTTCAACAGGGCTTCCAGTTGACAAATCATGTCAGCATATTTAAACAGGCTAATCTTAGCCTCTTTATCAAAAGAGACCAAAATATCTACATCACTATCGGCGGTTTCTTCTCCGCGAGAGTATGACCCAAACAACCAGGCTTTGGAAATAGGCTGCGTAGCAAAATAGCCTTGGAGAGTAGGAATAATGCTGTCTTTTGTCACAATGTTCATAACTACGATTTTTATTGATTCTCTGCAAAGATAACAACTTCCTAATAAATATGGTGTTCTATTTACTATTTATTTTTCCAAAAACATTCATTTATATGATTTTGCAGATGGTTTCGGGTGAATAGTGGCGGAAGAGCTGCTCGAAATTGTCAATCACGTTGTCACTCTCGGCGGAACTGTCGCGCATCACGAAGTAGTAGGGCTTCTGCTGGGCAATCTGCCGTATCGTGGCCTCACCCACCTGCTCATCGAAGCAGGCCACCAGATAGCCGTGGTTGATGTCAAACACCTGCTTGCCTTCTATTTGCTTCACCTCGATAGAGGCTGAAAGCTCTACGCCAAGCGTGAGCATCACCTGGAAGAGGAGGTCTTCGCTGCTGCGGTCGGGCTTCACATTGTCGGCAAAGAGGTCATTCATGTCTGTCTCCTGCGGTGTCTTGTTCACCTCCATCATGTTGCTGCTGTCCAGCTTCAACACGCGGAAGCCAATATCCAGGTCCTGCCCCTGCAATCCAGCCTCCTGCTTAATCATCCTCCCTGCACGACGTATGCGCTCCTTGCCTATTTCGCAGATGTTTTTGTAACCTGCCTTATAGGCCTCGCTGCCTTCATCCGTCAATTCAGGCAGTTGCACCATAATGAACTTCCGCTGTCCACCGTCCTCAGCATTGAGCTTCATGACTGCGTGAGCGGTAGTGGCGGAACCGCTGAAAAAATCGAGGATAATAGCATCTTTTTCAAAATGTGAAGCAGCATTCACCAATTCTCTTATATAATTCGTTGGTTTAGAATAATCAAACAATTTCTTCCTTTCAAATATACTTTCTAATTCTTCATAAGCATCCTCATTTGTTCCTTTGATATCAACGCCATTGATATAACTACCAAATCCCTTAAAACTATCTTCATCATAAATACGGAATACACGTATCTGAAAATTCATTGTATTTATAACAAATGTCGCCCCTGCTCCTAATTGCTCATCAAACATCTTTTGAGACCAAACAAAGGGAGCTTCTATCCGAAATGAATTTGTTATAATACCATTTTTTATGATGACATCATCAAGCAACATTACTGGATTAACATCATCTCCATAGCTACCAGCTTTGTACAAACCATCTGCGAGTTTACTTTTAACTATGTTTGCAGGAACAAGCAGAACACTTTTTTTATCCGTTGAATCAGCTACCCCTCCAAACAAGCCAATACAAGAAGACCTCGTTCTGCTATATACAAGTAGGTATTCTGTAAGACTAATTATTCCTTTAGACAAGAAACTACCTTTTCGTTTTTTAGACCATGTAATTATCCCATAGAAGTTGCTTTCTCCAAAAATTTCATCACAAACTATTTTTAGATTTCTGACTTCATTATCATCAATGGAAATAAATATCACCCCATCTTCCGACAGCAAATCCCTTGCAACCTTCAGCCGGGGATAAATCATGTTAAGCCAGTCGGTATGGAAACGGCCATTGCTTTCTGTATTGCGTTGCATGGGGTCAATCGTCTGATTGCCCTCTTCATCAAACAAGCCGCTTGTTTCTTCAAACTGCTCTTTTCCTTTAGCAAAGTCATCGTTATAGACAAAATCATTGCCCGTATTGTAAGGTGGGTCGATATAAATCATCTTCACTCTGCCGAGGTAGGTCTCACGCAGTACTTTGAGTACATCGAGATTGTCACCCTCGATGTAGAGGTTTTGGGTGTGGTCAAAATCTACGCTCTCTTCGCGGCAAGGGCGAAGCGTCATGTTGGTGGGCAGATTAGCCAAACGGGCAGCGGCCCGCTTATCGGGCCAAGTGAATTGATAACGTTCCTCGCCCTCGCCAATGAGGTCGAGACTCAGTTCTGCTTTTAGCTTCTCAAAATCGATGCCACGCACCAAGCGGCCCTGGGCATCGCGATGCTCGGTGACGCACTGCGGGAAGAGTGCAGCAATCCGTTCTACATTCGAGCCTACTACGTCGCGGCTCTGTAAGGTTAGTTTCTCCATATCATTGTGTGTCGTTAAGTTATGCTCTTGTCAAATGATTCCAATTGGCGTTTCAGCTCCGTGAGTTGCTTGAAGAGTTCGGCTTTGCGCCGGGGCTGCTTCTCCATGCGGCAACGCTTCTCGGTCAGTGCAACTTTGCGCAGCAGCTTATCCCGCGCTTCGTTGCGCTTGAGCTGTTCCAGCACACTGCATCCATCCGCTTGCTGTTGCAGCCCACTGATGTCGCGCAGCAGGTGTTCCCACAAGGTATCCAACTGTGTGCCTTGCAGCAGACGGAGCTCCTGCTGCCCCATGGGCATCCAGGCAGAAGCAATCAACCGCTCCTGATAGGTAGCCCACTGCACTTCGTCAGCATAATGCAGCTCAAAAAGCATCCGCTGCGGAATGGCCTTGGCCAGCAGGGTGAGCACCTCAGGAGCGTAGCTTTTCTGCTTGAGCTGCACCTCTACCACGTAGAACGACTTCACCTCTGTCCCCTCTGCAAGCGCCGGCACCGTAGCAGGCGAAATCAGCCGAGTCAGCACCATGCGGCTGATGGAGCTATCCACCGCCGCACGCTGCGCACTGCTCCAGTCAAACTTCGCAAAGAGTGCCTTCTTGGGCAGCGGCTGGTTGATTCGGGTTGTATCGGGCCATCTCCACATAGCAACGCTCACTTATTGGATGACTAAAAAACAAATCAGTTCAAAATCATCCAGTCCCTTCAGCTCGTCGGTAAAGAGCGTACCCTGCACACCGCCGAGGAAGCAGTCCAGGTCGCTCTGCTCCTTGACCTGCACAATAGATTGGATTGCTTTCTGGAGCAGCTCGTTGTAGCGATTCATCTGCTTGCCATCGTGCGTCTGGCGGTTGAACTCCCTGCAAAGGTCACCACAGGGCTTTGTCAACTGCTTGCAGAGCAGACGCATACGGTCAAGCAGCTCCTTGGGCTGCAGGTGGTTGAGGTAAATCACCTCATCATCCCGGATATAGACCAAATAGAAAGGATGCAGTCGGTTCTTGCGGTCGATGTTGATGGAGTTGTTGCGGTTCTTGAGTACGAAGAGTGTACCCGGAGGACATTCAGATGTTGCCCCTACCACAGCGTGTAGTCCAAGGGGCGTGTGGTCGCTGGTTCGAATCCAGTCACCCCGACTGGTAAGAAAGCATTG
>CAMACX010000006.1 GCA_945831575.1 uncultured Mediterranea sp.
CTAACATAATTATTCTTTCACCCTCTTATCACCGTATTATCCATAAGGTAAAACCTGTATGGGATCCATCTAATCTATCATTCTCTTTCCCCAATGGGTTAGTAGAAAAAGTGCGTTTGAATAAACATCTAAACATATAATATTAAAATCAATGTATTACTTTTAAATACCCCGAATTCGGGACAATTAGAATTATAATCATGGCAAAGATTATTGTTCAAGAAAGACAAGTTACCATCATAAGTCATAACGAAAATGACTACATATCTCTGACCGACATTGCTAAATATAAAAGCGATGACCCTACTGCTGTTATTGGCAACTGGATGCGCAATAGAAATACGATAGAATTTCTGGGCATCTGGGAAAGCCTGTATAATCCCATGTTTAAACCCCTCGAATTCGAGGTGTTTAGAAAAGAGGCTGGATTAAATGCTTTTACATTATCCCCACAAAAGTGGACAAATACAACGAATGCTATCGGCATTATTTCCAAGCCTGGAAGATATGGTGGCACGTTTGCTCATAAAGATATAGCTTTCAAATTTGCAAGTTGGATTTCTGTGGAGTTTGAATTATACATCGTCAAGGAATTCCAGCGATTAAAAGAGGAAGAGCAACGTCTGTTAGGATGGTCTGCAAAGCGGGAACTCTCCAAAATCAACTACCGGATTCACACCGATGCTATCAAACGCAATATTATCCCCGAAGAGGTGACACCCCAACAGGCAAGCATCATCTATGCCAATGAGGCTGATGTGCTCAATGTGGCTATGTTTGGCATGACTGCCAAGCAATGGAGAGAGGCGAATGCCGAGAAGAAGGGTAATATACGCGACTATGCAACAATCAATGAGTTGATTTGCCTTTCGAATATGGAAAACCTCAATGCCGTGTTCATCGACCAAGGCTTGCCCCAAGGCGAGCGATTGATAAAGTTGAATCAGATTGCCATTCAGCAGATGAAGGTACTGGAAGGTGATAATAACAGAAAACTCATAAAGTAATGCAACAACAGTTATGGAACTCCTGACCATACGACACGCAGACTTCACGATGAGCATCGAGTGCGGAAAGTACGATGCCATCTGAACGAAAGCCAAGCATAACATCGGGGAGCAAGCCCTGCACTCCACCTATTCCTGGACAGGGGATGTCGAGTCTGTAACTTTGAATACGGACGAGGGCGAACGGCAAATAGAGAGAGGTGAAACGGCACCAGCCATATTCTTCGATAATGCCGACTACCCGATATGGGTGGAGTTTGCCGACTACGTGAAGGATGCGCAGTTTGGTTCGGAGCTGCAGGGGGACAACGAGCGGTTTACCTTCCGCCGACACATACTGGCAGGATTCCTTAACTATGGCAACGAAATAGGAAAAAGCGAGATACATCTTATTTACGAAACAAAGGAGGGAACGAAACGCTTTACTTTCTCCTTTGAGGTATTGAGCACGAAACTCGACTATCATGAACATTGGCGAAGCATCATCGAGGACATAGAGACGGAATACCGCATGTTGTCACTGGACTACATGCGAAGGACATTCCATGGCTTTTCACCCAACCAAAGCGGCGAAACGCCCGAGATCGTATGGTGGAGCGTGTTTGCCGGTGAGCAGGAGAAGTTCATACGCGCCTGCAAGAGCATCATCGAACGTCCCCGACACAGGTTGCATGGACAAGAGACCTACAGACGTGCCGACCAACTGAAGGTGATGCCTCGTGAGATTGAGAATACGCTTGCTGAACATCGGAAGGAAAACGGACATCTCTACAGGGTGGAGGAACAGATACAGACCAACGACACGCAGGAGAACCGCTTCCTGAAATTTGCCCTTAGCCAGATAACTTCCAAATATGATGCCTTGAAGCGCAGAATAGAGAGCCTGAACAACGTGTCGGAGGTGAAAAAGGAGGAAATGCGCCATACGCTCTCTGCCTTGCAGCATCTACAGCGCAATCCATTCTTCCGCACCGTAGGCCGGTACAAAGGTATGAGCCAGGAAAGTCTGGTGCTGCACAAGGCGACAGGCTATAGTCTGGTGTATCGCACTTGGAACCTGCTCCGCCGAGGCTACTCGCTCTATGATGGGTTGTACAGACTACAGACGAAGGACATCGCCACGCTCTACGAGATATGGTGCTTCATTGAGGTGAGCCATATCGTAAAAGAAAAACTGCAATTATCAGATACGGATGTGGATCATCGCAACCGCATGGAGATGAACGGAGTGTTCACTTGGGAACTGGGTAAGGGCGAACACTCACGCATACTCTTCAAAAAGGACAACGTGGAGTTAGCCGAGTTGGTCTATAATCCCAAGAGATGACTTATCTCTTCGATGCCAAATATCGCATAGCGGACAGACAGAATGGTGTTGACACACCGCCTGACGATGCCATCAACCAGATGCACCGCTACCGGGATGCCATCTATTACCAGGAACACGGCTCTGAAACCTTGAAAAAGGAAGTAATCGGTGGATACATCCTCTTCCCCGGAGATGGCGAGCCTGACGATGTAGCCATGGCGAGATTCCAGAAGAGCATTGAGGAGGTGAATATCGGAGCATTCCCTCTCCGCCCAAAGGACCTGCGCAACCGACAGCTGTTAGAGGACTTTATCGTGCAACTGATAGGCAAGGACACAGAAAACATTCTCGATGACAGCATACCTCAAAAGGGACTCTACTATACATCGGAAGAGCCTAAAGACGCTGTATATATGATTCTTACGTTGGACGAACAAGTCAATGAAGATGTGGCTTCCATTCTTGAAGGCAAAGCCAGCCAGATCATGATGGGAAAGAAGGGGCTGGAAGAAGCAAAGGATATACAGTCGATAAGATATATCGCCCCAATCAAGCCAGGCGCACATATTGAAGGCTATTACAGGGTGTCACAAGCTCGGTTGAAACGCATTGATGATGCGGCATATCCCATCCGTATCCTATTTGACGTGAAGGATTGGGTAAAACTGAAAACACCTGCAAAATATGGATTGGTGAAGTATGCATATAGAGGGCATTGTAAAACACGTGATGAATTCTTTACGCATTGCAAAAACAATCCTGCAATAGATGAACAATAAACAAATAGTATGACAAAATGAGAAAAGCCGAAAGGCGCAGCCCTTTCAAGCCGGGATTATCAGACACGAACTCAAATGATTACCGATGCAAAAAAACACTTTTTCGATGATTCAGACCAATAAAACCCACACTTTTTCTATGATTCACCCTCCAGCAGAGGCAAATTCATACCCTCGTATTCACATAGATTAAGCCAGGACCCCTTGGTAAACTCAGAGAAAAGTAGTAACTTTGCTGAAAGAAATAATGTAATCAAACAACCATGAAACTTCAAGAAGGATCATACGAGAACCTTATCACACAACAATTGCAACAGGAGATTGAGCAAGCCAATATAAACGGACTCGTTTGTAAGAAAGACTCTATAGACACTGCTGAATCACCCTCGATGCTAGCAGGACATATTAACAGACTTATATGTAACAGGCTCTCTGATGAGGAACTTTCAGCAGAAGAACGTGCTTCATTTGTCAACCGTCTCATCGAATTTCTGGGAGAAAACGACGAGGAGAAGATTGCTGATGAAAATCAGATATTGGCTGCTGTAATATCTAGACAAGAGGAAGCCAACCTCATAGCTACCCGCAACAAGATAGTGAGACCCTTGACTGGATTTAGGACAAGCAGCTTGTTTACTGGTGGACAGAGTGATATTCCCCTAAGCGCCGAAATAAGCAGAGACATCCAAACGGCAGACCGCATCTTTTTAATCGTATCCTTCCTCAGGCTGTCAGGCATCAATCTGATTTACGATGACTTGAAACGTTTCTGCAACCACCACGAGCACAAGCTATGCATCATTACCACGACCTACTGTGGAGTGACCGAACCAAAAGCACTAGAACGTCTTGCCCAATTACCCAATACAGAAATCCGAATCTCTTACAATACAGATATCGAAAGGCTTCATGCCAAAGCATATATCTTTGAAAGAAACTCAGGATTCAGCACTGCCTACATCGGCTCTTCTAACCTATCTAAATCAGCACAAACAGATGGACTGGAATGGAACATCAGAGTGACCAACGTTGAAAATCCACACATCATCAAAACCGCAATGGCAACTTTCGATCTCTACTGGAATAGCAACAACTTTGAGGATTTTAGACTCGGTGGTATCGATAAGTTTTACAAGGAAATTGCAAGAGAAAAAAGACCTAAAGAGTGTAGAACTGAACTATGGAGCCGCTACACCATATTGCCTCATCAAAAAGAGATACTTGACAAGTTGACTCTTCAGCGAGAAAACGGCATCTACCGAAACCTCATCGTGGCAGCCACAGGTACAGGTAAGACCGTAATCTCCGCCTTCGACTACAAAACATTCTGCAACACACATCCGCAATCCAACCATATCCTGTTTGTAGCCCATCGACAGGAAATACTGAGTCAAGCACTTTTTACTTATCGCAGCGTACTGATGGACAGTAATTTTGGAGAGCTATGGGTGGGTAATCAGCGACCTTCAAGAGGCATAAGCCAACTATTTGTCTCGGTGCAAACTTTTAATTCTCGCTTTGATGACATATTCAGCACCCTTTCGTCCGACTATTACCATTATATTGTCATCGACGAATGCCATCATAGTGTAGCCGATAGTTACCGTAAAATACTGTCCCACTTCAAGCCCGAACTTCTGATTGGACTGACAGCCACACCTGAGCGGATGGACGGTGAAAGTCTGTTGCCTGACTTTGACCAGACTATCAGCGCTGAAATCCGACTCACCGCTGCGCTCAATGCGCAACTACTCACCCCCTTCCAATACCTCTGCATTAGCGACACGACAGACCTAAGAGACGAAGAGTTAATGCAAGGTAATAAATATATTGCAACAAAGCTCACTGATAGATTATGCAATAGCGAGCGAGTAGCACTCATCATTGATAGGCTGACGTATTACCTGCCTGATGAGACCAAGTGTAAAGCATTAGGATTCTGCTCAACTAAAGAGCACGCCCGATACATGGCTGAGCAATTTCGGTCTTATGGCTTTCGAGCAGATTATCTTACATCCGACAGAAGCGAAGATCGAGATATGCTGAACAAGAAGTTGGCCAGAGGAGAAATCAACTACCTGTTTGTGGTTGACATCTTCAACGAAGGAGTCGATATACCCGAGGTAGATACCGTTCTCTTCCTACGCCCTACCGAATCGCTCACCATCTTCCTACAACAATTAGGACGCGGTTTGCGACTTGCGCCAGGCAAAGAGCTGCTCACCGTATTTGACTTTGTGGCCCAACTCAATCACAAATACGACTTCACCAGCCGCTTTCGCAGCCTCATGGTGCGACAAGACAAGAGTGTCATCGACCAAGTGAAACAGGGCTTCACCCTCCTACCTCAAGGATGCTCCATTCATATGGAAGAAAAAGCACAGCAGTATGTACTCGAAAATATTCAGTCGGCCATCTACAATCGCCGACGTCTGGTGCAAGAGCTCAGAACGTACGATCACCAACCCACACTCAAAGAGTTCATCGCAAACAATGGACAGGACATTCGACTGATCTACAAGACCGGCTGCTGGACCAGCTTGAAACGAGAAGCAGGCCTATGTCACTATAACGATGATGAGTGCACTAAAAGATACGAAAAAGGGCTCTCCAACCTCCTGCATACCAACAGCGCAACCTACCTCCACTTCATTCAGGATACGCTCAACCATCTCCAACCTCAATACATCAGCAAGCAAAACGACACATACACCACCATGCTCTACTACACGCTCTATATCGATAAATTAGAAAAGACACCATTCCACTCCCGAGAAGAAGCCATAGCAACGCTCCGTAACTATCCACTCTTTATTTCCGAAATTAAAGAATTGGTAGATTATCAGCTGTCTCAGATTGCAATCAAAACCTTCACCATTGGCCAAGGCCTGCCCGACACGCTCGAACAGTACGGTTGCTATACCCGAAAAGAAGTGTTCACCATCTTTGGACGTCAGACGGTCAATAAACGCATGCAAGGTATCTCAGCCGGTGTATTCAAAATCGATGAACTGAATACAGAACTTCTATTCGTTACACTGAATAAATCAGACAAAGACTACTCTCCTTCTACCCAATACGATGACTATGTAGTGAGCGAATTTCAGTTTCATTGGCAGTCACAAAAATCCGATTCGCACGCAAACAAAGGACGTCGTTTTGCGGAACAGGCCAAGAATAAGAAGAAGTTTCTCCTATTCGTTAGAGAATACAAACAAGATGGGTTTGGCAACACCTGTCCCTTCTACTGTTTCGGACTAGTGGATTACATCTCTTCTACCGGTGACAAGCCTATGAGTATCAATTGGAGAATGCAACAGCGTATCCTTCCACAGTTCCTCAAAATCGTCTAATCTATAACTACAGAAGCTGTTAATTAACAATCAGAACAGCCGCAGCCCGCGGCACGCCATCTGGCTCCAGGCGGAGCGACCATCGTGGCGGATCTGCAGCACGCCCCACCAGATGGCGATGCCCACCAGCGAGGAGACGGACTGCACGGGATGGAGGTCGAGCATCGTGGTGTTGACTGCCAAGGCAACCAGCGAGGAGACGATGAAGAGGTAGAAGCCGCTCTTGTTCCACCGCATGAGCAGCAGCGCAGCATAGACGTTGCAGGCACCGAGCAGGGCCAGCAGCGCAACAGCCGCCACGGGCAACTGGGGGTCGGCATCGACAAGCGATACCAGGTACTGCAACGTGACACCGGCATTGATGAGCAACACCAACCAAAGCCAGAAGGTGACACAGCCGTGGCGCTGCCGTAACTCATCGTGCATTGTACAATTCGCTTCAGCATTCATATCAGTATGCATATCAGTATGCATATTCGGTATTCATATCACTATTCAAGTCACCCATGCGCAGCACCTCAGAGTTTGACCTTCTTCTTGACTGACCGGGACTCGTTGTGGAGACGGTCGAGGGCGGTGACGACGTAGGTGTACTTGGTCTTGCCGTCGCGGTAAGGCAGCTTGTAGAAGGTGTTGGGCGTAAGGGCCACGAGGTGGGTGGCATCGTTGATATCGACCTGCTCGCCCTCCTCGAAGCGGTAGATGGCGTAGTGGACGGCACGGTCCATCTCCGTGCGGTACTTGGGAGCGGTCCAGAAGAGCACGTAGCCATCCTCCATCCAGAGGGGTTTCACCTTGCTCACCTTGCCGGGGGCCTTGTGGTCCATGAAGTAATAGACGGGCGGAATGGCGGGATAGCGGTGGTACTCGGCACGCAGGACCTCGGCGTAATTGCCGGCATTCTCCACCACGGCGGAGGCGGGCCACTGGCAACTGCCTTCGATGGTCTGGTAAGCACGCTGCAGCTTCATCTTGGCAGCAATCTGACTCTGCTCAGGATGCTGCGGGTCGGCATGTTGCACGGTGTTCATCACCGACTGACCGATGTAGAGGGGTCGTCCCTCGGTGTGCTTGGCCCACCAATCCACCAGCTCGGCATAGTCGGCTGCGGGATGGCCTATCTGCCAATAGATCTGCGGGATGTTGTAGTCAATCCATCCCTCCCGGGCCCAGAGGAGCACATCGGCATAGAGGTCATCGTAGTTCTGCAAGCCGTTGGTCTTGCTGCCCAGCGGGTCGCTCTTCTCGTTGCGGTAGATGCCGAAAGGCGACACGCCAAACTTCACCCAGGGCTTGACCTCGCGCACGGTCTCGTGTATCTTCTTGATGAGCAGGTTGACGTTGCTGCGGCGCCAGTCGGCCTTGCTGTCGAAGCCACGGCCGTAGCGGGCAAAGCTGTCCTCATCGGGAAAATCGAGTCCCTTCTGCGGATAGGGATAGAAGTAGTCATCCATGTGGATGGCATCCACGTCGTAGCGGGTCAGGATGTCGGTGATGACCATGCAGATGTGACGACGGCTCTCGGGCAGCGCAGGGTCGAAGAAGAGTTGGTTGCCATAGGTCACGAACATCTCGGGATGGAGGTGGTAGAGGTGGCCGGGAGCCAGCTCATTGGATAGCGAGGTCTTGACGCGGTAGGGATTAATCCAGGCATGAAACTCCATGCAGCGCTTGTGGCACTCCTCGATCATGAACTGCATCGGGTCCCACATGGGCTCAGGGGCCTTGCCCTGCTCCCCCGTGAGGAAGCGGCTCCACGGCTCCAGCTGGGAAGCGTAGAGCGCATCGGCCTCCGGACGTACCTGGAAGATGATGGCATTGATGCCGGCCCGCTGCAAGGCGTTGAGCTGAGACACCAGGTTCTGCCGCATCGCCTCGGGGGCCATGCCCTTAAACTGGCCGTTGACGCACTGGATCCAGGCGGCACGAAATTCGCGTTTGGGATAGCGCTGACTGTTATCCTGAGCCTTCAAGCCACCGCCCAGCGCCAGACAGAGGCAAGCCCACAACATGATGATTACGGTTCTTCTCATGATTTGCTTTTCCTATATACTCTATATTCTATTCTAATAATCTATCCGATTTGGCTATACGTTGCCTATTATTGAGTACAAAAGTACAAACGGAGGGCGGAATAGCGAAATAGTTGGCCAATAATTTTAGTTAAAAGAAGATTTTCACTACATTTGCAGCAGATTTTTAAATCCATTAATCCATGCTTAAGACCATGAACAGCCATCCATTCCAGCACATGATACTGGCTGCCGCAGTAGCAGCCAGCACCTGTATGGGCACTATGGGATGCTCCCACAAGCCCGCAACCTCATCCGACAGCAACGAGCAGCTCATGCTCGTAGGGACCTACACCAATGCCGGCTCAGAGGGGATCTACTCCCTGCGATTCAACCAATCCAACGCCGAATGGCAACTGCTCGACTCGGCCCACGTAAGCAACCCATCGTTTCTGGCCATCGACCCGGCACGGGCGCTGATCTACTCAGTAAGCGAGGACGGCGGACCTAAAGACGCCCTGGTCCTGCTGGCACTCAACCCCTCCACGGGTGCCATGCAGCTGAAGGGGAGCTGGGAGACCAAGGGCGCTGCGCCATGCTACGTCAGCTTCAGCCCCCATGCCACCGTCACTGCCAACTACACGGGCGGTTCGCTCAGCCTTTTCCCGCTGGACGACCAGGGGGTACCGGCCCCGCTGGAGGCGCTCTTCCCCGGTGAATGCACCCACAGCGACCCCGAGCGTCAGGAGGCTCCCCACGTGCATTGCGCACACTTCTCGCCCGATGGCCGCTACCTCTTTGCCACCGACTTCAGCAGCGACCGCCTGCTGCGCTTTGCCGTCAACGAGACCACTCCGCTGCTCTCACAGCCTCAGGTGGCTGCAACCATCGAAGCAGGCAGCGGACCGCGCCACCTGACCTTCGCGCCCGACGGACGACACGCCTACCTGATCAGCGAACTGAGTGGCATGGTGCATTGCTTCGACTATCAGGCGGACCGGGGTGAACTCAACCTCAAACAGGTCATCGAGACGGACTCCGTCCATGCCCGAGGCAGTGCGCACATCCTGCTCAGCCCCGACGGTCGCTTCCTCTACGCCTCCAATCGCCTGGAGCACGAGGGCATCGCCATCTTTGCCGTGAGTCCCACCGACGGCACGCTGACTCCTGCAGGCTACCAGCTGACGGGCCGCCACCCACGCCACTTCGCCCTCACCCCCAACGGACGCTACCTGCTGGCTGCCTGCCGCGACAGCAACAGCATCGAGATCTACCTGCGCGATGCCTCCACTGGAGCGCTCACTCCCACAGGAAAAGTCATCCCGCTCAGCAAACCGGTCTTCGTGGGATGGTTTTAGTTAATTATAACTAATGAAAAGGCGAACCAACAGATAACTTCGCTACATTTGTAAGACGCTAAGGGGAATCCCTGGCAGAATGAGAGGCTAACAGGCTGATTATTCATACAATAATTAACAATACAAAGATCATTCAATAAGCATACATTGACTATTCAAATGATACGAAGCATCATGAGACAAAGAAATCTGGTTTTCAACAAGGATAAGAGACTGACACACTGCCTCCTGGCCACAGGGGCCACGCTGCTGCTCGCCACGTCGGCCCTGGCTCAGACGGAGGTGACCGTGGGGGTGATGCGAGGCAAAGAGTATGGTGTTACCTACATGCTGCCCCGCACAGAGATTGAGATCATGCTTCAGGTGACACGCCACAGCTATACGCCGGGCGAATACTGCAAATATGCGGAGCAATACCTGCATCTCACGGACGTGAAGCCCAATGCCAGCGTCAACTACACCCTGGACAAGGTGACGATGCGCCCCATAGGAGTGCCTGACAAGGAGCATATCTACTTCGTCAAACTGCGCGACAAGACAGTGGCCCCGCTGATGGAGCTGACCGAGGAGGGCATCGTGCGCTCCATCAACATGCCTTTCAGTGGAACAAAGGCTGAGAGCAACCAGCCGAACAGCCCCACCACCGCTCCTGCTGAAGAGACGCTTGACCCGCGCAGCTTCCTGACGCAGGACATCCTGATGGCCAGCTCCAATGCCAAACGGGCTGAGCTGGTGGCCAAGGAGATCTACGACATCCGAGACAGCCGCAACGCCCTGCTGCGTGGCGAGGCGGACAACATGCCGCAGGACGGTGCTCAGCTGAAGCTGATGCTCGACAACCTCAACCGCCAGGAGCAGGCCATGACGGAGATGTTTGCAGGCCACGTGGAGAAGGTTACCGAGCAGATTCCGGTGCGTGTGCCTGTCAAAGAGACCAAGGGACAGGTGGCCTTCCGCTTCTCGCATCATCTGGGTCTGGTGGATGGAGAGAACCTGGCCGGAGAGCCCTACACGCTCGTAGTGACCAACCTCAACCCGTCGATGAGTGCCCCACTCACCGAAGAGGAGCGAAAGAAGCAGCTGGATGGGGTGGCCTACAACGTACCCGGAAGGGCCCGTGTGCAACTGATCTACCGTGGAGAGGTACTCTATGACCAGGAGCTCTCCATAGCCCAATTTGGTACGCGGGAATACCTGGCTCCCGTCCTCTTCAATAAGACCACAACCACCAAGGTACTGTTTGATGTCAACACGGGCGGCATCATCAAAGTGGACCGTGGAGAATAGCCGCCCTACCGGAACCATAAAAAAGAAGGAGGCCCTCACCGCACATCGGGGGGCCTCCTCTTTTTTTTATCTAATGCCTACTGACAGGCATCTATTCTGCCTAGAGATTTTGCCTACTAACAGGCATCTACAAGGTCTGTTTTTACTTACAGGCGGGCGCGGATGGCCTTGCTGGCCTCCTCGTAGCCGGGCTTGTTGAGCAGGGCAAACATGTTCTTCTTGTAAGCCTCTACACCGGGCTGGTTGAAGGGGTTCACACCGAGCAGGTAGCCACTGATACCGCAGGCACGCTCGAAGAAGTACATCAGCGAACCGATAGCCTCTTCGGTCAGAGCGGGAATCACCACGCGCATGTTGGGCACACCACCATCCACGTGAGCCAGCTGTGTGCCAAGCTCAGCCATCTTGTTGACCTCATCCACATGCTTGCCGGCCAGGAAGTTGAGTCCATCCAGATTCTCTGCATCGCTGGGTACCGTGAGGCTGTGGTTCACCTTCTCTACAGAGATGACCGTCTCGTAGATGGTGCGCTCACCCTCCTGGATCCACTGGCCCATGGAGTGCAGGTCGGTCGAGAAATCGACAGCTGCGGGGAAGATACCCTTGCCGTCCTTACCCTCTGACTCACCATAGAGCTGCTTCCACCACTCGCTCACGTAGTGGAGTTTGGGGTTGAAGTTGACCAGAATCTCAATCTTCTTGCCCTGCTTATAGAGTTCGTTGCGCGTAGCGGCGTAGATGGCTGCGGGGTTCTCCTCAAAAGCCACGTCGGCACCGCACTTCTTCTCCATGGCAGCAGCACCAGCTACCAAGGCACGGATGTCATAACCGGCCACAGCAATGGGCAGCAGGCCTACCGGAGTCAGCACAGAGAAGCGACCGCCCACGTTGTCGGGGATGACGAAGGTCTTGTAACCCTCCTTGTCGGCCGTGACACGGGCAGCACCCTTCTTGGCATCCGTAACGGCTACGATCACCTTGCGGGCCTCCTCCTTGCCAAGCTGGCGCTCGCACTGCTCACGCAATAGGCGGAAAGCCAGTGCCGTCTCGGTCGTCGTGCCCGACTTGGAGATATTGATGATACCAAACTTCTTATCCTTCAAGTAGTCTGTCAGTTCGTAGAGGTAATCCTCACCGATATTATGACCTGCGAAGAGGATCACAGGACCATTCTTCTTTTCACGGAGCCAAGCAAAGCTGTCGCTCAGGGCTTCGATCACGGCACGCGCACCGAGGTAGCTGCCGCCGATACCAGCCACAATCACCACCTCACAGTTCTCACGCAGCACCTTGGCAGTAGCCTCCAGGTCAGCGAGGTGTTCTTCGGTTATCGAAGAAGGCAGGTGGAGCCAACCTAAGAAATCGTTACCAAGACCTGTACCATTCTCCAATGCTTCCTGAGCAGCCTTAACCTGCTCCTTGTAAGCCTCCAAGCTCTCTTTACCGATAAAGCTCAGACTTTTTTCAATGTTCAACTGTACCATATTTTTGAGTTTATATGTGTTTTAAAATGTATCACTTGTAGCTTGTAGCTCGTAGCTATCTAAACGAGTCCGTGAGCAGCTTGATCTCGATGGTGGGAGAGATGCGCTCGTACAGGATGTTATACACCGCATCCACGATGGGCATGTTGACGTGGTAGTGCTTATTGATCTCCTTGATGCACTTGGTGCCGTAATAGCCCTCGGCAATCATCTCCATCTCAATCTGGGCACTCTTCACGCTGTAACCCTTACCAATCATCGTACCAAACGTACGGTTGCGGCTGAAGTTACTGTAGCCCGTCACGAGCAGGTCACCGAGATAGACCGACTCGGCCACGTTGCGCTCCAAGGGATGCACGGTCTGCAGGAAGCGGTTCATCTCCTGGATGGCGTTGCTCATCAGAACAGCCTGGAAGTTGTCGCCGTACTTGAGTCCGCTGCAGATACCCGCCGCAATGGCATAGACATTCTTGAGCACCGAGCTGTACTCGATACCGGCCACGTCGTTGCTCACCGAGGTCTTGATGTACGCCCCGGAGAGGTGACGCGCCACGGCTGCCGCCTTCTCCGTGTCCGTACAGCCGATGGTGAGGTACGACAGGCGCTCCAGAGCCACCTCCTCAGCATGGCAAGGTCCGGCCACTACGGCAATGTTCTCAGGCGGTACGCCGTACTCCTTGGTGAAGTACTCCGACACAATCACATTGTCATCGGGCACGATACCCTTGATGGCCGTGATGATGAATTTGTCCTTAATCTTGGTACGCAGCTTCTTGAGATGCGACTTGAGATAAGGAGACGGAGTGACAAAAATCAGCGTGTCCGACTGCTTCACCACGTCGTTGATGTTGGAGTTGAAGTTGATGCGCTTGACGTCAAACTTCACACTCGTGAGATAAGCGGGGTTGTGCCCCAGCCGCTTGAAGTCAGCAATCCGGTCGTCACGGCGCATGTACCAGTTGATGGATTCGGATTGTCCCAAAACCATCTTGGCAATGGCCGTAGCCCAACTGCCACCTCCCATTATGGCTATCTTTCCCGGTAGTTTCATATCTTATTGATCCATTCCTCCACCTCTTTGACAGTGGGGTTGGTGAGTTCAAGCTTATATTTCTTGTTGAGTCCGCAGATGTCCATGTGTACCTTTTGCGGGTTGACGTCCTTCATGTCGCTGACCAGATTGTAACCTGCCTTCTGTAGCACGGGTACCCAGGTTTCAGGGATGCCCAGCTCCATATAGCGCGAAGCCGGATCCTTGGGAGGTGCCTGCTCAGGACGCATCTGCGGGAAGAAGAGTACCTCCTGGATGAAGGGCTTGCCGGTCATGAGCATCGTCAGACGGTCAATACCGATGCCGATACCCGACGTGGGAGGCATACCGTACTGCAACGCCTTGAGGAAGTCCTGGTCGATGAACATGGCCTCGTCGTCGCCCTTCTCGCTCAGACGGAGCTGCTCCTTGAAGCGCTCCTCCTGGTCGATGGGGTCGTTGAGCTCGCTGTAGGCATTGGCCAGCTCCTTACCGTTGACCATCAGCTCGAAGCGCTCGGTCAGGCCGGGCTTGCTGCGGTGGGCCTTGGTCAGCGGACTCATCTCCACGGGGTAGTCGGTGATAAAGGTGGGCTGGATATAGGTGCCCTCGCAGAACTCGCCGAAAATCTCGTCAATCAGCTTGCCCTTACCCATGGTGTCGTCAATCTCCATCTTCAGCTCCTTGCAAATCTGACGGATCTCCTCCTCGCTCTTGTCGCTCAGGTCGTAGCCGGTCTTCTCCTGGATGGCCTCCAGGATGGGCAGACGGCGGAAGGGAGCCTTGAAGCTGATGGTCTTGCCGTCAATCTCCACATCGGTAGAGCCGTTGACCTCTAGGGCGATGCGCTCCAGCAGCTTCTCGGTGAAGCTCATCATCCAGTTGTAGTCCTTGTATTGCACGTAGAGCTCCATGCAGGTAAACTCGGGATTGTGGTTCTTGTCCATACCCTCGTTGCGGAAGTTCTTGCCTATCTCATAGACGCCCTCAAAGCCGCCCACGATGAGCCGCTTCAGATAGAGCTCGGTGGCAATGCGCAGGTAGAGGTCGATGTCAAGCGAATTGTGGTGGGTGATGAAGGGACGTGCGCTGGCTCCGCCGGGGATGGACTGCAGGATAGGAGTCTCCACCTCGGTATAACCAGCCTCGTCAAACACGGCACGCATGGTCTTGATGACCTTGGCACGCTTCAGGAAGGTGTCCTTCACACCGTCGTTGACGATGAGATCGACGTAGCGCTGGCGATAGCGCAGCTCGGGGTCATCAAACTTATCATAGGCCACACCGTCCTTATACTTCACGATAGGCAGCGGACGCAAGCTCTTAGCTAGCACGGTGAGCTTCTTGGCGTGGACACTGATCTCGCCCGTCTGGGTGCGGAAGACGAATCCCTCCACACCCACAATGTCGCCCAGGTCGAGCAGACGCTTGAAGACGGTGGTGTACATCTCCTTGTTCTCATCCGGGCAGATGTCATCACGCGTCACATAGACCTGGACACGGCCTTTGGAGTCTTGCAGCTCCATGAACGAAGCCTTACCCATCACGCGGCGGCTCATGATACGGCCCGCAATGGACACCTGGCGAGGCTCAGCATCGTCCTTGAATTCTGCTTTTATATCTGTAGAAAAAGCGTTGGTTACATACTCTGCTGCAGGGTATGGCTCGATACCCATGGCACGCAATTCATTCAGGCTATTCCGCCGAATGATTTCCTGTTCACTAAGTTCCAGTACGTTCATTTCGTTTATTCTGAATCAAATTTGGGTACAAAAGTAAGAAAGTTTTTTTAGATTCCCCACTTTTTTTGCTAAATAATCTCAAGAGCCCCATCAATACCTATTATTATTAGGACATAAAGAGCAAATAGTGTCCTTTTTTCATTCAAATAAGACCTATAAACGAACATTGGGAGCACTATTACAAAACAATTTCTACCTTTGCAGCGTTAGAATAGAATAAGACGGCCAAGCAACAAAGAGCCCGTAGCTAGTAGCCCGCAACTTGTAGCTTGTAGCTAGTAGCTCGTAGCTAAAAACAGAGCTCGTAGCTTGTAGCTCGTAACTTGTAGCTCGTAGCTCATAGCTCGTAACTAAAAATAGAGTTTGTAGCTTGTAACTCGTAACTTGTAACTTGTAACTGAAAAAATGAACTGGATGATAAAATGCTTCGGGGTGTTGATGCTGACTGGAGTGAATACCCTGACCTCTGCGCAAGAGAAATTGGTTCCACTGAAGTATGGTGATATGGAACAATGGGTGGTACGCACCGTACACGAATCGAGTGTCATCGGAGGAGACGACAAGGTCCTCTATGAAATTGGGCCCAACCAATCCGTCATCAGCAACGACCCCTACAAAAATCTGGGTCAATCACCCTGGGGTACCTCGAATGTCATGGCCAAGGTGATGGGCATCGTCAAGACCAACAATACGGTCTATCGCGACGTGCGCCCTGAGGGTGGCTACTGCGTCCGCATGGAGACCCACATCGAGAAGGTCAAGGTGCTCGGCATGATGAACATCAGCGTGCTGGCTGCCGGATCCATCTTCCTGGGCGACATGCAGGAGCCAATCACAGGCACGAAGGAGGGCGTGCAGGCCATGAACTGGGGCATACCCTACACAGAGAGACCCTATGCCCTCTGCTACGACTACCGCGTGAAGCGCAGCGGCGAGCCAAGCCGTATCAAGCTGACGGGATTCAGCAAACGGGGTGTGGTGAGCGGATCAGACAAGGCCATCACCGTCTGCCTGCTGCAGAAGCGCACGGAGGATGCCGAAGGCCATATCACCGCCCTCCGTGTGGGAACGATGGTCGTAACCTATGAGCAATCGACCGACGGCTGGGTCAACAAAGCCTCCTACCCTATCCTCTACGGCAACATCACCGGTCGCCCCGACTACAACGATGAACTGATGGGCCTTCGCGTCAACGACTATGCACGCAACAGCAAGGGCGAGATGGTGCCCGTCAAGGAGATAGGATGGGCATCTGCCGATGAGACACCTACCCACCTGTTGCTGCAATTCTCCTCCAGCCACGGAGGAGCCTACGTGGGTACACCGGGCAATACATTCTGGGTGGACAACGTGGGACTGATCATGAAATGACTTCTGGTCTTGAACGGCATGACGTGAAATGCTTGATGAAAACAGCATGATGACAAATTAAGAAATTGATGTACAATGAGCATGAAAAGATACCGACTACCCTTACTCCTCACGCTGTGGCTGAGCACTTCCACCCTGCAAGCACAGGAGACGACTTATGATGCCGCTGTAATGCAGCAGACCGCCACTCCTGCCGACAGCGTCAAACGCAAGGGGTGGTTCAACCGCTTCCTGGATTACTTCAACGACGCCAACAAAGAAAAACCTCAACGTAAGTTTGACTTCAGCATCATCGGTGGTCCACACTACAGCACCGACACCAAGCTGGGCATAGGCCTTGTAGCTGCAGGACTCTACCGCACCAATCCGACCGACTCACTCCTGCCCCCATCAAACGTCTCCCTCTTCGGCGACTTCTCGTCTGTAGGGTTCTACCTGCTCGGCATACGCGGCACACACCTCTTCCCTCAGGACCGTTACCGGCTGGACTATACGCTCTACGGATTCTACTTTCCCAGTAAGGTGTGGGGCATCGGCTACGATGAGGGCAACCTGGATGCCAACGAGTCGGATCTGAAGCGGTGGCAAGCACGCATCAAGGTCGATTTCCTAATCCGTGCAGCCAAACACTTCTACGTGGGTCCTTCGGCCTCCTTCGACTACGTACTGGCCAAAGAGGTGGAGCGACCCGAGTTGCTTCACGGCATGGACCGGCACACCACCAACATCGGCGTGGGACTGACCATGGTCTATGACTCGCGCGACGTGATGACCAACCCCCACCGCGGCTTCTATGCCTCGCTGAGCCAGCATTTCCGCCCCGCCTTCCTGGGCAACGACTACGCCTTCAGTACCACCGACTGGCGATTCAATACCTACAACAAGGTGTGGAACGGGGGCTTGATTGCCACAGACTTCCGCGGCACGCTCAACTTCGGTACCCCCTCATGGGGCATGATGGCCCTGCTGGGCAGCTCAAACACCATGCGCGGCTACTACGAAGGACGCTACCGCGACAAGCATAAGATGGAGGGAACCATCGAACTGCGTCAACACGTATGGAAGCGCAACGGCATCGTGGTGTGGGCCGGAGCGGGTACCGTATTCCCCAAATTCTCTGCGCTCCGCTTCGACAAACTATTGCCCAACTATGGTTTCGGCTACCGATGGGAGTTCAAGAAAGATGTCAACGTGCGTCTGGACTATGGCTTCGGCAAGAATGGCCAATCGGGATTCCTGTTCAACATCAACGAAGCCTTCTGACATACATCTCCTGAATCCATCACTCTATAGAAAATCTTAAACATGAATTATAATCATCCGCTCTATCGCTTCTTGGCGAACTGCTGCCGCCCCAGATTCCTCTATTTCTACTACCTCATCGCCTTGATACTGCCCAACGTAGGCCTCTCGATTACCGAACCCATGGGCATCATGGCCCGCATCACGAACCTGTTGTTGCCAGCCGGTCTCTATGCCCTGCTGCTCACCTGCAACCGTAAGCCGGGGAAGATGATCTGGATTCTATTTCCCCTCGTCTTCCTGGCAGCCTTCCAGCTGGTGCTACTCTATCTGTTTGGACAATCGGTCATCGCGGTGGATATGTTTCTCAACGTAGTCACCACCAATCCGGGTGAGGCCATCGAGCTGCTCGACAACCTTATCCCTGGGGTGGCCGGTGTCTTTATCGTCTATCTCCCTGCGCTGATTCTCGGCCTCTGCTCGCTGCGCATGGGGCAGCTGCTGGAGCGGCCCTGGATTACCCGTGCCCGACGCTGGTCAGCGGGCCTACTCGGTGCAGGGACAGTTTGCCTGGGTCTCACCTACTTGGCCGAGCCGAATTACACCGCACACAAAGAGCTCTACCCGCTCAACGCCAGCTACAACCTCTACCTGGCCATCGAACGGACCAACAAGCAAGTCCACTATGCCGAGACTTCGCGCCACTTCCGCTTCAAGGCCACCTCGACCCATAGCTCACCCCAAGAGACCTACGTGCTTGTGATCGGCGAGACGGCCCGTGCCTGCAACTTCAGCCTCTACGGCTACGACCGCGACACCAATCCACAGCTAGCCTCCATCGATGGACTCTTCACCTTCCGCGATGCGCTGACGCAATCCAATACCACCCACAAGAGCGTGCCTATGTTGCTTTCAGCTGCATCGGCTGAGGACTTTGACCGCATCTACCGGGAGAAGAGTCTGATTACGGCCTTCCGCGAAGCGGGATTCCACACCCTCTTCCTCTCCAACCAACGGCCCAACCACTCGTTTATCGACTTCTTTGGCATGGAGGCTGATGAGTACCACTTCCTGCAGGAGGAGCAACCCGGCGAAGAGATTCCATCGGATGCTGACCTGCTCCAGGGGGTGAAGCAAGCATTGACGCAGCATGAAGACAAACTGCTCATCGTACTCCACGCCTACGGTTCGCACTTCAACTACCGCGAGCGCTACCCGCGCTCGATGGCACACTTCACGCCCGATGACCAGACCGATGCCAAGTACAAGAACCGCGCCTCGCTCGTCAACGCCTACGACAACTCTCTCCGCTTCACCGATGCCATCCTGGGAGAGCTCACCACGCTGCTCACCACTCACGGCGGTATCGCAGCCTGGATCTACACCTCCGACCACGGGGAAGACCTCTTCGATGACAGCCGGCGCTGCTTTCTCCACGCCTCGCCCGTACCCACCTACTACCAGATTCATGTGCCGCTCTGGATCTGGCTCTCAGCTGACTATCGCACGCATTATGCCGCAGAGGCCGAAGCCCTGGAAGCCCATACCGACCAACCGGTGTCCACCAGCCTTTCGCTGTTTCACACCCTGCTGCAGCTCGGCGGACTCTCCACACCGGTGCTTGCAGACAGCCTCTCGCTCTGCTCTCCCAGTTACCATCCTGTACCGCGTTGCTACCTCGACGACCACAACCGCCCCGTGCCGTTGCATGAGCTAGGCCTGACCGAAGAAGACATCAAGCAATTTCATCGCCACAGGGTAGCATACGAATAAAGTGCCCTCTATTAATGAATAGGGCCAGCTCTCTGCAAAAGAAAAGAGGTAGCTCCGTTTCACAACGCAACTACCCCTGCAAACTTAAAACAACCAACAAAAGAAATAGATTATTCTTATATATAAATGATAGTCAATCAATTATATTATCTAACAAACAGCAATTCGCGATATTTCGGCAAGGTCCACATCTGGTTGTCCACAATCAGCTCGAGCTTGTCGATGTGGTAGCGAATCTCCTCCATAGCGGGCACGATGGTGTCGTGGTAGGCAATGGCCTTCTCACGCTCGGACTCAATCTTGTTGGCCACCTTACGCGCCTCAATCATGGCATCGACATGCTCCTTGATGAAGGCGGTGCGGTCAGCAATCTCCTCAATCAGCTCCAGGTTCTTGGCCGAGAGCTTGGCGGCCTTCTCTGCCGGGAAGAGCTCCTTCATCTTATAGACGTTGTCTATCAGTTCCGTCTGGTACTGCGTAGCCACGGGGATGATGTGGTTCATGGCCAGGTCACCCAGCACACGGGCCTCAATCTGAATCTTCTTGGTGTACATCTCCCACTTCACCTCGTTGCGGGCCTCCAGCTCCTTATGGGTCATCACACCAGTCTTCTCAAACATGGCGATGCTGTCGGCCTTGAGGTAGTTGTCGAAGATGACGGGTACGCTCGTCTCACAGTCCAGTCCGCGGCGAGCTGCCTCAGCCTTCCACTCGTCGCTGTAACCGTTGCCATCGAAGTGGATGGGCTTGCAGATCTTGATGTACTTGCGGATGACATCAAGCAGGGCGGTAATCTTGGGTTCACCCTTCTCAATCAAGGCATCCACCTCCTGCTTAAACTCAACCAGTTGCTCCGCCAAGGCAGCGTTAAGGGCAATCATGGCGCTGGCACAGTTGGCCTCGCTACCCACGGCACGGAACTCAAAGCGGTTGCCCGTGAAGGCGAAGGGGCTGGTGCGGTTGCGGTCGGTATTGTCAATCATCAGTTCGGGAATCTGGGGAATGTCGAGCTTCATGCCCTGCTTGCCGCTGAGGGCAATCAGTTCGTCCGTGGTATTCTCCTCGATATGACTGAGCACCTGACTGAGCTGCTTGCCCAGGAACGAAGAGATGATGGCAGGGGGTGCCTCGTTGGCTCCCAGACGGTGGGCATTGGTCGCGCTGGAGATAGAGGCCTTCAGCAGACCGTTGTGGCGATAGACAGCCATCAAGGTGTTGACCACGAAGGTGATGAAGCGGAGGTTCTCCTCGGGTGTCTTACCCGGAGCATGGAGCAGTACACCGGTGTCAGTACCCAGCGACCAGTTGTTGTGCTTACCGCTACCATTCACGCCCTTGAAGGGCTTCTCATGGAGCAGCACGCGGAAACCGTGGTTGCGGGCCACTTTACGCATCAAGGCCATAATCAGCATGTTGTGATCGACAGCCAGGTTACACTCCTCAAAAATGGGAGCCAGCTCAAACTGGTTGGGAGCCACCTCATTGTGACGCGTCTTGACAGGGATTCCCAGCTTGAGCGCCTCGATCTCCAGGTCCTTCATGAAGGCAGCCACACGGGGAGGAATGGCACCGAAGTAGTGGTCTTCCAGCTGCTGGTTCTTGGCTGAATCATGACCCGTAAGGGTACGCCCCGTCAACAGCAAGTCAGGACGGGCAGCGTAGAGGCCCTCATCCACCAGGAAGTACTCCTGCTCCCAACCCAGGTAGGCAAAGACCTTCTTCACCTCCGGGTCGAAGTAGTGGCAGACATCCACGGCAGCCTTATCCACGGCACGCAGCGCCTTGAGCAACGGAGCCTTGTAGTCGAGCGATTCACCGGTATAGGCCACAAAGATGGTGGGGATGCAGAGCGTGTCATCCACGATGAATGCAGGTGACGAAGGATCCCAGGCCGAGTAGCCACGCGCCTCGAAGGTGTTGCGAATACCGCCGTTGGGGAAACTGGAAGCATCGGGTTCCTGTTGCACGAGCAGCTTGCCGGTAAACTCTTCCATCATGCCACCCTTGCCATCGTGCTCCACGAAGGCATCATGCTTCTCGGCCGTACCTTCGGTCAAGGGATGGAACCAGTGTGTATAGTGGGTAGCGCCCATTTCGGTAGCCCATTTCTTCATGCCTGCAGCCACCTCATCGGCTATGCTGCGGTCAAGTGGTGCGCCGTTGTCAATCACGTCAATCAACTTGGCATATACCTTGCTGGGCAGGTAGCGGAACATTTTCTCCTTGTTGAATACATACTTGGCAAAGTATTCCGAAGGACGCTCCTTCGGCACTTGCACCTCCACGGCGCGCTTCTTGAACGCCGTTTCTACAACTCTGAATCTTAGTTTAGACATAATGTTATGAGTTTATGAGTTTGTTGATATAAGTTATTAAGTTTGTGATTATATCATCTGGTGAGATAACCATTAGTTATTATAGGCACTCTCTCCATGCTCGTAGATGTCGAGTCCCTCTTCCTCGATGCGGCGAGGTACACGCAATCCATGAAGCTTATCCAGCACCTTGAAGATCACGAAGCCCATTGCAGCAGCCCAGAGACCTACGATCACGGCTCCAAAGAGCTGAGCGCCCAGGAATCCCCAGCCGGCTCCGTAGAAGAGTCCTTCGCTCGTGGAGAAGAGGCCGGTGAGCACCGTGCCCGTGAAGCCACATACACCATGTACAGAGCTGGCTCCTACAGGGTCATCAATCTTGAGCACCTTATCAATAAAGTCAACGGCAAAGATCATCAGCACGCCGCAGATAGCACCAATCAGTACCGATCCAGCAGCCGACACGCAGTCGCAACCGGCAGTTATGCCGACCAGTCCGGCCAGGATGCCGTTGAGGGTGAGTGAGAGCGAAGGTTTGCCATACTTCAGCCAGCTGACGGCCAGGGCAAAGAATCCACCGGCACAGGCAGCCAGGTTGGTGGTAAGGAAGACGTGCGAAATGGCAATCTGGTCATCGGTGGTGGCAGCAGCGAGCTGCGAACCGGGGTTGAAGCCAAACCAGCCAAACCAGAGGATGAATACACCCAAGGCGGCGATGGTCAGGTTGTGACCCGGAATGGCGCGTGACTTGCCATCCTTACCATACTTGCCGATACGGGGGCCAAGAATGGTGGCACCCACCAGGGCAATCCATCCACCGACGCTATGTACGATGGTCGAGCCGGCAAAGTCATGGAATGTCGCGCCAAAGGTGTCCATCATGAAGGAACCCTCATCGCCGTTCATCAGCCAGCCTCCGCCCCAGGTCCAATGACCCGAAATAGGATAGATCAGCACGCTGATAAAGAGCGTATAGACGAGGTACATGGAGAACTTGGTACGTTCGGCCATGGCACCCGATACGATGGTGGCTGCCGTAGCACAGAAGACGGTCTGGAAAATCAGGAATCCCTCGTTGGGCAGGGCACCGCTGTCGTAGAAACTGCTATCGAAGAAGTGAGGCATCCCGACGAAGTCGCCTGCGCCAAACATCAGTCCGAAGCCAATAATCCAGAAGAGCAACGAGCCAAACATGAAATCGACAAAGTTCTTCATCAGGATATTGGCCGTATTCTTGGTGCGGGTAAATCCTGCCTCGACCAGGGCAAATCCCGGCTGCATAAAGAAGACGAGCATGGCTGCCAGAAGCATCCATACGGTATTGATACCATTGGCCTGTTCGGCAATTGCATCGGTAGTCTCTGCAGCCACCTCCGCTACAGGTGCTGCTGTCACCACAGGTTCTTGTGCATAGAGGTCGGTGACCAGACAGAGTGCCATCAGGATAGCGCCGGCTACCCAGAGTTTGGCTATCGCGTATTTCTTTTCTTTGTTCATCATTTTTGTGTATTTGTTTACGTTGTACGTTTCGATGTACGGTTTTTTGTGGTTCATGTGCTGCGCGCGTTTACTTTTCCTGTTCGGCATTGTAGAGAGCGATGTCTCCCCGTTCGCCCGTGCGGATGCGAATGGCATCCTCCAAGGGGATGATGAAGATACGTCCATCGCCAATCTCTCCCGTCTGGGCGGCCTTCAGGATGGCCTGTACGGTCTTTTCAGCGTTCTTATCTCGTACAACGATGGAGATGAGTATGCGCTCTATGGAGCTGGTGTCGTACATCACGCCGCGATAAATGCGTGCTTGTCTGGATTTACCGATACCTCTCACTTCGTAGTAAGAGAACCATTCGATGTCTGCTTCGAGCAGCGCATCCTTGACCTCTTCAAACTTGGTCTTGCGGATAATGGCTTCAATCTTTTTCATACCTTAATCTATTAAATTAGTCCTTTTTAAAAACTCATTCCTACTGTAAAATAGGCCCCTTCCGTACGCGGGTTCCAGGTGGCTGTGGCAAATAGCGGCAGGGAGAAGCTATCGGTCACCTTGATCTCCTTGGTAGCTCCAATGCTGAGGCTGACCACAGCAAATCCGTTCGCGCCATAGAAGCTGGTCTCCCAGGGGGTAGCTCCCACTTCGGCTGTCCACTCCATGTCGCCCAGCTTGAAGGGGGCTGCAAGGGTGACGTACGATGAATAGGCGCGTTTTCCGTTGCTTTTCACGCCATCGGCTCCTGCAAAGTTGGTGTACCAATTGAGGGCAACGGGGCCAAAATCGTAACCCACTTGTGCTTCCAGCACGTGCGAGTTGGTCTCGTTATGGGCTCCGTACTGGAAATACTTGGCCGCTTGGTCGCCAGCCATGTTGAACCAGTAATCGGTGGCTGAGATGCTGAATCCTCCTGTGGAGTAGCCCAGTGTGAGGTCAAACTCCTTGGTATCGCTACTCTCCAGCCCTACAGAGCCCCATGCTCCGAGCGAAAATCCTTTGTAGGCTACCGAGAGAGAGGGCTGAACACTCACACCTCCCAGATCCTGGCCACGCCAGATGTAACCGCTCACTACATCTGCTCCTACAGATGTCTCTACTTTGTCTTGTGCATTTGTCGCAACAGGCATCACGGCAATCAGACTTACCAAGATGGCCTTCATTCTCTTTGTGGTTTTTTCTTTCATCTTTGTTACCTTTTTTGTAAAACAATCCATTTACTATCACTAATTATTATTTTCCAGAAAATATGTATTTGTATCTATCTTGTAATTTGTATTATTGTTGCTTGTATTTGTATTATTGTTGTCTGTATTTGTATAGTTATCATTGTTTGTATCTGTATCAGTCGGTCTGTTTTTGAGTTGTGGAGTAGTCTAGATTTAGGTTAGGTAGGCTATCTACATCAGCCATTTGCGGAGGCGCTTCATGGCCTCCTGACAATCTTCGTGGCTGCCGAAGGCGGTGAGGCGGATGTAACCCTCACCGCTGGGTCCGAAACCTACGCCCGGAGTGCCCACCACGTTGGCCTCGTAGAGCATCTGCTCGAAGAACTTCCAGGAGCCGATGCCGTCGGGGGTCTTGAGCCAGATGTAAGGGGCGTTGACTCCGCCGAAGACCTTCAAGCCGGCGGCCTCCAGGCCCTGCCGCATCGTGCGGGCATTCTCCATATAGTAATTGATGTTGGCACGTACCTGCTGCTGTCCCTCGGGGGTAAAGATGGCCTCGGCTGCACGCTGGGTGATGTAGCTGGCACCATTGAACTTGGTGCATTGGCGGCGGTTCCAGAGCTTACCCAGAGGGATGCGGTCACCCGTGAGGGTGGCGGCAGTCAGCTCCTTGGGCACCACGGTATAACCGCAACGCACGCCGGTGAATCCGGCTGTCTTGGAGAAGCTGCGGAACTCGATGGCACACTTCTTGGCCCCCTTGATCTCGTAGATGCTGTGAGGCACGTTATCTTCCTGAATGAAGGCCTCGTAGGCGGCATCAAAGAGGATAAGCGTGTCGTTGGCCAAGGCGTAATCCACCCACTTCTTGAGTTGCTCCTTGGTGAGCGTGGTGCCCGTGGGATTGTTGGGGTAGCAGAGATAGACGATGTCGATGCGCTTGTCGGGGATAGCGGGAATGAAGTTGTTCTCGGCCGTGCAGGGCATGTAGGTCACGTTGCTCCACTTACCGTCAGCCTCCAGCACACCAGCCCGTCCGCACATCACGTTGCTGTCGATATAGACAGGATAGATGGGGTCGGTCACTCCCACGCTGTTGTCGTGGCGCAGGATGTCGCCGATGTTGCCCGTGTCACTCTTGGCTCCGTCGTTGACGAAGACCTCGCTGGGCGTGAGGTGAATGCCACGGGGCTGAAAGTCGTGCTTGATGATGGCATCAATCAGGAAGTCATACCCTTGCTCCGGTCCATATCCGTGGAAAGTGCTGGCGCTGGCCATCTCTTCCACCGCCTTGTGCATGGCCTCGATGCAGACCTGCGGCAGGGGGCGCGTCACGTCGCCTATACCCAGCCGGATAAGCGATTGCTTGGGGTGGGTGATTTTGAAACTGTTGACTTTTTTTGCGATGTCGGAGAAGAGGTAGCTTCCCGGCAACTTGAGGAAATGTTCGTTGACTAATGCCATATCTTTTGTTGTAATTTGATGTTGTTTTATTCTCTGATTTCCATTTTACCGTCGAATACGATGGTGGCCGGTCCGGTCATCATGACATGTCCCGTAGCCTCGTCCCAGGTAATCTCCAGCGTACCGCCATCCATCACGACTCGCGATTGGCGCGGACGGCGCCCTGTCAAGGCGGCAGCGACAGCGGTTGCGCAGGCTCCTGTACCACAAGCCTGTGTGATGCCCGAGCCGCGCTCCCACACCCTCATGCGGAGGCTTCCGTCGGCCTGAGGCTCTACAAACTCCACGTTGATGCGTCCGGGGAAGAGGGGATGATGCTCCAGCAGCGGACCATCCACGGTCAAGTCGATGCCACTCAGACTATCCACAAAGAGTACGAGGTGAGGATTACCCATGGAGACCGTGGTACCTACATAACGGTGGGCTCCAGCAAAGATGGGTTGTTCAAGCATGGGCTTTGCGCCCTGGCCGTCGTAATCGGCAGGCTCATCAGCAGGAGCACCCATATCGACGGTAACCGAAGTGACGCGGTTGGTCTCATCAAGGTGAAGGTGAAGGATTTTGATGCCCGACAAGGTCTCCAGCAACACGGTGGTCTTCGTGGTCAAGCCATACTCATAGACATACTTACCGATGCAGCGCGAGGCATTGCCACACATCATGGCTTCTGAGCCGTCGGCGTTGAAGATTCGCATCGAGAAGTCGGCCTTATCCGAGGGGCCAATCAGCACGAGCCCATCGCTTCCGATGCCCGTGTGGTACTTGCTCCATTCCACAGCCCAACGTTCGGGGTGATCAAGAGGGAAACGCATCGTATCAATATAGATGTAATCGTTGCCCGCTCCGTGCATCTTTGTAAACTCTATTATCCTTGTCATTTTGCTCAATAAACTTTGTTGGTTTTATCCTTTTGCATTAAAACGCTGCAAAGATACGACATTTTGTATTCATCAAGCAAAAATCTACTTTCTTTTTTCTATAAAAAAGTATAATAAATTTCTATTCAATAGCTAAAAGCACGATATACTTACAGATTAAAAGCTATAACATAGTATTAGTAACAATATGACATTATATATTTGGTATAATGGGTTGATATGTCATAAATCCGTTGAAGAGACCTCAAAAGGCGGCTATAAAAATAGCCCAGGGCATCAGTTTGCCCTGAGCTATCTCTCGATGTTGACACAAATCTCCTTATCATCACGCAAATCTACGTGAATGAGCAAAATGAAAGTCAATCTGTGTGCTATCTGTCAATCTGTAAAATCCGTGGTTCCTAATCACTAATCATTAATCACTAATCATTAATCACTAATCCCCCTTCGCGGCGTCATCTTGCTCCGGCAGGGAGGTTGTGGAGCCAGAAGTCTGACATCGTGCGGCGCAGATGTAGGGTGGTACCCTGACGCTCGTTGATGCTGTGGCTGCGCATGGGATACGAGATTTGGTAGAACACCTTGCCCAGGCGCACCAGTTCGTTGACCATCATCTCGCAGCTCTGGTAGTGGACGTTGTCATCGCCCGTGCCGTGGATGAGCAGCAGGTTACCCTTCAGCCCCTCGGCATAGTGAATGGGCGAGCCCTTGCGGTAGCCCTCGGGGTTGCGCTGCGGCGTATCCATGTAGCGCTCCTGATAGATGGTGTCGTAGAGGCGCTGGTCGGCCACGAAGGCCACGGCAATACCCGTATGGAAGACATCGGGATAGCGGAACATGCAGTTGAGTGTCTGACTGCCTCCCCCACTCCAGCCGGTGATGCCCACACGGCTGAGGTCGATGTAGCTGTGCTGACGTCCCAGGTCCTGGATGCCCTGCGCCTGGTCGCGGCTGGCCAGCACACCCACCTCGCCGTAGATGCACTTACGCCATGCCCGGCCACGGGGCGTATTGGCACCCCGGTTCTCGATGCTCACCACGATGTAGCCCTGGTTGGCCAGGTACTGATGCCAGAGGCTACCACCCTGCCACACATCCTGCACGGTGGCGCTGGCCGGCTCTCCATAGACATCGATAATCACAGGATAGCGGCGTGTGGAGTCGAAGTCGGCCGGCTTGATCATCCAGGCATCCAGCCAGAGGCTGTCGCTCTTCACCTTGACAAACTCCTTGTCCTTCAGACCGAGTGATGCCCATTGCTCGCGGGCACGGCTGTTGTCGGTAATCAGCTCGACACGCCGGTGGGTAGGCAGGGCAATGCGGTCGATGACGGGAGGCGTGGCCGCGTTGCTGAAGGTGTGTACAGCCCAGCGTCCGCCGGGTGCCACGTTGTAGTGGTGCTGACCGCTCTGGTCGGCAGGACTGAGGCGACGCACCTCCCCCTTGCCGAAGAGCTTGGCCTCGTAGAGGTAGCGCTGTGTGAAATTATCGGGCGAGGCGATGAAATAGACCACGCCACGCTTCAGGTCCATGCCGAGCTCCTCCACCACGTCAAAGTCACCCCGCGTGATGGGTACCACCTGCTTGCCGTCGCGGCTGATGCGGTAAATGTGACGCCAACCGTCGCGTTCGCTCTGCCAGGTAAACCACTGGTTCCCCTTGAGCCAGGTCACCTGGTCGTTGGTCTCCAGCCAGGCAGCATCGGTATCGGTAAAGATGTTATCGGCCTGGGTCTGACCCACACGGGCTATCCATACGTGGTTGGTATTCTGCTGACGGTTCATCTGCTGGATGAAGAGCTCCTGCGTGCCGGGGATGAAGTCCATGCGGGGGATGTAGTTCTCGCGGGGGTCTCCGGGCAGGGCAATCCAGGTGGTAGGTCCGCCATCGGCTGAGACGGTACCCACCTTGACGGCCGCATTACGGGTACCAGCCTTGGGATACGGGAAGCGCTGGATGGTGGGATAGAGCGAATCTACATTATTAATAATGTCAAACCAACCGGTGCCGCTCGTGTCGCTCTGCCAATAGGCAATCGAAGCTCCGTCGGGACTCCAGCGGAAACCGTCACGGCAACCAAACTCCTCCTCATAGACCCAGTCGAAGGTGCCGTTGACGCACTCCTCACCTCCGTCGGTGGTCAGCGCTGTACGTTTGCCGTCGGCCAGGCGCTCCACGTAGATGTTGTTGCCGCTGACGTAAGCCACCCGGTCGGCCTGGGGCGCAAACTTGGCAAACATGAGCGAAGCCTCGGGCAATCCCTTGCCCAGCTGCTGGAGGTGGCCATCTGCGAGGCGCAGCACCCAGTAGTCACCCCGGGTGTCGTAGCGCCACACCCTACGGGTGTTGGTGTAGATTAGGGCCTGCTCCCCCTTCTCATCGAGCTGGAAGCTGCGCACACGGAGCTGCTTGCCCGTGGCCGGATTGACCAGCTGCTCAGCAGGTATGATGACCTGCCGCTCGCCATCCTTGGCCCGGTAGGCAGCCACCTCGAAGAGGCCATCCTGCCTGCGCTCCACCTGAGAGTAGCGCTCTCCATCGGGCATCCAGCGTACCGAGCGCCCCCACTCTGTCTCAATCAGTCGTCCATTGACAGCCTCTTCGAGCGTAGGCACCCGTTGTGCCTGGACCGTCAAGGCCAAGGCAGCTCCTGCAAGAGCTGCAAAGAATTTCAATTTCATAGTCTTTATTTTTAGTTATCGAATTATTGATTTTGAAAAGTAAACGAGTTGACAAGGTAACAAGTTGACTACAATAAATACGCTATCTATATTCGTTTACTTGATTAACTCGTTTACTTGATTACTTGTTCACTCATTGAGATGTTCACTTCTTGCATCAAGTTACGGGTTAGAACCCGAAGCGGGCGCTGTTCCAGAAGTCAGCAGCCATCTCATCCCAGCTCAGGATAGTGGCGCCGATGAAGTCGCGCGTGTAGCCGTTGAGGTAGTTGCGGGCAGCCTCCTCACCCTCCTCCTTGAGGATGGCCTGATAACGGGCCTCCACCATGGGCAGTTCCTGCTGCCCCTTGCACTCAAAGTGGAGCACGTTCTGCTCAATCTGCTTACGCCATGTACCCCATCGCAGGGCGGCCAGTTTGTTGGCCTCGCGGTAGTGCCACAGGGCCGCATCCTTGCGGTAGCGGTGGTTGCCGCAGATGCCATAGAGGGCAGGCAGCTTGGTCACACCGCAGAAGATGGGCACACGTGGGCTCTGTCCCGGATTGTCCATCGAGAACCATACCACGCCACCCACGGCATCGGGCAGCCAGGAGCGCAGCTGGATAACCGTGGAGTAGGCACATTGGGGCACGGAGATGTTGCGCACGTTCTTCACCGCCCCCTCTCGGATACCGTTGAGCATCTTCTGCTCGTCGGCACGCATCCAGGGGTTGGCCTTGGGACTGACGATGGTGTCTGTCCGTCCATCCTTATGCTTCACGGTCACCTTCAGGTTGCGGGTGATGTCGAGGTCGGTGCCTTCGTAGGTCTCACGCAGCAGGGCCATCACCCGGGTCACGTCCACCGGACCCTCAGGCTTCACGCTGAAGGGGAGCTCCTCGGCGTTGATGTCGAGATGCAGCGAAGGGGCCAGCGCATTGAGCACAAACCATTCGCGCACGCTGAACGACTTCTTCTCGCCGAAGTAGTTGCCTCCGCTGTAGGCCTTCCAGAACTTGAAGGGCTCCTTGCCATCCCAGTAGCCCAGGCGGCGGGCCACGTCGAAAACGTTGTCAGAAGCCATGAAGTGCTCCTTATCCTTGAGGTTGAGGGTGGAGATGCGCGAGATGTTGGCCGAGATGCCCACGTGGTCGTCAGGGATGCGCTGGGCAGCCCATACTCCGCCAATCTTCTCCTTGCCTTCGCCGAAGACCTCAAACTGCCACACCTCCTGAGGGTCGGCCACGGTAAGGCATTCGCCGCTGTCGGCGTAACCATATTGCTTGATGAGCTGTCCCATCAGTCGGATGGCCTCACGGGCGGTGGTGCAGCGCTCCAGGGCGATGCGTTGCAGCTCCTCAATCATAAACATGCCCTTGGGGTTCTGCAGCTCCTTGCGTCCACTGATGGTGGTCTCGCCCATGCCCAGCTGCTTCTCGTTGAGGCAAGGGTAAGAGGTGTTGAGGAAGGCGTAGGTGTGACGCACCTGCGGGATTTCGCCCTTCACTTTGACCCCCGTGCGGTCGGAGGCAAACTCGGTATGCATCAGGCCATCGTAGATGGTGGTCACGGTGTCGCGCTCAAAGTCCTGTGCAGCAGGGATGTTGACCCAGGTGCGGTACCAGCTGTCGCACGTGTGGCTGGTGATGACAGAGCCGTCGGCACTCGCCTTACGCCCCACCATGATGCTGGTGCAGCTCTCCGGGTCACGAGGATGAGCAGTCTGGGCCTCAGCAAGAACCCCCATCTGAGCCAGGCCCAACGCCAAGAGGAGAAAAGAATGGATTGCTTTCATTATAGAATCGTTTGATGAATTATAGAATCGTTTGATGGATTATAAAATCGTTTGTTACGTTGTTGAATAGTGCATTGACCATGTCAAGGCTGTGACGGGCAGTTCTGAAGAGTGAACTGTTCAGCGATGAAAGTTTAACTATTCAGCGATGGCAGTTTAACTGTTCGAACGCGAAGAGTTAACTATTC
The DNA here is from genome assembly GCA_945831575.1 of uncultured Mediterranea sp. Taxonomy (GTDB): domain Bacteria; phylum Bacteroidota; class Bacteroidia; order Bacteroidales; family Bacteroidaceae; genus Bacteroides. The sequence goes on from CAMACX010000006.1 coordinate 31,703, forward strand.
GAACATAAAGAACTCCCCAGCCATGAACAGTTCACTCATTTCAAGCCCCGTCCCCTAATCACTAATCACTAATCATTAATCACTAATCACTAGTCATTAATCCCCAATCCCTAATCACTTAAAAAAAATCTTCTTACGAATCTCCTTGGGGAGGGCATCCTTGTGTACCATGATGTAGATGGTCTTGGCACGGACATAGCTGGTGGACATGTTGAGGTAGCCGCCAAAGCGGTTGCGGTCGGTGCCCCAGGAGTTCTTGGTGACGTAGTAGCGGGTGCCGTTCTGGTCGGTCACGATGCCGGTGATGTGCATCAGGTGGTCGTCGGTAGTGACAAACTTCGCATAGCCCTCCTGGCGCACTTCAGGCGTCACCTCCACCTCGGGACAGGGGCGCTCGAAGCGGTAAGCCTCCTCCAGCATATCGCGCTGCTCCTGGCCGGAGAGCTGCTCAAAGCGCTCGCGGTCGGTGGTCGAGAGGTCGCTCGCCGAGCGCTTCTTCGGGTTGATGGCCACGCCGTTCTTGTGGCTGAATCCGCGCTCGCTCACGTCGCCATCCCAACATACCGTGTAGCCGTGGGTCAAGGCATGGTCCATCACCTGCATCAGCTCGTCCAGCGGCAGGTTGTACATCAGCTGATGCTCCCAGTTGTCGGGCACCTCGGGAGCAAACTGCTGGTAGTAAGGCTTATGGGTGAAGCTGGTCAGCTCCACGTAGTCATCCATGTTGAGTCCCAGGCTGGCCGCAAAGCTCTGCGGCGTGTAGCTCTTGCCCTGGTAGGTAAAGTTCTCGGGCAAAGGGCCCAGATAGGTGTCCATCAGCGCATTCACCAACTGATCATACTGCGGCGAGCGGGCCTTCAGCTTGACCGAGGCATCGGCCAGCGCCTTGACGTAGGTAGCCAGCTCCTGGTGGTCGTGACGCTCCGAAGCGTAATTGATGCCGTGATAGACCTCCTCCGGCACGATACCCACCTGCCTGAAGGCTTTCATCCAAGTGTGTGACAGGCTCCCCTGCCCCACGTTGCCCTGTCCGCGGCGGTAGTAGTTGTCCTCCATCTGGTTGAGGTACTTCTGACGCACGATGAAAATCTCCGAGAGGTCATACTCCCCCTTGCCCATGCGCAGCAGTTCCGACTCCATGAAGGAGGTGGTGGCGAAGCACCAGCAGGTGCCCGTAGCAGCTTGATTCTTCACAGGCGTGGCAGGCACAGAGGCCACGTCAGCAAACTGATAGCCGCTCTCCTGAGCGACTGCGGCCGTTGCGCAAAGCAGCAAGGCCATCATTCCAGATCGTAGATTCATAGTTACTTAGCTTTATTTTATAAATATACATTTAGTTGATTACACTCTTTTCGACCCTTTTCAGCCTCAAAAATAGGTTGTTTTTTCGAGCCGTGCAAGCATTTTGGAGGGAAAAAGAAGGGCTACGGGAAGATTTACTTCAGCTTCATCACGTCGCACCAGCGGGTGGTGGGATTGGGGCTGCGATGGTCGTGCCTGATGGCATCGGCAAAGACACCGGCCTTGCCTTCGCCGCCCTGGGGCGTGTATTGCTGCGAGCCGAGCACCAGCGTCTCCGTGCCGTAGAGGCGGTTGATGCGGTCCATCGCCTGGTCGAGCCGCTGGAGCCGCTCGTACTGCCCGGGCTGGAGGTCGAAGAGGTCGTGCTGTATCGGCGTGTCGCCCTGGATGCCCATCACGATGACCCCCGCCTTCTTGTACTGATACCCCGGGCGGAAGATGCGCTGCAAGGCCCTCTGCGCGGCCTGTACGATGGTGAGCGTGGCGTTGGAGGGCGTGACGAGCTGCTCCTCCTCAAAGCTCCAGTACTGCCCCAGGTCCTCGCGGAAGGGGTTGGTGTGGATGAATACCCCCACGACCTGGGCCACCGTGTGCTGCGCCCGGAGCTTCTCCGCACAGCGTGCCGCGAAGTTGGCCACATGGGTGGTGAGTCCCTGCAGGTCAGGCACCATGGAGGCAAAGCTGCGGCTCGTGCAGATGCTCTTCTTCTGGGCATACTCCTCGTTGGGCACACAGTCTTGACCGTTGAGCTCCGCCCAGGTGCGGTAGATGACCACGTTGCCCAGGGCCGTGCGGACAAAGTCGCCGTGCAGCTGGGCAAAGTCGTAGGCCGTCTTCACCCCGTAGCCGGCCAGACGTGCCGCATAGCGCCGGCCCACGCCCCACACCTCCTCCACGGGGTATTGCTGCAGCGCCTTGATGCGCTTCTCCTCCGTGTCGATGAGGCAGCAGTGGTGGTAGCCCGGGTAGCGCTTGGCGTAGTGGCTCGCCACCTTCGCCAACGTCTTACTGGGTGCCAGGCCGATGCTCACGGGCATCCCCACCCAGCGCTTGACCTTGCGGTGGAGCGCCTCGCCCCAAGCCTTGAGGTCAATGCCCTCCACGCCCTGGAAATAGACAAAACACTCGTCGATGGAGTAGCGGAAATAGGCCGGTGCCTCAGCGCGGATGATGGAGACCACGCGCCCCGTCAGTTCGCCGTAAAGCTCATAGTTGGAGGAGAAGATGGCCATCTTCGCTCCCGGGAAGAGCTGCCTGAGCTGGTACAGGGGCGTGCCCGCCTTGATGCCCATGGCCTTGGCCTCGTTGCTGCGTGCCACCACACAGCCGTCATTGTTGGAGAGCACCACCACAGGCACCCCCTCCAGGTCGGGGCGGAACACGCGTTCGCACGATACGTAGCAGTTGTCACAGTCGATGATGCCGTACATAGTCTCTATATATTTGATGGAATAGGATTACAGATCGGGTTACAGATCGGGTTACAAATCGGGTTACAGACAGGGTCGCAACAGCGCCGAATCAGCACTTCTCAAACGTGCGGATAAGGTGAATCACCACGCCCCACACCTCAAACTGGCTCCCCTCCTCCACCTTGAAGACGGGATAGTCAGGGTTGGCCGGTCGCAGCTCGATGTACCCCTCGCGCCGGTGCGTCAGGTCGAGGTACTTCATGGTAAACTCGCCGTTCCAGAAGGCCACGACGATGGAGCCATCATGAGGCTCCACGGCGCGATCTATGATGACGCGGTCGCCGTCCAGGATGCCCGCATTCTTCATCGAGTCGCCCTCCACGTCGCCGTAGAAGGAGGCCTCGGGGTGGCGGATATAGTCCCTGTTGAAGTCGAGCGTCTCGTGGCGGTAGTCATCCGCCGGCGAGGGGAATCCCGCCACCACCGATGCATGTTCCAGTTCCAACTGCGTGTCAAACACGCCTTTACGAATCTTTATATTGCCCATTGCCGTATGATATTACCGTATGTTGATATTATGCCGTCAGGCGGTTAAGCCATGTCGTTCACGCCCCAAATCAGGCCGTTCACGCCTGCAAAGATGCGAAAAATATTCCAAACAACAAAACTGAAAGGGTAAATCACCTTGCACCTGCAGCCTCTATGTCAGAGGGCCGATACATCGTGTCGGCAAGCTGACGGACGGTATCGGGTTCATCCGACATTTGGAGCAATACCAATTGAAATATCTTCTCAGGCTGAAAGCCCAAACATCTTCAAATCAGCAAGCATACGGGCTGAAAGCCCAGCAAACTCCCAGCTCGAAAGCCTACAGGCTGAAAGCCCTGCAAGCTCCCAGCCTAGGGCAACGCCCTAGGTCTAAGAAGCATATACCATCCTACGCCCTGAAAAGGGCAAAAGCATTTAGCTCAGGGCAACGCCCTGGGCCCTAGACGAGGGCGTGAATAAAACATATAATATTTCAAGAACTATGGGAATACCAACAAACCTTGGCTATATTCAATCTAAAGCCAATATCAAAAGACCTAAAAAATCAATACGGAATTTCAGCGGCATAAAATTTTTCAATGTGGTGATAAGTTCCCGAATGCTTGTTTAGGTCGAAATAAATGATTACCTTTGCATTCGAATTCAAATTATCACCTATGCTATTAAACCAATTCCATAAGAGGTTCCCTGATGAGGAAAGCTGTATTTCTTATTTCAAAGATATACGTGAGCAGAGTCTTCCCAAGTGTCCGAAATGTGGGCACGACGTATATTCATGGATACCCAAAAAGGAGGCATTTGAGTGCAAGAAATGTCGCCATAGAATACCCCTGACAAAGGATACAGTGATGGAGCATAGTAAACTACCATTGCGTACATGGTTTTATACGATGCACCTCATAACATCCATTAAACAGGTTCTCTCCGCAAAAGAGGTTCAATACCAACTTGGAATGGAACAATATCCACCAGTCTGGTTGATGATGATGAAGCTTAGGAGTATCATGGGCAAACGAGAAGAAATGTACCTGCTTAACGGCAAGATAGAACTTGACGAGGCATTCTTCCCCACTCGTGTTGAAGAGACCGAAAAGGGTAAGCCGCTAAGACGTGGAGCAGGAAGCCAAAGGCAGACAAAGGTCCTTGTAATCGTTGAGAGTAAGGAAGTTGACGAGATTTTGAAGGAGTATCTTGAGAAGGTCCAGATAGACAAAACAGCTGCACTTGAGAAGAAGACTAAGGGCAGGAAAACCAGAAAGACAGTTCGATACATAAAGATGTTTGTTATTGAGAATATGGAGGCATCAACAATTGATCAAGTCTTGGCCAAGTCTGTTGACAAGAACGCCGTAATAGTGACTGACGGTCATGCATCACATTCGCACATCAAAGAAAACTTTGCTGGTCACATTCCTGTCGTGGAGTACAATCCAGAAAAAGTGGTAAAGAACAACCTCCCCTGGGTTCATATAGTAATAGGTGAGTGCAGAAATGGCATCGCTGCAATCCACAAAAAGATTGACAGTCGATTCTTACAATTGTACCTGAATGAGTATTGCTGGAAGTTTAATCGTCGATTCTTTAGGGACTCATCAGACCCGAAGTATGACCTGTTCGACAGATTGGTGAAGATTGCTGCCATCTATACCTCCGATATTAAGTGGAGGGACTATCCCAATGCAGAGAAAGATGACGATGAAGTCCTCTAAATCGGGGGCGGGAACTTATCACCACATTGAATAAAATTTTGCTTAAAGACATTATTGTAGCTATAGTCTAATCGCTGAATAGCTATGATTCGGGGACGAAGCGCATGCGCACGCCGGCAAACATCTTGCTCGTTACCTTGTCGGGGGAGTCAACGGCCTTGTTGCCCGGCCCCGTGTAGCCTGCGAGGCGGAAGGAGCCGAGTCCGTCGAGCTTGACGCTGCGTCCGGCGGCGAGGTAGTCGGCCATCACTTCGCCGAGCATGGAGAGCACGGCGCGTGCGTCGGCCTCGCTGACGGTGGAGATCTGGGCTAACTTCTTGGCGATGGTCTTGGTACTTACAGGCTTGCCCTGCGTTACGCTTCTCGGGTACCACTTTCCTTGTGGGTTCTTCGACTTGATGTAGTACATAAGTTGAAATGGTTTTGAGGTTTGTGCATCCGGACGGGTTTCGTATGGCGTTCGTAATATAGCCGGATGCTTTGTATATTACGAAGCCTTGGTTTGTACAGTACTGTCGTAGGGACGATAATAGTTTGACGGTTGTTAACTTTTGGGGTCGTAGGGGGCTATCTCTGTCGGGATGAGTTCCTTGGCTAAGGCTGCTGCCCGCTCTGCTGCGACCCGCTCGGCTGCGACCCGATCTGCTTCGGCCTGCTGGGCTGCTGCCCGATCTGCTGCGGCCCTCCGGGCTGCGGCCTGCTCGGTGAGGAGGAGGGCTGACCCGAAGAGGTCTATGCCTGCTGCGCGGCGTATGTAGGTGCATTCTGAGGCGGAGATGCGCAGGTCCACTCCTCGCACGGCAATCCTGCTCACGGTGGCCGAGGAGATGAGGTGGTCTGGCCAACGGTACTTCGCCTTGGCCCCGTTCTTCTTGCACTTGTAGAGGTCGCGGCGCACGGTGCGGATGTAGTCGTCGGCGGCCTGCTGCACGGCCTCGCGCAGCGCTGGTGCGGTCCAGAGGCGCACGCCGGGCAGCAGGTTGGTGGTGAAGGAGGTGCGCACCTTGGCCCCGTTCTCGTAGATGATGTCGCACACGGTGGTGAGGTAGCACACGTCGGTGCCGGGCACCATCTGCGTGAGTCCCGGGGCGAAGAGCAGGAAGTCGATGCCCCTGTCGAGGTAGAAGCGCACGATCCTGGAGTAGATGCTGAACGGCGGGTTGTCGATGACCACGCAGCCCTCGGGGTAGTCGTAGCGCTCGTAGTCGCCTCCGGGGTAGAAGGGTCGCACGATGGTGCGCCCCTCCAGGTGCAGCTCGCTCGCGGCCCACTGGAGCAGGGCCTCATAGACGGGCTGCGGGGTGTAGCAGTCGTCGGTGGTGCGCTTGATGGCGAATTTCTCGATGAATTGTTCGTAGGTTTCTCCTTTGGCCATTTTGGGTAGCGATTAAGGGGTTAGTGATTATGGAGTATTTCGGAGCCGTTGTCGGTCCGATGCTCGCTGATGAATCCGGTCAGCTTCAGGTAGCTTTTGCCTTTGCGCCTGAATGCGAGCTTGAGGAATTCCCAGCATAGCCGTAAGCAGGTGCTTTTGTCGAGGACCTCATTCAGCACGGCCGGCTTGTCCATGAGGTAGCCGTGGAGCCTGCCCGTATCAATACGATCCGTCCAGATCTCATCTGGAGGAACGTCACGGTTTAATTCAGAGCAGAGTGAGAGCATTAAGGTCTGCACCTTCCATGCCTTAATTTTTTCTTCGAGTTCTTTTTTATCCATTTTGTTTGGTATTTAAATTAATGTTTGTACCTTTGCGGCATGTAAAGCACTGAGGGAATGGCTACCTGACAAAAGAGATCTAACTGCCGCCCTTGGTGCTTTATCTTATACTGTCTGTGACGGAATACAAATAGTATGTAATTCTTATCTGTCCGTTTCGGTTTTCCTCCTCCTTCGCTACATTTAAATAAACTGTATTAGAACGCAGCCTTACACTGTAATAGTAGAAATGTGTAATGTTATCATTTCTTTCATGCGAAAGCTGAGCATCATCCTCGTAAGATGACCGTTTCAACAAGTCGCCAAGATTTCTTAAATCTTCCTTTTGTAGTACTGCGCTCCTTCCGTATGTGTCTGAATAGAGGTGCTTATTCCCGTATTTGGTAAATCCCACTTTAATGTAGCCATCCGGAATAGGTTTCTCATGCTTAACCCTGAGCAATGGAGCCATCTCCTTATCTACGTAGTGCTTCCGCTGTATGGCCGATTGGCTCTTCTCCAGATCACCAGCACACTCCCTAAAGAATCGGCACGCTTCGCAGAGCTGGGTGTTTGCTATGCCTTCGGAGGCTAGGTTGGCCTTGCCGTCACCTTTGGCGGTGGGGCAGGTGCGGCACTGACGGATGGTGTAGGGGTTGTAGTCGGGGACGGCCTTCTGCTGCTTGCCTGAGTTGAAGCGGAACATGTCGTACTGACCTATCGCGAGCTGGCCGAGGCGCATGGCTTCGTCATGGTCCGTCGTGGGGTACTTGGACTTGCGCACCTGCACTACGGAACAGCGGCAGTTCCATCCATTCGGAACATAGTACTCCTCCCAGAAGGGGTCGTCCATGGGGAGGGTGACGCCATCGAGGGCGGCGTGCTCGGGACGGACGCGGTCGTCGCCGGCGGTGCGGTACTGGAGGTTGTAGCGGTCGCCGTCCTCTGCGTACAGCTCCCACTTGGCGGCCATGGAGGCGGAGGCGTGGATGAAGTTGTACTCGGAGCGGAGGTAGTTGGCGTTGTAGGTCTCATCGACCGCACGGACATCGTTCAGAAAGCGTTCGAACGGTTTTCGGTTGCCGTCCGGGTCAAGCAGCGAGGGGAAGGACTCGTTCAGCTCGTGGAAGGCCTTCATGCCGGAGAATAGTCATGCTGGTATCGGCATTTATCTCAATTTATCTCCCTCACTATCTCCATTTATCTCCTGCCTCATATTATCTCCTGCCTCATGTTATCTCCCGCCTCATGGAGACACTCACCTTCATGCACTGCTGCCTGGCCAGCGCGTGCAAGGCCGACGGCATACCCTTTGAGATGGATGTGCAGGAGATGGCCGACCAGCTGACCCCCGACGACGTGAACGCCTTCGCGGCCTCACTCAGCGGCGGAGAGGCAAAAAAAAGTAGAATTTTCTGAGAGAGAGGTCGGTGAGACCGGTATTGCCGACCTCGTGGCTGTGTCAGTGGGGAGCATGGGCTTGAGTCTGGACGACTTCTGCTCCATGACTCCCCACGAATTTTATCTCACCCAGCGCGCCTGGCACCGCACGCACGTGGAGCAGCCCTGGGAGCAGACGCGCCTGCTGGCCTGCTCCATGCTCCAGCCCTGGAGCAAGAAGAAGCTCCGCCCCGAGGACGTGATGCGCTTCGCCTGGGACGAAAAGAAGACCGCCAGCGCCCACCCTGCCCACAGAGAGCAGAGCACGCGCCAGCGGTTCGATGAGATCAAGAAAAGGTGCGGGGGCTAGTCCTTGCGGAATAGGTAAAACAGAGCACGTATTCCTATCGAAATCCCCGCATATAGGCCATACGCAAGCAACGCCAAGTTGCAGAAAGCTATGAAGCAGTAAAACAATTTATCCCAGAAAAACCTATCCATACCCGTTACGATTATTAACACGCTGCAAATATAAACATTATTTTTTTAATATGGCAAACAATACCGTAAATTTTACGATAAATATCAAGGATAATGCTACTGGTAAGCTTAAAGAGATTACTGCATCAACCAACGATCTCGGCAAGATGGTCAGAAGCGTGACCGAAGAGGTCCGTGCAAACCAGCGAACCATTGTAGATTGGGCACAGGCTGCGCAGGCAGCCGACATGCTCAGCCAATCCATCAGTCAGATTTACGATGCAGCAAAAGATGTGACGCAGGCCTATCAGGTGCAGCTCGTGGCAGAGACGCAACTCGTCACGGTAATGCGGCAGCGCATGAAGGCCACCGACGAGGAAGTGCAGAGCATCAAGGAACTTTGTAGCGCACAGCAGGAGCTAGGAGTGATAGGCGACGAGGTGCAGCTGAGCGGCGCGCAGCAGATGGCCACCTTCCTCAACGAGAAGAAGAGCCTCGACACCCTGATTCCGGCCATGAACAACCTGCTGGCTCAGCAGAACGGACTCAACTCCACCAACCAGGACGCAGTAAGTATAGGGAACCTGATGGGTAAGGCCATGCAGGGACAGACCGAGGTGCTGCAACGCGTGGGAATATCCTTTAGCGAAGCGCAGAAACAGGTACTGAAGTTTGGCACGGAGAGCGAACGGGCCGCCGTCCTCGCACAAGTTATCACAGAGAATGTGGGTAACATGAACGCCGAGCTGGCAAAGACCGATGCAGGAAAGCAGAAGCAGCTGGAGAACGCACTAGGAGACATCAAAGAAGAGCTAGGCGCTATAGTACAGCCTATGATGACGGTCATAACTAAGACTTATCAGCTGTTTACAGTAGGTACATACCTGGCTAAGACGGTTTCAACGGTAAAGTCTCTCCGTCTAGCTATCGGACCGTTACTTCCTACATTCGTATCATGGAGAGTAGTATCGGTTAGGTTGAGCGCTACCATGACCGTCTTACGTGCCAAACTACGCGGCGTCGAAGTAGGTGCTACGACAGCCCGCATGGCGATAAGCAGACTGATGGTAGCCTCCGGCGTAGGCGTTGCCATAGCGGTCCTTTCATACGCTATCTATAAGTTGACAGGAAGCGCATCCTCCGCATCGGACGAGCTCGACAACCTCACCACCTCGGCCCGCCAGCTCCGCGAGGCCTCGGACGCTTACACCACGGCATCATCCGATGCCAAGGCGGCCATCGACATGGAGCTGGCCAGCCTGAAGCAGCTCATCGACAGCCACGCTGACGACAAGCAGGCGGTCAGCGAGCTCAACAGCAAGTACGGCGAGGCGTTCGGCACCTACGAGACCGCCTCCGAGTGGTACGACGTGCTGACGAAGAAGAGCGAGACCTACTGCCGTGGAAATAATTCGCCGTAACTTTGCCCCTGTGAAGAAAGGAGAAACGCACGCATCTCCTGCGGCTCCCGAAGGCATCTCGAAGGCATCCCAAAGGATTCCGCTCCACAGAGGCAACCAATTATGTTTAACAATTTTACCCATTATCGCATGATGGCAAGAATTACCCCTATCAATGTAATCAAAGGCGACAGCGGCATGGAGTAACCCCTCGTGAGTGAAGCGGGGTGTCCTTCTCTGAAGGATCCAACATCGCAGGTTTGGGCATATCCCGCAGCTCAAGCCTGCTTTTTCATTATAGGTGTCCCCCCCGAGGAGATTGATGAGGGGACAGAAGATATTTCACGCATAACATTTGGCCGATAACAGAATAAATCGTACTTTTGCCTCCGTAAACAGATAATTGATACCACCATGGGAGTAAGCAACAAATACATCCGTTTTGACTGGGCCATGAAGCGACTACTTCGCCACAAGGCCAATTTTGCCGTGCTGGAGGGCTTGATGACCACCCTGCTCGGCGAGCAGATTACCATCGTCAAGCTGCTGGAGAGCGAGAGCAACCAGGAGAGCGAGTTTGACAAGTACAACCGGGTCGATCTGCTGGCTGAGGACAGCAGGGGACGGCTCATCCTCTTTGAGATACAGAACAACAACGAGTACGCCTACTTCCAGCGGATGCTGTTCGGCACCTCCAAGCTGGTCACGGAGTACATCAACCGTGGCGAGGGGTACGAGAAGGTGCGCAAGGTCTATAGCATCAACATCGTCTATTTCGCCCTAGGCAGCGGCAGCGACTACGTCTATCATGGCAAGACGGAGTTTCGCGGGCTGCACAACAACGAGCTGCTCAACCTCACCCCCTTCCAGCAGCAGACCTTCCAGGTAGAGACCGTCAGCCAGCTCTATCCTGAGTACATCATCCTGCGTGTCAACGACTTCGATAAATGGTCGGTCGTACCCCTTGACCAATGGATCTACTTCCTCAACACAGGTGAGATACCCGACGAGGCCAATGCCCCCGGCCTGCCCGAGGCACGCGAACGCCTGAAGCTGGACCGCCTGACCAAGGCCGAACTGGATGCCTACTACCGCCATCTGGACAACGTGGTCATCCTGCGCGACAACATCAACACCGAGCGTGCTGAAGGACGCGCGGAAGGACGCGCGGAAGGACTGGAAGAAGGACGTGCTGAAGGACGTGCTGAAGGACGCGCTGAAGGACGTGCTGAAGGACGCGCTGAAGGACTGGAAGAGGGAATGGCAAAAGGACGTGCTGAAGGGTTGGAGGAAGGTCTGGAAAAAGGAGTAGCACAAGCGAAAAGAGCTACTGCCCAGAATCTGAAAAACCTTGGCTTATCCCTAGAACTGATAGCTCAAGCCACCGGACTGAGCATAGAAGAAATAGCAAAACTGCACTAACCTCTACTTTAAAATGCCACTATGCATAAAATCAAACTCCTTATCTCATGTATCGCCATGATGACATGCTCATCTGCCCTCCAGGCACAACAGTCTCAGCAGCACCAGCAGCAGTCTCAACAGCAGCACCAGCAGCCCGTTACGGCAGCCGCTGACTCCATCCCCTTCGGCCTGCTGCACGGGCCCTACCTGCAGGAGGTGACCACCCAGGCGGCCACCGTGGTCTATGAAATGTCGTCGAAGGCCTTTACCTGGGTGGAGGTGAAGCCCCACGGCAGCGCCGACAGCCAGGCACGCCGCTGCATCAACTCGCGCGATGGCCTGCTGGAGGCCGACAACGCCTTTGGGTCCGTACGCATCAAGGGACTGGAGCCTGCCCACAGCTACGACTACCGCATCATCTCCAAGCAGATGCGCGACTTCAAGCCCTACAAGGTGACCTACGGCGACAGCATCGCCACCCCTTGGTACACCTTCTCCACCATCAACCCCGCACAGCAGGGAGCCACCATCTTCGTGACAAGCGACATCCACAACGAGACCGCCAAGCTGGAGCGACTGCTCGACCTGGCCGACTACAAGACGTGCAACGCCTTCTTCTATGCCGGCGACATGGTGAGCTACATCAGCAACCACGAAGCCCCCTTCAAGGCCTTCATCGACCCGAGCGTGAAGCGCTTCGCCTCGTCCATCCCCTTTGAGGTGGTGAGGGGCAACCACGAGACCCGAGGCAACCTGGCCCGAAGCTACTCCAGCTACTTCCCCAAGGAGAACGGCAAGATCTACGGCTCTTACCGACTGGGCGACGTGATGGTCGTCATGCTCGACAGCGGTGAGGACAAGGAGGAGAGCCATTGGGCCTACTCGGGACTGACCGACTTCAACGCCTACCGCACGGAGCAGGCCGAGTGGCTCCGGCAGCTGATCAAGAGCAAGGAGTACAAGACGGCCCGTTACCGCATCATCATCTGCCACTTCCCCCTGGTGATGGACAAGATGTGGCAGGACGAGAAGGCCTGGTGGGGATGGGATGACGCCATCCGCAAATTCCTCCCCGTGCTCAACGAGGCCAAGGTGGACCTCATGGTCTCGGGCCACTCACACCGCTTCTTCTACCACGAATGCGGAGCCGACAATAACCGCTTCCCCATCCTGGAGCAGGGCTACGACTCGGCCACCCGCCTGGAGCTGCGCGATGGCAAGATTCACCTCAAGGTCATCGACATCAACGGCCAGGTACTGAAGGAGTGTACGCTGTAAGAATGCGTTCGCGAGGCGCCCCCCTTCTCTCAGAATCATGAAATCCGGCTACAGTCATCAGCACACCGCTGATACCGTAGCCGGATTTTAATTATGGATTCATCTGATGGAGCGAATCAACACTCCAACATGTGAATCAGTACTCTACCTTGTAGTCCTTAGGGAGGTGTTCACCCTTCCAGGCCCTCTTTGAGGTCCAATCCTCGGCGGGGTCGGTCCAGAAGGGGTTGTCGGCGGGAAGGCCAAGGGGCAGGAAGCTCAGCGTAGCCATGTAGAGGCTACCCGTGGAGGTGTAACTGTCGGCACACTCGGGCTGATGGCCATTGAAGCCAAGCACCAGCCAGCCGTTGGCATCAAAGTTCTGGTTGCCCTCGTACATGTTGCGGTGTACGGCTGTCAGGGCGCAACGCACCTGGGCGGGCTTGACATGTTCGGGCAGCTTCTCGCGCAGGGCCACATTCATGGGATGCATCACGTAGGAGTTGTAGTTGTCCATGCTAAACTTGGGTCCATCGCTGTACCAGCCATCGCCCACGTACCACTCCTTCACCTTGTTTCTGGCCAGATTGCTGCGGAAGGGGTCGCTCTGGGCACCCTGTTGCAACAGAAACGTCTCGATGAGTCCCGCAAAGAGCAGCCAGTTGTTGTAGGCACCCGTGCGGTCACGCAGCGACTGCAGCGCGCTGATGTAGAGCTCCTTAGTCACCTCGTCCAGGGGGGCCCAGAGCGCCTTGGGGGTGCGGATAAAAGCGTGTACCAGGTAGGCCGCATCCACGATGGGCTGCGCCTGCTTGGTGAAGTTGAGCCTGTCGGGCGACTGGGGGTCCATGGCGTTGCGGAGTCCACGGAGCACCTCCTCGCGCAGCTGCTTGCGCAGCTTGCCCTCCTCCGTATCGTCATCGGGCAGGGCGAGCCAGAGAGCCACTCCGGCCAGCGTGCGGCCCACGGCCTCCAGGTGTGTCACCTCATAATACCAGCTCTCGGGGTACGTCTCACCGGTACTCCACTCCACGGACATGTTCTTGCGAAGCGTATTCTCCGCAAGGTTATCCAAACTTCGGGATAACCTTGCCGAGCGTCATCTGCTTGAGCAGGTCCTCCACACGCAGGTCAATGGGCTGTGCAGGGTCTTCATAGAGGTCCTTTATGCCATTCTTGTTAAAGTCACTCCATCCCTTGTGATAGATTCTTTTCTTGCCCGACCGGGCCGCAGGCGAGGCGCTAAGGCAGGTAGAAACCAGCAGGGCCGCACCCAAAATCATAGTTACTTTTCTCATTTTTAATAGGTTTATTTGGTTATAAATCGTGCGGTTAAAAGATTCGAGTGCAAATATAACATAAAGGAGTGTATTCTAAGGCAGAAATGACCGATTATTTCCTGATGCTCCACTTCATTCACAATCCCTTTATTCCCCAGCTCAACAAGGGCATACAGCCCGATGTCTTCCTCAACCACGAACGGGTGGCCAACCACTACGCTATTCCTTCCATCAACCTGGCTGAGGAGGTGGCCCGTCGCATGATCCGGGGCCAATTTGACTGGGAGCAATTTGGCGGTACACACCCTGCATGGGATGGGCATAAGATCTATGCCGCTGCCATCAACCGCCTATTCGACCTGGAGTGGAAGGGAGAGGCTGTCAAGGCAGACTTGCACCCCCATGTGCTTCCAGCCATGCCTTTAGACCCGTTCAGCTACGACAACGGGCAATTCGTACCCATCACGGCCGCCCGTCAGCTCAACGGTTGGAAGGTGATGGATGACTGGACCCCCACAGTACAGGGCGACACCCGTCCAGGGGGAACCCACCCACCACACTTTACGCCTCAGGATGGCCAAGGGCGAGCGTACCGGATGCCAGATACGTCAGTTTGTGATTAATGGAAAATAATCACGATTTATCCGGCAAAAATTTGGCTATTCAGAATAAATGACGTACTTTTGTCTTCATATCCTATGTGTTTTAATCTAACATGAAGGCTATTTATTCAACGTGAAGGACAAATTATTTAACTTAAAGAATAACTTATCGACATGAAGAACAACTTAATGCTATTATCGTGCCTTTCAGCTGGCGTAGGTCAGCTGGTGGCTACCCCGGCCCAGGCTGAGGAGGGGAAGAGAAAACAGACTCAGGAGAAAGCTCCCAACGTAATCGTCATCCTGGCCGATGACCTGGGATATGGCGACCTGCAATGCTATGGAGCCAAGAACGTGGAGACACCCAATGTCAACCGGCTGGCTGCCCAGGGCATCCGGTTCACCAACACCCACGCCATAGCGGCGACCAGTACCCCCTCGCGCTACTCGCTGCTCACAGGTGAATATGCATGGCGGCGACCCGATACCGATGTGGCGGCAGGTAATGCGGGTATGATCATCCGGCCCGAACAATACACCATGGCCGACATGTTCAAGTCGGCCGGCTACCGCACGGCGGCTTTCGGCAAGTGGCACCTGGGGCTGGGCGACAAGACGGGTATGCAGGACTGGAACGCTCCCCTACCCTGCGGACTGGCCGACATCGGATTTGACGAACACTACATCATGGCTGCCACGGCCGACCGCGTGCCCTGCGTCTTCATACAGAACGGGCAGGTGGCCAATTACGACCCCTCGGCACCCATCGAAGTGAACTACCAAAGGAATTTCCCTGGCGAACCCACGGGAAGGGACAATCCCGAACTGCTCTATAACCTCCGCTCCAGCCATGGTCACGACTACTCCATCGTCAACGGTATCGGCCGCATCGGCTACATGAGGGGTGGCGGCAAGGCGCTCTGGAAGGACGAGGACATCGCCGACTCCATCACCTCCCACGCCATCGACTTCATCCGCCGCAACCAGGATGAGCCCTTCTTCATCTACTTCTGCACCAACGACATCCATGTGCCCCGATTCCCGCACCCCCGCTTCCGGGGCAAGACCAACATGGGCCTGCGAGGCGATGCCATCGCACAGTTTGACTGGTGCGTTGGAGCACTCATGCAAGCCCTGGATGAGATGAAGCTGGCCGACAACACGCTGATCATCCTCACGAGCGACAACGGTCCCGTAGTGGATGACGGCTACGACGACCAGGCCGAGGAGCTGCTCCATGGCCACCAGCCGGCAGGTCCCTGGCGCGGCAACAAGTACAGCGCCTTCGAGGGCGGTACCGCCGTGCCAGCCATCGTGCGTTGGCCGGCCAAGGTGAAGGGTGGACAGGAGTCGGACGTGCTGATGTCGCACATCGACTGGATGGCCTCGCTGGGCCATCTGCTCCAGGCCCGCCTGCCTAAAGGCTCCGCCCCCGACAGCCAAGACCGCCTGGGCAATCTGCTGGGTACCGACGCTACCGAGCGCCCCTGGGTCATCGAGCTGGCCTCCAACCACGTCCTCTCCGTACGCACCAAGGAGTGGAAATACATCGAGCCCAACGACGGACCTGCCATGATACCCTGGGGACCGAAGATTGAGACAGGCAACCTGAGCACTCCGCAGCTCTACCACATCAGCCAGGAGCAGGACGAACGCACCAACGTTGCCGCCGAGCACCCTGACATCGTCTTCGAGATGCAGAACATCCTACGGCGCGAACGGGCCAAATAGGAAGATTGGACAGATTTCCTGAATGTTGACAATCACAAGAAAGTGACTCCAAAGTAACTCTGCCGTACCTCTAATCCATCTCTAATCGTACTCTAATCAAACTCTAATCATTCTCTAATTCGCGATTAGACCTGGATTAGAGTTACTTCGGAGTTACTATTGAGTTACTACGGACCTACCTTAGACCTAGATTAGACCTACGACTGACTCGCTTTTGCCCTACACAGGAACACTTCTTAACATTTCAGTAACAAAGAAGCCTTTACAGTCAAGCCAGTCTCAATATTTACAAATAACCGATACAATATCTTATAAGATAAAAGATAACAACAATACCTGAAAGGGGGAGAAGCAGATGCTTCTCCCCCTTTCAGGTATTTTACCCAACCGATGAGACTTGTGCTTACTGCTTGAGGTAGTAGTTAACGGTGGTCACCACGCGGATGCTCTTGATGTAGGGCGTATTGCTGTCGCGGTCTTCGATGACAAACTGTCCCTGCGAGGCGTTACGTATCTTGCCCAGGCGACTGTCGCTGTCCTTGGCAAACTTCTCAGCTGCGGCACGGGCGTTGCGCGTGGCCTCTTCAATCATGCGAGGCTTCACGTCGTTGAGCTTCGTGAAACTATAGGTCACGTTGTAACGGTAGTCACCCCCCGTGATGGCGATACCCTGCTTAAGCAGTTCGGCCTGCTCACCCATCAGCTGGCGCACCACATCCACACGCTGTGAGGTGACGGTAATAACCGATGTGGCATTATAACGGTAGTTCACATTCTGTGCCCCGTAGCGCTCAGCCTCCATGTCGATAATCTCAGGGGCGGCAATGCTGATTTCCTCCTCCTGGATGCCACGGCTCTTAAGGAAGGCCACGATGGCCTGGTTCTTCTTATTTATATTGGCATAGATGGTGGTAGGGTCGTTGCCGATATCCTTAAACATCAAGGGCCAGACCACCTTATCCGCCGGCACCTCCATCTCAGCCAGTCCCTTTACCGTGACGATACGGTCCTTGGCGATAAACTCTGTAATACCTTTCTTAACCTGACTGCCCAAAAGGAACAGTCCCACGGCGATGATAATCGCCTCCCATTTCAAGCTTTTCATGCAATTTCATTTTTTAAGTTACGAGCTACAAGCTACGAGCTACGAGTGACATGCTACGAGTGACATGCTGCGAGCTACAAGCTATAAGCTACCAGTTATTGTGAGCAAATGTAACGCCTTTTGGGCAGATTCTGTTCATCTTCAAGGAGAAATAGGAAGGCATTTAATATACCGACATGCTTTTTTAGTGTATTTAATTAAAAAAAGCAGGTAGAATCAGCAATCGGTTCAAGAAAAAGCGCTAATTTTGTCGGGTGAAACATAACTAACCCCTAAATCCTATGTTGACTCAACTTATTAATGCAAAAATCCTCACCCCACAGGGGTGGTTGAAAGATGGCTCTGTACTGATCAGAGACGGTAAGATACTGGAAGTGACCAACTGTGACCTGGCCGTAATCGGTGCGCAGTTGATTGACGTGAAAGGCATGTACGTACTGCCCGGTGGCGTGGAGATTCACGCCCACGGCGGTGGTGGACGCGACTTCATGGAGGGCACCGAGGATGCCTTCCGCAAGGCAGCCGCTACCCATATGCAATACGGTACCACCTCCATCTTCCCGACCCTCTCCTCCAGCACCGTGCCGATGATCGAGGCCGCCGCCGAGACCTGCACCAAGCTGATGGCTGAGCCCGACAGCCCTATCCTGGGCCTCCACCTCGAAGGACACTACTTCAACATGAAGATGGCCGGCGGACAGATGCCTGAGAACATCAAGGACCCCGACCCCAACGAATACATCCCCATCGTAGAGAAGTGGCACTGCATCAAGCGTTGGGATGCCGCACCCGAACTACCCGGAGCCATGCAATTTGGTAAATACATCACCGGCAAGGGCATCCTGGCTTCTGTGGGCCACACGCAGGCCGAATACGAAGACATCCACGCAGCTTTCGAGGCCGGCTATAGCCACGCCACCCACTTCTACAACGCCATGCCGGGATTCCACAAGCGTCGCGAGTATAAGTATGAGGGTACTGTGGAGAGCATCTACCTGATGGATGACATGACTGTAGAGGTTGTGGCCGACGGCATCCACGTGCCCCCCACCATCCTCCGTCTGGTCTATCGCATCAAGGGCGTAGAGCGCACCTGCCTCATTACCGATGCCCTGGCCTGCGCCGCCAGCGACAGCAAGGAGGCCTTCGACCCGCGCGTCATCATCGAAGACGGGGTCTGCAAGCTGGCCGACCGCTCTGCCCTGGCTGGTAGCGTAGCCACCATGGACCGTCTGATCCGCACCATGGTGCAGAAGGCCGAAATCCCCTTGGCCGATGCCGTACGCATGGCCAGCGAGACCCCCGCACGCATCATGGGCGTAAGCGACCGCAAGGGCTCGCTCCAGAAGGACAAGGATGCCGACATACTCGTCATGGACGAAGACCTCAACGTACGTGCCGTATGGGCTATGGGCAAGCTGGTGGTGGATAAACTGGCAAGCAAATAATTACCAAGTAACTAGTAACCGATACTTATAGAATAAGAATAATGAGAACGAATCTTAGCTCACAGATTACACTCAATAGTGTATCAACCCGTTATTACCGCCCCGAGAACGCCTTCGAGCGCTCGGTGCTGACCCGACTGGAGAAAGTCCCCACCGACATCTACGAGTCGGCAGAGGAGGGCGCTTCACAGATAGCGCTTGACATCGCACAGCTTATCCGCGACAAGCAGAAGGCCGGACGCTTCTGCGTGCTGGCCCTGGCCGGAGGAGCATCTCCCCGTGGGGTCTATGCCCAGCTCGTGCGCATGCACAAAGAGGAGGGACTGAGTTTCCGCAACGTCATCGTATTCAACCTCTACGAATACTATCCCCTGGCCTCGGATGCCGTCAACAGCAACCTCAACCAACTGCGCGAGATGCTGTTGGACCATGTGGATATTGACCGTCAGAATATCTTCAGCCCGGATAGCACCCTGGCCAAGGATGCCATCTTTGAATACTGCCGCCTCTACGAACAGCGTATCGAGAGCTACGGAGGCATAGATGTGGCCATCCTGGGCATCGGGCGTGTAGGCAACATCGGCTTCAACGAACCGGGCTCACGCATCAACTCCACCACCCGCCTCATCCTGCTCGACAACGCTTCGCGCAACGATGCGGCCAAAATCTTCGGCTCCATCGACAGCACCCCCGTCAGCTCCATCACCATGGGTGTACAGACCATCCTCAACGCGCGCAAGGTCTATCTGCTGGCCTGGGGTGAAGAGAAGGCCAAGATGATCAAGGCTTGCGTAGAGGGTAACATCACGGACACCATCCCCTCATCCTTCCTGCAGACCCACAACAACGCCCATGTGGCTATCGACCTGAGTGCCGCAGCCAACCTGACACGCATCCAGCGCCCATGGCTCGTCACCTCTTGTGAATGGAACGACAAGCTCATCCGTAGCGCCATCGTCTGGCTCTGCCAACTCACGGGCAAACCCATCCTCAAGCTGACCAACAAGGACTACAACGAGAACGGTCTGAGCGAACTGTTGGCTCTCTTCGGCTCGGCATACAATGCCAACATCAAGATATTCAACGACCTGCAACACACCATTACGGGTTGGCCGGGTGGTAAACCCAATGCCGATGACACCTATCGTCCGGAGCGTGCCACACCCTATCCCAAGCGCGTAGTGGTCTTCTCACCCCACCCCGATGACGATGTCATCTCCATGGGTGGCACCATCCGCCGACTGGTGGAGCAGAAGCACGACGTGCATGTGGCCTATGAGACGAGTGGTAACATTGCCGTAGGCGATGAGGAAGTAGTACGCTTCCTCCACTTCATCAACGGTTTCAACCAGCTCTTCAACAACAGCGCCGACCAGGTCATCAACGAGAAGTATGCTGAAATCCGCCAATTCCTGCGTGAGAAGAAGGATGGCGATATGGACACGCGCGACATCTTGACCATCAAGGGATTGATACGCCGTGGCGAGGCCCGCACAGCCTGCACCTACAACAGCATTCCCCTGGACCATTGCCACTTCCTCGACCTGCCCTTCTATGAGACGGGCAAGATTCAGAAGAACCCCATCAGCGAAGCCGACGTGGAGATTGTGCGCAACCTGCTGCGCGAGATTCAGCCGCACCAGATTTTTGTGGCTGGCGACCTGGCCGACCCACACGGTACACACCGTGTCTGCACGGATGCTGTGTTTGCTGCCATCGACCTGGAGAAGGAAGCCGGTGCCGAATGGCTGAAGGATTGCCGCATCTGGATGTACCGCGGTGCCTGGGCCGAATGGGAAATCGAGAACATCGAGATGGCTGTACCTATCAGCCCCGAGGAACTGCGCGCCAAGCGTAACTCCATCCTCAAGCACCAGAGCCAGATGGAGAGTGCACCCTTCCTGGGCAACGACGAACGCCTCTTCTGGCAACGCAGCGAGGACCGCAACCGCGGCACGGCAGCCCTCTACGACAGCCTGGGTCTGGCCTCATACGAAGCCATGGAGGCCTTCGTAGAGTACAAGCCCCTGTAAGGCGTCTATGCACCCCTAATGCAAGTTTTCCCTAGAATTTGCATCCATAATCACACTCTAACGCCCTGAAACACAATTGCCAAAGAAGGCCGTGTTTCAGGGCGATTTTTCGGGCCGTACCGACGCTGGACGAGCTATAACGTACAGCCCTTGCATTAAAAACTAAACAACGAATCCAACGTGAAGATAAAGACCCTCATCATACTCCTGCTCGCCACAGCGACACAGACCGCCCTGGCACAGGCCATAGAGCAAACCATAGAGCAAACCGTCGCGCAACGGTTGAACGACTACTTCAACTCCTACACGACTTCGGAGGCGGAGATCAACCGCTGCAAGCTGGACAGCATCACCACCGACTTCAACCACCGCACCCTCACCATCTACGCCAACGAGGCTTTCGGCTACCAGCCCTTCCGCCCTGAGACCGTGGAGCGCATCTACGGCGAAATCCGCCAACTGCTGCCAGGACCGGTAAACTACTTCACACTCTCCCTGCGGACAGGGAGTTACACCATCGAGGAACTGGTACCCAATTATTACCGCACCAAGCGGAAAGAGCAGGAGAAGAGTCGCCTCTATACCGGCATCAAGGAGAAGAAGACTGCCCCCTGGGTGACCTGCACCTCAACACCCTACCGCCCCACCAAGGGACTAGCCAATCGGCACATTTCGCTCTGGCAAAGCCACGGCCGCTACTACGTGAACCGGGAAGGGGAATGGGGGTGGCAACGTCCCCGGCTATTCTGCACGACGGAGGACCTCTTCACACAGTCGTTTGTCCTCCCCTACCTCATCCCCATGCTGGAGCAGGCAGGGGCCGTGGTCTATACTCCACGCGAACGCGACTTGCAACGCCACGAGGTCATCGTGGACAACGATACCCCAGGCACCAGCTCCAGGTACCTTGAAGTATCGAGCCGCAAAGCCAAGTGGCAGACCACGTCAGAAAGTGGATTTGCCTATCGACGCACCATCTACCAAGACAACGAGAATCCCTTCACAGAGGGAAGCGCACGGATGATTACCACCGAGCGCAGACCCGAGAGAGCCTTTGCCGAATGGATTCCAGATATTCCCGAGACAGGCGAATATGCGGTCTATGTGAGCTATCAGACGCTGCCACAAAGCGTAACCGACGCCAAGTACAGCGTGTTTCATAGCGGCGGTGTGACCGAATTTCGCGTCAACCAGCAGATGGGAGGCGGTACGTGGGTCTATCTCGGCACCTTCCGTTTTGACCAGGGACGTAACGACTACGGCATGGTGACACTCAGCAACGAAAGTGCGGAACAGGGTGTGGTAACTGCCGATGCGGTGCGCTTCGGAGGCGGTATGGGCAACGTGGCCCGCGATGGCAAGTGCAGCGGTCTTCCCCGCTATCTGGAGGGGGCGCGCTACGGAGCTTTGTGGAACGGTATGCCCCAGGAGGTCTATAACGGCTATCAGAGCAACAACGACTACAGCGATGACATCAACAGCCGGTCGCGCACACTCAACTACCTCAACGGCGGTTCGCCTTTCAATCCCCGCACGGAGGGACTAGGCATACCCTTCGAACTCAACCTGGCTCTCCATAGTGATGCAGGCTACCACGAGGACGATCAGCGCGTAGGTACCCTGGGTATCTACACCACCCGCTTCAATGAGGGATTGCTGAGTGGGGGCACCAGTCGCCTGGCCTCACGCGACCTGGCCGACCTGCTGATGAGCCAGCTGAAAAGCGACCTGCAGACCGCCATGGGTAGTGGCTGGAACCGCCGCAGCCTGTGGGACCGCAACTACAGCGAGACCCGGCTCCCCTCTGTGGCGTCGTGCATCATCGAATTGCTCTCGCATCAGAATTTTGCTGACATGGTATGGGGGCACGATCCCATCTTCAAGTTTACCGTGGGGCGCTCGCTCTACAAGGGCATCTTGCGCTTCCTCGCCACACAGCACCACACCGACTACGTGGTACAACCTCTTCCCGTGACCCACTTTGCCATCCACTTTGGCAAGAAGAAGAATACCTTCGAGCTCAACTGGCGTCCGCAAGCCGACCCCACAGAGTCCACAGCCACAGCCGACGAATACATCGTCTATACCCGCATCGGACGAGGTGGCTTTGACAACGGCGTGCGGGTAAACGGCACTTCCTATACCGTGAAGGTGGAGCCCGGCGTGGTCTATAGCTTCAAGGTCACCGCCGTCAACCGAGGTGGTGAAAGTTTCCCGTCAGAGATTCTCAGTGCCTACAAGAGCAAGCAGAAGGAGCGGCATCGCATACTGATTATCAACGGATTCGACCGTCTGAGCGGACCGGCTGTGGTCAACACGCCAGAGCTGGCCGGCTTCAACCTGGAGCAGGATCCCGGTGTACCTTACCTGAAGGATATCTCCCTCTGTGGTTACCAGCAGGTGTTCGACCGCAAGCTGGCTGGCAAGCAGCTGGGAGAAAGTGACGGATCACTCGAAGGACTCCAGATGGCGGGCAACACCTTCGACTACCCCTTCATCCACGGTAAGGCCATCCAGTCCTCCAGAGGTTACAGCTTTGTCTCCTGTAGCGATGAGGCGGTAGAAGAGAATCTCGTGCCACTCTATGCCTACGATGTCGTGGATTACATCCTTGGACTGGAAAAGCAGGATCAGCAAACCACCCCCTCACTCCACCGCTACTACAAGACCTTCTCCTCACCCATGCAACGTGCCCTCTCCTCCTACCTCACCATCGGCGGACGCCTGCTGGTAAGCGGGGCCTATGTGGCTAGCGACATGCAGCAGAGTGAGAGCAACCGCCGCTTCCTGAGTGAGGTACTCAAGTGCAACTATGCCGGGACAGCCACCACCGCCGACCGATACTTCCGCGTCAACGGCATGAATCAGGAGGGACTGCTGCAACGGCTTCCCAACGAGCGTTGCTACGCCCTCCCTAAAAGCGACCGGCTGCTGCCCGCCCCGGAGAGCTTTGCTGCCATGACCTACCAGGATGGGACGACAGCCGCCGTGGCTTACAGAGGGGCAGAATACCGCACCTACGTGATGGGCTTTCCCCTGGAATGCGTCTCTGACGAGAAGGTCAGACAACAATGGATGGCCTCCATTTTGCAGTTCCTGACCACGAAAAACAAATAAATCGCCCCAACATGATGCGGATATGCGCGGAAAAGCCTATCTTTGCCTCCGTATTTATTTAAATGACTCAAATCATGTTTACTATTCAAGCCAACCCGAGCGGTACCCGCTCGATGAACGTGTCCGAGGAAAACCTGGCCACGATTGAGAAATATGGCCTGTTCCGTCACCTGATAGACAGCAACGGCATTGTGGATGAGAGCGTGCTCGAAAAGCTGCGCCTCAACATCCGCGACCTGATTGCCTCGCAAGAAGGCAACTGCAAGGATTTGCTCGACCTCTGCATTGACGTGATATACCATAGCAACATGAAGGCCTTCGGGCTCAACCAGCTGATTATCCTCTACCTGCAATGGCTCAACCAACCTGAGGAGGAGACGGCAGAAGCAGAAGAGAAGTTATGAAGACCATCGACACTTGTGGCCCCATGCCCTACAGTCCGCTGATTCCCGCCGTCAAGGCCATCTGCGAGGCTCAGCAGGGAGAGACACTCGAGATTGTGATCGACAAGGAGCAGGTCTTTGCCGATCTCAAGGAGTTTCTCGCCGAACAGGGCATAGGCTTCCGCGAAATCTACGACCGCGAGAAGATGAGGTTGCAATTTACGAAATAACCCAAAGGCTCTGCTGAAACCAACGACATGAAGCAATACCAACTGACCGACTGGCTGCCCACCACCAAGAAGGAGGTGGAACTGCGTGGATGGGATGCGTTGGACGTCATCCTCTTCAGCGGCGATGCCTACGTGGATCACCCCTCGTTTGGAGCGGCTGTCATCGGGCGCATCCTCGAAGCCGAAGGACTGCGGGTGGCTATTGTGCCGCAACCCAACTGGCGCGATGACTTGCGCGACTTCAAGAAGCTGGGGGCTCCGCGCCTATTCTTTGGCGTGAGTGCCGGCTGTATGGATAGCATGGTCAACAAATACACCGCTAATAAGCGGCTGCGGAGCGATGATGCCTACACCCCTGATGCCCGCCCGGACATGCGTCCTGAGTACCCATCCATAGTCTATACGCAGATTCTGAAGCGTCTCTTCCCTCAGGTACCCGTGGTACTGGGAGGCATTGAGGCCAGCATGAGGCGACTCACCCACTACGACTACTGGCAGGACCGCGTGCGCCCCTCCATCCTAGTGGATAGTGGAGCCGACCTGTTGGTCTATGGTATGGGCGAGAAGCCTATCGTAGAGCTTGCACGCCGCATGAAGGAGCTCCCTGAAGGCACGCCGCTCAGCCAGCTGCAACTACCCCAGACGGCCGTACTGATTGATGGCGAGGTACAGACTCAACCCGAAGACATCCTGCTCTACAGTCACGAAGAGTGCCTGAAGGACAAAAAGAAAGAGGCAGCCAACTTCCGCCACATCGAGGAGGAGAGCAACAAGCTACATGCCCAACGCATCCTCCAGCGGGTAGGCCAGCAGACCGTGGTAGTCAATCCACCCTACCCTCCCCTGACCGAAGCAGAACTCGACCAGTCGTTTGACCTCCCCTATACGCGTCTCCCCCATCCCAAGTACAAGGGAAAGCGCATACCGGCCTATGACATGATCAAGTTTTCGGTCAACATACACCGAGGTTGCTTTGGTGGCTGTGCCTTCTGCACCATCTCCGCCCATCAAGGCAAGTTCATCGTGAGTCGCAGCAAGGAGAGCATCTTGCGTGAGGTAAAGGCCATCATGGAGCTACCCGATTTCAAGGGGTACTTGAGTGACCTGGGCGGACCCAGCGCCAACATGTACCGCATGAAGGGCAAGGACCATAGCCTGTGCGAACGCTGCAAGCGTCCCTCCTGCATCCATCCACGCATCTGCCCTAACCTGAATACTGACCACACTCCTCTGCTGGACATCTACCGCGCCGTCGATGCCCTGCCCGGCATCAAGCGCTCCTTCATCGGTAGCGGCGTACGTTATGACCTGCTGCTTCATCACAGTCCCGATGAGGCCGTCAACCGCAGCACGCGCGAATATACCCGCGAGCTCATCAGCCGCCACGTGAGCGGACGCCTCAAGGTAGCCCCCGAACATACGAGCGACACGGTACTGCAGATGATGCGCAAGCCCCCCTTCGCTCAGTTTGAAGAGTTCAAGCGCATCTTCGACCGCATCAACAGCGAGGAGGGGCTGCGGCAACAGCTGATACCCTACTTCATCTCCAGTCACCCGGGTTGCCGTACCGAAGACATGGCCGAGCTAGCTGTCATCACCCGCCGCCTCGACTTCCATCTGGAGCAGGTGCAGGACTTTACCCCCACACCCATGACTGTCTCTACCGAGACCTGGTACACCGGTTTCCATCCCTACACACTCCAACCTGTCTATAGTGCCAAACGTCCTCAGGAGAAACTGGCCCAGCGTCAGTTCTTCTTCTGGTACAAGCCCGAAGAGCGCAACAAGCTGATTGCCGAGCTCAAACGCATGGGGCGGAAGGACTTGATTCATAAATTATTCTATTAAAAGAGTTTACTACTCCCGGCTGAAGTATTTGCTATCCACGGCCGAAGAGTTAACTATTCACGACCGAAGAGTTAACTATTCACGACCGAAGTATTGACCTTTCAGCCGGGAGGAGTTAATACTAAATAAAAGTTAAATCTATACCCTTTTGATGCAGTATTTGGAGCTGCTTGCCGTTTTTTGGATAAAAACAATGAAAAACGGTAGGAGATTGGGATGAAACTCAATTCTTTTATCTAAATTTGCAAACTCAAAAAGAATAATAGGTAAAATGAAAAGAAACATTTTTTTTGCAACAGCTATGGCTCTCTGCATGGGCCTTTCGTTCACATCTTGCTTGGACTCTGACAACGACACCGACACCAATTACGTAGGTGGCTTCGTAAAGGTATCTTCCAGCTACATGGGCTTTGGCTCATTCATCTCTCCTGATGGTAAGACCACTATTAATCCCTCTACCGCTTCACTTACCAACCTGGAGCAGAATGGCTTCAAGATGAGCGAAGTGAATGCTGCATTTGTACAAGGTACATACAGCGAAGCTGAAAACCCCGACGCAGCGACTACCCTCAAATTTAATAACGTCAGCATCTCCTATGCCGCATCGCTGGATGCCCGTGTGGAGATTGTCGATCAAAAAGGCGCCCTCAACGACTCCATTAACAGAGCCTGCATCCGCAACATCGACAACTCTCAGCGTGGCAACAATTACTTCAGCGAGGACTTCAACAAGCCCTGGTTCTTCTACGATAATACCACACTCGTATTGCCTATCAGTTACAACCTGAGCGGGCAGAAGCTGCATGCCTTCACGCTGGTATTCTACGCATCGGAAGTGGAGCCGGGCGACACGACCCTCAAGCTGAGCTTGAAGCACTACAATGCCAATGAGAATGCAAGCAACAATGACTCCTACAGCTTTGCTGCTAACTATCCTTACGCATACTTCTATGCGTTCGACTTGCGCAACGCCATCGCATATTGGCAGCGGACCAACTCGGGCTCAGCTGAGCCCCAGACCGTAACCATCGAATACGTAGCCAGTGAGTTCAGCAACGACATCAAGCAGGGTGAAACCAAGCAGTTGACTATTGAACGCAAGGGCATCGTCCAAAAATAAGAAAATGAATTATAAAGCACTATTTCATAGAGCATTTTTACTGATTTCCTCCCCGGCTTCGGCCTGGGAGGAAATTCGTTTGGAAGAGGATAGACGAGCGGTATTCAGCAGCTTCGTATATCCCATGATAGGCCTTTGCGGCCTTTCTGTGTTTTTAGGTTCCCTCTTCTCCCACGGCTGGGGAGGGCCGGAAAGCTTCCGCTACGCCATGACCCAATGCTGCGCTATTGCCGTGGCCCTCTTCGGAGGTTATTTCCTGGCAGTCAACCTCACTCATCACTACACGGCCCGCATGCTCAACATGCCGGTTGAGAAAAGCCTGATTCTCCAACTGGCCGGCTACTCCATGGTGGTCATCTTCTGCCTGCGCATCATCCTGGCGCTGATGCCCGACTTTCAGATCATCGCCCTGTTGCTGCAATTCTACACGGTCTATATCGTCTGGGAAGGGAGTGAACGCCTGATACATATCAACGAAGAGAATCGACTGAAGTTCACGCTGGTCAGCTCAGTAGCCCTGCTCTTCTCACCCGTAATAATCGAATGGATTTTCGATAAGTTGACCTATTTTCTCAACTAACTCACCCTCTTCACATTATGAAGCAACCTCCTGTAAACATCAAGAATAAACGTGCCACGTTCGACTATGCCCTGATTGACACCTATACGGCCGGCATCGTGCTGACAGGCACGGAGATTAAGTCTGTCCGTTTGGGAAAAGCCAGTCTAGTGGATACCTTCTGCTACTTTGTGAAAGGCGAACTGTGGGTAAAGAATATGCACATCGCTGAGTACTTCTACGGCAGCTACAATAACCACACAGCCCGTCGCGACCGCAAACTGCTTCTCAACCGCAAGGAGCTAGACAAACTGCAACGCGAGAGTAAAGACCCCGGATTCACTATCGTGCCCGTGAGGATGTTCATCAACGAGAAGGGACTCTGCAAGGTGGTGGTCGCCCTGGCCAAAGGTAAGAAGGAGTATGACAAGCGCGAAAGTCTGAAAGAGAAGGCTGACAAGCGTGAAATGGCACGTATGTTCAAGAAATAACCCATTGACATCAAAGAAGATGAAGCAGATACAGCAAGCAATAGTTGAACGCATACTGATACTGGATGGTGCACTCGGCACCATGTTTCAGCAACACCACTTGACGGAGACGGATTTCCGTGGGGAGCGATATGCAGACCTTGAGGGAGAGCTGAAGGGCAACAATGACCTGCTCTGCCTGACACGTCCCGACCTGGTGGAGCACATCCACCGCCAATACCTTGAAGCTGGTGCCGACATCATCGAGACCAACAGCTTCAATGCCACACGAATCAGCCAATCCGACTATCATACCGAAGCCTACGTGCGTGAGATTAACCTCGCCGCAGCCCAACTGGCGCGTCGTGCAGCAGATGACTATTCGCAACGTACCCCCAATAAACCACGCTACGTGGCTGGTTCGATTGGTCCGACCAACAAGACGTGCTCCATGAGCCCCGATGTGAACAATCCAGCCTATCGCGCCATCACCTTCGATGAACTGGTAGCTGCCTATTGCGAACAGATTAACGCCCTCATCGAGGGTGGAGTCGATGCGTTGCTGATTGAGACCATTTTTGATACACTCAACGCCAAAGCAGCCCTCTATGCCGCCGAATGCTGTATGGAGCAGCAAGGCCGGCGACTGCCTATCATGCTCTCTGTCACCGTAGCTGATATCAGTGGACGTACCCTCTCAGGACAGACTCTGGAGGCTTTTCTAGCCTCCGTCCAACATGCCGATATCTTCTCTGTAGGGCTCAACTGCTCCTTCGGTGCCCGTCAGCTCAAGCCCTTCTTGAAGGTGCTCTCGCGCAAGGCACCTTACTACATCAGTGCCTACCCCAATGCAGGCCTGCCCAATGGACTGGGCCTCTATGACCAAACCCCGGAGATGATGACTACCGAGGTCAAGGAGTACCTTGACGAAGGGCTTATCAACATCCTGGGAGGTTGCTGCGGCACCACCCCCGAATACATTGCCCGCTTTGCCCAGCTAACTCAAGATTACAAGCCCCATCAACCGGCCTCACGCCCCGAGGCACTCTGGCTCTCCGGCCTGGAGTTGCTGGAAGTCAAGGCTGAAAACAACTTCGTAAACGTAGGCGAACGTTGCAACGTGGCCGGTTCGCGCAAGTTTCTCCGACTCATCAACGAAAAGAAATACAACGAAGCCCTGAGCATCGCCCGCAAGCAGGTGGAAGATGGTGCCCAGGTCATCGACATCAACATGGATGACGGCCTGCTCGACACGGAGGCCGAAATGGTCCATTTCCTTAACCTGCTCGCCTCCGAGCCCGATGTGGCCCGTGTCCCCCTCATGATTGACTCCTCAAAATGGAGCGTCATAGAGGCTGCCTTGAAGTGCATCCAAGGCAAAGCCATTGTCAACTCCATCTCC
Organism: uncultured Mediterranea sp.; assembly: GCA_945831575.1. Taxonomy (GTDB): domain Bacteria; phylum Bacteroidota; class Bacteroidia; order Bacteroidales; family Bacteroidaceae; genus Bacteroides. Next base: position 61,619 of record CAMACX010000006.1, read on the forward strand.
TTGAAGGAGGGCGAGGAGACCTTCTTGGCCCATGCCCGCACCATCCAGCGTTATGGAGCTGCGGTAGTGGTGATGGCCTTTGATGAAGAGGGACAGGCCGATACCTACGAGCGGAAGATTGCCGTCTGCCAGCACGCCTACCGGCTGCTGACTGAGCAGCTCCATTTCAGCCCCTATGACATTATCTTCGACCCCAACGTGCTGGCCGTAGCTACCGGCATGGAGGAGCACAATGCCTATGCACTCCATTTCATCCAAGCCACCGGATGGATCCGAAAGCATCTCCCCGGTGCCCACGTAAGTGGTGGTGTGAGCAACCTCTCCTTCTCCTTCCGAGGTAACAACTATCTGCGAGAGGCGATGCATGCTGTCTTCCTCTATCACGCCATCGGTCAAGGCATGGACATGGGCATCGTCAATCCCGCCTCCTCCGTGCTCTATACCGACCTACCGTCCGATCTGCTGGAACATATCGAAGATGTAATCCTCAACCGCCGTCCAGATGCTGCCGAACGGCTGATTGCCATGGCCGAGCAGATGAAGGCCGAAGCCGAACGACAGAAAGCGATCTCTGACGGAACTCCCTCTGCAGAGAGCACTGCGGCTAGACCCTCGTGGAGAAAGGGAAGTGTGGAGGAGCGTCTGCAATACGCGTTGGTAAAAGGGCTCGGAGACTACCTGGAAGAGGACTTGTCTGAAGCTTTAAAGCAGTACGATAAAGCTGTTGAGATTATCGAAGGCCCTTTGATGGCTGGCATGAACCGTGTGGGTGAGCTCTTTGGCGCAGGTAAGATGTTTCTGCCACAAGTGGTAAAGACAGCACGCACGATGAAGCAGGCCGTAGCCATCCTGCAACCGCATATCGAGGCCAGTCGTCAGGGTGAGTCTGCCTCGGCCGGTAAGGTACTCGTAGCTACCGTCAAGGGCGACGTACACGACATTGGCAAAAACATCGTCTCCGTAGTCATGGCCTGCAACGGCTATCAGATTATCGACCTGGGCGTCATGGTCCCAGCAGAGACCATCATACGCCGTGCCATTGAGGAGCAGGTAGATATGGTGGGACTGAGCGGTCTGATTACCCCTTCGCTCGATGAGATGGTGCATGTGGCGCAGGAGATGGAACGTGCCGGACTGGACATTCCCTTGCTGATTGGTGGAGCCACCACCTCGCTGATGCACACGGCGCTCAAGATTGCCCCTGCCTATCACGCCACGGTAGTCCACATGAAAGATGCCTCACAAAATGCAACCATCGCTGCCCGGTTGATGAACAAGCAGCTGCATCAACAATTGGATGAAGAGCTGCTGAAGAGCTATACCGCCCTGCGCCAGCAACGTACGGCGGAGCAACCCTCATCACTCTCCCTTGAAGAGGCCCGCAAGCAGCGGCTGAACCTCTTTGATTAAACCTGAGACACACCATGCCCCACCACCGAAGCAGTCCCCACACTCCCCCCTTATACTATCTCCTGATAGCAGGAGGGTTACTGCTGACCTCTCTGCTGATAACCTCTGAGGTAAGAGCACAAGAGATTACGCCAATGCAGAGGCAAGAAGACCCCCTTTCGGTCTATCTGGAAGAGGAGTTGGAGGAACTGGCTGTGGATGGCCAAGATGAGGATTGGGAGAATGAATTGGAGGCTCTGGATTGGCTACGGCAACACCCCATTGAGGTCAACAGCGCCACCCGTAGTGACTGGGAGCAACTCCCCTTCTTGGACGAGTACCAGATTTCTGACCTGCTCGACTACCTGGCCCAATATGGTGCGATGAAGTCGCTCAACGAGCTTTATTCCGTCAAAGGACTGAGCCGACGTACGGTGCAGCGCATCCTCCCCTACGTCTGCCTCAAGGAAAAGCCGGAGCAAGTCCGTTTCCCCACACCCAAAGAACTACTTCGATGGGGCCACCATCGGCTGGAAAGCCGCATCGACATCCCCCTCTATACCCGCGAAGGCTATCATAAAGCGTACCTTGGTCCCTCGCTTTACCACTCCCTGCGCTACCGTTACCGCTTCAGCAACCACATCCAACTAGGCCTTACCGCCGAGAAAGATGCCGGTGAACCCCTCTTTGCACTCTACAACAACCGGGGTTACGACTACTACTCCCCCTACCTCTTCATCCGTGACTACGGTTGGCTTAACCAGCTGGTCGTGGGCAACTACCGGCTCCACCTTGGCCTAGGGCTCACGGTAGGCTCCGGCTTCCTCAACGGCAAGAGCTACTCACTCACCACCGCAACCTTCCGCAACAATACCATCACGCCCCACAGTTCCACGGATGAATACCGCTATTTCCAAGGGGCAGCCGTCCAGCTTGAACCCGTCAAGCGACTGCAACTGCTTGCCTTCTACTCCCACCGTTCACTGGAGGGAAGCCTTGATGGAGACACCGTAACCTCCATCTACAAGACAGGTCTCCACCGCACACAGAAGGAGGCTGACAAGCGCAACGCCTTCACCCGTCAAGATATGGGTGGCGACCTTACCTACAGTTTTCCCTATGCCCAAGTTGGCGTATCAGGGGTCTTTACACACTTCAGCCTGCCCTATGTACACCGACTACCCAAATATGCCCAGTACTACCCCACAGGAAGTGACTTCCATAACCTCTCCCTACACTACAAGGCCCGTTGGCATCAGTTCTTCTTCAGCGGCGAATCAGCCTTAGGCAAGCAGGGATATGCTCTGCTCCATCGTCTGGACTATCGCCTCAACAATCTAGGCAACCTGCTCCTCATCCACCGGCTCTATAGCCATGACTACTGGAGCTGGCACGCCTTTGCCTTTGGTGAAAGTAGTACGCCACAAAACGAAAACGGCTGGTATCTGGCTGCCGAACTGACCCCATGGGCTCATTGGCGACTCTTTGGCAGCATAGACCTTTTCTCCCACCCCTGGTGGAAATACCGAATAAGCAAACCGTCGCAGGGAGTGGACGGGATGATGCAAGTACAATGGAGTCCCCGCGCCCCGCTTCAATTCACGCTCAACTACCGCTACAAGCGCAAGGAACGCGACATCACGGGTACAAGTGGTCAGGACATCCGTCCCCTACACCACCACCGCACACGCTGGCGTATGGAGTACACTACGGCACTTTGGCAGAGCCAGACCACTCTGGACTACAATCATCTACAGCAGACCCGTATGGAGGCCTCGCAAGGATGGAGCGTGACGCAACGATTGAGATTCACACCGAGCCGATTGCCCCTGCAATTTACGCTGCAAGGCAGCTACTTCAGCACAGACGACTACGACAGCCGCATCTATACCTACGAGAAAGGGATGCTCAACACCTTCTCCACGCCCTCATTTTATGGCGAAGGCATCCGACTCACCCTCCACCTGCGGTGGGACTACCGCTGGTTCTCGTTGCTCGCCAAGTGGGGCGAGACACGCTACTTCGACCGCCACGAAATCAGTTCTGGCAACGACCTCATCCAATCCAATCACAAGGACGATATCTACCTTCAAGCCATCATCAAGTGGTGAAGCGTGCTTTTGGAGATTACTCCTCCTGGCCATCGGCGGTGAGAAGTCGGTTGGAGATTTTCTTCTTGGGAGTCAGTCCCATCTTCTGCAAGCGGTCTGCCTGACGCACTAAGCTGCCATTACCATCCGAGAGCTGATTGAGCGCACGGTCATAGTCATTCTGAAGCGCCTTGAGGCGGTCACCAATCGCGAGGTAAGTGTCCGTAAAGCCCACAATCTTCTCATATAGCAAGGTACCACGACGGATAATCTCCTGCACATTCTTGGCCTGATATTCCCGTTTCCAGAGGTCGAGCGAGAGCCGGAGCGCACTAATCAAATTGGTAGGACTCATGATAACCACCTTTTTATTATAGGCATACTCCCAGAGCTGTGGGTCGCCCTGTATAGCCAACAGGTAAGCCCCCTCTGTGGGGATAAACATCACCACAAAGTCGGGTGCCTTATCATCATAGTGCGAATAATCCTTCAGGCTCAGTTCATCCACATGGGCCCGTACCGAACGCAGATGGGCCTTAAGGCAGGTCTGCTGCTCCTCCTTATCGGAGGCTGCTGTATAGGCCGCAAAAGCAGTCAGCGAGACCTTTGAGTCGATAATCAATTCGCGTTGGTCGGGGAATCGGACGATAATATCGGGCTGCATCTTCTGCCCGCTCTCCTCATTGAGTAGAGCCTCTCCCTGCTCATTCTTGATAAACTCCTGGCGCACATAATGCTCCCCCTCTACAAGTCCACTGGCTTCAAGCAGACGTTCCAGAATCATCTCCCCCCAGTTGCCTTGCACCTTGCTATCGCCTTTGAGTGCCCGGGCCAGGTTGCCAGCCTCCTCTGAGAGTCGGTTGTTGAGTTCCACCAGTTCTTTGATGCGTTCACCGAGGGAGAAGCGCTCCTTCGCCTCGGTGCTGTAGGCCTGCTCCACCTGCTGCTTAAAATCCTTGATAGTACCCGTCAAGGGCTGAAGCAGTTGTTGCAGATGATCGGCATTGAGTTGCCGGAACTCCTCCGAACGGCTCTTGAAGATACGGTTGGAGAGGTTCTCAAACTCCAATGTCATGCGTTGATTCATCTGCTCCGCATCCAGCTGCTGCTGACGGAAACGCTGCTCTTGCTGCTGGAGCTGCTGATGATGACGCATTTCTGCCTGTTGAAGTTGATCTTGATACCAGGCCTCTTTCTCCTGTTTCTGTTGTTGGAGCAGTTGATTTTCTTTCAAGGCTGCGGCCAGTTGGGCCTGCATATTAAGCTCGCGTTCGCGGTCTGCAGCCTGACTGGTGTTTACCTTGCTTAAGGCCCACAACCATCCCAGGACAGCACCTCCCAGAAGGCCCATCCCCAACCATAACATATCCTGCATCATCTCTGCAGAGGGATTACTGCGTGAGGATTTCGTTGCCCGTCTCGGTAATCAGCACCTGACTCTCCCATTGAGCCGAGGGCAGTCCATCATCAGTCAGTACCGTCCAACCGTCCGCCTCGTCAATGTAGATTTCCTTGGTGCCCATGTTAATCATCGGCTCAATGGTGAAGGTCATGCCCGGTACGAGCAACATACCTGCTCCACGCCGGCCCACATGCTCCACGGTAGGCTCCTCGTGGAACTTAATGCCACAGCCATGTCCACAGTATTCACGCACCACATTGTAGCCGTTACTCTCCGCATGTTGCTGGATCACGGCACCTATATCTCCCAACCGGGCCCAGGGCTGAGCAGCCTGAATACCCAGATCACGGCATTCGCGTGCCACCTCCACAAGACGGCGCACCTCGGGCTTCACCTCGCCAATCATGAACATACGCGAGGCATCGCTGTAATAGCCCTTGTAGATTGTCGAGACATCCACGTTGACAATATCCCCACTCTTCAGAATCTCCTTAGGAGAGGGTATGCCATGACACACCACCTCATTGATACTCGTACAGACACTCTTGGGGTAGCCCTCGTAGAGGAAATCGGCAGGTATAGCATCATGGTCAGTAGTAAAAGCATAGACCATGTGGTCAATCTCCGAAGTGGGCATTCCCTCGTGGATATTCTCAGCCAGGTAGTCGAGCAGGGCAGTATTGATAGCCGCACTCTCGCGGATGCCACTGAGCTGCTCCTCAGTACGGATAATGTTCTTCATCGGAAGTTTTACTCCCTGGCGTTTGTATTGCTGAAGCATCGCCTCAGCCTCATCAGAATAGTATTTCGGCAAGAATCTCGAGCCGTGCATAAATTTCTTCATTTGCATTCTCAGTATTCAGTATTCTCTTTCTTTAGAGTATATCGTTCTTTTCTAATTTTATAGAATTACTCGTTTTTCACTAATTGCTGGGGATAAATTGGCTATATATGGTAGCCTATTTTCCTCTTGTTACTTGGAGTTAGTCTCTCTTAAAAATGTCTCGTGTATAGACCTTGTCCATCACGTCATCCAGACAATTGTCATAGCGATTGGCAATGATAACGTTGGAGCGTTGTTTGAACTCCTCCAGGTTATTGACCACCTGACTGCCGAAGAAGGAGGTGCCATTGTCCAGCGTGGGCTCGTAGATGATTACCTGAGCCCCCTTGGACTTGACGCGCTTCATGATGCCCTGAATAGCCGACTGACGGAAATTATCAGAGTTGGACTTCATCGTCAGACGATAGACACCAATCACGCACTGGTGCTCCTTGAAAGCATCCCATTGGCCGTTGGCCGTGAAGTAACCGGCTTTGCGAAGCACAGCATCAGCAATATAGTCCTTACGCGTACGGTTAGACTCCACAATGGCAGTCATCATGCACTGCGGTACCTCGGCATAGTTAGCCAACAGCTGCTTTGTGTCCTTGGGAAGGCAGTAACCGCCATAGCCGAAAGAGGGGTTGTTGTAGTGCGTACCGATACGTGGGTCGAGTCCCACACCTGAAATGATGGCCCGGGTATCAAGTCCCTTCATCTCAGCGTAGGTGTCGAGCTCATTGAAATAGGAGACACGCAGGGCCAAATAGGTGTTGGCGAAGAGTTTCACCGCCTCGGCCTCCTTAAGTCCCATGAAAAGCACACGGTCAGTCCCCTTCGTAAGAGGAAGGATCCCTTCCGGATTGAGCTGGTCAGCTATCAAGCTACCCTCAATGAGGAGCGAAGCAAAAGTTCGTGCAAAGGATTCAGCCACGGGGTTGCCAATGGCATCAATGGCCGCATTCTCTTCATCCCACTTCTTATCCTTCTCGGCAGGAAGCAACTTGGGATAGCCCACGATAATGCGGCTGGGATAGAGGTTGTCTTCCAGGGCACGCGATTCGCGCAGGAACTCAGGTGAGAAGAGCAGATTGAAATGTTTCCCCTTGAGCGAGGGATCAGTGAGAAACTTAAGCGAATACTTCATGTAGAGTGAGCGGCAGTAGCCCACGGGAATGGTGCTCTTGATCACCATCACGGCATCAGGGTTGACACTGATGACGAGGTTGATGACATCCTCAATGTGGTGCGTATCGAAGAAATTCTTCTGCGGATCGTAGTTGGTCGGTGCTGCAATCACCACGAAGTCAGCCTCGCGATAAGCCTCGGCACCGTCAAGGGTGGCACGCAGCGAAGCACCACCCTGTGGGTTAGCCTCTCCTACGTAGGGAATGATGGCGGGATCCTTGATGTATTTTTCAATATATTCATCCTGAATCGGACTGATTCGGTTGTTGATTTTCTCCACCTTCTCGGGTATCACATCAACAGCTGTCACCTCATGATGTTGCGACAACAGCGTAGCCATGCTCAAACCCACGTAACCAGTACCAGCCACGGCTATCTTTATATCTTTAAAGTCTCTCATATAGTTGCAATTAAACATTTTAAAACCTTCACTGTATGCTCTATGCAATTCAGCCGCAAAAATACGATATTATCCCGACATCAGCAACTGTTCTCGCTGATTTTTTCCCATCCCGCATTGCTCTACTTCCTCACTTGTCCGTCGCCCTCGATGATCCACTTGTAGGTAGTAAGCTCTTCCAGCCCCATAGGACCGCTGGCATGGAGCTTCTGGGTACTGATGCCTATCTCGGCACCCAGACCAAACTCTCCCCCATCGGTAAATGAGGTCGGTGCATTGACATAGACACAGGCCGCATCCACCTCGCGGGTGAAACGCTGAGCCGAGGCATGGTGCTCCGTGACAATGCACTCGCTGTGGTGCGAGCCGTAACGACCGATGTGACAGAGCGCTTCGTCAAGACTCTCCACCGTACGAATGGCCATCTTGTAATCCAGGAACTCGGTGCCGAAGTCCTCGGGCGAGGCCTGACGAAGTAAATCTTCCGGGTAACTACCTTGCAGGACACCAAAGGCGAGAGAATCAGCGTATATCGTCACCTGTTTCTCAGCCAGGGGCGCACAGAGCAGAGGGAGTTGAGCCAGACGTTTGACGTGAAGGAGGAGGCAGTCGAGGGCATTGCAGACACTAACCCGGCGCGTCTTGGCATTGAGTACAATGGCACGCGCCTTCTCCAGGTCAGCAAACTCATCCACGTAGGTATGGCAGATGCCTGCACCGGTCTCGATGACAGGGATGGTGGCCTCTGCTCTTACAAAACGGATCAAGTTGCTGCTGCCACGGGGAATGATCAAATCGACCAATCCCTCGGCATGGAGCAATACCTGGGCTGCTTCGTGGGTAGCAGGGAGAAGTTCCATCAGGTGCGGGTCTAGACCATGGGCCACAAGCACCTCGCGAATGAGCTGCACAATGGCACGGTTGGAGCAGTCAGCATCACTACCTCCCTTCAGCACACAAGCGTTGCCGCTCTTCAGGCAGATAGCAGCCACGTCAAAACTTACATTGGGACGCGCCTCATAGATGATACCAATCACTCCGAAAGGCACACTGACACGTTCTATCTTCAATCCGTTGGGCAGTTCGTAGCCACGCAGTACGCGGTGGAGCGGCGAAGGCAGATTGGCCACCTGACGGATGCCCTCCGCAATGCCACGTATGCGTTCGGGCGTAAGCTTGAGTCGGTCGTACTTCGGATTGGCAGGGTCCATGCGTTCGAGGTCCTTACGGTTAGCCTCCAGCAGAAGGTCTGTCTGCTTTTCTGCTGTCATGGCCACATCGCGCAGCACCTCAGCGATGACAGCATCACTCAGGCTAAGCAGTTGCCGGCTCGCTCCTTTGACCAGGCCAAGTGTAGCCATTATATCGTTCTTTGTAGCGTTAATCGTATTCATTATTTCAATCTCCATATTATTGCAATCTCAATATTAATTATTCTTTACAGATAATCCTATGCGGTTTCTCCCATTTTACTGCCCTTCAATGTACAGGTAGTCATAGTGGATGACAGGCTTTTCACCATGTTTGCCGATGACGGCCATTGCCTGAGCTGCGCTACAGCTCACGCGGCCTACTCCCAGGTAACGACCATCACTACCCACCACGCGCACGATGTCGTCCTTCTCAAACTCCCCCTTCACCGCCGTAATGCCCACGGGAAGAATGCTCATCGGGCGTTCACCGGTCAGCAGCTCCGTAGCAGCCTCATTCAAGTGAATCTCCCCTTTGGCAAATCCTTCGCTGTGGGCAATCCATTTCTTTACACTTGAGACAGGTTGCTCCGATGGCACGAAGCGCGTAAAGGAAAGAGTCTCCCCGGCTCCATCACCCGTCAGGATTCCTATGAGCCGCAGCAGCACCTGCTCCCTGCGGCCATTAGCTATGACGACGGTGATGCCCTCCTCGGCCACCTTGCGCGCGATGCGGGTCTTGGTGAGCATCCCTCCGCGGCCAAAGCTCGACTTGCCCGACTGGATGTAACGCTCCAGATCGGTGGAAGGGGTAATCTCACGAATCACGCTCGAAGCCGGATCGGCAGGGTCTCCGTTGTAGATACCATCAATGTTGCTCAAGATGACCAGCAACTGGGCATCCATCATCGTGGCTATCAGACCGGAGAGTTCATCGTTGTCTGTAAACATCAGCTCAGTAACGGAGATGGTGTCGTTCTCATTGACGATGGGAATCACGCCGTTATCGAGCATCACACTCATGCAGCGCTTTTGGTTGAGATAGTGGCGACGGGTACCAAAGTTCTCCTTCGTTGTCAATACTTGCCCCACAGCCATGTGATGCTCCCTGAAAAGCTCATAGTAGCGGTTGATGAGTTTAGCCTGTCCCACGGCTGAGAAGAGCTGCCGCTGCTCCACACTATCGAGCTTCTTCAATGGCTGCACCTCGCTCCGCCCCGAGGCCACGGCCCCCGACGAGACCAGAATAACTTCCATCCCCATCCTACGCAACTCAGCCACCTGATCGACCAAGGCCGACATGCGCGTCACGTCGAGCGTGCCATCCTTGCGCGTCAACACATTGCTCCCCACCTTAACCACCACACGTTGCAATCTATTTCTTTCCATACTAAATATCGTTTATTTTTCAATGATTATGTACTAATTCTGAATATCTGCGGGCAAAAGTAACAAAAATCCACCATCAAGTACCTAAGGAATCGAAGAAAAGTGCTATTTTTGCACGACAAACAAACCCTATAATTTAAAATGTATATGAAACGTATAAAAGCACTCCTTTACTCCCTGATGGGAGCAGCCCTGATGACCGCATGTACGGCACCCTCTGCGCAAACCAGCACAACGGCAGCAAGCAGTGATGCCGAGGTCATCGAACGCGTCATCATGGCCCGTCGCAGCATCCGCCAGTACACCGACCGCACCCTCTCGCGCGACACGCTGCAACAGATTCTCCTCTGCGGCATCAACGCCCCCAACGGGCAAAACCGCCAAGCCTACGAACTGCGCGTGGTGGATAATCCACAACTGCTTCAAGAGATTTCCGATGCAGTAGCCAGCGACACCGAGGTACGTATGCGCCGCGGAGCAAGCACCATCTTTGCCGGTGCCCCCTGCGTCGTCTTCATCGCCCGCGAAACCACCTACGACATCTCAGCCATCGACTGCGGTCTGCTGGGTGAGAACCTCATCCTCAAGGCCTGGTCGATGGGTATCGGCTCCTGCTGCATGGCCGGACCCACACGCCAGATGATGCAGAGCAAAGCCTGTACCCCCTATCTGGAGCGACTGGGCTTCAGCCCCGACTACGAGCTTCTCTACTGCATTACCCTGGGCTATCCCGCCGAAAGCCCCGAGGCCAAACCGCGCAAATACGAAGAGAAAATCCGCTTCGTCGAATAAGAATAACATGAAATAACTAGCATCGCATTTGAAATATGAAACATCTTTTCACCACCCTGTTGGCCATGTTGGGACTTTGTTCAGCGTGCCAGAGTCAGGACATCCCTACGTTGGAACCCCAAGCCTATGAGGAGGCACTCCATACTGATACAGCCGCTGTGCTCATCGACGTGCGCCAACCCGATGAGTATGCTGAAGGCCACCTTCGCGGTGCCCAGCTACTCAACGTGCTTGACACCGCCACCTTCCAAGCCGGCATTGCTGCACTCGACAAAAGCAAGCACTACTACATCTACTGCCGCAGTGGCCGACGCAGCCACAACGCAGCAACCCAGATGAAGGCCATCGGCCTTCAGGTGACCGACCTTAAAGGAGGCATCACCGCCTGGCAATCGGCAGGTAAACCCATAGTCAAAGAATAAAAAAATAAGAAGCATAAATATTGAATCATAAAACATATCAGACAATGAACGTAGGAGACCAAATACCCGAGATTCTTGGCACCGACCAAGATGGACGTGAAATTAAGAGAAGTGACTACCAAGGCCGCAAACTGATACTCTACAGCTATCCCAAGGCCAACACCAGCGGTTGCACCGCCGAAGCCTGCTCACTGCAGGCCCACAAGGCCGAACTCGAAGCCGCAGGCTATGCCATCGTGGGCGTAAGCAAGGACAAACAGGCCCTGCAGAAGAAGTTTGCCGACGCACAGGGATTGGAATTTCCCCTGATTGCCGACACCGAGACCACCCTGCTGCAGCAACTGGGTTGCTGGGGCGAGAAGGTAGCTTGCGGCCATCGCACCATCGGCATACTCCGCACCACCTACCTAGTCAACGAGGAAGGCATCATCGAGAAAATCTTCACCCCCAAGGAGATCAAGACCAAAATCCATGCTGAGCAAATCCTGAGTTACATCAATCAGTAACAAGAAACCAACCACGGTCACTAATCACTAATCACTAATCACTAATCCTTCATCACGAATAATCATGCACCAGATTCTCTCCTTTCTGCGGCAATTGGAACAACACAACTGCCGCGAATGGTTCAATGAGCACAAGGCTGACTACCAGCAGGCCCAGCAACGCTGGAACGGTTTCTGCGAGGAATTGATTCGTGCCATTGGCGCCTACGATGACGACATTGCACGCCTCACACTGCGTGACTGCACCTACCGCATCTACCGCGACACACGCTTCAGCAGCGACAAGTCGCCCTACAAGACCCACTTCGGTGTCTTCCTTGCCCCCGGGGGCAAAAAGTCCATGCACGCAGGTTACTACTTCCACGTGGGTACCGGCACAACTGCAGGCTATCCCCACGCACACATGCTGGCCGCAGGCAACTACTGCTACGACCAGCGGGCGGTGAAGTTACTTCGTGAAGACATCAGCGACGGCTGGGAAGAGTTCAACCGCAACGTACTTGCTGAAGCTCATCCCAGCTTCAGCGTAGATATGGAAGGAGCACTGAAGCGCGTGCCCCGTGAATATCCTGCCGATGCACCCTATGCCGACTGGATGCGACTGAAGAGCTACTGCCTCTGTGCCACGGTCGATGACGACTTCATCACCGCACCCCGACTGGCCGAGCGCGTGGCCCAGCTGTTTCACACCACCAAGCCCTTCTGCGACTACGTCAACCGTGCCGTGGATTACGCCTTGGAGGCTAACGATTGACCTTCCTGCCGTGTACAGTACCGCACTCCTACCCTACCTCCATCAGCTTCCCGTTGGCGAAATGGCCGATGAGGTGAACCGCGCACTCTCCCGCCATCCCCGGTTGGTGCTCACCGCCCCACCCGGTGCCGGGAAATCCACGCTGCTTCCCCTGACTATCCTCCAAGGATTCGTACAGCAAGAGGCCAGAGACCCTGCGGGAAAGGCACTTGCAGAGACAGTCTCCTGCGGGAAAATCCTGATGCTCGAACCGCGCCGATTGGCAGCACGCCAGATCGCTGAGCGCATGGCCTCCATGCTAGGTGAGCGGGTCGGTGAGACCGTGGGCTACCGCGTGCGTTTCGAGCGCTGCGTCAGCAGCAAGACCCGTATTGAGGTACTCACCGAAGGCATCTTGAGCCGGATGCTTGTGGATGATCCCACCCTGGAGGGCGTATCAGTCGTGCTTTTCGATGAATTTCACGAAAGGAATCTCACCACCGACACCGCCTTTGCCCTGGCTCGTGCCTCACAGCAAATCATCCGCCCCGACCTCCGCATCCTCCTCATGTCGGCCACCATCGACACCACAGCCATCTGCCAAGCCTTCGATGCTCCGCTCCTCGAAAGCCAAGGGCGGCTCTTCCCTGTAGAGGTCATCTACGATGAGGAAGCCACTCCGGCCACCTGTGCCCATGCCGTAGCCCAGACCATCAAGCGAGCCCTATGCGAGCACGAAGGCGATATCCTTGCTTTCCTGCCCGGACAGGGAGAGATCATGCGCTGCAAGGAGTTGCTCGAAGCCACCACCCCCACAGCATTGATTTGCCCCCTCTATGGACTGATGACCGCTGAAGCACAACGTCGCGCCATCCTTCCCTCTCCCGAGGGGGAACGCAAGGTGGTGCTGGCGACCCCCATTGCCGAGACTTCGCTCACCATTGAGGGGGTACGCATCGTGGTGGATTCGGGTTTCTGCCGCAAGTTGGTCTTCGACCCACGCACCTCACTGAGCCGGCTGGAGACAGCGCGCATCAGCCTGGATATGGCACGACAACGCACCGGACGTGCAGGCCGACTGGGTGAAGGGGTGTGCTACCGGCTCTGGAGCCGTGCCACCGAGCTGCGCATGGACGACTGCCGCAGACCGGAGATAGAGGAAGCAGACCTCGCCCCTGTGGTACTTGATGTAGCCGCTTGGGGCGAAACCGACCTCTACCAGCTGCCCTGGCTCACGCCCCCACCGACGGCCCACGTTGCCCAAGGGAGCCAATTACTCCGGCTCCTTCAGGCCATTGATGAGCAAGGTGCCATCACGCCGCATGGACGCCGACTGGCCCAGTTGCCCTGCCCCCCCCGCATAGCACAGATGTTGACCAAAGCCTCTACCCCTTGCCTGCAGGCTCTGGCCACCGACATAGCTGCCCTGCTTGACGAACGCGACATCCTTTCTTCTGACACAGCCGATACCGACCTCAACAGCCGCATCCGCTCGCTACGTGAGAGCCGCAGCAAAGGCAGCAACCGCTATGCATCCATCCTCCGCAACGCCCAGCAATACCTTCGCCTCATCCAGCCGAAGAATACCAACAAAACGCCCTCAGGTAGTGACAAGTCACAGCAGGGTGCTGACAACAGCCTACCCAATCCCTACGACACTGGAGCCCTCATTGCTTCAGCCTACCCCGAGCGCATCGCCCTGCGCCTAGATGCCGAAGGTCAAGCTGCACGCAAGAGCCGCAACAACTCCGCGCTGCAAGCCGACACCGTGCGCTACAAACTGAGCAATGGTGAAGTGGCCACACTCCAGCAAGCCGATGACCTCTCGGGTGAAGAGCTCATTGCCGTTGCTTCGATGGACAAGCGCATCTTCCTTGCCGCTCCCCTCCAACGTGACGCACTTGCCGACCTGACCCAATGGCGCAGGCAGGTGTACTGGGACAGCAAGCAGGGTGAAGTCATCGCCCGGCACGAACTGCGCATCGGGGCACTCACCCTGGAGTGGCGACCGATAGCCATGGACGAAGTGCGCGACGAGGTGGTCCGTGTGGTGTGTGAAGCGGCTCGTCGCGACGGCCTCAGCATGTTCGACTTTGCCGCAGCCGATGTGCAACGGCTCCAACTGCGAATGGCCTCACTGCAGCGCTGGCACCCCGAGGAAGAGTGGCCCGACCTGAGTACTACCGCCCTGCTCCAGCGCGCTGATGAATGGCTTCCCCTCTACATCAGCAAGGCCACTACAGCACAGGCACTGAAGAAGATAGACCTTACTGAAGTCATCTGGGGCATGCTGAGCTACGAGCAGCAGCAACGTGCTGACCATCTGGCCCCCACCCACATCACAGTACCCACAGGAAGCCGCATCCGCGTAGATTACCGTCAAGGGGCTGAAGCCCCGATAGTGAGCGTGCGCCTACAGGAGTGCTTCGGTATGAGCGACACCCCACGGGTGGATGAGGGACGTCGTCCCGTCTTGATGGAACTGCTCTCCCCCGGCTTCAAGCCCGTGCAGCTCACGCAAGACCTGCGTAGCTTCTGGCAGGGCACCTACTTTGAGGTCCGCAAAGAGCTCCGCCGCCGCTATCCCAAGCACTTCTGGCCCGACAACCCCACCGAAGCCCCTGCTACCAGAGGCGTAAAGCGAAGCCTGTGAGTAAATATTTAATTTTCCAATTACTAGTATGAGATAACAAATGAATCGTCGCATCATATTGATTACCGGAGGAGCCCGCTCGGGCAAAAGCTCCATGGCGGAAAGCATGGCACTTAGCCTCTCCCCCAACCCGATCTACATGGCCACGGCCCGCATCTGGGACGAGGAGTTTCGCCAGAGAGTCATCAGACACCAGCAAAACCGGGGCCCCCAATGGACCAACATCGAAGAGGAGAAGCAGCTCAGCCTCCACGACTGTTCGGGGCGCGTGGTACTCGTGGATTGCATCACCCTGTGGTGTACCAACTTCTTCTTTGACCTGGGGGCCGATGTACAGCAAGCCCTGGAGGCCGTGGAAGAAGAGTTTGACCGCTTCACTGCGCAAGAGGCTACCTTCCTCTTCGTGACCAACGAGATTGGATTGGGAGAGGTATCGGCCAACGAAGTACAACGCAAGTTTACCGACCTGCAAGGATGGGTCAACCAATACGTGGCACAACGGGCAGATGAAGTCTATCTGATGGTATCAGGCATACCGCTTTGCATCAAAAACTCTAATATAAAATAATCGCTTATAAATAAAAAATAATCGTTTATAAAACAGTATCGCTATGAAGAAATTCCCTATCTCTGCTCCCGACGAGCAGATTCGCCCCCTGCTGGTGAGCAAAATAAATAACCTGACCAAGCCTAAAGGTTCCCTGGGTAGGCTGGAGGAACTGGCCCTGCAAATCGGGCTTATTCAGCAAACCCTCTCCCCCACACTGCGCCATCCGCAGAACATCATTTTCGCTGCCGACCACGGCATTGTGGCCGAAGGGGTGAGCGTATCACCCAAGGAAATTACCTGGCAACAAATCTACAACTTCCTCCAAGGAGGTGCCGGAGTCAACTTCCTCTGCCGTCAGCACGGCTTCAAGCTGAAGATTGTAGATGCCGGTGTGGATTACGACCTGCCCTACGAACGGGGCATCATCAACCGCAAGGTACGCCGAGGTACCGCCAACTTCCTGCACGAGGCGGCCATGACCGAAGAGGAGATGGAGCGCTGTCTGGAGTATGGTGCCGAGGTAGTAAAGCAATGCCAGGAAGAAGGCAGCAATGTATTGAGCTTCGGCGAGATGGGCATCGGCAACACGTCAGCCTCATCCATGTGGATGCACTGTCTGACGGACATTCCTTTGGCCGAATGCGTAGGAGCCGGTGCCGGACTGGACCGCGAGGGAGTCAACCATAAGTTACACGTGCTGCGGCAGGCTCTCGACCACTATCACAGCGATGGAAGTCCCCGCGACATCATCCGCTACTTCGGCGGACTGGAGATGGTGATGGCTGTAGGGGCCATGCTCCAAGCGGCCTCACTCGGCATGATTATCCTGGTGGATGGCTTCATCATGACCAACTGCATGCTGGCAGCCAGTAAGCTCTGTCCCGAGGTGCTTCACTATGCCATCTTCTGTCATTGCGGTGACGAAGCCGGTCACCGGTTGGTGCTCAACGCACTCGGTGCCAAGCCTATACTTCACCTGAGTCTCCGTCTTGGCGAAGGCACAGGAGCCATCTGCGCCTACCCCATTATCGACTCAGCCGTAAGGATGATCAATGAGATGGACTCGTTTGCCAATGCCTCGATAACCAAGTACTTCTAAATGCCCACCCTATGAGAATCCTTGCTGCATTGATTTTCTTTACCCGCCTCCCCTTCTGGCGGCTGCGTGAGGTGCCGGCAGAGTGCTTCAAGCACGTGGTGCCCTACTGGCCGTTGGTGGGATGGCTGACGGGTGGTGTGACGGCTGCGGTGCTGTGGTGCTGCGGACAGGTGATGCCCGTGGCCACAGCCTGGCTCGTGGCCTTAGCCAGCCGACTACTCCTCACCGGCTGTCTGCACGAAGACGGTCTGGCCGACTTCCTCGACGGCTTTGGTGGAGGCACTTCGCGCGAGCGCATCCTCTCCATCATGAAGGACTCGCACATCGGGACCTATGGGGTCATCGGCCTGGTCATCTACTTCCTCTTGCTCTACCAACTCTCCGCCCTGCCGCTTCCACTGCTCTGCGCCCTTGTGGCCTGTGGTGACAGTTGGAGCAAGTGCGTTGCCTCGCACCTCATCAATCTCTTGCCCTATGCCCGCAAGGAGGAGGAGAGCAAGTCGCGCGTCATCTATCGCCACATGAGTCTGGGTGAAGAGGCGGTGGCGTTAGTAGGTGGTCTGCTTCCTTTATTAGGACTTACAGCCACAGGACTCTTCCCCTTGAGTTTCTGGCCAGCCATGTCCGCCCCGCTGATGCCCTTCGTACTGCTTACATTGTTGATGAAGCGACGCATCCAGGGCTATACCGGTGACTGCTGCGGTGCCCTTTTCCTGCTTTGCGAACTCAGTTTTTACCTCTGTGGTCTGATCATCTATTCTATCTTACAGTAAAGACATTCTTACAGTAAAGACATTGCCTACATATCATTAATAAAATAGGAATCTATGGAAGTCTATCTGATACGCCACACCTCGGTCGATGTACCCGCAGGTGTCTGTTACGGGCAGAGCGATGTACCTCTGCGCCTCACCTTCGAAAGCGAAGCCGCCGCTTGCCGTGAGCAGCTACAGAGCCTTGCCCCCTTTGATGCCGTCTTCACCAGCCCGCTGTCACGATGCGTGCGTTTGGCCACCTTCTGCGGCTACCCCGATGCCGTGCGCGAACCGCGCATCATGGAGATCAACTTCGGGCAATGGGAGATGAAGCGCTTTGACGAAATCCAGGACCCGCGCCTGCAGGAGTGGTTTGCTGACTACCTGCATGTGGCGGCTACGGATGGTGAGTCGTTTGAGATGCAGTATCATCGCGTCTCAGCTTTTCTTGACGAACTGAAGCAGCAGCCGTGGCAGCGCGTGGCCCTCTTTGCCCACGGCGGAGTACTGATCTCAGCCCAGATTTATGCCGGAGTGCTTACGCCCGAGGAGGCCTTCGGAGCCCTCTCACCCTACGGAGGCATCATCCACATCTCCATCTAGAGCAGCAGCCAGAGAGCGACGAGCAGCACCATCGCCACCTCAGCACGGCGGTTGATACTGACGGCACGCTGCATATCATGGGTGTCCAGCAAACGGTCGTTAGTGCCAATGAAGGGCTTCCACACCTCCTGGCCAAAGTAGTGGTGAGGACCACCAAAGCGGCAGTCCAAGATACCAGCCAAGGCCGACTCGGGATAACCGGAGTTGGGACTGGCATGACGCTTTCCTTGACGGACCACAAAGCGAAGCAAGGAGACTCTCCCTGCTACGAGCAACATCAAGAGAGCCGTGAGCCTTGCAGGCAGGTAGTTGGCCACATCGTCCATCCTTGCCGCCACGCAGCCAAACTGACGGTAGCGCTCATTGCGATAGCCTATCATGGAGTCAAGCGTATTGATCATCTTATAGGCCATCATACCGGGCACCCCTAGCAACAGATACCAGAAGAGCGGTGCAATCACCCCATCGCTCAGGTTTTCAGCCAGCGTCTCGAGCGCTGCAGTACGTACGTCTTGCGCGGTGAGCTGCGCCGTGTCACGCCCCACGATGCGGGCCACCTGCCTTCTGCCCTCCTCCAGGGAGCTATCGACCGCACGAAACACTTCACGCACCTCGCGCACCAGCGTAGTACCGGCCAGACAGTAGAAGATAAGCAGTGCCTCCACGGGCCACAGGCACCATGTGCAGACCGCTTCCAGTCCCAGCAGCAAGCCGTATGTAGCGCCATAGACTCCAGCCACGAGGCCTAAGGCCAATAGCGCCCCTTTGAGGCGTCGGCCCTGGCCCCTGTTCCAATGTCGTTCACCCCAGGCAATCAGTCGCCCGAATCCCACCACAGGGTGAGGCAAAGCCACAGGGTCGCCCCAGACCAAGTCGGCCACCCAGGCCAGAAGGAGAGTCAATGTCTTTTCCATTGTGTTTCAGTTAATAGCTACGAGCTACAAGCTACAAGTTACAAGTATTACTTACGATAAAAATAATCATCTTTTAGGTTTCTTCCGCCCATTGCGCGATGGCGGCTGCGAGGCGGTCGTTGTCCTCAGGGCCTTGAGCAGCTATGCGGAAGTAGCGTTCATCGAGGCCGCTGAAGTTGGAGGCATCTCGTATGAGCATGCCGTGCTCCTTCAGCAGGTACTCCTTGAGGGCCGAGGCCCTGCCCAGGCGCAAACGGGCCAGCATGAAGTGCGTCTTCGTGTCCCACACCTCAGCTACCCCCGTCTGCATCAACAGAGTGCGTAGCCGTTGCGCCTCCCTCAAGTAGCTCACCAAGTCCATCTCCATCTCTGCCTCATGCTCCAGCAGGTAGTAGCCCGCCTCGATGGCCAACCGATTGACCGACCAGGGCATCCGCTGACTACGTAGCCGATCCAGCATCCGGGCATTGCCCGTGACATAGCCCAGGCGCAGACCGGGAATGGCATAACGCTTCGTCATGGAGTGGAGCAGCAACAGATGCGGATATTCCAGCGCCTCCTCGGCAGAAAAGAGCGGACGGAGTGTGAAGTACTCATACGACTGGTCGATGACAAAGAGCACCTTGGGATTCTGCTCCAGCAATCGGCAGATATGCTTCTTCTCTACCACCTGCCCCGTAGGATTGTTGGGATTACAAAGCCAGAGCAACTGTACCTCCTCGGGCAACCGATAGCCCGCACGCTCATCAGGCAGCTGATAGAGCAAACGAATACGATGACCGTGGATGCGACAGGCATCAGCATACTCGCTGAAGGTAGGCTGCAGTATGGCGCTGAGCGACTCCCGGAAAGTCTGTGCGATGAGGTAGATGGCCTCGGTGGCTCCGTTGGTTACGCACACCTCGGCAGGTAGCAGCCGATGCTGGCCGGCCAGCCGTGCTTCCAGGTTGTAGGGTTCGGGCTCGGGATAGCTCCCTATAAGCCCCAGACATTGGGCCAAGTGTTGCTTCAGCCCGCACAGGTCCATGTTGTGATAGACATTGGAACTGAAGTTGACAGCTGCCGGGCAGTTGTACTGATAGGCATCGTCGCCGTGTCCTTTAATCATGGTCTTGAGTCAAAATATGATACACCAGCGGCATGTTGACATGCTGACGCACGTGGTCTGCCAGGAGGTTATACTGTTCTTCTTTATATTGATGGTAGTCGAATGCCTCAACGCGCTCCTTCACCTTGTGCCGATGAGGTTCGAGCAGATAGTCGATGAAGCGGTCGTTGTCGAGAATACCGTGCAGGTAGGTCCCCATGCAGGTGGGACTTTGCCGGTAGCCATCCGGTGTGCCATCAGCCAACCGGAGCAACGGCTGAGGCGCAGCGTTGCCGGCAGGCGTGGTAACCCCCATATGAATCTCATACCCCTCCATCATCGGCAGCGAATCCGGCTTTGATAAGCCCTCCTGCTGATGCGGCGGTTCCTGCAGTGTCAGCAGTTCGTCAACCAGGTGACACTTCACTTGGCGCGTCACCTTCTCCCCCTGCAGCTCGGTCACCACAGGGAGCAGCCCCAGTCCAGGCATCTGCTCCACCTCACCCTCCACATGGTGCGGGTCAAGCAGCAGCTCTCCCATCATCTGATAACCTCCGCAGATACCCATCACCGTAGCCCCTTGATGGTGCGCACGGAGAATGGCCTGAGCCACCCCACTGCGGCGCAACTCCTCCAAGTCATCGATGGTGCATTTGCTCCCAGGCAAGAGGATGATGTCCGCCTTCTCCACCTCCTCGGGGCAGTGGGTATAGAAGAGGTGTACACGAGGGTCACGCTCCAAACGGTTGAAGTCGGTGAAGTTGCTGAGGTGGCGCAGCAAGACTACCGCCACGTTGACCCTGCCCTGCTCCCAGCGGAGCGACTTGTCGGCCAGCACTACCGAGTCCTCTTCGTCGATATGGACCTCCATCAGGTAGGGTATCACCCCCAGTACGGGAATACCGCAAAGCTCCTCCAGCATCTTCACCCCGTCCTCAAAGAGGCGGATGTCACCACGAAACTTATTGATGAGAATCCCCTTCACGCAGCGGCGCTCCTCAGGGCGGAGCAGCATCAACGAGCCATACACGCTGGCAAACACACCGCCACGGTCTATGTCCCCCACCAGGAAGACATCAGCTCCGGCATGAAGCGCCATGGGCAGGTTGACCAGGTCCACGTCGCGTAGGTTAATCTCAGCCAGGCTACCCGCCCCCTCCAGCACCACAGGATTGTAGCGCTGAGCCAGCCGGTCGAAGGCGGCACACACCTCCCTGCGCAGCTGTTCGCGTCCCTCCTTGCGGAAGAACTCAGAGGCCGAACGGTTGCCCACGGGCTTGCCGTTGAGCACTACCTGGCAGGTCATGTCGCTCTGCGGCTTGAGCAGTAGCGGATTCATGTCGGTATGGCAGGCCACGCCTGCCGCCTCAGCTTGTACGGCCTGCGCTCTGCCTATCTCCAGTCCCTCGGAAGTGGCAAAGGAGTTGAGCGCCATGTTTTGCGCCTTGAAGGGGGCCGGAGTGTAACCGTCCTGCTTGAAGATGCGGCAGAAGGCCGCAGCAAGCACACTCTTCCCCACGTCGCTTCCCGTCCCCGCCAGCATCACCGGATGTAGTCTATGTTCGTTACGCATGGTCAATACATTTATCATCACCAGCCCTGCCATCAGGGCCAATAGAGCGAGCAAAAATAGTGAATTTTACCCATCCGGCCAAAAATTATTTGCATACTCTATTAAAAAACTCATCACAACAACACATTGAACATATATCCTGAAAGGATGATGAAGAGGGTGACGGTGGCGAAGAATATCGTGATGAGGCGCCAGGTCATGACCTTCTTTAGCAGTGTGGCTTCGGGGAGCGAGAGGCCTACTACTGCCATCATGAAAGCGATGGCCGTACCCAAGGGAATGCCCTTGGCTACAAATACCTCCACGACTGGCACTATGCCCGCTGCATTGGCATACATCGGTACGGCAAGGATCACGCTCAGCGGCACGGCAAACCAGTTGTCGCTCGACATATACTGCTCAAAGAAGCCCTCGGGAATGTAGCTGTGCATGAATGCACCGATGCCGATGCCTACCAGCACATAGACCAACACACTGCGTACAATCTGCCACGCATCGCCTACGATGGTGGGGAGACGCTGGAAGAAGGTGGTATTGTCCCTCTCCCATTGCACTGATTGCTGCTCCGACTGGGCCTGTACCTTCTTTACCCAATCGCTCAGATAAGGCTCAAGGTGCATACGACCCAATGCAATGCCGCCAATGCAACCCAGCAATATGCCGCTGATGACATAGATTACCGTGGCCTGCACACCAAACGAACCGAGAAACATGGCCACCGCCACTTCGTTGACCAAAGGCGAGGTGATGAGGAATGCCAACGTCACTCCAAGGGGTATGCCGCCCTTCACAAAGCCGATGAACAATGGGATGGATGAGCAGGAGCAGAAGGGAGTGATGGCCCCGAAGATGGATGCCAAGAGGTATTGTAGTCCGTATAGACGGTGGTTGACCAGATAATTTCTCAGTCTATCAATGGGAAAATAAGCGTTGACAATGCCCATGACCGTGCTGATGAGGAAGAGCAGAATCAGGATCTTGATGGTGTCATAGACGAAGAAGTTGACGGCACCGCCTAGTGCGGTGGTGCCGTCCAACCCCATCAGAGCATATACGAGCCAATCGGCAAAACGTTGTATCATACCTTACTATATATAATGGAATTATGATATACCCAATACCTGCCTGATTTCTGATTCCGAAGGCACTTTCCCTTTCAACACCACCTTGCCATCAACGACTACAGCCGGTGTGGACATGATGTTATAGCGCATGATTTCCTCGATGTCGTCCACCTTGACCAGGTCGGCATCCACGCCATTTGACACGACTACTTTCTCTACGACTGCGAACGTTTTCTTACACCTGGAGCAGCCAGGACCAAGCACTTTGATTTGTTTCTTTTCCATATTGATAAAAGTTTTGATTATAAATAAAATGTGTATGCGTAATATAATCCTACTGTGATGAAGAGCGCCGCCACTAAGCGGTTGAACCACCTCTGGAACACTTGCATCTTTTGATAAAATCCTGCGATATTCGACATGCTGTAAGCAATAATCCAAGCCACTATCACCACAGGCAATCCCGTCGCCAAGGCATAAACAGCAGGCAAGGCATAACCTCCAGCGGCTGATGCCGACATGGGAATGAGCATACCAAAATAGAACAGCCCGCTTGTGGGACAAAACGCCATGGCAAACAGTATGCCGAGTAACAAGCTGCCCCATGCCCCACGGAGCCGTTCGCTCCGCTGTGAAGCACCGAATCCAAAGCGGGACAATGGCAATCGGTCGCCAAGCAACATCAGCAAGCCCATGATAATAAGTATAGGACTGAGCAGCAGCTCTCCCCAACAGCTCACCTCCGATTGCAGGTCAAAGGTGTCGAGTCCCCTCCGCAGCATCCAGATGAGCAACGCTCCAAGCAGGGAGTATGCCACAATGCGTCCGATGGTATAGAGAAGACCATAGATGAATGTACGGTTCTTGCTCTCTATATCCTTGCTGATAAAGCCGATGGCGGTGATGTTGGTGGCCAGTGGACAAGGACTAACCGCCGTGAGCAGTCCCAGAATAAAAGCCGTCAGCACAGGTACTTCACTCCCCTCAAGCCACGTTTGAAGTATATCCATTGCCTCATACTATTTCATCAGTTCCTTAATCTTCCCGCTTACACCTTTCTTGAACTCATCGCTCTTATTTCTGGCGTTCTTGAAGGCAAACTGGGTCATGTCGTTGCGCTTCTCCTTGCCTTCCTTCCAGCCGTTGACGTAGAGCGACGACCAGGTGACGCGATAGTCCTTGGCAATCTTTGCCCCTTCAGCGGTGGAAATATCAATGACTTTGAAGGTCACCGTGCCCCTCTTCTTCTCCTCAGCAAACTCTTTTTCCACCACCTCACGGGCATACTTCTCGATGGCCATGCACGTAGCACAGCGCTGCTTTCCATGAAAGTACATCACTTCCACACGATCTCTCACGTTGGTCTGAGCCAGTGCCATCATAGCAAACAGGCTCATCACCACGAATAATAAGTTTCTTTTCATACGTATATTAATCAATGTTTGTAATTCGTAGAATAGCGAACATTACAGTTCTAAATAAAGGGGCATCTGATTACTAGCCCCTTCTCCCCTAGCAGCAATCCTCTTTTTTACACAGGCACTGTCCGAAGAAGCCGCCAAACAGCTCCTTGGCAAGCTGCCAATTGTCGCGGTTGATACAGTACTTTACCTTTGGCGTTTCCACTTCACCCTGAATAAGGCCAGAATCCTTCAGCTCTTTAAGATGCTGCGATACAGTGGCCTTTGCTATCGGGAGTTCCTCATGGATATCACCGAAGTAACACGTCTCCTGCTTGGCAAGAAACTGCAGAATGGCTATCCGTGCAGGGTGCCCCATGGCCTTTGCGAACCTCGCCAGCTGCTCCTGTCTTATAGTATATTCTTTATTTGACATATCTCATTTATGAATTTGTTCGCAAAGTTACGAACATATTATGAATACACCAAATATTTCCGCAATTATTTATTTGCTGTTCAACTAACGGAACCCGTAATGAGATACACTGGTGAAATACCTTGCGTAGCTTCTGTCATTCTCTACGCGCAGATTTTAATCCATTCTTCCACAAGGGAAGTGACCGGACAACAGTTCGAATTGCAGTCTCGTTTACTCGTTTCAATCCACACTCCCACATGGGGAGTGACGCAATTCGTCTACCTACGAGTGGAGACTCAACGTGTTTCAATCCACACTCCCGCATGGGGAGTGACCAGAGCGACATCATCCATGCACCGCTCACTGAGGGTTGCAATCCACACTCCCGCGTGGGGAGTGACAGCAGACCTCAGACATCACTTACCGCATCTTTGAGTTGCAATCCACACTCCCGCGTGGGGAGTGACTGTTCGAACCGTTTACGAACATTCTCCGAACCATGTTTCAATCCACACTCCCGCGTGGGGAGTGACTGTTCGAACCGTTTACGAACATTCTCC
>CAMACX010000007.1 GCA_945831575.1 uncultured Mediterranea sp.
AGAAATTTATATATATACGAGAAAAATTTTATAATTTTGCTTGCAGATTGAACAACAATAGCTACCTTTGTAGCGCTAAACAAAGTGACAATAACCATACATGAGAGAAAACAATTAAAAACACAGCGTTATGAGAACAAGTAATTTTCTATTCCTCTTAGTCTGTCTGCTGTGCAGCTTGGGCAACAGCTGGGCTCAGACGATGAAAATCAACGGCGTGGTATATGCCGAGGATGGTAATGAACCGGTGATTGGTGCATCGGTGCTGGTGAAGGGCACCTCCATAGGCACCGTAACCGACGTGGAGGGGGCCTTCGTACTGCAAGGCGTACCTCAGACAGCAAAGACCCTCGTGGTCTCTTTCGTAGGTATGCGCAAGACCGAAGTGGCCATCAAACCTCAGATGAAAATCATACTCAAGACCGACAGCGAACTGCTGGATGAGGTGATGGTCGTGGCCTACGGTACGGCCAAGAAGAGCAGCTATGCCGGTTCGGCCTCGCTCGTGAAGAGCGACGCACTCAAGGACCTGCCTACCACCAGCTTCGAAAACGCACTCAACGGTAAGGTGGCCGGTCTTACCGTGACGAGCAGCAGCGGACAGGCCGGTTCGGCCCCGAGCATCCGCATACGCGGTAACGGCTCCATGAATGCCAGCAACGAACCGCTCTACGTGGTGGATGGCGTGCCTGTGGTAAGCGGAAATATCGGACAGATGAGCGACTACACCTACAGCACCAACAACGTGATGAACTCGCTTAATCCCGAGGACATCGAGAGCATCTCGGTCCTCAAGGATGCCGCCGCCTCATCGCTCTACGGTAGCCGCGCGGCCAACGGCGTGGTGCTCATCACCACCAAGCGCGGCAAGGAGGGTAAACCTGTGGTCGGCCTGAAAGCATCAGTTGGTTTTACCCCCTGCTGGGCCACCAAGAACTATGAAACAGCTGACACGCAAGCTCAGGTCAACATGCTCTACACCGTATTCCACGACTACTACACAAGCGACGGCGACAGCGAGGCCGATGCCAACGCTTATGCTCTAAAGCAGCTCAACAAGAAGTTCAACAAGCACGGCTACCAGTTCACCACTAACGGCACAGGAGCCTTTGAGAATGTCAACATCGGCGAATACGACAACTCGGGCCGCGGAGGCAAGTACTTCGACTGGGAAGATGCCTACTTCCGCACGGCGGTCTATCAGACCTACGACCTGAGCGTAAGCGGTGCCACAGCCACTACCAATTACTACACCTCCCTTTCCTACACCAAGGACGAGGGCCGTATCAAGGTGAACAGTTTCGACCGCATCAGCGGACGCGTCAACCTCTCGCAGAAGGTGGGACGATGGATGGAGTTTGGCACCAACGTCAGCCTAAGCCGTACCAACAAGAGCGGCTACAACGATACGCGCAGCACGGGCGATAACCTCTTCATGCAGACCCGTAACCTGCTCTGGGGACTCTACTGGCCCACCGACTACACCACGGGCGAACCCTGGACCGCACGCTACGGCAGCTACGCGCAAAATCAGCTCTATTATAATAAGGAATGGGAGAATGAGAGCATCAACAGCCGTATCTCAGCTGTAGAGACGCTCACCCTGCACCTGCTGAAGGGGCTGGACGTGAAGAGCATCTTCTCCTACGACAACACCACCGTCAAGGACCACCTCTACCGCAGCGCCAACCACTACACGGGTTCGGCGGTAGGTGGCCAGATACACGAGATGCGTACCATCTACGAGAAGGTGGTAAGCTCAACGACCGTTACCTACAACAACACCTTTGGTGACCATACTATCGGGCTGTTGGCAGGCTTTGAGGCTGAGAAGAACAAGACTGACTTTACCCGCAGCACAGGTGAAGGCCTACCCACGAGCACGCTCCATACCGTCTCTACCGCCGGTACACTGAGCGCCGGGGGCTACAACTGGGGCAACGCCATGGTGTCGCTCCTCTCCAAGGTGGACTACAACTGGAAGGAGCGCTACTACGCCTCTGCCTCGCTACGCCGCGACGGCTCGTCACGCCTCAGCCCCGATACTCGCTGGGGTAACTTCTGGAGTATGGCCGGCGCCTGGCGCATCATGAGCGAACCCTTCATGAAAGAGGTGCCCGTACTGAGCGACCTGCGTCTGCGTGCCTCTTATGGTGTTAACGGTACCCTGCCGACCAATAACTATGGTTACATCAACCTGATGAGTTACGGCAACAAATACCTAGGCAACCCGGGCGGCACCATCACCACCATGGCCAACAGCGACCTGACTTGGGAAACAAGCTACACGCTCAACCTGGGACTGGACTTCGGCCTCTTTGACAACCGCCTGCGCGGTACCGTGGAGTACTTCAACCGCGACTCCAAAGACCTGCTGCAAGATGTACCCATCTCTTCAGTGACCGGTTTTGGATCCGTACTGCAGAACATCGGCGAGATCAACAACAAGGGACTTGAAATCGAGCTGAGTGGCGACCTCATCCGCAACCGCCACCTCACCTGGAGCGCCGGCATCAACGCCACCTTCATCAAGAGCAAGGTGAAGAAACTCTACAACGGAGCCGACATCATCTGGTACGACCCAACAGGAGATGACGACCGTGCACAGTACATCTACCGCGAAGGCGAATCAACCCTGGCCTTCTACGGCTACGAATGGGCCGGCGTGAATCCCGAGAACGGACAGAGCGTCTATTACGTCAACGACCCTGACGACCCCAAGGCGGGCGACTTCGAGTACAATGGACGTGGTGCCACCTACGACTATGACAATGCCTATGAGACCATCCTGGGCGATGTGATGCCCAAGCTGAACGGTGGCATCAACACCAACCTGAGTTGGAAAGGCATCGACCTGGGACTTAACTTCATCTATAAGATCGGCGGCAAGCTCTACGACGGTGCCTACAAGGACGTGGCCGACGATGGCTACTACTGGGAACGCATCCGTGCCAAGAGCTACTACGACAACATGTGGACCCCAACCCACACCAACGGCTCGCAGCCGGCCATCCGGGGCATCGACCTCACCGACTCGATGCAGTACTCCTCACGCCACATGCACAACGCCAGCTTCCTGCGCCTGAAGACCCTCTCTCTCGGCTACAACCTGCCCAAGCCCCTCATCAGCAAGGTGATGCTGAGCAGCGCACGCCTCTTCTTCAACGCCAGCAACCTGCTCACCCTCTCCAGCTACAAAGAGGCCGACCCAGAGGTCAACTCCTACGGTACACGCGGATGGGAGACCCCGATTGGCAAGACCTTCGTCTTCGGTATCGACCTGAAGTTCTAAGCCATACCTATTTTTATTATACATACATAGACAGACAATACATAAACATACGGATATGAGAATCTACAGACTATATACACTGCTGGCTGCTGCACTGATAAGTCTCAGCGCCTGCGACAGCTTCCTCGACATGCAGCCTACCAACGCCAGCAATGCCGAGACAGCCATTGCCACCACAGATGATGCCCAGGTGGCCATCAACGGCATCATGAGAGCCATGAGCTCAAGCAGCTACTACGGACGCAACTTCATGCTCTACGGCGACGTGAAGGGCGGCGACCTGACCATCTACAGCGCCGGACGCGGCATGGACGCGCTCTACTCCTTCAACCACGCTCCCACCAGTGGAAGCTACAGCGGCTACTGGAGCACGGGCTACTACTGCATCATGCAGGTCAATAACCTCATCGAGAACATTGAGCGTCTGGAGGCTGCCGGACAGACGGGTTTCGACAGCTACAAGGGTCAGGCTCTCACGCTACGTGCTCTCTTCTACTTTGACCTGGTGCGCCTCTACGGTCTGCCCTACAACTACGACAAGACAGCCCTGGGTGTGCCCAACATCACCCAGACGCTCGAAGCCTCCGCACAACCCACCCGGGCTACCGTGGAGGAGAACTACGCACAGATTCTCTCCGACCTGAAGGCCGGAGCCCTTCTGTTGGCCGACAACAAGAAGCCCGTGGATAGCTATGTGGGCTACTTTGCCAACATCGCCCTGCAGGCCCGCGTTAACCTCTACATGGAGCGCTACGCCGAGGCCCTGGCCGCAGCCGAGGAGCTTATTGAAAGCAAGAAGTACAGCCTCTATGCTCCCGATGACTGGGTGGATTCGTGGCGCAAGCAGTACGGAACGGAGAGCATCCTTGAGCTGGGCATCGACACCGAGAGCGACCTGGGCAGCAGTTCGCTGGGCTTCTACTACATGCAGTACGGACGCAAGAAGAACGCCATGGGCTGGTTCCTGGCCAGCGACTACTTTCTCGACCGGTTGGGCGAAGACCCCAACGACGTGCGCTGGGGCGTGATGGATGTGGATGAGGAGGACTACGACTTCGACACTGGCCGCCGGGGCTCCTGCTACAAGTACATGGGCAGTGTAGATATGGTGGGCGATGGCAAGGAGACGGCCACCGCAGTCAACATCAAGGTGATTCGCCTCTCTGAAATCTACCTCATCGCTGCCGAAGCCGCCCTGCAGACGGGTGACAAAGAGGCCGCAGCCAGCTACCTGAACGCCATCCGCCAGCGTGCTCCCCACCTGGAGCCTGCCACGGCTGCCACCGTCAGCATCGACATGATCCTCGACGAACGCAGCAAGGAGCTATTTGGCGAAGGACACCGCTTCTTCGACATGATACGCTGCAACCGCAGCATCGAGTACAACGACGACTTCCAGAGCGTACCCATCAGCCAGCGCGAGAAGGTCATCGACCGCACCTTCTACAAGATTGTGCTACCCATCTCGCAGGATGAGCTCAATGCCAATCCTGCGCTCCGTAGCCAGCAGAACCCCGGCTATTAATCAGCTCACGCCTCAGGAGATGCCCCAGAGACCTTGAATGAATAGAATATGTAATAAAATACAGAATATGTTCTTAAACATACTGTTTTTGTAACAAGGTATTGACTTTTTCTATAATTTCGCACTCGTTAAACCATTAAATAAATCATTCTATGATTATTGGAGTACCTAAAGAAATTAAGAACAATGAGAACCGTGTAGGCATGACCCCTGCCGGCGTAGCCGAATTGGTGAAGAGAGGTCATACAGTGTATGTACAGGCCACAGCAGGCGTTAACAGCGGTTTCAGCGACGAAGAATACGTCGCCGTAGGTGCTAAGATGTTGCCCACTATCGAGGAGACGTATGCCATCGCAGAGATGATCGTCAAGGTGAAGGAGCCCATCGAACCCGAGTACAAACTGATCAAGAAGGGACAGGTGCTGTTCACTTACTTCCACTTCGCTGCCGACAAGGAACTGACCGAAGCGATGATTAAGCAGCAGGCCATCTGTATCGCCTACGAGACGGTAGAGAAGGCTGACCGCTCGCTGCCACTGCTCATCCCGATGAGTGAGGTGGCTGGCCGTATGTCCATCCAAGAGGGTGCCCGCTTCCTGGAGAAGCCCCAGGGCGGCAAGGGCAAACTGATGGGTGGTGTGCCGGGGGTATTGCCTGCCCGCGTGCTGATTCTGGGCGGCGGTATCGTAGGTACCAACGCAGCCATCATCGCTGCCGGTATGGGTGCCGAGGTGCTGATTGCCGACATCAACCTGCCCCGTCTGCGCCACCTGAGCGAGGTGCTCCCCAAGAATGTGAAGACACTCTACTCCTCTGCCCACAATATCATGGCCGAGCTGCCCACCATAGACCTGGTGATTGGCTCTGTGCTGATTCCCGGCGACAAGACACCTCACCTCGTGACGCGCGACATGCTCAAGCTGATGAGCCCCGGTACCGTGCTCGTGGATGTAGCCATCGACCAGGGTGGTTGCTTCGAGACCTCACACCCCACAACCCACAGCGACCCCGTTTATACCGTGGATGGCATCGTACACTATGCCGTAGCCAACATTCCGGGTGCCGTGCCCTTCACCTCTACGCTGGCACTGACCAACGCTACCCTGCCCTACGCCATCGCTCTGGCACAGAAGGGTTGGCGCAAGGCCTGCGAAGAGGATGCAGCACTGGCCAAGGGTGTGAACATGGTCGATGGCAAGGTGACCTTCAAGGCTGTAGCCGATGTATTTGGCCTTCCCTTCACCCCGTGGAACGAGGTATAAGCAGATAATTGATGCACACCGAGTGGCATGAGGCCATCGGTTGGAATCATAACAAGACTGGAGACAAAGAAGCAGCTGTTGATGTTTCTCTGTCTCCTTTTTTCTTTCTATCTCCTAGGTCTATTATTAATCCCACATACTTTTATTTATCCCGCATAGTTTTATTTATCCCGCATACTTACGATTTCTCACCTATACTTGACAACGGAGGTACGGTTCACTGGCCGTACTCCTTCAGCACCTGCAGTGTGCGCGCACTCGCTCTGCGGGCACGAAAATGCCAGAAATCCTTGGTGAAGAGGGTCATCAGGTCAATGCCTGAAGGAGAGGAAGCGGGCTCTCTCGCCACCCCTTGCATCAGCTTGAACTGAAAACTGGCCAACGTATGGCCTCGCCAAGTGTGCTCATCTACCTTGATCTTCCGCTGAAAGACAGGGTCGTAGTCATAGCGCGTGGTCGCGGTATAGGGATGCAGCGTGAGGTGTACCTTGGGGGTACTGTCCTGCTTGATCCGAGGCAGGGAGGTGTCGAAGTCCAGCCAGGGCTTGCCGGCATCCAGCAGCGGGTGACCGCCAGGAACATCCCTCTCGGGCAAGGGATTGAGCTGAATCTCCCCCTCCTGCTCCAGCCAGCGCTGCAACCGCAACGAGTCACTGGCCGTCCACTCCTGCGCACAGCAAGGGAGAGCGATTGCCAGCCAAAGCCCTATCCATAATCTCTTCATCATAAGATGTAAGCTATAACTTGATAAGATGCAAGCGGTCACGCGATGTCCTTACCACCACATGTAGTGACTGCCGCAGAGGGGCTCGTCACGACAAGGACCAATAGTCCAAGCCGAAAGGGGCATCTGACGATTCTCCCACCACTGGCGGTAGCGAGCCACGGCATCATGCACCTCCTCGTCGCTCAGGAAGTAGATGCCCTCGTAATTGTCTGCATCGATGTGCACCATCTTGCACCCCATTGAGGCAGGATGCCCCAGACGGATGGTCTCCACCATCCAGAGGATGCACTCACCCAGCCGGGGCTTGCCTCCTGAGGCATAGGAAACGGCCGTAAGTGGAAATGCAGAGATTGTGGAGAGGTCGTCGGCATAGCGGAGGAGTTGCTCCACATTGTCCATCGTAAACTTAGGTAATACGGGCATTCCTTCGGACGAATGTACCACATAATGACCACCCTTGAGCTGACGCACAAAGAGGTCCACATCGGGGTGCTCCATATCGAGCACCTCTTCACTGCATGAGGTGCAGCACATCAGCAAGAAGGAGAGCAACCAGCCCAACCCGATGCAACGGAGCGTATGGAGTAGAATCGTATGTATCATCATAATCCTCAGTAATTCACGCGGAGTCCGCAAAGTAGATTGAAGTTGTTGGACCTCTCAGTACGCAGGGAGCTGTTGGCTGAGTCGGTAGAGAAGTGATGAGAAAGGGTAGGCTCAGCAAAGAAGGCCAAGCGGTCACTCAGCCTATACCTTACACCAAGCCCTCCCTGCACAGCCAGTCGCACGGATTCGGCGGAGAAGCTGCTGGAGGGTGCCCCTGCGACACACTTCTCTGCAGATCCACCGGCCAAGGCATAGAGTTCGAACTGCTCCGAGGAGGCCAGCACGCACTGCATACGCAGAGGAATCTCAATGTAGTGATAGGTCGTACCGCGATGGGGCAAACAATGATAGGCCACTCCACTCTCCAACGCGAGATACCGGCCCAACCGATGCTCAGCAGTCAGTGAAGCAGTAAACGGCATGGAGGCATCGCCCTTACCCAACGCCGTACCCATACCGGCCTTCAAGGCCCAGGGGGACGTGCGGTGATTTTCCTTCATGTTGCGAGCCTCATCAGCCTCAGTAGCAGGCTCATGTACATCTGGAGCCTCTTGCATTGAGGCGGTCTGTCGAGCTGTAGCCGATGCGGTCTGATAGGCCGAACCGGGGCGAGGGATAAAGCCCTGCTCCTGGATGCGGATCGTGACCTGCACATGCACCATCTCCTCCTCATCATCGTGGTCGCTTTCCGCTTCGCCGGCACGATAGGCAGCAGGTGCGGCCAAGTGAAGACTCCCCTGCGATGTGGCGTGATGAGCCGGGGAGAAAGCAAGAGTACGTTGGGTATGAGGGAGTGAAGCATGCGAAAGCGAAGCTTGAGGAAGAGAAGCTTGAGGAAGCGGCCTGTTCACTTCCAGAGCGGAAGTCACCTCCATGCCACCATAGGATGAAGGTTTGTCGGTCGAGATTGCTAAGGGAGTCTGCTCCAGGGGCGGCTGGGTCAGCCATAAGCATAGTGAAGCCACGCCCAAGAGGAGCAGCAACGAAGCGGCCACCATCCACCAGCGGCCACTGTGCCAACGCTTGGTATGCAAGGCCGAAGGACCAAGTGCGCTCTGTAGTTCGTCCCATAATCCCTCGTCCACGGGCAGTTCGGCATCGCCCAACCGGGCGTGGAACATCTGTTTCAATTCATCACAATCTTTCATGTGCTCGATAGGCTTTAATTCGTTCAATCAACATTTTCTTGGCACGGTGGTATTGCGAGGTGGAGGAGTGCTCCTTGATGCCAAGCAGGGCGGCAATCTCCTTGTGCGACTTCTCCTCGAAGACGTAGAGGTTGAACACGGTGCGGCATCCCTCAGGCAGCTCGGCCACCATCTGCATCAGCACCTCCTGCGGTAGCTGGTAGCCATACTCGGCTTCGGTGGATTCATCCGCCACATCGGGCAGCTGCTCCTCATTGACAATCCACTGGCTGGATTGCCGCTGCCGGCGCAGGTAGTCGATGGCCTGCGTCACCATCACCCGTTGCACCCACACCTCCAAGGGGGCCTCCCCACGGTAGGTGAAGCGGGTGAAAATCTTGATGAAACCATCGTGCAGCACATCATGGGCTGCATCTATATCGCCCGTGTAGCGGTAGCAGACGGCAAGCATCCGCTTAGCAAACAGGGTATATAGTTCCTTACGGGCTGACTCATCGCCAGCCCTACACCCTTCGGCCAATGCTTTTTCGTACTGCGGTTCCAATCTCTTCAATCTCAATAATCTCCGGTCACAATCCTTGTGCCTTCTGCCTAAATGACGTAGCTGAAAGCTAAAGGCTGCAAGCCAGAAGGTAAAATAATGCAAAAAAAAGAAGAGACACCCTATCGCGGAAGCCGAAGCTTCCCGAAGCGATGCAGTGTCTCTCCCTATGAAAGAAGTACCACTGAGGTCTGTTACACCCTCAGCCGTACGTATTTACCCACAAATATGTACTCAGCAGGCTTTGAAACTCATGTCGAGTCCCTTGACTGAATGGGTCAAGGCACCCACCGAGATGAAGTCCACGCCACATTCGGCATAGTCGCGCAAGGTATCGAAGGTGATGCCACCTGACGACTCGGTCTCGTAGCGGCCAGCCACCATCTCCACCGCCTTGCGGGTCTGCTCGGGAGTGAAGTTATCGAACATGATACGGTCCACGCCGCCCAGGTCGAGCACCTGCTGCAGTTCATCAAAGTTGCGTACCTCTATCTCAATCTTCAGCTCCTTGCCCTTGGCCTTGCAGTACTCCTTGGCACGGGTGATGGCCTTGTCAATACCACCGGCAAAATCGACGTGGTTGTCCTTGAGCAGAATCATGTCAAACAGACCGATGCGATGGTTGACTCCGCCACCTATCTTCACGGCCATCTTCTCCAGGATACGCATACCTGGAGTGGTCTTGCGCGTATCGAGCACACGAGTGTGAGTACCCTTGAGACGCTCCTGATAGCGGTGGGTCATAGTGGCGATGCCGCTCATGCGCTGCATGATGTTGAGCATCAAGCGCTCCGTCTGCAGCAGCGACTGCACCTTGCCCTCCACAATCATGGCTACGTCACCGGGCTTCACCAAAGCACCATCGTTGATATACACTTCCACCTTCATGGTGGGGTCAAAACGGCGGAATACCTCTTTGGCAATCTCGATGCCAGCCAGAATGCCCTCCTCCTTAATCAGGAGTTTCGACTTGCCCATGGCCGTGTCGGGAATGCAGGAAAGGGTGGTGTGGTCGCCATCGCCGATATCTTCGGCAAAAGCCAGGTCTATCAACCTGTCAATCAATTCTTGTTCTTTATTCATTTGTCTTATCAATTCTGATTTGATGTACGATATATCTGTCATTCAAAAGCCTAAAGAAGCAGTTCACTCGGTACTGCCCATTGGCCGTGGTCAGCGTGCCAATTACGAAGCTCGACTCGTTGCGCTTACCCTGATGGTTGACCTCAAAGTGTTGCACCTTGTTAGCGGCAAAAAATTCAGTCAGCTTCACAAGTGTAGCTTCGCGCTTGTTGCAGACGTTGCGACTGTCCATCAACAGGTCCACCTGCTCGCTCAGGCACGGCTTCAATCCCTGTGCATTCCCCTTCTTGAAGGCCACAACCACCCCCTCCGGCACATCTTGAGCCAGCATGAAGACACCCCAGAGAGTCAGGGCGGCAAGGAACAAAAGGAGTCGTTTCTTCATAACTAAAGGTATTATTTGATGCAAAGATAGTGATTAATTGGAAATAACAAGAAAGAATCACTATTTTTGTGCGCAAAAATAAACGAAACAGCCACATGAAGACCATATTACTCGTCGTAGGGCGCACAGTTGAGCCCCATTTCATCACGGCCATTGCCGACTACGTGCAACGGCTGAAGCGTTACACCTCATTCGAGATGGAGGTGATTCCCGAGCTGAAGAACACCAAGAGTCTCCCGGAGGAGTTACAGAAGGAGAAGGAGGGTGACCTGATCCTCAAGGCGTTGCAAGGGGGCGATGTGGTGGTACTACTCGATGAGGGAGGGAAAGAGATGCGTTCGGTGGAGTTTGCCGACTACATGAAGCATAAGATGAACACGGTGAGCAAGCGTCTGGTCTTCATCATCGGAGGGCCTTACGGCTTTGCGCCCAAGGTGTATGCCGCCGCCCAGGAGAAGATGTCGCTCTCACGCATGACCTTCTCGCACCAAATGGTACGCCTCATCTTCGTGGAACAGCTCTACCGTGCCTACTCCATCCTCAACGGCAGTCCTTACCATCACGAGTGAGACAACAAGTCAGTATCGGTTAAATGAAGAAATCCTTTCATCGTAATGAAAAGCTCTTTTCATTTAACGGATAACGATCTTCCAACAAAATGAAAAGAGAATTACCAACCTAGCTGAACCAAGCCAGCATCCTTGTACCAGTCCGTCTGGCGGTAGGACTCGGCTGCCTTGGTACGGTCTGTACGGGGGATGTAGTGGGAGATGCCATTGGCTCGCTCCATGGAGAAGAGCCCGGTATAGCCAGAGTAATTCTTAGGCGTGGTCTGCCAATAGGGCAAGACAGCTTCGTAAGCGACCTTCCATGTAGCGAAGTCCTCTGACGGCAAGAGCTGATCCATCAGTTCCACCGTATCATAGTAACCCACAAAGAGGGAGCTGGTCAGTTTGCGCTTGTCGTAATTGAAGACCGTCTGTTGCAGTTCCTCCGGCACAGCCTCAACATGTGCCAGTAGCTGCTTGGTCAACGTGGCCAACTGTCCCAAGCCTTCCGTCTGAATAGCGCCAACCGAGACACCAGCGGTCCAACTCGCATTGGAATTGCCTTCACCTCCGTTATACTTCGCTTCGTAAGGTTCATAAAAGGCCTTGGCTATCTGAAGAGCCATGTTGTCGCCACCCTCCATGATGGCAGGCACCAGACTGGTATAGTCAGCTCCAGGACCAGGAGTCTCCGTAGGACTGCCAATGACGTAGTTCACCTGATCGCGCAGAGCATAAGCCACCTCCATGCTCAGCATGAAGCAGGCATCAAACAAGACAAACTCCATCTTGGGATATTTACCAAAGAAACCCACCAGATCAGCAATATCCATGTAGTGGGTGCCGGGATTGGTGTCTTGTCCAATCCATCGCGTATTGACCTGTGAAGAGGATGGAATCCATCCCTCACCATGCGACCAGAAGATAAAGCCGTACTTCTTTGCAATCAACGACTTATCGCCATTCAAATCATCCATTACCTCCTGCATCTCAGCCACACCACACGAGTTGCGCGTCTCGTAGGTCTGAATCACATGCTCCGTTACGGTACCGCCCTTATTCACCAGTTCCACCAATCGGGGCGTACTACCCGTGTCAATATAGACCAACAGATGAACGTTGCTCTTAGTCACCTTGGCCATACCAGCCTTCATCTCTTCCAGGTCATCGTAAGCCAACGAACTAAGGTTATTGTCGGCTACCATGTAGATCATGACCGTGCAGTCGGCCAACTCCTCGTCAGGAGTGATTGGCTCTTCGCCATGGTCAGAAGAGCTGCTGCAAGCAGTGAGAAGCAGCGCAGTAAGAGAGGTAATCCACCAGAAGAAAAGGATACGGAAAGGCATGTTCTAGCGTATAATTATTGTATAATGTATAATACGGGTTATCGTAAATGCTTGGTTATCGCAGAAATCTGGTTATCAAAATAATCTGCTTCAGATTTACAGAATGATTTACATGCAGCTTACTCCTCATCCGTAGGCCTTTGGAAGACAAAGACCTCGGCAGGTATTTCCTCCAGGTGAAGTTTGCTCTTGACGTACTTTCCCTTCACCTTGGCAGCCTCCTTCTCCAGTTTGGCCTTGTTTTCCGAGAAGTAGATCATGCAGGTATAGTCTGTCTTGTTCTTGGAGTACTCTACTTGGTTCTTCAGCTGATAGGCATACTGAGCCCGCTTGGGCAAGAAACCCTTCTCCAGCTTCACACTATCCACCCGTTGGATTGGGGTGAAATAGACCACGGAGTCGTTGAACGAGGCAGCAACACCAAACAGATAGACACCCTCAGCCTTCTTCTCCTTCATGGTAAAGGCCGAACAAGACAACAGGACCACTAAGGCCACTAGAGTATAGCGGAATAATCTCATTCTTTAATGGAGTGATTAATGATTAATAATTAAGGCAATAGCTTGTAGCTCGTTGCTTGTAGGTTGTAACTTGTAGCTTGTAGCTACAGCTCGTAGCCAACTACCCCAGATATGACTTGAGGAGCTTGCTGCGATTGCTCTGTCGGAGGCGGCGGATGGCCTTCTCCTTAATCTGACGCACACGCTCGCGCGTGAGGCCAAACTGGTCGCCAATCTCTTCAAGGGTCATCTCCTGCTGGCCGATGCCGAAGAACATCTGGATGATGTCTTTCTCACGCTCGGTCAAGGTAGAAAGGGCACGGTCAATCTCGCGAGCCAAAGATTCGTTGACCAACGAGCGGTCGGCCATAGGGGAATCATCATTGACCAGCACATCGAGCAGGCTATTGTCCTCACCCTCCACAAAGGGAGCATCCACGGAGATGTGGCGACCTGACACCTTGAGTGTGTCCGAAATCTTATCTACAGGGATTTCCAGTTCGTCAGCCAGCTCCTCGGGCGAAGGACGACGCTCGTTCTCCTGCTCAAACTTGGAGAATGCTTTACTGATCTTATTGAGTGAACCCACCTGATTGAGGGGCAGACGCACAATACGCGACTGCTCAGCCAGAGCCTGCAGAATGGACTGACGAATCCACCATACGGCGTAGCTGATGAACTTGAAGCCGCGTGTCTCATCAAACTTTTCGGCGGCTTTGATTAAGCCCAGATTACCTTCATTAATCAAGTCAGGCAGGCTTAAGCCCTGATTCTGATACTGTTTAGCTACAGAGACCACAAAACGCAGGTTGGCACGGGTCAACTTCTCCAAGGCTACTCGGTCACCTTTGCGGATGCGTTGCGCCAATTCTACCTCTTCCTCTACCGTAATCAGGTCTTCGCGACCAATCTCCTGCAAATATTTATCGAGAGAAGCGCTCTCTCGGTTTGTGATACTCTTTGTAATTTTAAGTTGTCTCATGCTTCAAAAATCGATTTTGGCTGCAAAATTACAATTATTCTTTAGAATAGCAATGCTTTTAACGGACTTTTATGAAAGTGATGTATGGCATCAAAAAGATGATTAGTGATTAGTGCTTCATAATCAGGCATGCAACAGGACGCCCTGATCATTAAGCACCAATCACTAACCTCTAGTCACTCCCAGCTTACTCCTGGCTCAGCTCTACGGTGAAGTAGGCACGTTTACCCGAGGGGTACATACCGCTGATGAAGAGTACCTGATCGGGTGACTGCGTGGCAGCCTTGAAGACTTTCTCCAGGTCATCGGCCGTACGGACGACGGTGTTGTTGGCCTTGAGGATAATGAAGCCCTTGCGGATGCCTGCATCGGCCATGCGGCCTTCACCCACGCCCGTCACTTCCAGTCCATAGCCCAGATTGAGTTGCTTCTTCAGCTCACTGGAGATGGGGCGGAAAGTTGCACCAAGCAGCTGCATATCAGCACTCTTCACCACCTTGGTATTGCCCTGGGCATTCTTCAGTGTGATGGTAAACTCTTTCTTCTGCTTGTCTCGCAGTACGCTGACCTTCACCTTGTCACCTGGACGCTTCTGAGCCAGCACCTCTTGCATGTCAGAGAATTTGTGGATGGCACGGCCTTCGATAGCAGTAATCACATCGTTCTCCTTCAGAATACCGGCAGCTGAACCTCCTTCGTTGACCTCTCTCACCCAGATACCCTCCTTGATACCCAGCTCCTTGCTCTTCTCCTTGATGGCTTTGATGGTGGCATCATTCTCATCGTAGGTCAGCGAGATATTGAGGTCGGTGCAGACCACACCCAGCATAGCACGCTGTACGGTACCATATTGCTTCAAGTCGGCTACTACCTTGGTCATGATGCTGGTGGGGATGGCAAATCCGTAACCGCTGTAAGCTCCCGTGGGTGAATAGAGCATCGCATTGATTCCAACCAATTCGCCACGTGCATTCACCAACGCACCACCACTGTTACCCTGATTGATGGCAGCATCAGTCTGGATGAACGACTGAATGTCAGCCGCCTGTCCGTTGGCCGCACGACCACCACCCAGCGAACGAGCCTTGGCGCTTACAATACCGGCCGTAACCGTCGAGCTGAGATTGAAGGGATTACCCACAGCCAATACCCACTCACCCACCTTAAGGGCATCGGAGTTACCCACGGGGATAGTGGGGAGCTCGTCATCCCCCTCAATCTTGAGCAGGGCCAGATCAGTCGAAGGGTCAGTGCCTATGACACGTCCCTTGAGCTCGCGGTCATCATTGAGCTTGACGGTAATCTCGTCAGCACCCTCCACCACATGGTTGTTGGTCACCACGTAACCATCCTTGGAAATGATAACACCCGAGCCAAAGCCCACACGAGGCTGGGTCTGAATCTGACGCTGACGGCCCTGACCGTCGCCAAAGAAGAAGTCGAAGATGTCAGGCATCTCCTGCACCGTCTGCGTGCGGCTAAGCTGAGTGGCACGGATATGTACGACGGCATGCACCGAACTCTCGGCGGCAGCTGTCAGGTCAACAGGCTGCGAAGGCACGCCGCTGAAGGCTGCATTGTGATAAGCGGCATTCTGCTGGAAGGTATCAGCAAACGTACTTGCTGTGCTCTCCTTCGGCAATAACTTATAGGTAGTGACACCTGCAACTGCTGCACTGAGCGCAACCAAAGCGATAACGCCCAAAATGTTTCTTGCTGTCTTTCTCATAATCAAAAACTATTTAAAATGTTAATTTCGATATTTATTTAACTTTTTCGGCGTTAAAAGAACGACAAAAATTATTCACTTGTTTATGTTGGCATCAAAAATTCTTCTCTTTTAACAGAGGAAATTAGCTACTTAACGGCACTTAACAGCAAGGGCTGACAAAACAGTCATTTTGTCAGCCCCAGACAATTGTTAAAGAGACACTTCCCGACCCTCTCTTAATGGGAGGATTCACGCTCAGGTATATAATCTCCACATTGAAGGTAGAAGCAGAAGGGTCTGTCTCGTCATTCGTTGAGGTTCTCTATTTCTAAGTTGAGCTACTCAATTGGTTAGTTGAGGTACTCTATCTCCATATCGTAGTCCCATTGGTTGAAGTAGAGGTTGCCTCCCTCCCACTCCACTTCGCCACGCTGGAAATCGACTGTTTCACTGCGAGGATAGAGCTTGGCAGGCACAAGAGGCATACCGTAATCCTGATTGACCACCATACGCCAAGCATCAATGCCGCCCAGGAAGAACCATCTCTCTTCATCGTTGCGAGCAAAACTGGGAATGCCGAAGGACTGATCGACAGGCACCCAACCTATCCCTTCGAAATAGACCTCTGCCCAATCATGGAGATTCCATGCGCCCGGGTGCATCATGAATCCGCTCTGGAAATGTGCGGGAATACCCTGGATACGGCAAAGCGTGATGAAGAGCAGGCTCACCATACCGCAGTCGCCGTGGCGGTTGTCGAGCACGTATTCAGGAATATTCTCTACGGTAGAGTACTCGCGTGCCGAAGCCCAGGGGAAGCGGTCGTTCACAAAGCGGAAGATACGTTGTGCCTGAAGCAACGGATTGGCTTCGCCTTCGGTGAGACGGGCCGCCAACTGACGCAGACGGGGCGAGAAGATGATGTGCTTCTCACGCTCAGCAGTGTATTCCTTATATAATGCCGATGTGGTGTCGTAAGGCAGGACATCTTCGGGCTTAAGGTTGTGCCACTCGGCCCGCGAAGTGTATTCAAAACTCTCGCTGAACACCGTAGGACGTCCCTCTTCGGCCCGCTTCTCCATATAGAGCGTACTGTGACGACATTCGGCTGGCGAGAAGAGATAGTCTGATTGACTGGCACCGAGAAACTTCACCTCGGTCTGCCGCTTGACATCGCTCCGGGGATAGGGTAACCAGCAACGGACTATCTTGCCCGCCGGTACAGCATTGGTATCTACCGTGAGCGTATAGGTGATGCGCATCCGCTTAGGTGCAACCAGTGCCTCACCACTCTCCCTGGAGGCTGCAATCACCTCGGGCAGGTGATTGTAGTTCACATCTTCGCTCCCACCGGAAGAGGGACCATCCTTCTTCAATTTGATATCAACACAGATAGAGTCCAGCCGGAAAAGATTAGGTCCGGCATTACGGAAGTAGCGCTTTTCGCCATCGATCACCATGCACTCCAAGGCACGGCTCTCCTCCCAACGGTCCATCTGTTCATCGGTCACGTCGGGGATGTACTTCTGAATGTATTGCTTCACCTGACTGCGCGTAAGGCAGAAGTCAGCAAGCAGACGCCGGTGGAGGTCACTCTCCCAGCTATAGGCGGTGTATTCCTTCTTCGAATTGCATGCCGAGGCTACTATCAGCAGCGCTACAGCGTAAATCAGCTTCTTCATTGTTTCTTAAGTTACGAGCTATTAGCTACAAGTATTGGGTTATTCGTTATTCACTTTTTCGACTCCGATGCCAGGGAGGTCTGTCAAAGTAATCTTACCTTTCACTACAGTCATACCGCGGAAGCGGTCGTTGGCTATGAGCAGGTTGCCGTCCAGATCGGCAAAATCCACAGCTGGCGAGAGCTGTGCCGCAGCCGAACAGGCACAAGAAGTCTCCGTCATGCAGCCTATCATGACCCGCATACCCAGCGCACGGGCCAGGGTCATCATCTTATGCGCCTCACGCATTCCGGTACACTTCATGAGCTTGATGTTGATACCACTGAATACCCCCTTCAGGGCAGCCACATCCTTGAGGCGCTGCACACTCTCATCGGCAAACACTGGCAGCGGGCTACGCTCCGTCACCCAAGCGATGTCGTCTATCTGCGCCTTGGGCATAGGTTGCTCAATCATCACGACACCCTTCTCCTTGAGCCAATGAATCATGTCGAGCGCATACTGCCGGTCTTTCCAACCCTGATTGGCATCAATGGCGATAGGCAGCGAAGTAACCGAGCGGATAGTCTC
This sequence comes from uncultured Mediterranea sp., assembly GCA_945831575.1. Taxonomy (GTDB): domain Bacteria; phylum Bacteroidota; class Bacteroidia; order Bacteroidales; family Bacteroidaceae; genus Bacteroides. Next base: position 17,909 of record CAMACX010000007.1, read on the forward strand.
AATCATCTCCTTATCGTTGTCACGGCCCAGCTTCACCTTGAGGATATTGAAGCGGTCAGCGCATTCACGGGTCTTCTGCCGCACGACATCGGGCGTATCAATCCCTATGGTAAAGGTGGTAGAAGGCGTCTTCTCCTTATCGAAGCCCCAGATCTTGTACCAAGGAGCCTGAAGCAACTTACCCACCAGGTCATGAAGCGCAATATCCACGGCAGTCTTCGCCGCAGCATTGCCCTCATCCAGACCATCCATATAGGTGAGTATTTCCTCCATCTTGAAGGGGTCATCAAACTGCCCGATGCACTCCTGCACCCGCTTAAGGAAGGCCATCACACTCTCCACCGTACCCAACTCCTTAGCTAGATAGGGAGGCATGGAGGCTTCACCGTAACCTACGATACCGTCATACTCCAGCTCCACCTGCACATCGGGGGTCGTGGAGCGTGAATAGGAGGCCACCGTGAAGACATGAGCCAACTTCAATTCGTAAGGGAAGAAGCGGAGTTCCATCTTGGGCTTAAGCCCGTGCTTGTTGATGTGAAACAGAGACGGCTTCGACTCATCAGCTGCCAGCAATCCATTCATCGCCATCCCCGAACCGATAGCAGCCAGGGCAGCAGTCTTAAGAAAATCTCTTCGGTTTTGCATATGTTAAATTTGTTAGATTTGAAGTTTGTGCTGATCATTTATCACAAACCACTAATCACCAGTCACTGCATAGAAAGCATTGGTAGCCGTGGTATTGAGTTCCTTCTCCTTATTAATATAAGGGAGAATACGGGCAGCGAAGAGCAACCGGCCCAGGTTGTAGGCATCAAAGAGCTCATCTTCGGGCAGGAGGCTGTTGATACGCACATCACCCTGGGAGTGAATGAAGCGTCCCTGGCCAATGTACATACCCACATGCACTACACGTTCCTTGCGCTCGGGTGTCGCCTTGCGGCCAAAGAAGATGAGGTCTCCCGGCAAGAGGTTGCTGCAGTCGTGAGCTATCTCAATGCGCTCACCCTTATAGGCCTGCTGCGAAGCATCGCGGGGTATGATGATGTCATGCAAGAAGAGCGTTGTACGCATCAAGCCACTACAATCCACACCCTTCGATGAAGTACCTGCCCAGAGGTAAGGCACTCCCATCAGCGTCTTGGCAGTCGCGATAATCGAGGCTGCATCTTGCTTAAGCGCCTTGCGCCACTCGGCCTCTGTCTGCGCCATGGAGCGGAGCAGATAGCCCTTGCGGCCATCCGGATAGCTCACAGCAAAGAAGGCCCCCTTGCGCCCCTCGTAGCGGAAACGATTGCCTGCCACCACATCACTCACCGTCTGCGACTTCACGTCAGGAGCGGAATAGACAAACCCATAATGAGCAGTGACAATCACCTTCTCAGCAGCATTCCATGCAGCGAGTTCCTCTCGCGTCACCGGATGAATACCCACGCGATGCACCCAGGCAATATAGCGGTCAGGAGTCTGCACACGATACCAACCATCGTGTTCCAGCACCCTGACGGGCATACCCATCAAGGCTTGTGTCATCATCTCAGAGGAGAAGTCCCCCTCTGCGCGAAGGTTACACACCGAGACATTGACAATGCCCCACACCTTCCCCTCCAGCGGCTCAGCATCGGGGAGCAACTTCAGGCAATCCATCACTTCGTAGCCCTTCTTACGCAACTCACTGACCAGAGCCTGCTTGGCCTCAGGAGAGGTAGTGACTCCACGGAGCATGACATGATGGTCAGCTAATGAGTAATCCACATCGAAGAGTTCAACCCTTCGGTCAGGGGCATAAATGCGTTTCAGACTGTCATTAAGCTGGGCCACCTCTTGCGGCAGTACCCGGTCACTCGCCTTAGCACCGCCCACAGCAGGAAGCGCCATCAGCATCAAGGCCATCAGAAATTTACAATTCTTCATCATAACGAGACGTATTTGAGGGTTATCCAATATTTTGGAGCAAAATTACAACAAAATTTTGAATGAGATACATTTTTTCAAAGTTTTTTTGAAGAAAATATTGTTCTCCCTTCTTATCCCATATACTCCACGCTCTGCATCGATGAAGAGAAGAAGTAAGAATTAACGCAGAAAGCGCTCTACCACGTGGAGCAATTCGCTGCTAGCGCGCTCCAGGTCATCATTGACGATGATGCAGTCGAAGTGATCGGCATACCCCAATTCAAAGGCAGCTTTGCTGATTCGCGATTCAATGACCTCAGGCGAGTCGGTACCGCGTTGTTGCAGGCGATGGCGCAACTCCTCAATCGAAGGAGGTTGGATGAAAATGGAGAGGGCCCGTTGGCCATATTGCCCCTTGATGTTGCATCCACCCAGCACATCGACATCCAATATGACATTCTGACCGGCTTCAAGCTGGCTCTCTACTTGCGAGCGCAGCGTGCCATAATAACGTCCGGGATAGACCTCCTCGTATTCCAGGAATTCACCACGTCCAATCCGTTCGGCAAACTCCTCCGGCGTCAGGAAGTAGTACTCCACGCCATGCTGCTCGATCCCCCGTGGCGGGCGACTCGTGGCAGAGACGGAGAAGTGAAGGTTCAGCGGATGCTCCATCAGCCGATGGATAAGCGTTGACTTGCCCGAGCCAGAAGGGGCAGAGATAATGATGATTTTTGGCATAGTGTGATGGGATAATATTACATTAGCTATAGGGTTATTCATTCAATCCTTGAGGATACTTACATGACATTCAGGACTTGTTCCTTGATCTGCTCCAGCTCATCCTTCATTTGGACGACTATATTCTGCATCTCGGCATGATTACTCTTGCTTCCCAGGGTATTGATTTCACGTCCCATCTCTTGTGCAATGAAGCCCAGCTTCTTGCCCTGTCCATGTCCGTTCTCCATCGTAGCAACAAAATAAGTGAGGTGATTGGCCAGCCGTTGCTTCTCTTCGTTCACGTCCAGTTTCTCGATGTAATAAATCAGTTCCTGCTCCAGCCGATTTTTGTCATAATCGACGTCGATGCTCTTCTGCAACGCCTCCAGGATGCGGTCGCGGATTTTTCCCACGCGCTCCTTCTCATAAGGTTCTACCTCCTGCAAAAGGCCTCTGATGTTGGTAATTTTCTCTCTGAATTTCTTCTCCAGCGCAGCGCCTTCCTGACGGCGAAACTCTTCGAGACAGGCCAAAGCGTCCTCTACTCCAGCATATACGGCTGCCCACTCTTCATCACTCAATTCGGTATTCTCTACGCGAGTCAGCACATCAGGCATACGCATCAATGTAGAGAACCAATCCTCAGGCTCAGGGATTCCCGTCAGCGTATGTATCTCTTTGACCTGCTTATAGTAAGCCATGAGCAATTCACTGTTGATTGGGGTAGCAAGCGATGCGGCCTCATTCTTCTCCACCCAGAGGGTAAAGTCCACCTTACCTCGCTCCAGACGGCGAGCAATCTCGTTGCGCAACTCTATCTCCTTCTCACGATAGAGCGGAGCTACACGAGTGGAGAGATCAAGTGCTTTACTATTGAGAGACTTAATCTCTATGTTCACTTTTTTATCACTAAGTACCACGGTAGCTTTACCGTAGCCAGTCATTGATTGTATCATAATGCTTCTTAAGTTTTGTGCAAAAATACGTGATTATTTTAATAAATGGAAATAATCCGCTATTTTTGTAGCTTGAAAATTAAAAATCATGTCGAGAATATTGCATATTGAGACCTCCACACAGGCCTGTTCGGTGGCCGTAAGCGAAGATGGGCAGACCCTCTTCTCGCAGGAGGATTTGGATGGACCCAACCACAATGTGAAGTTGGGCGTGTATGTTGACGAAGCCTTGTCGTTTGCCGACAGCCATGCTATGCCGCTGGATGCCGTGGCCGTAAGCTGCGGTCCGGGGTCATATACAGGACTGCGTATCGGCGTGTCCATGGCCAAAGGGGTGTGCTATGGCCGTAACCTGCGTCTTATCGGGCTGCCTACCCTACAAGTGATGAGCGTGCCCGTGCTACTCTATCACGACGAGGTGGAGGAGGATGCCCTACTCTGCCCCATGATTGATGCCCGCCGGATGGAGGTCTATGCCGCCCTCTACGACAGGGCATTGCGCCCTGTCCGTGAGACACAAGCAGACATCGTGACGGCAGATACCTACCGCGAATACCTCAACCGGCGACCGGTCTATTTCTTCGGTGGCGGCGCGGAGAAATGCAAGGAGGTACTTACTCACCCCAATGCCCGCTTCATCGACGGCATCCGCCCGCTGGCACGCCACATGTGCCCTCTGGCCGAGAAAGCTATCGCCTTGGAGCAGTACGAAGATGTGGCCTACTTTGAGCCCTTCTACCTGAAGGAGTTCGTAGCCGGTAAGCCAAAGAATCTGCTTGCGTAAGAAAACAATATTAATAATGAATAACAACTCATTTTTATGTTACAATACAATACCCAAAAGAAGAAAATGGCGCTGCCCGAATATGGACGCAGCATACAGAACATGGTGGATCATGCCGTAACCATTGCTGACCGTGAAGAGCGCCAACGCTGTGCGAACACTATCATCACCATCATGGGCAACATGTTCCCCCCCCAGCAACGCGAAGGAGAAGACTTCGAACACAAGCTGTGGGACCATCTGGCCATCATGAGTGACTTTAAGCTGGACATAGATTACCCTTTCGAGATTCTGGCTAAGGAGCGTATGCAGAAGTCCCCCCAACCCGTGCCGTATGCACAGTCACACATCCGCTTCCGTCATTATGGCCGCCTGGTGGAGCACCTGATCCAGAAAGCCTGCGATATGCCACAAGGCGATGAGAAGATGAACCTGCTGGCCATGCTATGCAACCAGATGAAGAAAGACTACATCACCTGGAACAAAGACACCATCGACAATGCAAAGATCAATCAGGACCTGATGGAGCTAAGCCGCGGAAGGCTCTCCATCACACCCGAACTGGCAGAACTCATGGATCGCCGCGTGGCACAGAACTTCCGTTCCAAGGGACCTCAGTCACGCAACAACCAAGGTGCTCCTGGCAATCGCAACAAAAAGAAATTTTAAAGCCACAAATTCAACGGATGGACTATGGTAGCAAATATATAATGGATAGGAGATTGACTAGTGATTAAGAAAGAGGAGGTCTATCGCATTGGGATATTCAATAAGCCCCATGGCGTTAAGGGTGAATTGCAGTTTTCCTTCACCGATGACATATTCGACAAGGTGGAGGCTGATTGCCTGATTTGCCTGATGGATGGCATCTTGGTGCCGTTCTACATTGAGGAGTACCGTTTCCGCTCCGACAGTGCCGCATTAATCAAACTGGAAGGAGTAGATACAGCCGAGCAAGCCCGCCGCTTTACCAACGTAGAGGTCTATTTCCCCCTTGCCCACACTGAAGACTTAGAGCCCAATGAACTGAGCTGGGACTTCTTCGTGGGTTTCCGAGTAGAGGAGGTGAACCATGGCCATCTGGGTGAAATAGAAGAGGTGGACACCACTACGATTAACACCCTGTTCATCATCCGCAATGACAAAGGCCACGAGTGGCTCATTCCCGCCTGCGAGGAGTTTATCGTGGATATGGACACCCCTCACCGTGTCCTTACCCTCGACCTACCGGAAGGACTGATAGACATCGACAGTGCCGAACAGGCTGATTGAGACCATAGCATCTACACCATACCGTACTGAGGCATGAATCAATAGCGCAAAGCAATGAAGAAGCAATGAAAAAGAAAAGTAAAAGACAAAAGTTGGCTTTTTGGAAAGACATCAAGTTCAAGTACAAGCTCACCATCATCAATGAGAATACACTAGAGGAGGTGGTGGGTATCCATGTGTCAAAGCTAAACGGCATCTCCGTACTGCTCTCGGCGCTGACTGTGCTCTTTGTATTGGCCGCACTGATTATCACCTTTACGCCGTTACGCAACTACCTGCCCGGGTACATGAACAGTGAAATCCGTGCGCAGGTGGTGGAGAACGCCTTGAAAGTAGATTCGCTGCAGCTCTTTATTGACAGGCAAAACCTCTACATGGCCAACATCAAAGACATCTTGAGTGGAGAAGTCAAGGCTGACACGGTACACTCCATTGATTCGCTCACTGCACTTCGGGGTGACTCCCTCATGGAGCGCACCCGACGCGAAGAGGCCTTCCGCAAGCAATACGAAGAGCAAGAGCGCTACAACCTGACCAATCCTTCACCCACTGCCAACCGCGAAGGTATCATCTTCTTCTGCCCTACACGAGGCATGGTTACCTCTGCGTTTGATGCCGACCACCGGCACTATGGCACCGACATTGCGGCCAATCCGGGTGAAAGTGTAGTAGCCACCCTCGATGGTGTGGTTGTGATGAGTAGCTACACAGCCGAGACGGGATATGTCGTGGTGCTTCAGCACAACCGTGAGTTTGTGTCGGTCTATAAGCATTGCCAGTCACTGCTCTGCAAAGAGGGAGATAAGGTAAAGGCTGGCGAAGTGATTGCCCTGACAGGCAACAGCGGGGAACTGACCACGGGTCCTCACCTCCACTTCGAACTCTGGCAGGGAGGACGAGCCGTCAATCCCGAACATTATATCGTATTCTAATACCTTATATAATATATTGAGAAATGAAAAAACAGATTGCAATATTAGGCTCCACTGGGAGCATCGGTACCCAGGCCCTACAGGTCATTGAGGAGCATCCCGACCTCTATGAAGCCTATGTACTGACTGCCAATAACCGGGTAGAACTGCTCATCGAGCAAGCCCGCAAGTTTCAACCAGAGGCGGTAGTCATCGCCAATGAAAAGAAATACAACCAACTGAAGGATGCGCTGACCAACCTGCCCATTAAGGTGTATGCCGGCAGCAAAGCACTCTGCGAGGTAGTGACCGACCAACAGGTCGATATGGTGCTCACAGCCATGGTGGGCTATGCCGGTCTGCAACCCACCATTGCAGCCATCAAGGCACACAAGCCGATTGCCCTGGCCAACAAAGAGACGCTGGTGGTGGCCGGCGAGTTGATCAACGAGCTGGCCCGTGTCAACCGGACCCCTATTCTGCCCGTTGATTCCGAACATTCAGCAGTCTTCCAGTGTCTGGCTGGGGAAGGAGACAACTCCATCGAGAAGGTGATTCTGACAGCCTCTGGTGGCCCCTTCCGTACATTCACCCGCGAGCAACTGGCTCATGTCACCAAGGAGCAGGCCTTGAAACATCCCAACTGGAGTATGGGAGCGAAGATTACCATCGACTCGGCTTCGATGATGAACAAGGGTTTCGAGGTAATGGAGGCCAAGTGGCTTTTTGGTGTCAAGCCCGAACAGATAGAAGTAGTGGTTCACCCACAGAGTATTATCCACAGTATGGTGCAGTTTACCGATGGAGCCATCAAGGCCCAGCTGGGTATGCCTGACATGCGTCTGCCTATCCAGTACGCCTTCTCTTACCCAGAGCGCAAACAGGCCTCATTCCCGCGCATTGACTGGAGGCAATGCCACGAGCTGACCTTCGAACAACCCGACGTGGAGCGTTTCCGCAACCTGGCTCTGGCCTACGAGGCGTTACATCGCGGTGGCAACATGCCCTGCATCGTCAATGCAGCCAATGAGGTGGCCGTAGATGCCTTCTTGCATGACCGCATCGGCTTCCTTGCCATGAGTGAGGTCATCGGGCAAGCCATGGCACACATGCCGTATATTGCCAAACCCTCCTACGAAGATTATGTGCAGACCGATGCAGAGACCCGCCGTCTGACCAGCGAATTGATTGCATCACATTCATTCTGAATTATTAATTAAAACTAGAGATAAAAAGTAATGGAAACATTTTGGATTCGAGCACTGCAGCTCGTGATGAGCCTCTCGCTGCTCGTCCTTATTCACGAAGGGGGACATTTCCTCTTCGCCCGTCTGTTCAAGACACGAGTGGAGAAGTTCTGCCTCTTCTTTGACCCTTGGTTTACGCTATTTAAGTTCCGCCCCCGCAACAGCGAGACGGAGTATGGCATCGGATGGCTCCCCTTGGGCGGCTATGTGAAGATTGCCGGTATGATTGATGAGTCCATGGACCTGGAGCAGATGAAGCAACCCATGCAGCCGTGGGAATTCCGTGCCAAACCGGCTTGGCAGCGACTGTTTATCATGATTGGTGGTGTGCTCTTCAATTTTCTGCTCGCACTCTTCATCTACTCAATGATTCTCTTTGCCTGGGGTGACGAGTACATTCCCGTGAGCAAGGCACCGCTCGGCATGGACTTCAATGAGACGGCCCATCAGGTGGGCTTCCACGATGGCGACATTCTGCTCTCGGCCGATGGCGTACCCTTCGAACGTCTGGGTGGCGACCTGCTTAGTGCCGTGGTCGATGCCCGGCAAGTGACGGTACTGCGTGAGGGGACAGAGACCTCTGTCTATATCCCTGAAGGCATGATGGATGGCCTGCTGACGGATAGCGTGCGCTTTGCAACCTTCCGTATGCCCTATGTAGTGGATAGTCTGGCAGCTGGACGACCAGCCGCTTTGGCCGGACTGCAAGTGGGCGACAGCATCACCAAGCTGAACGGTGTCTCGATGGCCTTCTACGACTTCCGTGAAGCCTTGACTGCCCGTCGTGCGGTTGAGGCTACCTTGCAGAGTGACTCGCTGATACAAGCCAACCGTATGGTAGAACTTACCATCTATCGTCAAGGCAAGGAGCAGTTGCTCTCATTGCAACTCGACTCCACCTACACCATGGGAGCCTACGCTGTGACCGACAGCAAGCGGCTCTTTCCTGTGATCAATAAGGAATACAGCTTCCTAGCTTCCTTCCCTGCAGGCATTGCGCTTGGGGTGAATACACTCAAAGGGTATGTAGGCCAGATGAAATACCTCTTCTCAAAAGAGGGTGCCAAGCAGCTGGGCGGATTTGGAACGATAGGCAGCATCTTTCCTGCCACGTGGGACTGGCACCAGTTCTGGTATATGACGGCCTTCCTCAGCATCATTCTGGCCTTCATGAACATCCTGCCCATTCCCGCACTTGACGGTGGCCATGTACTCTTCCTGCTTTACGAGATTGTAGCACGCCGCAAGCCGAGCGACAAATTCATGGAACGCGCACAGATGGTGGGCATGGCTTTGCTCTTTATCCTGCTCTTCTGGGCAAACTTTAATGATATCCTGCGGTTCTTCTTCTAAGACAAGATAGGACAGACCATTCACAGCGAGGCCCCTCCGTCAATTCTACGGAAGGGCCTCGCTGCTATCATCATGGGACCTATTCTTACAGCGTCTCCACCTCGGCCAGCCAGGAGTCGCTGCAAGCATCACTAGGCATACGCCAGTCGCCACGCGGACTGATGGAGAGGCTGCCCACCTTGGGTCCATCGGGCAAGCAGGAGCGCTTGAACTGCTGATTGAAGAAACGACGACAGAATGTCTTGAGCCACTTCTTCACCGTCTCTTCATCATAACTTCCCTTAAAGGCCTGCATGGCCAGCCAATAGACCTTGGCCGGACGGAAGCCCCAGCGCATGATGTAGTAGAGGAAGAAGTCATGAAGTTCGTATGGACCTACCAAGTCCTCGGTCACCTGACTGATCTGTCCATCGGGATTGGCTGGTATCAGCTCGGGGCTGATGGGCGTATCTACAATGTCAAGCAGCGTAGCACGCGAAGTGGTATCTACGCCATGCTCTGCCACCCACTTCACCAGGTGACGTACCAATGTCTTGGGCACACTGCCATTGACACCATACATGGACATGTGATCGCCGTTGTAGGTTGCCCATCCCAAGGCCAGTTCGGAGAGGTCACCTGTACCTATCACGAGTCCCCACGTCTGGTTGGCTATGTCCATGAGCAACTGGGTACGCTCACGCGCTTGCGAGTTTTCATAGACCACATCGTGTACTGTCTCGTCATGACCGATGTCTGCAAAATGTTGCAGACAGGCCTTGCGGATGCTCACCTCACGGATAGTCACACCCAGCGACTCCATCAGCGAGAGGGCGTTGCGGTAAGTACGGTCAGTCGTACCAAATCCTGGCATAGTGACCCCCACAATTCCCTTGCGGTCCCAACCCAGACGGTCGAAGGTACGCGCACACACCAACAGAGCCAACGTAGAATCCAAGCCTCCAGAGATACCAACCACGGCACTCTTTGCCTTGGTATGCATCAGACGTTGGGCCAGTCCCGTGGTCTGAATGGAGAAAATCTCTTCACAACGCTCATCCAACGTAGGACCCTGAGGTACAAAGGGATGCGGGTCAAAGGTGCGGGTAAGAAGCAGGTCGCGAGGATTGACAGGCTCCGTCTGTATGCGCCGATAGGGCGTGCCCTTTAGGGTGGCTCGACCGGCTGCGAAGGTGGTGTTGACCCGTCGCTCAGTACGTAGCTTCTCCACATCAATCTCACTGATGACAGTCTGTGGGTCGAGACTGAATCGCTCACTGCGCTGGAGTAATTGGCCATTCTCATAAATCAATCCATTGCCAGCAAAAACTACATCCGTGGTGGATTCCCCGAAACCACACGAAGCGAGCACATAGCCCCCGAGGCAACGTGCTGATTGCTGGGCGATGAGCTGGCAGAGGTAGCTGTGCTTGCCGATACTCTCATCTGAGGCGGAGAGGTTGAAGATGATCTCTGCACCCTCCAAGGCCAGACGCGAACTGGGCGGTATGACAGCCCACGCGTCTTCACATAGCTCTATACCGAACGTGGTATTGCTCGCTTCAAACAGCAAATCAGTACCCAGAGGAACCGTCTGACCGCAGAGCCGGACAGTGTCCTGGTGGATGTCCCGCGCCGATGTAAACCAACGTTTCTCGTAGAACTCCTTATAGTTAGGCAAGAACGTCTTGGGCACGACACCCAGCACCTTACCGCGCTGGATGACTACCGCCGTATTAAGGAGTGCGCCCTCTATGGCAATGGGCATGCCCAGAATGGCAATGATGTCGAGCTGACGGGTATCACCCAGCACTTTAATCAAGCCACGTTCAGCCTCTTCAAGCAACAGCTGCTGGGCGAAAAGGTCCCCACAGGTATAGGCCGTAACACAGAGCTCTGGAAAGGCGATAATCTCCACTCCCTTGCTATCGGCAAGGATAATCTCTTTTTCAATCTCAGCAATATTGTATGGGCAGTTTGCCACCTTCACTGCAGGAATGCAGGCTGCCACTTTCACAAATCCGTAATTCATAATCACACACTTATCTTGTAACAGGTTTCTTCTCGGAATCTTCAGGAGTTTCAGGAGTATCATCCATCATCTCTTCGCGCTCTATGCTCAGCTCTCCCGATGGCGTAACCGTGATGCGGATGGGCACGTAGAGGTCTGACTGGGGATAAGCCACACTGGCTGCATAGCGAATCAACCCATTCTCCGTGACCTGATCGAAAACCAAACCCTCTAGAATGGCATACTTCATGAAGCGCGCATTGAGCAACGAAGCGAAGTCTTGCTTGGTAAAAAGGCGTTCAAGGATAGTCCGGCCTTGGGAGACAATACGCAGTGAGATACGGTTATCCACAAATTGCTCCCCCTCGGCATTGCTGACCAAGGGAAGTGCATCATCAGGCCTGCGCACCACGGTGGACTGGTAGCTGTGACCCTTCAAGGTGAACGTTTCGGTCACATCGGAGACCTGCATCCGTTCCGGTTGCGTAGAGACGGCACTATCCGCACTCATTTCAGTCAGTTTGCTCGCGTCACCCTTAGAGGAGGAGGAGCAAGCTGTGGAGAGCATGCATACCAAGATACCTATTCCAAAATAATTCAGCTGTTTCATTATACTATTTACAATACATCTAGCAATTTAATATAGGTGCTCCTCATTCTTGAGCTCATCGGCATCGATCTTCTTTCGGTCGATGCTGCGCCAGGCATAGATGATATAGGCCAGGACGAAAGGTACAAGTACCGAGACATAAGCCATAGTACGGAGCGTGAAGAGGCTCGACGAGCTGTTGGTGATACAGAGCGAACTCTGCAAGTCGGCAGTAGAGGGATAGTAAGCCGTATTGTTCCATCCTGCACAGAGCAGCAAGGAGAGTACCGTCACCACAACACCGATGCCAACCGGCCAGATACCTTGAACGTAGGTCTTGCTCACCACGGTGCGTACAATACCATACAGCACCAGTACGACACCCGCTAGAAGAGCGATCAGGACATACCACATATCCAACAGATTGTGGAGGTATTTATAGGGTTCCATGGAGATAATGCCCGTGACAGGATCCACGGCATAGCCATCCTTGAACACCACATAGAGCAAGAAGATGACGAAGAGCAAGACAAAGAAGGCCGCATTACCCACCAACTGTACGCTGCCGCGCGAACGGAGATTCTCATCGGCTACATTATTCATGATATAAAGAATACCAAGCACACGAGCCAGGAAAAAAACAGCCAGACCAAGCACCCAGTTCCAGGGATTAGAAAGGGCATCGAGTCCATGCCAGCCATTACCCCACTGGCTGATGACAGGCATCAGTTCATTCGCCATATTCCCTTTGTTGATAAGGAATTCAGACCCCGTGAAGAAGGTAGCCACGGCGCCTCCCAACAGCAACGGCCCGATGATGCCGTTGGCAATCAAGAAAGCCCGGTAGGTCTTTTTACCCAGCAGGTTACCCTCTTTGGATTGAAATTCGTAGCTCACAGCTTGCAGCACAAAGCTGAAGAGGATAATCATCCAGAGCCAATAAGCACCGCCAAAGCTTGTACTGTAGAAGAGGGGGAATGAAGCGAAGAACGCACCACCAAAGGTGACCAGGGTGGTGAAGGTAAACTCCCACTTGCGACCTGTGGAGTTCATGATCATGCGGCGTTCCTGCTCGGTACGCCCCAAGGTATATACTAACGAGTTGCCACCCTGAACGAAGAGCAGGAAGACCAAGATAGCTCCCAGCAGGGAGACGATGAACCACCAGTAGTGCTGGAGGAAAAGATATTCTGTCATAATGTCATTCGATTAATCAGTTGTTACTATATTGTTGTTTCTAAGTCCTTTTTCAACCTGCTGGAAAGCGCTTATCAGCAGGTTGAAAAAGCCTTATCACCCAGTTGATAAAAGTTTCTCAAGACGTTGGATATTACGCCTCTGGTCCTTTCTTGATGGCCTTCAGCAAGATTCCGATTTCAGCAATCAGCAGCACGGTGAAAAGCAACAGGAAGAGGAAGAAGGTGGTCTGCACGGAGCCAACCTCCAGCTTGGAGATGGCGGCATTGACGGGCAGCATGTCCTGGATAGCCCAGGGTTGACGACCACATTCAGCCACCACCCAGCCAGCCTGTCCGGCCAGATAGCCCAAGGGGATGGAGAGCAATCCGATCCATTGCAACCAGGAGAGCTTGGTGAGGTCTTTGCGGAAAGCAATGAAGAGCATCACCACAAAGAAGAGGATAAAATAGCCACCCAGCATCACCATCACGCGAAACATATAGAAGGTAAGCGGCACATTGGGTACCAGCTCATCCGCATGCTTGATGTAGCCATAGCCAAAATAGGGCATGTTCTCTTTGAGTGCGATGGCGCATAAGGCTGCACCGCCCTCATCACCCTCGGCCTTGGCCTGACGGTATGCAGCAAAGGCAGCAATGGCCTCACGTCCACGGGCCATCTTCTCCTCGGCTGAGAGAGCTTTCGAACCGTCCTTCAGCGTATAGCCACCCTGCAACAGGTCATTGATGCCGGGTACAAAAGCATCCATGTCGCGCTCGGCCAGCATGGAGAGCATCTTGGGTATTTCGATACGCAGCAGGAAGGGTTCAATACCGTCAGAAGCCGACTGCTTCTCCAGGTTGAGCAAGCCGAAGGCCACCAGTCCGGCACCCTCTTCTCCCTCGTAGAATCCCTCCATGGCAGCCAGCTTCATAGGTTGCTTCTGGGCGACATGGTAACCCGAGCCATCACCGGTGGCAGCCGTGAGCAATGCAGCCAGTAACCCTACGCAACTGGCCACCTTGATGCTGCGCAAAGCGAAGGCCTGATGGCGCTTCTTAATCAAGTACCAGCAGCTGATACCCACCACAAAGAGCGCACCGACCACCCAACCCGAAAGCACGGTATGGAAAAACTTATTGACCGCCATGGGCGAGGTAGCCACAGCCCAGAAGTCAATCATCTCGTTGCGTGCCGTATCCGGGTTAAACTCCATGCCCACAGGATATTGCATCCAGGCATTGGCCACCAGAATCCACCAGGCTGAAATAGTCGCACCCAGTCCTGTCAGCCAGGTGGAGGCCAGGTGGAATCCACGGCTCACCTTCTGCCAACCAAAAAACATGACGGCAATAAACGTAGCCTCCATGAAGAAGGCCAGAATGCCCTCGATAGCCAGCGGAGCACCGAAGATATCGCCTACAAACCAAGAGTAATTACTCCAGTTGGTACCAAATTCAAACTCTAAAATCAATCCCGTAGCGACTCCCACGGCAAAGTTAATGCCGAAGAGCTTCATCCAGTATTGAGCTGAGCGTTTCCATTTCTCCTCACCCGTACGGTAGTAGATGGTCTCCATCAGGCCCATGATAACGGCCAGGCCCAGGGTGAGCGGTACGAAAATCCAGTGGTAGATGGCTGTCAAGGCAAACTGTGCCCTTGACCAGTCAATCAACGATGTGTCAATGTGTGCTAACATACGCGGAACTATTTTTAAGATTATAAAGATGCAATGATTAATCCTCCGGGATGGCTTCACGAGTCACGCCCTGTTCGATGAGCTGGTTGCTCACGTAGTGAGATTCATTTCCCCCGGCATTCGACCGAAGGAAATCGGGAAAGAAAAAGAGCTTCAAAATACCAAAGATAATAAAGAGTTTGAGCAGGATAAGCAGCCACAACGTACGCCCCCACGTCATTTGGCGGAAGCCATCAGTATAGAATCTGACTACAGACTTGATGATGTTAGTAATGGGCATACGTATCAATTTTAATCGTTTCTTAAAACCTAATCTTCTAAAAACAACCCCAAAAATAAAAAGCTTGGACGAAATATCCAAGCTTTTTATTCTTTTTTTCCAAGAATACCCCTTTATTTCTTATCCAGCGCCTCAAAACAGGAATTCTTACTGATAAATTCGGGTACAATATCCTTCATCGCAGCTACGATTTTCATCTGGTCATAGGTGTAGCTGATGTCAATCAGATGCTGGATACGCTCCTTCACTTCATCGTAGTCGTACTCACGGACGTTGGCTATCATGATCTTGTCATGATAGGTGGGTTTGGTCAGTTCCTTGACGTTGAGCAGCTCCTCATAGAGCTTCTCGCCGTGACGAAGTCCAGTGAACTCAATCTTCACATCGGTCCGTCCCGACAGACTAATCATACGCTTGGCAAGGTCCACAATCTTCACCGGTTTGCCCATGTCGAAGATGTAGATTTCACCACCGTTGCCCATGCTGCCTGCCTCAAGCACAAGCCGGCAAGCTTCAGGGATGGTCATGAAGTAACGGATAATCTCCGGATGAGTCACCGTGACAGGCCCACCACGCTGTATCTGGTCGCGGAAGCGAGGTATCACCGAACCGTTGGAACCCAACACGTTGCCAAATCGCGTGGTGATGAACTGCGTCTTGCCACCCTCCTTCATGATTTTTTTTGCCAGCGACTGGACATAGATTTCGCAGATACGCTTTGAGCAACCCATCACGTTGGTGGGGTTCACCGCCTTGTCTGTCGAGATCATTACAAACTTCTCAGCTCCATACTTCACGGCCAAATCGGCCAGTGTGCGTGTGCCGAACACATTAATCTGTATGGACTCACTCACATTGTCCTCCATCATGGGCACATGCTTATAGGCAGCGGCATGGAAGATGTATTGCGGCTGAAACTCACGGAAGATAGCCTCCATGCGGGTAGGATTGGCAATATCTGCAATGATAGTGACTGCATCAATGTCACGCCACCGGTCTTGCAGCTCCAGACGGATATCGTGCAGCGGGGTCTCCGCCTGATCTACCAGAATCAGTTTATAGGGATTAAACGAAGCCACTTGACGCATGATCTCACTACCAATCGAACCGGCCGCACCGGTAATCATCACCCGCTTGCCCTCCAGATGAGAGGCCACTTTGTGGATGTCAATCTGTATAGGATCACGCTGCAACAGGTCCTCAATCTGGATTTCCTTAATCTGTGTCGCATTAAGCTGACCATTCCACTCGCTGATGGGTGGAGCAGAGAGCAACTTGATGTTATGGGAGAGCATGCGGTCAGCAAAGTCGCTGTTCTTGAGTTCGCCCATCTTGGCCGGTGAGATAATGACAGTCTGCACGTCACGCTCCATGAGACAATCCAGCAGATTATCATCATTGGCATAGACCTTGACACCCATCATGACCTTGTCAACCAGCTCAGCCTCATCAGCGATAAACCCACGCAGACGGTAATGGTTACTCAGTGACACACGCATTGCCTTGGCAATGTTGACACCAGCCTCTTTCGCTCCATAGATAAAGACATTGGCGCTGTGGGAGCCATCAAAATTGATGCGCTCGAAAAGCATCTTCACCACGATGCGCGAGCAGGCCATGATGGCAAAACTGATGATATAACCCATGAAAAGCACACTGACCGGAGCAACCAACACGCTAAAGAGAGTCTCCAGAACAAAGCTCAGCACCATCAGCAATGAGAATGAAACTGACAACGCTACAAAGATACGCATGATATCCACGAAAGAGGAAAATCTCAATACGTTGGAGTAAGTCTTAAATATCTTGAAGCTGAGCAAATTGACCAGAACTGCCCAAATTATCGTACGATCAATGGTTGAAGTTTCCAGAAAAATACTTCTGAAGTCATAACGCAACGCATAGGCCATCAAGCAGGAGAGGACAATAATGAGCACATCAAATAGCAAAATCGTCCAAATCGGCAAGACCTTGCTTGACAGATATCGATGAATTACATTCTTCTTCATTAGAATTAATGATTTCTCCATAACAAACAAAAAGACACTTTCTATCGGCTGCAAAGGTACTCTTTATTTGTGAAAGAAAAAAGAAATATATGCAGATTATTTCCTATTTTTGCTTAATCCACGCCTTTTAAGCCCTTTTTTCAAAAAGAAAGGTGTACCTTTGCACCGTTTTTATAGTTGGATAGATTATGAATTATTCCGAGACCATAGCATACCTTTATCAGAGCACTCCGCTCTTCCAGCAGGTGGGAGCCGGAGCATACAAAGAGGGACTTACCAACTCTCTTCTCCTGGACGAACACCTGGGGCATCCCCACCGTTTGTTCCGTTCGATTCATGTAGCAGGCACCAACGGCAAGGGCTCCTGCTCACACACCTTGGCTGCCATCCTCCAGTCGGCCGGCTATAAGGTAGGGCTCTATACCTCGCCACACCTAGTAGATTTCCGTGAGCGCATCCGGGTCAATGGCGAACCTGTCAGTCAACAATATGTCATCGACTTCGTGGAGCGCGAGCGCCCCTTCTTCGAACCGATCCACCCCTCCTTCTTCGAGCTGACCACGGCGATGGCCTTCCGCTATTTTGCCGACCAGCAGGTTGATGTGGCTGTGATTGAAGTAGGGTTGGGCGGTCGATTGGACTGTACCAATCTGATCAATCCCGACCTGTGTATCATCACCAACATCAGTTTCGACCACACGCAGTTCCTAGGTAGCACACTCGCTGCCATTGCCCGGGAGAAGGCGGGCATCATCAAGCCCCACACCCCGGTGGTCATCGGAGAAGTACTGGAGGAGACGCGCCCTGTGTTTGAAGCTCAGGCTCAACAGATGGAAGCCCCCATCTACTTTGCAGAGGAGCAACCGTCATGCTATTCCGATGTGGAGATGGAATTGAAGGGAAGCTACCAGCAGAAGAACCGGGTGACCGTCTTGGCCGCCATCCCCCTGCTACAGCAGGCAGGGTACCGCATAGGCGAGACAGAGGTTCGCAAAGGGTTTGCCCAAGTCACTGAGCTTACCGGATTGCAAGGACGTTGGCAACAGCTGCAAGACTCTCCCCGCCTGGTCTGCGACACCGGACACAATGTAGGAGGCATCAGCTACGTGGCTGAGCAGCTCAAGCAGCAGCCGTACCGCACACTGCGCATGGTGATGGGGATGGTCAACGACAAAGACATCCGGGGCGTGCTGGCCCTGTTGCCCCGAGAAGCCGTCTATTACTTCACACAGGCCAGCGTGAAACGTGCCCTGCCCGTGGAGGAGTTTGCCCATTTAGCCACAGAGGCCGGCTTGCAGGGACAGTGCTACCCTGACGTTCCCTCGGCTGTACAGGCTGCACAAAAAGAGAGCCTCCCCGAAGACTTCATCTTCGTGGGAGGCAGCAGTTACATTGTGGCCGACCTGTTAACGTGCCGCGATGCACTCAATCTCCACTAAGGCATCCTTGGGCAGCGCCTTAACAGCCACAGCCGAACGGGCAGGGCATGCTCCCTCGAAATAAGTGGCATACACCTTATTCATCTCGGCAAAGAGCGACATGTCGGCCAGGAATACGGTGGTCTTCACGATGTGAGCCATCTCCAGACCGGCAGCTCCGAGGATGTGCTTGACATTCTCCAACGACTGACGGGCCTGGGCTTCAATGCCCTCGGCCATCAGACCGGTTGCTTCATCGATAGGCAACTGACCAGAAACAAACACCATGCCATTGGCTTCAATAGCCTGACTGTAAGGCCCGATAGCACCGGGCGCTTTCTCACTACAAATGACTTTCTTCATACTAGTTTTATACAATTAATTTGAAATATTCATAGAATACTTTATCACTTATCACTAATCACTAATCACTACTTACTACTTGCAATGCTTCTCGATGAGGGCCTCAGCATTGGGATCTCCCAGGGCTATTGCTTTCTCAAAGCAGCTGCGAGCCTCGGCCTTCTTCTTCATCTGCACGTAGGCTAACCCCATCAGTCGGTGAGCTTCCGCGTACTTTTCATCAAGGGCTATGGCCTCCTGAAGCAACCTGATGGCCTCCTCGTTGCGGTCAATACGAATATTAGCCACAGCCAATTCCGCACGGTAGGTCAGTTCCTTGGGATTCAATTCGATGGCTTTGGCGTAGTCATCTAACGCACGCTGGTACTGACGTGACTGCAAGGCTGCATCAGCACGGTAACTGTAGAAGACATCGTTCACCTGACCGTTGACAGCCTGGAAATAGGCATCATAATCAACCACGGCTCCACGAGCCTGTTTGGCTCTCATACGGGCTTGTGCCCGTTCGAGCAGGAAAGGAGCCGCCTCAGCCGTGTATGGGGCCGTGAAGCGAGCCACACAACTGTCCATAAGAGCCACCACCTCTGCGGCCGGAGCCTCCATCAGCTCCTTGGTCTTAGCCGCATTAAAGAAACTGGTAGGCGAAGCCATCGGCGAGGCATTGACTGCCTCGTAGGCCACAAGGGCTTCAGCATAATGCTTCAGAGCAAACTGTAGGTCACCCTCCAGCTGCCGGTAGAGCGGCAACGGATTGATGCTGATGGCCTGTTGCAACTCGCCTAATGCCTTCTCGTAGCTCCAATCCTTATACGCCTTTCCACCGCTAATCAGGTAATTGTAGAGTAACTTAGCCCGCTCGTAGCGTACCTCCTCCTGTCTGGTGCCCACACTCAATGCCTTGTCCATATCCTCTTCGGCCCGCTTCATCGCTTCCTCATCGGTAGCTGTAACCATACGCTGCCCTGCCCGGCGCAGGTAGCCCTCGGCACTGTTGGGATATTGGGCAACGAAAGCATCCAGCATCTCCAGATAACGCTCCGGTGCAAGCTGGGTAGAAGCCATATAGAGACTCACAAGGGCCTGCTCCTCGGTATCAGGAAGGGCCTTCCGAATACCCACTCCCTGCAGAGCCACATCCATCAGAGCAAAGGGGGTTATCTTCAAGTCCATTGCAAAACGGGCATCCATGGCATAGCTGGTCGTGGCCGTGTCAGGACCGCTGGCACGCTGGGCCAGACCAAACACCTGCCCCTCTGCTGTCATCAAAGGACAGCTCACCATCTTCTCCTTCAGCGGAAGTGCGAGGGTAAAGTAGCCATACTCGCCTTGCGCCTTGTCCTCAGCCTGCAGGGTACCTTGCGTAAAGGTGCGGCTCTTCTGCGTGGAGTAAGGGAGTAGATAGACCGTGCTCCCCACGGCAGGCTTCTGAGCTGCCAGGACAAGGGGCGTTATCTTTTTGGGTATCTGCACCTTGAATTTAATCACATCAAACAGTTCGTTGGCTCCAAGGATGCACTCCACGGGCATCTGAACTCCTTGCGTATTGATGGCAACAGCACGAAAGGCGCCACGGAACAGTGCATAATCAGACAGCGCCACGCCCTCCTCACTGACGAAGAAAGCATTGCCCGTACCCTTGATGTGCCCCTCGGCATCGTAGGTGATGACAGAGAAAACGGCCTGACGCGCCTTCTCCATCCACTTCGGAGCCTGAGCCTGTAGTTGAGAGACTGACAGCACGCAAGCCAAGGCTACCATCAGTCGGATAAATCGTTGTTTCATTCTATTCATTCTTGATTAGTAATTTCATCTATAATAAAGGTCACTCCTCCCCTCCCCTATTAAGAGGGACTGAAGGGGTCTTTGTCTTGATTGCTTCATAAATCAGGATACCAGCAGCGACCGAGACGTTGAGTGACTCGATAGTGCCATGCATCGGTATCTTCACCCACTCATCGCAAAGCGCCAGGTTGTCGTACGACACTCCTTTATCCTCGGCCCCCATGATGATGCAAAGCGGACCGCTGTAATCAGCCTGGGTGTAGTCATAATCCCCCTTCTCAGTGGCCGCAATGAGGCGGAAACCGCTCTCCTTGAGGTAGCGCAACGTGCTGGTGAGGTTCAACTCACGGCATACAGGCAACTTATGCAACGCTCCGGCGGAGGTCTTGATGGCATCGGCATTGACCGACACGCTGTCACGGTTGGGAATAAGGATGGCATCTACACCGGCACACTCGCAAGTGCGGGCGATAGCTCCAAAGTTACGCACATCAGTCACTCCATCGAGCGCGATAAAGAAGGGGTTGCGGCCCTGCTCAAAGAGGAAGGGCACCAGCTGTTCGGCAAGTTGGTAGGTGACGGGCGAGATGAAGGCTACCACCCCTTGGTGATTCTTCTTCGTGATGCGGTTGAGCCGCTCCACAGGTACACGCTGCACCGGGATGGTTGTCCCCTTGAGCGCGGCAAAGAGTTCCTTCGAGAGGTCACTCTGGATGTCCCTCTTCACCAAAATCTTATCAATCTCTTTTCCGGCTTGCAGGGCTTCAATCACCGCCCGCACGCCAAATATCATTTCATTCATTCCAATAGTTATTCGTTTCAAGATAAGAACGTCAATATTTCAGCAACGCTTTGGCATTGGCCAGGGCGGCTTCTGTCAGGGTAGCACCGCTCAACATGTGGGCTATCTCCTCAACCCGTTCCTCGGGGGTGAGGCAGCGGATATGGCTGTTGGTCTCGGTGTCGCTATCCTCCTTATAGACCTTATAATGCACAGCACCACGAGCCGCAATCTGCGGCAAGTGGGTGATACTGATTACCTGGCGGTCGTTTTTACCCATCTCCTGCATGATGTCCGCCATGCGGTCGGCAATCTCGCCCGACACGCCGGTGTCAATCTCATCAAAGATGATGGTAGGCAATTTCACGGCTCCTGCTATCATCGCCTTGAGCGAGAGCATGACACGCGCCGTCTCACCTCCCGAAGCCACACTGGAGATACTCTGTAGGTGAGCATTCTTATTGGCCGAAAAGAGGAAATTGACCGTATCCATACCGTGAGAACCGGGCTCCTTGCGATGTCCCATCTCGACCACAAAGCGCACGTTGGGCATACCCAGCAGAGCCAGACGTCCTACAATCTCCTGCTCCACCCAACCGGCGGCCTGGCGACGCACCTCACTGAGCCTTTCAGCCTGCTCCATCACCTGCATACGGCTCTGCTCCACCTCAGCCGTCAGGGCCTCAATGCGGTCATCACCCTCAGTAAGCAGCGACAACTTCCGCTCAAAGCCCTCCATCAGTGCGATAAGCGCGGCCACACTCTCCACACGGTGTTTCTTCTGGAGTGTGTAGATCAGATTGAGCCGTTCGTTCACCTCCTCCATCCGCTCCGGATTATACTCCACCTGTTCCTCCTGCATGGAGGCCTCCTGGGCAATGTCCTTCAACTCAATGTAGCTACTCTCCAGGCGCGAAGCCAGCTCCTCTGCCGGGGCATAGACCCCTGCCATGCCTGTAAGCGTGTGCATCACTTCCTTGAGCTGAGCGATCACACCCCCTTCATCGCCTTCGAGCAACTGAGCCGACTTATAGAGGCCCGCCTTAATCTCCTCAGCATGACTCAGCATCTCCGCCTCCTGCTCCAGAGCCTCCTGCTCACCATCAGAGAGACGGGCATCGCTGAGTTGCTCCCACTGGAAGCGGAGATAGTCTTCTTCACTTCGGTCACGCCGCAGAGCCTCCTGTAGTTCATCCAGCTCGGCACGGAGCTTGCGCCAGCGGTTATAGCGCAGGGTGTATTCCTCCAGGGCCTTGTCGTTGTGCCCCAGCAGATCAAGCACGTTGAGCTGGAAGCCCTCCTTGTCGAGCAGCAGGTTCTGATGCTGCGAATGGATATCAATGAGCTGTTCGCCCAGCTCCTTCATCAAGGCGAGGGGTGCAGGCGTGTCGTTGATGAATCCACGGCTCTTACCCGAAGCATAGAGCTCGCGGCGCAAGATGCACTCCTCGTCATACTCCAGGCCGTGCTCCTCAAAGAAGGGCTTCATCCCATAAGCGCCCACGGCAAAGTGAGCCTCGATTATGCACTTAGAGGCTCCTCGACGGATGGACTTGACATCAGCCCTTTGTCCAAGCAGTAACCCGATTGCACCCAGAAGGATAGACTTTCCCGCACCGGTCTCGCCGGTGATGACCGAAAATCCCCCCTGCAAGGTGATGTCAAGTTGCTCGATGAGCGCGTAATTCTGTATATAGAGAGTTGTGAGCATACACTTGTTCTATGATTATGATTCAGCTAGCCGTCATTTGAGCCGTCGGGCCATTTCATCCACGATGTCGCGTGCCACCTCCTCCTTGCTCTTGAGCGGGAAGTCACGCTGGCTCTCGGCATCAATCAGGGTAATCTTGTTGGTATCGCAGCGGAATCCGGCTCCCTTGTCCTCCAGGGAATTGAGAACAATGAAGTCTAACCGCTTGCGCGTCAGCTTCTCCAAAGCGTGCTCGCGGGCATTGCAAGTCTCCAAGGCAAAGCCTACCAGTAATTGGCCGGCAGTCTTGATACAGCCCAAAGCGGCAGCAATATCCTGCGTAGGCTCCAGACGGAGCGTCATCTCACCGGTGCGTTCGCGCTTGATTTTCTCCTCAGCCACGACAGCAGGCGTGTAGTCGGCCACGGCGGCCGAAAGGATGGCAGCACGACAGCGAGGGAACCACTCCATGGTAGCCTCGTACATCTGCTTGGCGCTCTCCACATTGATGCGTCGCGTGGGAGGGAAATAAGTCTTTCGTTCCACCGGGCCCGCGACGAGAGTTACCTCAGCACCACGGGCAGTACATTCGTCGGCAAGGGCAAAGCCCATCTTACCCGACGAGTAGTTGCCGATGAAGCGCACAGGGTCCATCTTCTCGAAGGTGGGTCCTGCGGTGATGAGCACGTGCTCTCCGCGCAGGTCGCCATCACGACGGGCGAAGAAGAGCTCCAGGTGACGCATGATCTCCTCCGGCTCCTCCATGCGTCCCTTACCCACCAGGTGACTGGCCAGTTCGCCCTCTGCAGGCTCGATGATGTGATTGCCATACGAGCGCAGCAGGTCGAGGTTGGCCTGCGTGGAGGGGTGGGCATACATGTCGAGGTCCATAGCCGGTGCCACAAAGACGGGTGCCTTGGCCGAAAGATAGGTGGTGATGAGCATGTTGTCGGCCACGCCATGAGCCATCTTGCCGATGGTAGAGGCAGTGGCAGGGGCAATAAGCATCGCATCAGCCCAGAGGCCGAGATCGACGTGACTGTGCCACGAGCCGTCACGTCCGGAGAAAAAGTCGGAGATGACAGGTTTGCCAGTCAGCGCCGAGAGGGTGACGGGCGTGATAAACTCCTTGCCCGCTGGGGTGATGACCACCTGCACCTCAGCCCCGCGCTTCACCAGTGCCCGGATGAGCAGGCAGGCCTTATAGGCCGCTATGCTGCCCGAGATACCCAGTACGATTTTCTTGCCATTCAGTACGTTTACCATGTCTGTATCCTCCCGTGAGTTATCTGATGCGCGTGGGTTGCCCCAGCTTAATCTTGGTGAGCATATTCTTCGTATTGAGCGTGAAGTCGTTGTCCATGATCCAGGCGTAGTAAGAGGGATCTTGTTGCAATACCTCGCTCACGAGACGTCCCTTGTACTTGCCGAAGTTGAAGAGTTCGCGGCCCTGCTCATCGTAAATCATGCGTCCGGCAAAATCGACATTCTTATTAAAAGAGGAGAAGTCCGCAAGAAACTTGATGTCATTCTGCAGTTCAGGATAGCGGTCAAGCTGTGCCATGAGCACCTCATAGGTGGCATGGGTATCAGCAGCTGCGGTATGGGCATCGGTCAAATCCTTGCCACAGTAGAACTTGTAGGCTGCCGAGAGGGTGCGTTGCTCCATCTTATGGAAAATAGTCTGCACATCGACAAACTTGCGCCTGGTGAGGTCAATATCGACTCCTGCGCGTAGGAATTCCTCCACGAGCACGGGCACATCGAATCGGTTGGAGTTGAAGCCTGCAATATCGCACCCTTCAAAGTCGCGGGCCACCATCTGAGCCACCTCCTTGAACTTGGGACAGTCCTTCACGTCTTCATCGTAGATGCCATGTATAGCTGAAGATTCCTCAGGGATATGACGTTCTGGGTTAATACGCAGGGTCTTGCTCTCCTCGTTACCATTGGTGTGTACCTTGAGGTAACTGATCTCCACAATACGGTCGGTGATGATATTGATACCTGTGGTCTCCAGATCGAAGAAGATCACGGGATTCTTAAGATTCAATTTCATAACTGTACTATCTCCAACAAATTATTCATTCAGCATCATGGGCATAAGCAACATGAGCAATTCCTCGTCCTCCTGCTGCTCCTCCGGCACAAAGACACCCGCACGCGAGGGGTCAGCCAGCTCGATGGTCACCTCGCTGGAGTTCATGTTGCTGAGGATGTCAATGAGGAACGACCCCTTGAAGCCAATGCTGATGGCCTCGCCCTCGTATTGGCAGTCCAGGGTCTCCACGGCCGAGGTGGAGTAGTCGATATCCTGTGCCGACACCTCCATCTTACCGTTGCTGACGCTCAGCTTAATCAGGCTGCTGGCCTGCGAGGAGAAGATGGACACGCGCTTGAGCGCACCGAGCAACGAGAGGCGGTCGGCCGTCGCGCGATGGGGGTTGTTCTTGGGGATTACACTGTTGTAGTTGGGGTAGCGGCCTTCGATAAGGCGACAAGCCATACGGTAATTCTCCATGGTGAAAAGCGCCCCACGCTGGTCGAAGGCAATCTCCACGTCGCCCGTTTCCTTAGGCAGGAGATTGCGTAGCTGCATGGCGGGCTTCTTGGGGAGCACGAAGGCCGAGCGCTCGTTCTCCTTCGAAGCAAACGAGCGGCAGCGCACCAGCTTGTGGCCATCGCTGGCCACCATCACAACCTCCGTGGGGTTGATGTCGAAGTAGATACCGTTCATCACGGGGCGCAGCTCATCGTCAGCCACGGCAAACGAGCAGCGATTCACGCCACCCAGCAGCACATCGGCAGGCATCACGAGGCGCACGGCATTCTCACTCAGCATAGGCACACCCGGGTACTCATCTGCATTCTGAGCCATCATCTTGTATTGCCCGTTGAGGTAGGCAATGGTCACCTCGCCCGTCTCCTGGTTGACATCAAAGGTCAGTGAGAGTTCGGGGAGTTCCTTGAGGGCATCAATCACGGTCTTGGCGGTCAGGGCAAAGCGCCCGTCACCGTCGCAATCGCTCACTTCAAGCGAGGTGGTCAGCGTGGTCTCGCTGTCGGAAGCAGTAACGGTAAGCGTACCTTCGTTCACCTCGAAGAGGAAACTGTCAAGGATAGGCAGGGCGTTTTTCGAGTTAATCACCCGGCTGATGGATTGCAGGCGTCCGGAGAGCGCCGTACTGGAAATGTAGAATCTCATACGCAGTCTTATTTATTATATTTATATTTTAATTTCAGTCCTAGTATCACCCGACAAAGTTAATGAAAAAATCGCGTATAAAAGCATTTTCGGTGAAAAAAGCATGAAACTTTGTGTGATTTCAGCAAAAAAAGCGTACCTTCGCACCCAACAAAAGAAAAAACAGTATGGAATTTACAGGAAAAATCATCGCCGTACTTGCTCCACGGGGCGGCGTGTCGAAGAATGGCAACGAGTGGAAAGTGCAGGAGTACGTCATCGAGGATCACGGCCAATATCCGCGTAAGATGTGCTTCGATGTGTTTGGTGCAGAGAAGATTGCGCAATTCAACATACAGATGGGTGAAGAGCTGACGGTATCGTTCGACGTAGATGCACGCGAATACCAGGGCCGCTGGTACAACTCCATCCGCGCATGGAAGGTGGACCGCGTGGCCGCCCAACCGGTGCCAGGCGCTCCTGCAGCAGCTCCTGCACAGCCCGCAGCCCCCGCTCCAGCTCCCGACTTCGCCGCCGGCAATGCGGCCGACGACCTGCCCTTCTAAACTATTCATCCCGGCGCATGAACACTTACAGCCCAGTGGCACCCCTGCCCCTGGGCTCTTTTTATTCCCTAGCAGCCCCCTCCTACCTCCAATCAACCTCTAATCAACCTCTAATCGTTCTCTAATCCAGGTCTAATCCATCTCTAATTGGCGATTAGAGCTGGATTAGTGTTACTTGGGAGTAGCTTCGGAGTAACTTCGGACCTACATTAGAGGAAGGTTAGAGGAAGCCATCCCGGCCTCAGAAGTGGAAGACGGTTAATCATGACACAGCAGGCGATGCACTGCCGGGGGGAGGAAGAAGCGGACATCCTTGCCCTGACGCAGGGCCTCACGGATGAAGGTGGAGCTTACCTCGATACAGGGGGCATGGGCCAGACGAACACGTGGGGGAAGCTGCGACTCCTCGACTGGATAGCCGGGACGGGGATAGATGAGCAGACGGAACTCACTGATAATGCGATCGGCAGCATACCAACGGTCAAAGCAGAGCCAGTTGTCAGAACCGATGATCAGCGTGAACTCGTCATCGGGATAGCTGCGACGCAGGGCTTCGAGGGTGTGGATGGTGTAAGATGGACGCGGCAAGTGGAACTCGAAGTCGGAGGCACGGAATCGTGCATAGCCAGCCACGGCCTCTGCTACGAGCCGCAGCCGGAAGGCATCATCCATCAAGTCAGCCTGCTCCTTGAGCGGGTTGTGGGGCGTGACGAGAAACCACACCTCATCAAGCCCCTCAAACTCGCACAAATAATTGGCCAAGGCCAGATGTCCAATATGCACGGGATTAAACGACCCGCTGTAAATGCCTATTTTACGGCCCGATTGCGTCGTCTCCATCATCACAGGTTATTGCTGATCGCCACTGTTGCTAGCTTTGCCTCCTTCCACCGAGGTGCTCTCGCCTACTGCCGGCGTATTGCCGCTGCGCTTGCCGCGACCCCGATTGCGCCCACCACGATGGTTGCGGCGACGCTTCTTCTCGGGTTTCTCCTCACTACCCTCTTGCTTGGGTGCTTCCATGCCATCCTGCATCGGCTGAGTTTGCGGAGTTGGTTGGCTTTGAGGATTCAACTGAGCTTGAGGCTTCTGCCCAGACTTGCGGCGGCGCTTCCTTGACTTGCTCCCCTGCTTCTCCTCCGTAGCCGAAGCATCAGGAATGAGGTCAGCTGCCGGAGCGTCATCAGTACGCTTGGTTTCAGCATCGGGGGCTTTATCTGTTTTCTTGGAAGACTTGCGACGCTTACCTCCGCCCTCCTTGCCACCGCGACCACGGCCACGACCACGGCCACCACGCTCCTCCGCAGCCTTCTCACCCTTGTACTCGGGCGATTCGCCCAGCTCCTCGGGCAACGGCAACTTGTTGACCGGCTTGCCGAGGAACTTTTCAATCTGCGCAAAGCGGCGCTGCTCCTTGTCGCTCACGAAGGTGATGGCCTCACCCTCGCTGCCGGCACGGGCCGTACGGCCGATGCGGTGTACGTAGTCCTCCGAATCGTGCGGCACATCGTAATTGATGACCATGCTGATGTCGTCAATGTCAATGCCACGTGCCACGATGTCGGTAGCCACAAGGATCGCAATACGCCCCGCCTTAAAGCTGTACATCACCTCGTCGCGCTGCGCCTGGTCAAGGTCGCTGTGCATCTCGCCCACGTTGAGGTGCATCTGCTTGAGCGAGCGGGCCACCTCCTTCACCTTGAGTTTTGACGAGGCAAAGATGATGACACGCTCCAGCTTCTTGGCCTTGAAGAGCGAGCGGATGATGCCCAGCTTCTGCGGCTCGTGGCAGATGTAGGCCCCCTGCACAATCTTGTCTGCAGGGCGCGACACAGCCAGTTTCACCTCCACAGGGTTAGTAAGGATATTGTGAGCCAGTTGCTGAATTTTGTCAGGCATCGTAGCAGAGAACATCACCGTCTGGCAGGTCTCTGGCAGCAGTTTGGCTATCTGCATGATGTCATCATAGAAGCCCATGTCGAGCATACGGTCAGCCTCATCAAGGATAAAGAAAGATACGCGCGAGAGGTCCACATACCCCATCTTCAAGTGCGACAGCAAGCGCCCCGGCGTGGCTATTACCACATCGGCACCCAGCGTCAGTCCACGCTTCTGCTGTTCGAAGAGGATGCCGTCATTGCCACCATAGACGGCCACGCTGCTCACAGGCATGAAGTAAGCAAAGCCCTCCATCTGTTGGTCAATCTGCTGCGCCAGCTCACGTGTGGGAGCCATCACAATACAGTTGATGGCATCCTCAGGGTAGCCACCCTCGGATAGGCGGTCGATTACGGGTAACAGATAAGCCGCTGTCTTGCCCGTACCCGTCTGGGCCACAGCTATCAGGTCCCGTCCCTCCAGGATGACGGGTATTGCTTTCTCTTGCACCGGCGTACACTCCTCAAAGCGCATGGCATCGAGCGCATCCAGCACATCATCGTTCAAATCAAGTTCATCAAACCTCATTTCTTTCTTGTTCTATCATTTTTGCGCTGCAAAGTTAGAAGAAAAATCGCGATTTTATGCTAAATAACATAAAAAATCAACGTTAAAAAATCACTTTTTTGCTTGTTTATTTGGATTGTATTGTGAGAAACCCTTACCTTTGCACCCGATTTCTAAGCCGAATGCTTTGATATTCAGCCAGTAGCTATTACTCGTAGCTCGTAGCTTGTAGCTCGTAGCTCATAGCTGACAAAGCAAAAGCCTTCTGCGACGGAAGCCCTGTTCGGCCCACAGTTATTGCCGGGGAAGAAA
This sequence comes from uncultured Mediterranea sp., assembly GCA_945831575.1. Lineage (GTDB taxonomy): Bacteria > Bacteroidota > Bacteroidia > Bacteroidales > Bacteroidaceae > Bacteroides. Next base: position 47,338 of record CAMACX010000007.1, read on the forward strand.
TCACTGCGCTGTCCAGTGGGCGGCCCAGGCCTCGGATAGTATTAACCAAAATCGTTGGTGCATGAAATATGCTAAATTGATTTTTGTTGTATTACTAATCGGTTCCTTGACATCATTTGTAGAAAAAGACAAACCTACCGGAGGTTTGAACGTAGGCGATGTGGCCCCGAGCTACCTGCCCGATGCCGCCTCGCTGATGCTGAGCGACCAGCCAGTAGCGCCCCGCAAGGGCAGATATGTGCTGCTCAGCTTTTGGGCCGGTTATGACGCACACTCCCGGATGCTCAACACCACGCTGAGCAATGTGCTGCGTGATGACTCGCTCAATCAGAAAGTGGAAATGGTCTCTGTATCGTTCGACGAATACCCGTCGGTGGCTCGTGAGACCGTTCGCATGGACCGTATAGTGGCTCCCCTCTGCTTTGCAGAGACCAAGGGGACAGAGTCCGAGCTCTACAAGCGCTACCGCTTGCATCGCGGATTTGCCAACTATCTGCTGGACGACCGAGGCGTCATCATAGCCAAGAACGTCACAGCCCGTGAACTTGCTTCTTACCTGAACTGAACCACATCACCCCACACAGAAGAGGGTATGTGCTTCAGGGCACGGAAGAATCAAGCCTAAACCCCAAGAAGGAAATAACTGAATACAACAAAAAGCCCCTTGCATCGTGCTCCCCCAAAGGAGCTGATGCGAGGGGCTTCTCTATTTTTAAAACAAGGAGTCCTGAGTATTGAAGAGGTGACGTTCGCTCAGGCGCACCACCTTTCCCAGCTTCTCCAGCCGTTTGAGGTCAATCAGCTTGGGATTACCCATGATGGCAATGGCGTAAGGCTTGCCCTGGATGTGCTGACTATAGAAGCGGACCATGTCGTCGAATGTCAACGCATCGACCTTGCTCAGATTCTCCTTGGCCGGATCGTCATCATAACCCTGCTCCTTGAGCGCAAGCAGGTACGAAGCCTTCTGACGGAAGTTGGGGTGCTGAGACAGCATCGACTGGCGCAGGTAACTCTTGATGTTGTCCATCCGATCGGGATAGCAAGGCATCTCGTTGACTAGTCCCATCAATACCTCCACAGCCTCATTGGCCTTGTCGTTCTGCGTCCCTATATAACCCATCAGGTAGCTGGCTGACCCAGTCAACCCCTGCGTAGCTGCAAAGGCATAGGCTGAGTAAGCCATGGAACGCTTCTCACGAATCTCATTGAGGACCAGCCCTGTAAAGTCGAGGCCGAAGTATTGGTTGAAGGCATCACGCAGCACGTCATCCTGTCTGTCAGCTTTCTGCATGGGGATGTAAAGGTGAATCTGTGCCTGCTCAGTGCGTGTATTGGGTAAGAAGTAGATAATGTTCTCTTTGACTTGAGCCATGGGGCGTACACGAGGTGCAAGACTCGCGCGCTCGTTGGCAATGAGCGGCAGGTTGTGACTCAAGATGTCGTATGCTTGGTCGAACCCGATAGTCCCGGTATAGAATATCTGTGCTTCATAATTGGAAGCGCGATTGATGTCGCCCGTCAGCGAGGAAATCTGCAGCTCCAGAATCTGCTTGTCGGTCAGTTCGGTCAGGTAGTCCGACTTCTCCCCATAGAGGAGATACTCCTTCAAGGCCTCATTGAGTGTCGAACTATCCTCCTTACGCTGCTCCCGCTTACCGATAATCGAACCCTTCAAATGGGCCAGCTGCTTGTCGTCAAGCTGCGGCATCAGAATCTGACGCGACAGCAACTGACAGGCTTGTGGCAACGTGGCCTCATACCCCTCCATAATCACATACAGATAGTCCGGCGAGGCCGATACACGGCAGGTTGCATTCAGTTTGCTCAGCTCCTCCTTGAGTTGCTGGGGCTCGTAGGTACCCATCACGCCCGCATGATTCATCAACGACGCAGCCAGCTCCAACTGTGGGAAATCGTTCGTACCCGCCCCGTAGCGCAGCACAAGCTGATACAGGCTATTCTCCGTATTGGGCACATAGTACATCACCGAACGGTCATTGATGGGCTTCTGCTGTACATCGCTAAAGTCAATAAACTGCTCAGCCACGCTATCGGCCTTCATCTGCTTAAACTGGGTTGCATAGATGGAGTGTGCCCCGGCAGGCGACTCTACCGGCTCATAACCAGGCTTTGCAATCTTTGCATGCTTCCCCTCCTTTCCCTTCTCGATATAGAGAGCCAGATAGTCGTTGCTCAGGTAGTGAGCAGCAACGCGCTTCACCTCCTCCTCGCTGATGGCGGCCAGGCGCTCCTTGAAATTGAGTACCGCAGCCAGATCCCGGTCGCTGAGGAAAGCATCACACAGCAGGTTGGCAATGCCCTCGTTGCTCTCCAGCAACTGATCATACTCACGGCACATCTCCGACTTGATGGCTTCGACTTTCCAGGCATCAAACCGTCCTTCAGCCACCTGCCGGATGGCCTGCATCAGCAGTTTCTCCGTGCGCGCGTTGGACTCAAAGCGCTGCTGCCCTTGGTCATAGAGCGGTACGGCCATCACCATCGAGCGTCCCTGCTCACGAAACGACTGAGCAAAGGCCGCCCCGTGGCTGAGTTCGCCCTCTATCACCAGTTTGTCTAGCGTGCCGGTCTGGCTGCTGTTGCTTATCAACGAGAGTGCAATGTGGAGCGCATCGGCATCCGGGTGTCCCTCGGGCACCCCCTGAAATACCAACGCCACCTGCGGATAATACCCCACCTTGATGTCATACTGCGTACGTCCCTTAATCGACCGCTCGGCATAAGTCATTCGCTCCGGCTGTGGCTTAGACTCCATACGGCCAAAGAAGTAGGCAATACGGCGCTTCAATTGGGCAGCCTTGACATTGCCCACCAGCACGAGTACCATATTCTCTGGCGTGTACCATTGGTCGTAGAACTCCACCAGCCTGCTCAACCGTGGATTCTTCAGGTGATCAGGCAAACCGATGATTGGACGAGCATACGGATGACCTTCGAACGCTTTCTCCATCAGAAACTGGAGCAACTGGCTGTTCGGATCATCCTGTGAGCGGTTGTACTCCTCATACACATTCTCTAGCTCGGGCTGGAACGAACGGAATACAGGATTGATGAAGCGCTGTGACGAGATCTCAAGCCATTTGTTCACTTGATAGGCTGGAAACGAGCTGTAATAGACGGTCTTATCGAAAGAGGTAGCCGCATTGACCCCCTGTGCGCCGATGCTCTCCATCAGGTCGGAGTACTCGTTGGGCACGCACAGTTTGCCTGCCTCGACCGTCAATTGGTTGATGCGTCGGCTCAGTTCACTCTTCTGCATACCGTCAGTAGCATCAGCCTGCTGGTCGTAGAGCGCCACAATCTCCCGATAGAGCGGCTCCTCCTTACTCCAATCCAAGGAGCCAATCTGCGTAGTGCCCTTGAACATCATATGCTCCAGGTAGTGTGCCAACCCGGTATATTCAGCCGGGTCGTTGACCGAACCTGTACGCACGCCCACCATGCCAAAGACATCTGGCCTGCTCTCATCTTCCCAAATCAAGACAGATAGTCCATTAGGCAAACGGAAAGCTTTCAAACCCTGCGCAAAAAGGCAACACGTGACCTGCAAAGACAGAAGCAAGCAGAAGAAAAGAGATCTTGCGTTCATAACGATAACTCACTTTAAATAGAATATTGATTCTGCTTTAATAAACAAGAAATATACTCTCAATAGGTATTCTTCTCCTTGATGAGACCCATGCGGTAGGCCACGAGAAGCTTCTTCAGGTCCTGAATCTGGGCACTGAGGTCAACGCCCTTGTCGGTGTCCCGCACCATCATGCGCTGCTGGTTGAACTCTACGAGGAAGATGGTCGATTTGATGTCCTGTCCCTCTTCGATGGCCTTCTGACGACTCTGGAACGGTTCGTGCTGAACGAGCTGCAAGCCGTGGGAGTGATAGACCAAGGTGTAGCCGGCGATGCCGGTCTCGGGTTGGTAAGCTTTGGAGAAGCCTCCATCTATCACGAGCAGTTTGCCGCCTGCCTTGATGGGCTTCTCTCCCTTGATGGTCTTGACAGGCACATGGCCGTTGATGATATGGGCATGAGGTCCGGGCTCCACGCCAAACTCGCGCAGGATGTTGTCACACACTTCGGCCTGGTTGCGCAGCGTGTAGTAGTGTCCCTTGGTCTCCTTGACCAACTCCTTGTCGCCCACGAAGTAGCGCTCGAAGGTGGCCATCTTGTCCTTGTCAAATGAGGGGGCATCGGGTCCGCACCACATGTACCACATGTAGTCGAGCGCGAAGGCCTTGCCCTCGGCGGTATCGTCATCAAAGTAGGCGGAGCGCACCAGTTGGTCAGTCTTCTTGAGCAGCGCCTTGCCCGAGTAGCGCTTGCCCTCTATCTCCACCTCCTTGAAGCTGCCGTCGGCGTTGAGAGGCACGGAAGCGTGGTAGAGCAGGTTGCTGTTGCACACGGTGTACATGCCGCCGTAGGTGAAGAGGCAACGCATGTGCTTCTTCATCTTCTCGCTGTTCTTGAAGGAGTGGTGCAGCTTGCTGACCAGCTCCTGCTCCTCATCGGTGAGGCGGTAGGGGTCCTTAGGATCCACCGTAGGCAGGAAGGCATCACGCAGGGGATACTCCTTGCCGTTGTAGCAGAAGATGCCGCGCTCGAAGTCGATGAGGTGGAGCAGCTTGCGTCCCTCCATCTTGAACTCGGGACGGCGGGAGATGATCTCGGCCTCCAGCTTGAGCTGGATGACAGTGATGGCCTTGTGCATCTGGGCAATGAGGCGCAGGGTCTTCTCGTTGTGTTCAATCTCGTTGAGCGCTACCTTGGGGGCAAACACCTCACAGGGGTCGTCGGCATAGGTCTCCATGGCAAAGGTGGCCAGCGGCAGCAGATTGATGCCATAACCATCCTCCAGCGTAGCAAGATTGGCGTAGCGCATGGCCATGCGGATGACGTTGGCCATACAGGCATCGTTGCCGGCGGCGGCACCCATCCAGAGCAGGTCGTGGTTGCCCCACTGGATGTCAAAGTTGTGGTAGTCGCAGAGGGTGTCCATGATGATGTGCGCACCAGGGCCTCGGTCATAGATGTCGCCCACGATGTGGAGTGAGTCGATGGTGAGCCGCTGGATGAGGTTGCACATGGCGATGATGAAGTCGTCAGCACGTCGGGTGGAGATGATGGTGCTGATGATCACGTTGATGTAAGCATGCTTGTTGGGATCGATGCTCGACTCGTGGAGCAGCTCCTGGATGATATAGGAGAAGCCCTCGGGCAACGCCTTGCGCACCTTGGAGCGGGTATATTTGGAGGAGACGTTCTGACATACCTTCACCAGCTGGTTGAGCGTGATGAGGTACCAGTCGTCCAGGTCGGTCTCCTTCTCCTTGACGAGCTGGAGCTTCTCCTCAGGGTAGTAAATGAGGGTACAGATCTCCTTCTTCTCACTTTCACGCAGGGTGTTACCAAAAATCTCGTTCACCTTGCGCTTCACAGCTCCCGAAGCATTCTTCAGCACATGCTGGAAGGCTTCGTACTCGCCATGGATGTCCGTCAGGAAGTGCTCCGTACCCTTGGGCAGGTTGAGGATGGCCTCCAAATTGATAATCTCGGTACTGGCGTCAGCAATGGTCGGAAAGCTGCGCGAGAGGAGCTGCAGGTAGCGCAGGTCATCTACAATATGTTCAGAAGTAATCGTTCCCATGGTGTGATATTATTTATAGTGGTTTTTATTCATTATTCTAAAATGTGAGAAACATCAAGAGCAGCTGTGCAATGATCACGCGGGTGAACATGCACAAGGGATAGACCGTGGCATAGGCCACGGCAGGATTGTCGCCAGGCAAGGTGTCGTTGGCATAGTTGAGGGCCATCGGGTTGGCCATGCTGCCGCAGAGCATACCCGATACCGAGCCGAAATCGACCCTCCCCCATTTGAAGGCCAGCACGCCCACCAGCAACACGGGCACCACCGTCAGCACAAAGCCCGTGGCTATCCAAAGCAGTCCCTCGGGACGGAACACAGTCTCGAAGAAGTGGGCTCCGGCATCCAGCCCCAGACAAGCCAGGTAGAGCGAGAGGCCCAAGGCACGAAGCATGAGGTTGGCACTTCGGGTGGTATAGGTAATCATGTGCAGCCGTGGACCGAAAGTCCCTATTAGGATGCCCACGATGATGGGACCACCAGCCAAGCCCAGCTTGACGGGCACACTCATGCCGGGAATGGAAATGGGAATGGCACCTAGAGCCAGACCCAGCACAATACCCACAAAGACCGCAATGAGGTTGGGTTCCTTCAAACTCTTGACGGCATTGCCCAACACCTTCTCCACATTCTGTATGGCTGCCGCCTCGCCCACCACGGTGAGCCGGTCACCCAGTTGCAGCGTCAGGCTGGCCGTAGCCAGCAGCTGTACACCGTTGCGGTAGATGCGGCTGATATTCACACCATAGTGGTTGCGCAGATGGAGAGAGCCAAGCTTCTTGCCGTTGAGCTCGCGCCGCGTCACGACGATACGTTGCGATACCAGCTGGCTGTCAATGGCATTCCAGTCAATGTCCTCCTTGTTCCAGTCCTTATGTTCCTGTTCTCCAAAGAGCACCGTCAGCGCCGGGGCATCCTTCTCGGAGGTGACAACCAGCAGACGGTCACCCTCGCGCAATACCTTCTCTGAGGTGGGAATGCTCACGTTGCCCTCTCGCCACAGGCGGGAGATGACAAACTGCGGATAGTTGAAGCCTGCCACTTCGCGGATACTCTTATTAAAGATAGCAGGGTTCTGTACCTGAAAGGTGGCGATGAAAGGCTTATTGACATCATCCTTGACCTCAGGCTGGAGGTCGCTCAACTTAACAAAAAGCTTGCGGATGAGCATCAGGCCAAGTATGACCCCCACCACACCGAGCGGATAGGTCACTGCACAGCCCAGTGCAGGCGAGCTGGAAGGGAGGTTCAGCTGCTTGAGCGTCTGCTGTGCGGCACCCAGCGCAGGCGTATTGGTGGTAGAGCCACAGAGGATACCCACCATGTCGGGCAGGGAGATGTCAGTAAGGTAAGTACCGCCGACAGCCATCAGCGTACCCACCAGGATGACGGCCAGCCCCCAGAGATTGAGCTTCAGTCCGCCCTGACGGAAAGAGCTGAAGAAGCCCGGTCCTACCTGTAGGCCGAGCGCATAGACGAAGAGCACCAGGCCGAAACTCTCAGCATAGTTGAGCATCTGGGCATCCAGGGAGAGTCCCAGATGACCGGCCAGGATGCCCGCGAAGAAGACGAAGGTGACTCCCAGCGACACGCCCCTGACATGGATTTTGCCCAGCCCAAGGCCGATGGCACAGATTAGAGAAAGTACCACCACGGCCTGAAGCGCCGTATGATCAAACAATATACTATTAATCCATTCCACGGTTGCAGTTGTTTTATACAAAAAAAGGCAGCCCCACTCTGTTTGTGTAGCTACCTTTTTACCTTTTCTAGTAGTGGGTACGAGAATCGAACTCGTATACCATGCGTGAGAGGCATGTATCCTAACCATTAGATGAACCCACCATCATTTCAATCGTACACTCTCAGGGATTCGAACCCTGGACCCACTGATTAAGAGTCAGTTGCTCTACCAACTGAGCTAAGAGTGCGTGTATCGCGCGGAAGCTGGGGGATTCGAACCCCCGGTACGGAAATCCCGTACGTCAGTTTAGCAAACTGGTGGTTTCAGCCACTCACCCAAACTTCCTTTCGTCTTGCATTCTCTCTCAAATGCGGTGCAAAGGTATGGGTTATTTTTGAACTGTGCAAGCATTTCGCAAACTTTTTTTCGAACTTTTTTTGCACAAAATCATTAAACCTCTAATAATCAACCACAAAGAAGAAAATAAAAATATTATTTTTTTGTATCGCGATACGCGGAATCAGAAAAAAAGCGTATCTTCGCAGCGAAAATAATAATCGAAATGCAGTATGGACACACTACTAAAAAAGACTTTGGACGCTGCTGTCAATTCGCGCTACCCGGGCATGGCCTATGAGGGCCGCAAGCTGATGGAGGAGATTATGGTGCGCAAGGAGTATAAGAAAGGAGCCATCATCGTGCCCGAAGGGGTAATCAGTCAGAATCTGATTATCGTAGGACAGGGCATGGTCAGACAATTCTATTATAAAAATAAGAAAGATGTAACGGAGCACTTCTCCTACGAGGGGTGCATCGTCATCTGCATAGAGAGCACACTCAAGCAGGAGCCTACCCGACTGATGGTGGAAGCGCTGGAAGATTGTGTGGTGTATGAAGTACCCTACAACAAGCTGATGGCATTGACCGAAATATCGTGGGAGGTGAATATGTTCTACCGCAAGATCTTGGAGTACTCGCTTATCGTGTCACAGGTCAAGGCCGATGCCTGGCGCTTCGAGACGGCCCACGAGCGCTACAAGCGGTTGATGAATACCCACCCCGAGGTGGTGAAGCGCGCTCCCCTAGCCCACATCGCTTCCTACCTGCTCATGACCCCAGAGACACTCAGCCGCGTGCGATCAGGGATGCTGTAAGCCGACATCTCTGTCGGCTCACAGATCGTATCATGTCAGATAATAGCACCCGGTGTATTACAAAGTTACATACATAGATTCCCCTATTAAGGGAGGGAGTCCACAATAAAAACAGCAGCACTGACTCCTGCAGCAGAGACTTTGCCATTGTGAAGGCTTATCTTACCCGTATGAAGTAGGCTCTTATACTTCTCCCTGAGCACCGGAATGACGGATGACACTTGCTTTCCCGAAGGATTGAGCACTACAATACAACGCTCTTTGCCATCTGAACGTTCGTAAACCATTGGATATGGCTGATGCACGTCACTCAGAAGCCTCCACTCAGCGCCATTTCCTAATGCCTTTGTTGTATGCCGCAAGGTGGCTAGTCTTCGAGTGAACTCGAGCAATGATCCTTCAACCCCATCCTGAGCCTCCACAGTCAAAGTTCCCTCTTCAGTATCTACAGGAAGATAAAGTTGCTCGGGAGAAGCGGTAGAGAATCCTGCCGTTTCACCTTTACTCCATTGCATTGGCGTACGAGATCCGCTCCGATTATTACTACCCTCTTTACTGGGCAAGCCCACCTGATATTTCATGCCAATCTCATCGCCATAATAGATAAACGGCACGCCAGGCATAGTAAGGAAGAAAGTCATGGCAACTTTCAGTTGTTCCATCGTATGACGATCTGCCACATGCGGACGCTGGAAATCATGGTTGGCTGTAGGGATTGCAATATAGCCCTTACCTTTTGTGGCAGCATACTCACGAGAGTAGTTCTCTACAAATTCAGAGATTGAGCCCTTTCCACTCCTATCAAAATAACAATAGTCATAATATGACTTATTAGCGCCCCATGGCGTATCACGAGCAAAAAACAGTGACGCATACCCCTTTACGCCAAAGTGAATCATAAAATCTATATCAAATCCAGCAGAAATAGCAACCTTTGGATTTGCCCACTCTGAGATAAGCACTGTTTCCGGATAATAGCGCTCTTTCCATTCACGCATCTCATGCCACAACTTGGACACTTCGACCTTATCTGGATCATTTTTAACTAACGAAGCAGCCATATCTACACGGAAACCATCCACCCCTTTATCAAACCAAAATGACATGATATTGCGCATCTCCCTACGTAAAGCCTGAGGACCTGGGGCTGTTACTGGCTGCTCCCAGGGATGGGACGGATCAGGATAAGCAAAACCATAATTCAGTGCAGGTTGACACTCAAAAAAGTTCTTCTCATAGTAGCGCGCTCGAGGCTTGTTGGCCTCAACATAACGACCTCGTGTGCTCGATTCAGGATGAGCCTCTTGATGGCGCAGTTCGATTTCTTTCTTCTCCACTTCCGGCACGTCATCCATCCAAATGTAATAGTCGCTATAGCGTTGGTTGTGGTCAGCCTGGGCTGACTCTATGAACCATTGGGAATTGACGCTAGTATGTCCAGCTACTAAATCAAGGCAAACCTTAATGCCCCTGCTATGTGCCTCATTGATGAGGCAAACCAAATCGGTATTAGTACCGAAGCGTGGATCGACCTTATAAAAATCAATCACATCATATCCCCCGTCAAACCATCCCGAATGAAATACTGGATTAAGCCATATCGCATTGACACCCAAGCTCTTGATATAATCAAGTTTGGAGCTAATACCAGGTAGGTCTCCTATACCATCTGCATTACTATCCATAAACGATGAGGGATAGATTTGATAAAACAAGGCATTCTCAAGCCATTGAGGACTTTTATCCTGAGCTACGACACCAGCAGGGAGAAAAGCCACAGCCATTACAGCAACGAAGTTCTGCTTCAATAAAGATGTTATGTTCATTTTAATTTCATTTATATCTAAGTTATTAAACATTTAATTTGTATATCATCAAAAAATTACCTATTTTTGCAAGCAATTATAGATGAACAATGCTCAAGACGTATCCCACATACACCACTGAAGAATCGTTATGGCAAGCCTTGTCAGAAGGCAAAGAACATGCCTACGAACATTTGCTGGCTCAATATGGTGATGCGCTATTAGCCTACGGACTAAAATTCACCCCCGATAGAGAGTTGGTTAAAGATTGCATACAGAATGTTTTGACTCATTTCTACTTACAAATCCATCGTTTGAGTCCAATCAAGAACTTGAAAAGCTACCTTTTGGTGATGCTCAAACATGAATTGGTGAACCAACTTAATGACTGGCACCATACGCTGATTTCACTAGACGAGATGCCCGTTTTCAACCTTAGAGCCTCACAATGTCTCCTTCCAAAAGAAGGATTGGATGACGCAGCGTATCAACGGCATGTACAACTCATGAAGTTGCTCGATGAGCTTCCTCCACGTCAGAAGGAGGCTATCTACCTTTATTATATTCAAGAAATACCCTTAAAAGAGATAGCCGTTTTGATGGATATGGAGTACCAATCTATCCGTAACCTAATCAGCCGGAGCCTACGCAAGTTGCGTGAACAAATAGTCGTTACTGGCTCCTCCTCGCTTTCCCTCATCTACTTGCTCAATGGCAGCACGTTTATCTTTTAAATAGGATAACCGACATACATATCTGCTCTTTACCTGCCAAAAGTAACCTTAAAGGAGCTCCATCCATCAGGCAGCAGAGGCTTATATTGTAACCTGAGACCACTGTCGGTAAAATCATATCCACCAAAGCCCATCACCAACGCTTGTAAAACCCCTCCTGCTCCTGTGAGGAAATAGGGATTATCTCCTCCGTTATATTCAGCTAACGTGCGAAACGGAGCACACAGATTGGGGCGATACGCCTCATGAAGATATCGCATTGCCTCATTTTTCATACCCAAACGGGCATACAACAGAGAAAAGATGGCTTGAGTCATGGCTGGCGTATTCTTCTGAGGGACCCGAACTCGATAGAAATCCAAATCACGAAGTATCTGGGCAGTATCTGTAACGCAATGCAAAGGATAAGCTAACAGATTGACATCCGCTTGTTTGATGGATTCACCTTTGTAGGTTGCATGCTCACGAACTGTACCATCAGCAAAGCGAAGCAATGGCAATGAATGAGCATATCTTGCCCATTGGGACGAGGCAGGAAGGTTCAACAGATGGGCAGCACGCAAAGCGATTTGAAGATTGGTCATTGCAATGCCATTAGTGAAGGCATTATCATCCACATTTTCGGCCCATTCATCAGCACAGACCACATTACGGATATGCGCATCTCCCTGGGCATCCTCTTCAATGCGACTCACCCAGAAATCAGCAGTTTCTTTTAATATGGGCCACACTTTATCACGAAGCCATCTCTTGTCTTGGGTTGCCAAATAACTCAACCAAGCACTATAGGCTACACAGCCACTGATATGATGCTCGAAAGTCCCTGTCAATGCCCAAACAGGTGTCTCCTCACCGCCGGTATCACTACTTTCCCATGGGAACATGGCTCCTTTATAGCCATGCAAACGGGCATTTCGACAAGCCGCTTCCAACCGGTTGAAGCGGTACTCAACCATTCGACGGGCCATCTCGGGATGTAACGCGGCCAGAACAGGCATCATCCAGATATCAGCATCCCAAAACACATGACCGTTATAGCCCAAACCAGACAACCCCATCGGAGAGACACCACATTCCGGTAAAGCCTCATTGATTGAACTGTAGAGATGATAGAGCATGGCATGTACATCTTGCTGAGTTTGTGAATCGCCCCCGATGAGGATATCACCCTCCCATAGATCAGCCCATTCCTGTTCGTGTCTATTGATGAGCTGGTTTAAGCCCTGCAACGAGGCAAACAATGTAAGCCTGTCTGCTTCTGCCGCAGGATCATGGTGCTGTATAGATGTTATCAACGTGCCAATCAAACCCAGCCTTACACTCTGCCCCTTTCGAAGTGTAATTGAATGACGTAAGAAGTGTGAATCATTGTCAGACGCGCGATGATCAGTAGAGATGACCTTCACTCCTTCAGGTAAAATAAAAGCAGAAGAAGCGGTGAGTCTCACCTTACCTGTAGGGCTAACCGCATCGGTAGATATCATGTCAATCCGGGCATGGCTGCGCGAATAGACATTATGGCGCATCACCCCTTCACGCAAAGCATCTGGTGTGCGATGACGATTGGTTACAGTGACTTCTACGTCTTTTGTAGGAGTAATATCCAAAGTAAGCAAGGCACAGTGAGGAAGGTGCCTCAAAGCCCGAAATGCGTAACTTACTCTCGCCCTTTCAGGTAGAGTGAATCTCCCCTCAAAAGAGCCATGGAGCATGTCAAGGCATTGACTATATGAAGAGATTTGAGATATGGAAACAGCCACGCCATCAACCTTGAGATCCATTGCCAGGAAGTCTATGGAGGGGAAATAGTTGCTCACCCCACCACGGCCATATTTATCATAGGTTCCAGCCGTAATGACCATACTGTTTTTCATCGGTTCTTGAGAAGATATTAATCCCAACATACCATTACCAACCATCGCCCCATGATAGGTATCCATCGGAAAACCTTTCGTCTCTATCAACCAAGGGTCTTGGGCATAAAGAGATGTATAGCTTCTCAACAAGCAGCATATTAGCCCCAATAACACGATAATCTGTCTATCCATAATCAATGCTTTTACTACTACTTCTATTACTACTTCCTTTTACGCCAATCATCTTTGATATAACTATCCGGATAGGTTGTTCTCTGCTCAATGGCACCTTCACGCGTACGAATCCAAGTAGTGAAAGAACGTTTCCCCTCATGAAGCACAATGACCCGAGCGCCATTGGGCAGATGGTTGTACTCTGTATTGCCACCAGTGAAACGTCCATATGCCAGCAAGATACCTCGCCACATCACAGCATAGTCATTATCATGATCATGTCCTACAAAACAAGCCATCACGTCACCCTGTTCCATAAAAGCGGTGAATAAGCCACTGTTCAGCTTGGGAGAACAGGCGGCCTCCATCCGGGTGCCATACAATATCGCATTCTGATCTGTTGCAGCTTCTCCATATTCAGGCAAAGGGATATGGAAGAATGACAAAGCCGGCAACGGATTCTGTTGATTATCCTCAGTAAATTGTGCGCTTACCCGCCTATACCATGCAATCTGGTCCGCTTTAATCCAATCATACCCCTTGACTTGTGACAAAGGGGAATAGGCATGACTATCGAACACATAGAGCAATGCGGCAGTGTTTATCCCTCGAGAAGCATTAACTCTCAACACAAACTGGTTACACTCTTCCGTCTGTAAACAGCCTGGAATACTCCGTACAACATGGTATAACGTGGTACGGTCTAGATCCTGCTCCTCATCGTGATTGCCTAAAGTAACCACAAAAGGCACCTTATGCTTTGACACCCGTTGAAGCACCGTTCGAAGTCCCTCCTCTGCAGGTTTATTATAGACCACATCGCCTGTGAAGACGACCAAATGAGGTTGCTCCACATCAAGGACATGGTCAATACATTCCAATGCCGACTCAGAAGCCGGATTACCCACTTGAAAATGAACATCAGTAAACTGTACAATCTTCAATTCCCCTGCCTCATTGAAGGCAAGCGGTTGAGTCTGCTGTGCCTGCATAGATAAAGTGATGCAGGAAATCAGTACAACCCAAAATCTTTGTTTGCTCATACTACTACTTATTATTATTGATACAACGAATGCCAGTAAAGAAACAGGTTATATCCTCATACCCTGTCTCTTTACTGACACTCATTTAGTTTAAATTACTTTAATAACCACATCAGTTGATTATTATCATCTACACCATTAAACTGACTCTGAACCGCTGAATTCACATTCTCAGCATTATAATTATACTCGTCTTGTGAATACATCCAACGCACAGGCATCTTATCCGTAGGGGTATTACGGTTGCTTTTCGGGTTAATGATAAAGCGGGGATAACCTGTACGTCTATACTCAAAGAAACCACTAAAGGGTGACTCCAAGAAAGTGGCAATATACTTCTGCAGAATAATCTGTTCAATCTGCTTTTCAGCAGTAGAGGCAAAAGCTGTTTCACTTCCCTGTAAATAGTCTGCAAGATAGGTTTCATCGATTTTCATACCGTGATGATAGGCTACATTATCAGGAGTATGTGAATCAGTAAACTGCATAGCAGACCGAATACCCTCCTCATAATAAGCCTTGGCATTTCCTGAAAGAAGACCACGAACCACGGCTTCGGCCAGGATGAAATTCATTTCACTGTAACTGAGAAGGAAAGATGGTTCACCTTCTGGAAGCTTCAAATAGCGTGGATTGATAGTTGAGATGTTTCCAGATTGAGTAGCTTGCTGTATATCGGTGTGTACCAAAGAAGGTTCTACGCCTTGATAGGCATCCCATTCAGTAGCGCTTAGGCCATTGGCAACGGCATTTGGAGTCATCTCTGCATAGTAAAACAATCGACGATCTTTGTACTGTTTAAGCAAATCAACAATCGTTGCCGTCAAGAAAGGAAAATTCTTGTAGTTATTGCCTTCTTCGTAAAACGGATATTTTTGTCCCGAGTTATTGGAATGAATCAACTGCCAGTTGTCATCATTCGATTGAAAAATTGGACGACTGCCTACAATGGATTGCATCCGTTCTTTGACACGAAGGTTCGCATTATCCGCCTTTCGATATAGATTCAATAAAATCTTTAATTCCAACACATTGCCAGCTCTTCTCCATGCTTCAGGATTGCCTCCATAAATGGGGTCGCCATCAAATTTCGCTGCGTCCTTCAACAACTTGTCCGCATCATCAAGTTCATTTAACAAACCGGCAAGGATATCTTCTTGCTTGTCATAGACCGGCGACTTGATACCCTCCTCACCGCGCATGGCTTCAGAGTAAGGCATGTCGCCTACACGTAAGGTCATATCGAAGAACATGTAAGCACGCAGAATATGTCCAAGTCCTTCATAAGCGCTTCGTTGACTTTCAGATGCAGCAGCTACCATCTTGTCCACATTATTAAGTATAGACATGTTTGAAAAGCTCCGCCTATCCAACTTATTAAAAGCATAGTCAATATCATTACTTTCAGCCCAAACCACGTATTTACTCAGCATATCATCTTTCATGAAGTTCTTAGGAACGTCTTGCGCTTTTACATTTTCACGAATGGAATAAAGCGAGGATTTTAGAATCAGATTTGTTGCCAACATGCTTGAAGTCACCTTCGTGGATTGGTTAGGATTGGTGTTGTAATCTTCAAACTTGCTATCACAACTACATATAGAGAAGCACAATAAGGTGACAATGCATCCTAATTGGTATATTTTGTTATTTTTCATAAAGCATACATGTTTAGTGATTAAAAATCAAATTTTAGATTCATACCGATATAGCGTACTGATGGAGAGTTCAAATCATCGGTTGCCCGGTCTGGATCAGCAAACTTATACTCCTTAGTCCAAAGTAACAGGTTCTGGCCAATCAACGAAACGGAAGAGGAGCTAAGACCTAACTTCTTGGCAAACTTCTGAGGAATATCGTATGTAATAGAAAGCTCACGCAACTTAATGAATGTCTCGTCAGTAATAAACTGCGCTCCTTTTCGCCAGTAGTTTTTGATATACTGCTCGTAGGAAACAGGGGTACTGTTCTTTTCGAATACTCGAGTATCTTCTGTTATATTGCCATATTTATCGTATTTTACTGAACCAGAAACAATGCTGACGCCCGTACCTATATAGCTTTTGTTTCCATTCACCACTTCATCGTAGCGCCACTGGTTATCGGTGTCAGGGTGAGCTCCTGTTTGCCATAGATAACGATTGGTTTTATTGAGTGAGAGACCTCCGATACGTCCATCAAAACTGAAAGAAAGGGTGAAGTCCTTATATTTTAATGTATTGGTCAATCCCCACATCCAGTCAGGATCCATGTTTCCTATTTTACTGTAATACTTGCTTTGAGTGGGATAACCATTCGTATGAACCAAGTTGCCCTGGGCATCACGAATCAAGTCTTTTGCTTGATAATAATCCACACGGGCTCCTTTATAGACCCATGGCAAGTCCGCAGAATAGACAGGGTCTATCTTGGCAAAATAGCGACGTGAAGTAGCCCAGTTGGTAGAAGCTGTCCACGTAAAGTCTTTCGTCTTAATGGGGGTTCCCTCAATCATGACTTCAAAACCTTTGCGTACATACTCTTCATCCGTATTGACCAGTACGCTATTAAAGCCTGACATGGATGAAATGGTGGTACGAGTGGTATTGTTGTAGGTCAGCTTATTATAATAGGTAAAGTCGGCCTTCAAACGGTTCTGCAAGAAATGCAACGTAGTACCAATCTCCCAAGTGCGATGGGTGATAGGCTTCACACGACCATACATACTGGTAGGATAGGATGCCGTATTCATTCCATCCCATACGGCATTCTCGACGGTGTAGGCCTGACTAGTGGCATAAATATCTATATCGCTCTTCGATACAGTCCATGAGCCACGTAATTTCAGGAAATTAAACCAATCTGGCAATTTGACCAACTCACTGACAAGTACGCTGGCACCAACCGATGGGTAGAAATAGGAGTTCTCACCCTCTGGAAGCGTGGACGACCAGTCGTTGCGCCCAGTAATATCCAGATAGATGGCATTGGCATAACCGATGGTAGCCTTACCATAAAGGCTGTTAACTTGCTTATTGGCTCGATAGACATCAATTGTCGGACTGGCTACAGAAGCCTTCAGCGAGTAGAATCCAGGTACTGAGAGTCCATTCTTTGTCGCTGCATCGGTATATTTATTACGGTAATAGTAGATAGATCCACCCAACAGACCATCCACACTGAACTTACCAAACTGACCTTGAGCAGTCAGAATAAAATCTCCGTTAGCCGTGAATGTCTCCTCACTCTTCTCTTCGTAGAATCCCTTGCTGGTATTTCCCCAATCACGGGTTGCGTTGATGCTGAGTGGAGCACGCCGCTGTGTAGCATTAATGATATTGTCAAAGCCACCGCGGAGCATCGCCTTCATCCAAGGAGTGACCTCATAGGTCAAGTTCAACATACCATTATACTTCGAATTATCACGGCGGTTTATCTTTTCATAAGCCATCAGATAGGGATTATCATACCAGGAATCGCGCATCCAATTTTGCTTTTCATCCTCCACGACCCAGTAGTTGCGATAATCACGCAAGTCATACTCAGGTCCTGTCCATACCAGCAGGTTGTAAATATAGCCCTGATCGTCATAGCCTGTACCCGAAGTCTGTGGTGCTACCATCTTGTTGAAGCCCAACGTCCCTTCAATCTTCACTTTATCACCCAACTTCATCTCTCCACCAAGGCTATAGGTAAACTGTTGCGCACGAGTATTCGGATACTGTCCCTTGTTATACAAATAAGAGATAGAAGAGCGGAAGCTACCATTATCACCTTGCTGTGTCACACTGATGCTGGTATTGCTGATCATACTGAACTCGGTAAAGTTCTTGAAATTATCCTTTCCAGCAGAAACCAAAGGCATTTCGCGCCATTCGTGAGTCTGAGGATCATATTGTACTGCCGTACGACCAATATCCAGTTTGTCACCCCAGACCTCATCATCGACATTGTATTTACCCGCATATCCCGAACTGTAAGAAGTCTGCACTTCAGGCAGAGCCAACGTACCGGCATTGATCATATTACTACTGTTGACCGTGACATGAAAGCCCTTCTCCCCACCTTTCTTTGTAGTAACCATGATGACACCACTGCCACCACGAGAACCATACAGTGCAGAAGCTGTGGCCCCCTTCAGTACGTTGATGCTCTCAATATCATCTTGATTGATGTCTGCGATTGAAAGATTCGTGGGGACACCGTCCAACACCAACAGGGGCGTTTCACCACGCAATGACATAGTCGGTGTTTCATTAAACTCCGTTGAGTTGAATACGGTGAGACCTGAAATGCGTCCGGTCAGGCTGGTCGCGACATTAGTACCTTTCACTTTCTCAAAGAGTGAGCCTGAGACTTTTTGTGTTGCATATCCAAGGGCTTTCTCTGATCGCTTCATACCCAGTGCTGTAACCACCACCTCTTCCAGAGCTTCCTGATCGGGTATCATGCGGACCTCTTTACACTTCGACAAGCCCAATGTCAAGCGCTTGTACCCAATATATGAGAAGGTAACCGTACCTTCTGCCTTGAGTGTAAACCGACCGTCCATATCCGTGACTGTGCCGTTTTGCTTGCTTTTGACATTCACACCGATTAACGGTTCACCCTGCTCGTCAAGCACACGCCCCGACACGACTCTCACTTCCTCAGATACCTTAGCAACAATCATGACCTGCCTGCCTGAAATTTCATAGCTTAATGGAAGAGCTTGCAACAGACTATCCATCACTTGTTCAATCGTAGCATTCTGTAAATTGACACTCACTTTTTCCTCAAGTCCAGGCAACTTACTGTTATATACAAACACATAGGACGTTTGCTGTTCGATCTCCTTCAGCACCTGATGCAACGTACGTTCCTTCACTGCAAGGGTGATACCTTTCTGTTGATCTACAGTCAACTCGATACGTTGGGCTGCATACAGAGAAGCAGGTTGTAAAAAAGCAAACAATCCTATAAATAAACTTAATAAAACAGAGTACGTATGCAAAGAAATAGTATCTTTACACTTAATTTGATGGTTTTTCATTGAATAATTGGATTTTGTGATTCATTGATATATTTGTTTCTCAAATTCCTCAGGCGGAAAGCACTTGCACTGTTTTCCGCCTTTTCCTTATCTACCTCAGGGGTACACAAAGGTTTGTACAGCGTTTTCTTCTTTATTCGATATGTTTCATAGGCATTCAATATTTTAGTTAAAAAATCAATGGATATTATTATTCATTTAATGTAATCGTAAACTCACCGTTACGTTTCCCAATACGTATAGGTGCGATGTAGGATAATCGGGTTAACAAAACTTCAATAGGCACATTGACATCAAGAATCCCTTCCAGATGGATGTTTTGGAATGCTGTGATATCGTACGACAGGTTGATATGGTATAATTGTTCAACTTTCATTAGCAATTCAGAGAGGCTCATACCGTCTAATGGAAGCAAGTCTTCTTTCCATGCGAGGACTGATTCTTGTTCGAAGTAACTGACAGAAGCCCTGCGTAGCTGTGAATCATATACAAATGAGTGGCCAGGCTGAAGTCTGACGGTTTTTCCATGAACCGGAGTCACTTCAACTACCCCCTTTACCAAATGGACACATTGACGAGAAGCATTCTCCTGTGCCTGAACCAAAAACTCTGTACCTAAGACCTGGATAGTCAAATCGCCAGCTTTCGTAAGAAATGGATGATAAGGATTAGAGGATATACAAAAATAGGCCTCACCTTCCAAAAACAGTTTACGGTCATTCTGATCCTTACCAAACGAGGCCAAAGACCCTCCACGAAGTGTCACTACAGACCCATCATCCAAAAACAATTTTGCCTTACTACATGGAGGTACAGCCAAATGCATCAACTCATTGAGAGGACGCTGCAAACGAACCACACTACCCTGCTGCCAAATCTCAATCTGCTGGCCATTTTCGAGACAATGTACTTCGGAATTAGTTTCCATCTCTATAGGATGCCCCTGCAGATATAACGTTGTACTGGTCAACGTAGCTGGATCTATACCATCCAACGAAAAGTTTTCGTGCCGAACAAAACTCACCCAAGCCCAAGAGAGAAGGGCTATCACCACAACCGCGGCAACCATAGGCCACAGGTACGGAACCCACCGGCGCTGCCTTAGCAGTTTCTTACGAGCTATAAATCGTGTTCTCAGCTCCTCACGCTCCTCACTACTCAGAAACGGTTCTTTGCGTCTGATGCCTTTGGCCATCCATTGAATATCTTCATTATTAATCATGCCGATAAATTGAGTTATCTTTGTATTATAGAGAGAGAAAAGGTAATAGGTGTACTCACTATCTTTATAATTATTTCACTAGTGTCTCTTAAAATTCCTGAAATTTTAAATTAATATTCTCATGCATAATGGTTTACCCTAATTATACTCTGTCCGGGTTTTGAAATGCTTACTTTTGCATCCGATTCAAGCTTGGAGCAGACATGCATATAGAGACATTCGTTTTTGCACTGATAATACAGTTTCTCCCTCAGAGGCAGTTCAGGCGGATACTCGCCAGGTACAACGACAGAACTCAAGGTTGGGCGATGTCTCACTGGAACCATTCGCTGGTTCTGATGTTCGGTCAGCTCATTGGGTGTGGGAGCCTGAGGGAACTCACAGATATTACAATCGCACATGGCAAGAATTCCAAGCACCTTGGTTTTGCCACCAGCCTATCAATAGACAGATGCTGTCCAAGGCCAATGCCCTCAGAAACCATCATATCTTTGAGGAGTTCGCTTTCCACATGGTGGCTATTGCCCAATCCAAACGCATCACGAAGGAGTTCGAGCTGCATGGAAGGTTCTATGCCATTGACTCTACGACTATTGACCTCTGCATGTCCGTATTCAGATGGGCAGAGTTCAGAAGCACGAAGTCGGGCGTCAGGATCCATACTCAGATTGACATCATCACGGAGATTCTCAAGGAGGAAGTCAAGCCGAATGATAGACAGCTCTATTTTGACTTTGATTCCGATTAACATAGATTAAGAGACACTAGTGTAATTATTTCGTAAAATTGAGTACAATGCACCTGATTTCCTTCTCATATATATAACTTAAAAATCACTCATATGATAAAAAAAGTACTATTTACAACGTCGTTGCTTGGCATTTCAGCGACATTATCTGCACAGCAAGAAGATGGGCCCCAACTGGTTATCCGCGCAGATGACATGGGGGCATTCCACTCTACCAATATGGCTTGTATGGAAAGTGCACTGAAAGGGATTGTACAAAGTGTAGAAGTGATGCCTGTAGCTTCGTGGTACCCTGAGGCAGTCAAAATGCTACAAGCTAATCCAACAATCGATGTAGGACTGCATTTGACCTTCACCAGTGAATGGGAGAACGTCAAATGGCGCCCATTGACCGCCTGCAAAGGGCTCACCGATGAACACGGCTATTTTTTTCCCATGATGAAACCACATGTGGCATACCCAGGGCAGTCCGTCATGGAGAATCAGAATTTATGGGACTTGGAAATGATTGAACGCGAGGCCAGAGCTCAAATTGAGATGACATTACACGATCTGCCCCAATTGAGCCACATCACCGGACACATGGGAGCTACTGGTTTCACACCAAAAGTGTTTGAGTTAATGCAGCGTCTCAGCAAGGAGTATCACCTTCCTATAGTCAGCAGCAACAATACAAATGTCCCTTATGCGCCTTTCAGATTCATCACTTATAATGGATCCAGTCATACACCAGAAGAGAAAATAGAAAGTTTCATCCGTACTATAAAAGAGCTTCCTGATAATGGCAACTATATTTTTGTAGATCATCCTACGCTACCCTCAGCTGAGGTTGAAAGTGTTTTCCATATCGGTTATGAACAGGTAGCTTTCGATCGTGAAGGCGTATGGCGCCTATTTATTGATGAGAAGGTTAAACAGGCTATAGCCGAACGCCATATACGTCTTATCAATTACAACGAACTGACCAACTCCCTACCAAGGGGTAATGCATCATCAAAAATGGATAAGGCCTTCTCTGATTACCTGAGCGCTATCAAGACAAACAATCAAGAGATCCATAGTGTCATGATTCTCCAACATGGCAAGGTCATTAAAGAGCAGTGGTTTGACGGCCATTCCAATCGTACGCCTCATGTCCTGAATTCGGTAAGTAAGACCTTCACAGCAACAGCCATAGGCTTCGCTGTACAGGAAAATAAGCTCAAAATCAACGACAAAGTGGTATCTTTCTTTCCTAAACAACTTGAGGGATTAAAACTTACCGATGAACAGCGCGATATGGAGGTAAGACATCTGCTCACCATGTCATCCGGACATGATATCGACCCTACAAAGCAAGTCAAATCTGAGTATGATTCATGTCGGATTCGTGGATTCTTCTCTATTCCTCTTTCACACAAGCCTGGCACCTTCTTTGTCTATAACAATCAGTGCAGCTACCTGCTTTCTGCCATCATCCAACAAGTTACCGGGGAGGATCTGCTATCATACCTCTATCCCCGGCTTCTCCGTCCTTTAGGTATCACTGGTGCAACGTGGAGGAAATCGGCTGAGGGCTTCTGCTTAGGAAGTGGTGGCCTGCAACTCAAGACTGAGGACTTGGCCAAAATGGGGCAACTATTGCTTCAGAAGGGTCAGTGGAATGGTGAACAGCTGATTTCAAGAGAGTGGGTTGAAGAAGCCTCTTCTAAGCATATCGCCTCTTTGCCTGCCGGAGTACGGAGAGAGGAACTAACTATTAAGCCCAACAACAGCGACTGGCTGCAAGGTTACGGATATCAAATGTGGCGCTGCCGACATCACGGCTTCAGAGCAGATGGCGCACACGGACAATTCATTCTCGTATTACCTGAGAAAGATGCTGTCATTGCAGTCACGGCTCATACGGATGATATGCAGGCTGAATTAAACCTGATTTGGAAGTATCTTTGGAGAGCGCTATAAGACGTTTCCCCACACAAATCGAAATAAGGGCCATCGGGAATTGCTTCCTGATGGCCCTTTTCTTATATGGTATCTACGCGTAGCACTGGATTACATGAACCAGCGTACGTAGCAGAAGTCCTGACGGTGGGGCAGGTCGGCGTTCTTGGGGTACATGCGGTAGCATACCTTGAAGCTGCCGGCATTCTCCAATTCGTGCTTGGCCTGGAAGGTGTAGAGCGTACCCTCCTTCTTCACTACCTCAAACGGATCGACTGAGTAGATGTGCTGCTTGCCATCGGCTCCGGTGTAGATGGTCACAAGCTCAATGCCAATGGCATCGTTCAAGCCCTTCTCATCCACCACGTAGGTGATGGTATATTGCTTACCGCTCTCTACAGAGCCCTTCTGCAGATCTTCACACTTCTCACTCTTCACAATCTCAATCTCATCCCACTTGGCGGCAACCTCTTCCTTCCATGCTGCAATCTCCTTAGCCTTGGCGTTGTCGTTGGCAGAGAGCATCTTGAAGCGCTTAGCCTCCTTGTTGTAGAACTTCTCGAAGTAGTCATCAAGCTGACGCTTCATCGTATAGTGAGGTGCAATCTGTGCGATAGAGTTCTTGATGGTGCGGATCCAACCCTCAGAATAGCCCTTCTTGTTGCGGGCATAGTACAAGGGGAGAATCTCCTGCTCAAGGATGCTGTAGATGGTAGCAGCATCGAGCTGATCCTGATGCTCCTGATTCTGGTAGGTACGCTTCTCGGTCAATGCCCAACCAGCACCTTCGCGGTAGCCTTCCAGCCACCAACCGTCGAGTACGGAGAAGTTGACTACACCGTTCATCAGGGCCTTTTCGCCTGACGTACCCGATGCCTCCAGAGGACGCGTCGGAGTGTTAAGCCAGATATCTACACCCGACACGAGGCGGCGAGCCAGCTGCATGTCGTAGTTCTCCAGGAAGATAATCTTGCCGAGGAACTCAGGACGACGAGAGATTTCGATGATCTTCTTGATCAGACCCTGACCGGCACCATCGTGGGGGTGAGCCTTACCAGTGAAGAGGAACTGTACGGGATAGTCGGGATTGTTAACAATCTTGGCCAGACGCTCCAGGTCGGTGAAGAGCAGGTGAGCACGCTTGTAGGTAGCGAAGCGACGACCGAAACCGATGAGCAGGGCGTTGGGGTTGATCTTATCAAGCAGAGCCACGATGCGCGAGGGGTCACCCTGGTTCTTCAGCCAAGTCTCACGATACTGCTTGCGCACGTAGTCGATAAGCTTGTTCTTCAGCGCCATGCGGGTCTTCCAGATCTCTTCATCGGGCACATTGTAGATGGCCTCCCAGATCTTCTGGTTCGACTGATCGTACCAGAAGTTCTCATCGAAGTGAGCTGCGTAGAGCTGCTTCCACTCCGTTGCGCTCCAAGTGGGGAAGTGAACGCCGTTGGTGACGTAACCTACGTGGTTCTCTTCGGGGAAGTAGCCCTTCCAGATGGGGGCAAACATCTCCTGAGATACCTTGCCGTGGAGCCAGCTAACGCCGTTGACCTCCTGCGAGGTGTTGCAAGCGAAGACTGACATGCAGAAGCGTTCGCCCTTGTCGCCCGGGTTGTTGCGACCCATATCCATCAGCTCATCCCAAGTGATACCCATGCGCTGGGGATAGCCACCCATGTACTTGCCGAAGAGGCCTTCATCGAAGTAGTCGTGACCAGCGGGCACGGGGGTGTGTACGGTATAGAGTGAAGAGGCACGAACGAGCTCGATAGCCTGGTTGAAGGTGAGGCCACTCTCCACGTAGTCGCAGATACGCTGTACGTTGATCAGGGCAGCGTGTCCCTCGTTGCAGTGATATACATCCTTCTTGATACCCAGCTTCTTGAGCGTCAGCATACCGCCGATACCGAGCAGAATCTCCTGCTTCAGGCGGTTCTCCCAGTCACCACCATAGAGTTGGTGCGTGATGGAACGGTCAAATTCGCTGTTCATCTCGTTGTCCGTATCGAGCAGATAGAGCGAGATACGGCCCACGTTCACGCGCCATACATAAGCGTGTACGTAGTAATTCAGGTAAGGTACGTCAACTACCACCTGGTTGCCGTTCTCATCGCGTACGGCATCCAGGGGGAGCTGGCCAAAGTTCTGAGCCTCGTAGTTGGCAATCTGCTGTCCGTCCATTGAGAGGGTCTGCGTGAAGTAGCCATAACGATAGAGGAAGCCGACGGCGCACATATCTACGTTGCTGTCAGAAGCCTCTTTCAGGTAGTCACCGGCCAATACGCCCAGACCACCAGAGTATATCTTAAGTACATGGTTCAAACCATATTCCATACTAAAGTAAGCAACAGAAGGACGCTTCTTGTCAGGTTCTACATCCATGTAGGTGCGGAACTTGGAATAGACGTCATCCATACGACGGAGGATTACCTTGTCGGTAGCCAATTCTTCCAGCTTAGCATAGCTCATACGTTCCAGCAGCAGGACAGGGTTCTGGCCTACTTCTTTCCACAGAACGGGATCAAGGTCACGGAACAGCTCGGTGGCTTCGTAGTTCCACGACCACCAGATGTTGCGTGCGAGTTCAGACAATTTCTCCAATTCAGCAGGAACGCGTGAGCGTACGTTCACGTCTTTCCAATTGGGAGTGTTTACATTACTAACTTTAATCTTCATATTATATCAATTGTTGATTAATTATTATTCCTTATTTACTTGTAGCTAGTAGCTTGTAGCTCGTAGCTAGTAGCTATCACTTACTCCGCAGCAAGCGCTGTGCGGCATGGCGCAGGGCCACGTCATAGGCCTGGTAGTAATAAATAATAAAGTGCTTCCACAGAGCCTGTTCAGCCACCTGGGCAGCGTGCTTGCGCATCAGGTTCACCTCTTTGTCGCTCTTGCCAGAGAAGTCGGAGATGGTATCCTTGATGGCATCAGCCACCTCGCTATAGTTATAGTCGGAACGATGGATCACCTCCACGCCATCCTTCAGTCCGCCATTCTGCTTCAGTCCCTTGACCCAACGGCCAAAGCCGGCCAGGTCGGTGGTGATGGTGGGCACACGAAAGGCCACGCTCTCCAGCGGGGTGTAACCCCAAGGCTCGTAGTACGAGGGATAGCAGCTGAGGTCCTGTCCGAGAATGACATCGTAATACTGCTGGTTGATGATACCGTCCTTTCCATCGAGGTAGCAAGGGACAAAAATCACCTTGACGTTGTCCTCAGGGTTATTGTTCATGCCGAGGTACTTCAACATGTCGAGCACCTGGTCGTGAGTCATGTTGTGAAGCCAGTGAGTGATGAAGGGGCACTCCAGCGGGGTGTCATACGTCTTCTTGCTGGCCAGGCGCTTCTTCAGCTCTTCGCGAGGCTCCCCTACCCAACCGGGCACATTGACGAAGGCCAAGACTTTCTTCTTCAAGTTCTTGTCACGGTTCAAGCGGTTGAGTGTCTCCAGGAAGACATTGATGCCCTTGTTCTTGAACTCATAACGTCCGCTCGTGCCGATAATCAGCACATCGTTGTCAATCTGCTGGCCAAGCAGGCAGTTGGCCACATGGAGCAGGTTCTGACGGGCCTTGCGGCGCTTGGTGTTGAAGGCAGCGCCCTGCGGGACGAAGTCATCCTCGAAGCCGTTCATCAGGATGACATCGGCCTCCTTGTCGAGCAGCTCCTTGCACTCCGTATTGGTAATCTCGCTTACGGTAGTGAAGCAATCCACATAGTGTGCCGTCTGCTTCTCAATAGAGTGCTTCGACTCCATGTTGAGCTCGCGGGCCATCTGGTCGCCATTGTAAGCGAAGAGGTAATCGTAAAGGGGTTTGTTGTTGCCGGCGATAGAGCGTCCTATCGACGTGGCGTGCGTGGTGAAGATGGAGGCAATCTGCGGTACAGCCTTCTGCAGATAGAGGGCTGCCATGCCAGTCATCCATTCGTGAGCTTGAAAGACTACACTGTCATTTTCAGTCAGGTTAAAGCGGTAAAAGCTCTCCACAACCTTTCCGGTAGCGTAAGCAAACATCGAAGCTTCATCGTAATCACCGTAAGCATGCAGTGAATCGACCTGATAGTTGTTCCACATCTCGGTATAAATCTCGTTCTTCATGGGGAAGAAAGGCTGGAAATCCACCAGGATAACGATAGGCTCACCGGGGATATTCCAACGTCCCACACGAACCTGCAACTTCTCTTTCTCTACTGCGTGCTGCTTCCAGGCTGCACACAGGTTGTCGTATTCGGTAAAGAGGGGATTCTCTTTCCCCTTCCAAAAGTCAGGTCCTATAAAAATCAGTCTGTCAGGGAATTTAGCTTGCAGCGTATTTGCGCGCGTTGACAGCACTGTATAGATACCTCCGACCTTATTACACACTTCCCAACTGGCCTCAATGACGTAGTCGGGGGTTAGTAATTCTTGTGTCATAAATTTAACAATCTCTTATCTTAAAAAATTTCCGGCTGCAAAATTACACATTATTCTTTGAAAAATAACCTTTTAAACCAATTTTTTAATAAAAAGAAGCGCAAACGATCGTTTCGCTTGCGCTTCTGGGGTCAAAAATAGGGGAAAATTATACCAAGAATGTGGCTACGAGGGCCAAGATGGCATAGAATTCAGGCAGGGCGGCATAGATCATGGTGTTGGTCTGCACGTCGTGACCTTGAGATACACCTACGATACCGTTGGCGCAAACTTGACCCTGACGGATGGCGGAGAAGAGACAAACCAATCCTACACCGATACCTACACCACACCACAGCAGAGGATTCTCTGCCACCTTACCGAAGTGAAGCAGGAAGGCCAGGAAGCCGTAAAGGCCCTGTGTAGCGGGAAGAGCGGAGAGAATCATGTAAGCTGACGACTTGGAGGGGTCCTTCTTCAGCGCACCTTCTGCGGCATTACCAGCAATGGTGGTACCATAGCAACTTCCAATTCCAGCAAGGGCCAACATGAGACCCATGCCCAGATAACCGAATAATTCGTTCATAATGTTTTTTGTTTTTAATGTTTCGTTATTAATTTGTTTTTTCTTTCTTATTTCTTAAAGGGCTTATACTCTACGCCCTTACCATCGTAACCGGCATTCTTGAAATACTCCACGAAGGTGAGACGCAGTGGGTGGACAAAGGCGCTCAGGCATGACATGGCGATGTTGAGCGTATGGCCCACGAGGATAATCAGTCCGAAGCCGATCCATCCGAACACCAGGCCAATGCCTTCTTGTCCATCGACGACCATCAGCGCGAGGCTGTTGAAGGTCTGTCCCAGCATACCGCCTGCCAAGCCTAGGGCGAAGAGACGGATGTAAGAGAGGGTGTCACCCAGTAGGCCGGAGGCCATGTTGTAGGTGTCCCACAAACCGGCACCCACGTTGACCAGCACATTGCGGTGGAGGTTATTGAGCAGGTAAATGCCCACGGCTGCTACACCACCCACCCCGATGAAGGCCCACTTGGAGACTTCAGCAGGAATGACACTGAGGAAGGTCAGCGTACCTACCACCACACTGCCTACGATGAGCAGCCACCATCCCCAGGCACTCAGCGACTCCTTGAAGCCGTAGAATACGGTACTGTTGATGGCCTTGACGGTCATGGCAATGGAGATATGCACCACGCCAATACCCAGAGCCAGAATCATCTGCTTGTCGTACGTTGAGCCGAAAAGCTCGATATTGCCCGCAATGATGAACTCCTTGAGCTGCTGCGGCAGGTCGGAATTGATCAGGCTGATGCCGAAGAAGGTACCCAGCACGGCACCAAATACGGTGGTGAAGACACCCAGCGTTATCACCAAGTTCATCATACCAGCCATATCCTTGCCCAGCTTCTTCTTGAGGAAGAATCCGAGAGCAATCAGTATCAAACCGTAGCCGGCATCACCCATACAGAACGCAAAGAAGAGCGAGAAGAAGGGGGCCAGTATCGGCGTGGGGTCGAAGTCGGTGAAGCTGGGCATACCGTACATCTTGGTCAGCACCTCGTACATGCGGGTGAAGGCGTTGTTGCGCAGCTTGACGGGTGGATTGTCCTCCTTGCGGGCGGGCCGCATCTCGTAATAGACCTCCTGCGCTTCGAGCAGCTGCTTGACGGGAGCTACGCTATCCTCAGGCACCCATCCTTCGAGCAATACCACCGCACCCTCTGCCAATGCCTCACTGCTGAGGCGTACCTGCATCAGGTCGATGTCACTCTGCAGACGCACACTGGCCTCGGCCAACGTATTGTAATACTTCCGGCAGAACTGCTTGAGGGCTTCATTGGCATCCGTAAGAGCCTGCTTGGCATCGGCCAGCTTCTGCGCGAGCTGCGAGAGGCTGGATGCAGGCAGGCGCAGCGGCTCCAGTCCCAGGTCAAGCAGTTCGTGACTGACACTGACGAAGAAGACGTGACCGCTCTCGCGACGCACTACCACAACGTGGTCAGCCCACTCCTCCCGGAAGTCCTTCTCAGCGCAGCTGTAGAAGCGTATCAGCCAACCGGCCTGCTCCAACTGCTTGAGCCGTGCCCAGTCAAACTCACCCCACACCTCCATCTGGTCCATCTCCTTGCTGATTGCAGGTATCTGCTGCTGGAGTTCCATGATGCGGTTTTGCAGGGCTTCGTACTCCTTGACGAGTGCATCGGGTTCATTCTCCTTATTATATATAGGCGCATCGTGCTGCTTCTCAGCCAGTGCATCCATCTTCTGAAGCATCGTCTTGTAGTGCGACCGCTTCAAGAAAGCCTGCTGCAATCCAGCATCGGGCTCGCCGCGCTGCTTCTCCACAATGTGTACGACACCGAGTTCACGGATTTGATCCAAGAACGACTCATACGCCTTGTGGTAAATCAAGAAGGTAAGTTTCTCCATTCTGGTAATCATGCCTCGGCCTCCTTTCTTTTCTCCTGATGTGACTTCATGATCTTCTGCGAAGACTTGGAGAGGTTCTCCTCATCCTCCATGAATCGTTTGATTTTTCGCAAAGCATCCTGATAGCCAGGTATCTGCACCTTTTCGAAGAGGTTCACCTTCTGCGTGGTCTTCTTGCGGGCATGCTCCAAGAGGTTGAGCTTGGCCACCATAAACTCGCGTTCGATAGCAGTCAAGGCCAGCTCCTTGAGCAACTGGATGCCGTCGGCGTACCACTTGGGGGCATTGAAGAGGCTGTAGGGCTTCACCTCAAATTCCACCTCGTCGAGCTGAGGCACCCTGACGCCTGCAATCTTCTTCACGTTGAGGTGGACATCGCCCACCCGCAGCAGCGAAGCGTCGAACTCATTCCAGAGGGCAAACATGGCTTCGTAAGCTTGGATACTTTTTTCCAACCTCGCTTCATACTCCGATGCTTCGGTCTTGCAGCGCTTCACCTCCATGCGCAAGGCACTCTCCTTATTCTTGATGATAGGGAGCGTGCGCTGGCGCACCTTGAGTTGCTTCTCAAGCTGCTGGAGCGAGGTCTTGTTATATTGAAACTTAATAGCCACTTTATTCGTGATTTATCGTTAGTGAATCGGGGTTATGCTTTCGGCCAGTACTGATCGACAAGCTCCTTCTTGATGTTGACCTCCTCGGGCTTGAAGTACTTGCCAAACAGGCTCCAGGCCACATCAAGCATCTCCGTAGTGTCGAGGTTGACGTCAATGGCCAGCAGCTGGTTGGAGTAGTCCTTGGCAAAGGCCAGCGTGCGTTCGTCGTAGTTGGTCAGGTCGAAGCCGTTCTCCTGCTTGGTCTTGGCATTGGCCGCATCGGCATAGAGACGTACGGCGGCATTCATCACCTGTGGATGGTCCTTACGCGTCTTCTTGCCGGTAACGAGCTGCTTCAGACGTGACAACGAGCGGAACGGGTCAACGATCACCTTACCAATATCACTGTCGCGGCGCAGGAAGAGCTGACCCTCAGTGATGTAACCCGTATTGTCAGGCACAGCATGAGTGATGTCGCCACCCGACAGAGTCGTTACCGCGATGATGGTGATGGAGCCACCCGAGGGGAACTGCACCGCCTTCTCGTAAATCTTGGCCAGGTCGGAGTAGAGCGAACCAGGCATAGAGTCCTTCGACGGAATCTGGTCCATACGGTTGGACACGATGGCCAGAGCATCGGAGTAAGAGGTCATGTCGGTAAGCAGCACGAGCACCTTCTCGTTCTTCTCCACGGCAAAGTATTCGGCAGCGGTCAACGCCATATCGGGAATCAGCAGACGCTCCACGGGAGGATTCTCAGTGGTATTCATGAAGCTGACGATACGGTCGAGCGCACCGGCGTTGGAGAAGACGTTCTTGAAGTAGAGGTAGTCGTCGTTGGTCATACCCATACCACCCAGGATAATCTTGTCGGTCTCGGCTCGCAGGGCCACGTTGGCCATCACCTGGTTGAAGGGCTGGTCAGGGTCGGCGAAGAAGGGAATCTTCTGACCCGACACCAGCGTATTGTTCAGGTCAATACCGGCAATACCGGTAGCAATCAGTTCAGAGGGTTGCTTACGGCGCACGGGGTTCACCGACGGACCGCCAATCTCGACCTCCTGACCCTCAATGGCCGGTCCGCCATCAATGGGGTCGCCGAAGGCATTAAAGAAACGCCCAGCCAGCTGGTCGCTCACCTTGATGGTAGGTGCCTTGCCCAGGAAGACCACCTCGGCGTTGGTAGGAATACCCTCAGTACCCTCAAACACCTGCAGCGTCACCTCATCGCCGGCAATCTTCACCACCTGAGCCAGTTTGCCATTCACAGTGGCCAGTTCATCATAACCCACACCAGTAGCCTTCAGCGAAAGCGTAGCCTTGGTAATCTGGGTTATCTTGGTATATATCTTTTGGAATGCTTTTGTTGCCATCTTCTATTAAGCTTTACGTTCGTCAATAAGAGCCTGCAGCTGAGCCTTGAATCCGTCGTACTTCTCCGACTTGTAGGGAGAGTAGTTCATCTGCTTGCAGACGTTAATCATCTTTTTGAAGTAATCCATCACTTCGTTGAAGTTGTCGAAGTTGAATTCGGTGTGGCAGATGTCGATGACCATGTTCAGGATATCCTCCTGACGCTCCATCGGCGTAACGGCATCAATCTCATCGAAGGCATCCTGCTGCAGAATCACGAAGTCAATCAGCTCAGATTTCCAGAAAATCACGTGATACTCTACGGGTACACCGTCGTCACCCAGGATGTTGATCTGTTCGGCAATCTCCTTACCACGCTGCAGACGGGTCTTGATTTCATTCACCTTGCCCAGCCACTGGTCGTTGATCAGTCCGCTGATGTACTGTTCGAATTCGGGGTACTCAATGTATTTCGAATAGGAGTCGATGGGGTTCACGGCGGGGTAGCGCTTCTTATCGGCGCGGTCCTGCTCCAGGGCATAGAAGCAACGGGCCACCTTCTTGGTGTTCTCCGTCACAGGTTCCTTCAGGTTACCACCGGCGGGTGATACGGTACCTATGAAGGTGATGGAGCCGGTCGAACCGTTGGCCAGCTTCACGTAGCCTGCACGGCCATAGAAGTTGGAGATGATGGACGAGAGGTCCATGGGGAAGGCATCGGGTCCGGGCAACTCCTCCATGCGGTTGGACATCTCACGCAACGCCTGTGCCCAACGCGAGGTGGAGTCTGCCATCAGGAGCACCTTCAGACCCATGCTGCGGTAGAACTCGGCGATGGTCATGGCTGTATAGACGGAGGCCTCACGGGCAGCCACAGGCATGTTGGATGTATTGGCGATGATGATGGTACGCTCCATCAGCTTGCGACCCGTATGGGGGTCAACCAGTTCGGGGAATTCAGTGAAGATTTCCACCACCTCGTTGGCACGTTCACCGCAGGCTGCGATGATGACGATGTCGGCCTCGGCCTGCTTGGAGATGGCATGCTGCAGCACCGTCTTACCCGTACCGAAGGGGCCAGGGATGAATCCCGTACCACCCTCTACGATGGGGTTGACTGTATCAATGACGCGCACACCCGTCTCAAGCAGCTTGAAGGGACGCGGTTTCTCCTTATAGTTCGTCATGGCACGCTTCACGGGCCACTTCTGAATCATGTTGACCTTCACCTCATTGCCCTCCTCATCGGTCAGCACGGCGATGGTATCTTCAATCTTGTAGTCGCCTTCGGCCACAATCTGCTTCACGGTGCAGACTCCCTTCTGCTGGAAAGGCACCATGATCTTCAGCGGCTGGAAGTTCTCATCCACCTGTCCGAGCCAGTCGGAAGCCACCACCTTATCACCTACCTTAGCCAGGGGCACGAAGTGCCATACACGTTCTTTGTCGAGCGGATAGGTGTATTGTCCTCTTTTCAGGAATACGCCCTCCATCTTGTCCAGGTCGTTCTGCAGTCCGTCATAATTCTTCGACAGCATGCCGGGGCCCAGAGTCACCTCAAGCATGTGGCCGGTAAATTCGGCTTCAGCACCAACCTTCAGTCCGCGTGTACTTTCAAACACCTGAACGTACACGTGCGAACCAACCACTTTAATCACCTCCGCCATCAGTCGGTCGCCCCCGGTTGAGATGTAGCATATCTCATTCTGGGCCACCGGTCCATCTACGGCGAGGGTTACCATATTGGCTATAACACCACTAACAGTTCCTTTTGTTGCCATATTCTATTTTAGATTATTATTCTTATCTGAATTCCGCAGGTATCTTCACTTGGTCCTTCAAGCTGGAGATGAGCTGACGGAACATTTGGTTACCCTTTTCCTTGTCCAACATAATCCAACGCTCTATCATCTCTATCTGCATGAGGAAGACGAAAAGGCGCTCCACCGTAAAGTAGCAGAAGCAGCTGTTCTCCTCCATCCACTTCCAGCGCAGAAGGTCTGCCTTGCGCTCCTTCTCGACCAATTCCTCGGTCTCCCCTATCTTCATCACAGAGTCGAGGTAATCCAGTTCAGCGCTCAGTCCGAAATCGCGGGCGGTCGAGGTGCGAAGGGCTTCACAGACAGCAGTATCGCCTACAATGCACGAAGCCACATCCCATTTGTACTTGCGGGCAGCCAACGCCACTAGACAGTTATTCACCGTAAGGTTGAACTCAAACCATTGGGCCACAAAGCGGTTCTTGCACTTCATGGCATACGCATAGTAGAGGCTAGCCAAGCGGTCCTCGGGAAGCAATTGCTGCGCAGGGGCATCCTGTTGGAAATAGCCCGTAATGAATGCGGAAAGATAGGAAGGGAAGACGGCATCGGGCAAAGTATCTCCCTCCTTCAAGGCCTTGATGTACTCTTCGAGCTGCTCAGCAGAGAAGCATCCACGAGGGTCAAAGGACTCCTCCTGCCGGAGCATGGCCAGCACGTTGGCGTTATCATACTTGAGGTAATATAAGTTGATAAGCCGCTGGTCATCGGACGAGAGGAAGGGATAAAATTCGGACTTGAAGTCGGCCACGGTATAACTGAGCTTGCTGTCCTCCAGCGAGAGCTCAGGCAGCCCGGCTACCAAGTAATAGTATTTGCTCGTCATACGCAGGTAGGTTTAAAAGAGCATTTCCACGAGTTGCGGACGTAGGAAATCCTTGAAGTAGCTCATGAACTCCTCCTCACCGAAGCTGACCTTATAGGAGCCATCGGCGGGTGAGATGGTGAAGAGGGTCTTCAATCCGTTGACCTGCTCAATCTTCACCTTGCCATCAAGGAGCTGCTTGGCCTTAGCAGCAAAGTATTTCTTCAGGCCCTCAGCATCTGCGGTAGCTATCACAATGGGTTCCTCGGTGCTCCACTTGGAGGCGAGAGCCACGATAAAGGCCTGGAGATACTCTTTATTAGAGGCAAAAGCCTTGACATCAGCCGACACCAGCTTGTCCGTGATGACCGTAGCAATCTCTGACTTCAGGGCATTGACAGCCTGCCCAGCGAAAAGGCGAAGTTCCGACTTCGTATTCTCGGCCAACTCATCAGCCTGTTTGCGTGCAGCAGCCAAGATGTTATCAGCCTCCTTGCGTGCGTTATCCACAATCAGATTGGCCTCTTCCTGAGCTTTAGCGACCAGTCTTTTAGCTTCTTCGTTACCTTTCTCCACCCCTTCGCGGTAGATTTTGTCGGTAAGCTCTTGAATTTTGTTTTCCATATTCAAAGGAGTTATATTAATTAATTGAATTCAATTCTCAGATTTGCGCCCAAAATTACGAAATAACATTGGATTAAAGGCTAAAAAAGGGTGAAAAAAACAAGAGACAGAAAGAAAATCATCATTTTGTAACAATTTTCGGCCACAATAGACACAAAACTAGATACAATCAGCCCAGAAAGGGATGCCAGAGCCATACTGGAAGTACCTGTTCGTAAGGGTTATATTAAAAAAAAGAGCCTCACAGCGTGTTGTAGCTGCAAGGCTCTGGCTTGAAAAGACGGCGACTACCTACTCTCCCACTGTTACGCAGTACCATCGGCG
>CAMACX010000008.1 GCA_945831575.1 uncultured Mediterranea sp.
ATTTCTGTATTGATTATGCTAGACAATTTCAAATTCGAGATACACACTTTTCGACAGACGCTTCTGTAACCATAACGCAGGTAATGGATATGGTTGAGGCCAATAAATTGAACGGTTTCGATAAGTATTATACGCTTCAAGGGTTTAATGCCTCCCAACAGGTCTTTGCCGATTCAGATCTGCTTCTTGCTAAGGAACAACTACCAAATGAATTAAAGTCTTGGTTGGATAGGCACACGAATTCAACATCATGGTTCTCAGACATTAGAACAAATAGGGAAGTTTGTATTGGTGTAAGAGAGGCGATTCGTGATCAAAAGGAATATACGGGTTCTTTGAATGTCTTTGCCGTAGATAATTTTAAGACACATGATACAATAGAATGGCTTCTTGCCAGAAGTATCGTGTGTTCTTCAAAATCATGGGAGCATAGGTTACTCACAGAAATCATTCAAAAGCTTCCGGAGTCGTTTACGGTAATGCCATTCTTCAAATATACCGGTGATACGATGAAGGATACAGATGGTAACGCAATTTATGCGCTCTTATCTTTTTGCACTTATGTGAATGGAAAACCATTTCTTAAATCGAATGAGCGCACTTTTGTGGAGACATTGCATGTTAATTCGCAGTTGAGACAGTTTATTGTGAAGTCAGATATCTATGAGAATCCTCCTCTTGATACATTGAGAAAACATCATTTACACAACTCACCTAGGTGGGAAGTGAACAACGGAGTGGCTAGTGGAAAGTATGAGGAACTCAGCTACAGAAAGTATATAGAGTGGAAGAATGATAAGGCTTCAGAGGGCGTTACAATATGGACAAGCCGGTCGCCTGTCGGTGTGACTTTATCCGTATCAGATGAGAATCAAAACGTACTATTTTCTATCAAAAGGACTGATGCTGAATATGGCTATAGCTCATCCTCTAAGCAAGTTGTCGTGCAATGGCCTAATAAAGATAATCTGTCTAAGATAGAGACGGTTACGAAATTCTCAAAGAATATTTATTGGTTCAAGGATCCTCTCATAGCATTTTTGAAGATGTATGTAAATGAGACTGATGAGTTGCAGAAACTGGCTGATGAAAAAGGTATTGAGATGGACGACCTTGTAGAGATGGTGAGAAATACACTTTCAGGTCAAACTATGGGCACGAAAGTCCTCAATGCCATACATGAAGCACCGGATACCTTAAACTCTATCATGAGAAATATGGACGAATCAACCCTAAAGAAGGTATCAGATAATGCTCCTTTGGTCAAATCCATTCTAGAAGAGTTTTCGGCAAACGACCTTGAATGGATGGCTTCGCTTTCCAATGAGACCCTAGGCCTACTGAAAAAGCTAAGCGCATCAGACATTGAAAAGATGATTGCTCATGGTGCAGATTTGGGGTATTATATCAATAAAGAGAATAAGAGTGTGAGTCTTGAAGATGCTGAAATGCTCAATGATTTTGCTGAAGCACTGGATTACAATAATACAGAAGAACTAGTCAGTCAGCTCGATGCTATAAAGTATGTATGTAAGCACTTTGATAAGT
Source organism: uncultured Mediterranea sp. (assembly GCA_945831575.1). Taxonomy (GTDB): domain Bacteria; phylum Bacteroidota; class Bacteroidia; order Bacteroidales; family Bacteroidaceae; genus Bacteroides. The sequence continues at coordinate 1,549 of CAMACX010000008.1, forward strand.
CTGGATGGAATAAGTTTGCTAAAAATGCCAAGAACGTCGCGGAAATTGTAGAGAAGTTCGATGATGAAGAATTGAAGCAGATTGCTGAAAATGAGCAAAATCTCAAAGATTTTTTGAGTGAGTTGGAGGAAGAACAGAATGGGGCAGATAGAGATTCATCTGTAAGTGAAATAATTGGATATATAGGTGAATTAATATATGAACAATATTTGATTAAGCAAAGGATTCAATATTACTTCTCAGCAAACAATGGTATTATGCAATACGACTTCATTATATACCCTAACAACTCAGCTAGAGTAATCTATATTGATGTTAAGACGACTCGTAATACTTTGTCTGATGGTCACGCCCCTATGTATATTCATAAGAGTCAAGATGAATTCCTGAGAAATAATCCTGGTGTTACGTATCGTTTTGTCAGAATTTCACTCCATGACTTAGAAGGGGAGCTTGAGAGCGAATATGAAAGATTCCTTAATCAATATGGTAATGTGGATCCACGGACATCTTCTGAACTAAAAAAGGAATGTCAGGACTTGGCAAAGCGATTCTGGTCCCAAGCGAGCATTAATGATTTTCAAGAGTCCGTTCCAGAATATCGAATCGAATATGTGTCTCATTAATGATATAAGAACGATACGTTGTGTCAACAAGAACAGTATGGATTCCCTAGGTTGTGTCTATGGAATCAGTATGAATGTTGCCGTATCGCTCTTCGATTGCTCTTCGTTCGATTTCCGTTACACCTTCGTTATTCCTTCGTTATTCCTTCGTTACAGGTCCGTTAGGATTCCGCTTTGGCTCCGTTCGGGAAGCCAGATGTATCGAAGAGGTAACGGAGGAGCAACGAAGTAGGAGAGGACAAATTGCGTTGCAAGGTGAGACGTTAAGGGAACTATTCACGGAGACTGACCTTCTTTGCGGCCAATAATTGAGTTTTGCATATCGTCCTGGTTTTTGCTGCGAAGATACATTTTTTTTGCCGTATTTACACAGATTCTCTATATCTTTGCCGCCGGTAATCATTGCTTATATTCGTTTAATTTATTGTATATGGAAAGACTGATAGTAGAGATGGGATTACAGGGTGTCAGGAAAGGGATGCGGGTAGTGGTGCTGCTGCTCCTGCTGCTGGGGCTATGCGGAGGCGTGGGCCGGGCTCAGACGTTGCAGACGACGGACGGCGTGAAGCATGGGGAGGTGGATTTTTCGGCCGGGCTCAATACGGACGGTTATGAGGTGGAGGTGGGTGTAGCCTACTTCCCCATACAGTACTTGGGCATAAAGTCGCAGCTGGGGTTTGCGGGTGAGCTGAAGGCGATGGAAGACTGGGGATTGGACGAGGAGGAGTCGGGCCACCACTATGCGGTGCGGCTTAGGTTCATGCCGTCTGTAGTCTTGCGTTCGCCTATGGTGCTAAACTGGAAGCAGCAAGAGGCCGGACTCTATCTTTTCGCTGAGCCGGGGGTCGTGCTCTCACCGGGTGCATCGGGCAGCAAAGGGGCGAAGGTGGTGACCTGGAAACTGCGAACTGGCATCACGATGCAGTTCGACCGGAGTATGGTGTTTGTAGGTTATGGTCTCTCTGACTTCAGCCTCTACTCCGGAAGGCCACACAATCAGCACGGCTTGCCCTCGGACGACAACTACATCACCCATTCTGTATTTATCGGTATGGCCTATAAGTTCTGACCTGCATTCTTTGGGCTATTTGCAGGAAAAGTGCTATTTTTGCAGCATGGATTTATGTTAATTCTAGATTGTATGAATCGTATGAAGAGATCAACCGTCATTCCCTTTGCCTTGCTTGCCGCAGAGGCTGCCGTAGCGCAAGAGCACCCGAATATCGTCGTTTTCCTGGTCGATGACATGGGGGTTCATGGACACCTCCCTCCCTTTCCTTTGCAACGAGAAGGGGGAGGCCGTGAGCTACCCGCTGAACGAGTGGTACCACACGCCCAATATGGAGCGCATGGCCCGCCAGGGCATCCGCTTCTCTACCTTCTATGCGCAGAGCGTCAGCTCTCCCTCGCGCACCTCCATCCTCACGGGGCAGAATGCCGCACGCCACCGCACAACCAACTGGATCAATTCCGAGAGCAATAACCGCGACACCTATGGGCCTCCGGCGTGGAACTGGAAGGGCATCTCCAACACAACGCCTACCTTGCCCCGCATCCTCCAGAAGGCCGGGTACAAGACTATACAGATTGGGAAGGCGCACTTCTCGCCTATCGGCGGTGAGACGGAGAATCCTGTTCATGCCGGATTTGATGTCAGCATCGCAGGGTCCTCCATCGGACAGCCGGGGAGTTACTACGGGGAGTATGGCTACGGACACATCAAGGGCAACCAGAGCAGGGCTGTGCCGGGATTGGAGAAATATCATGGCACTAACACCTTCCTGAGCGATGCGCTGACCTTCGAGGCCATCGAACAGATGGATATAGCGGTAGAGGAGCAGAAGCCTTTCTTCCTCTACATGAGCCATTATGCCGTGCATCAGCCTTTTGAGACTGACTGGCGCTTCATCGACCGCTATCGGAACCGAGGTATGTCGGCACAAGCTCAGGCCTTTGCTACCCTCATTGAGGGGATGGACAAGTCGCTGGGTGATGTGATGGATTACCTGGAGCGTAAGGGGATAGCAGAGAATACCTTAATCCTCTTCCTGGGTGATAATGGATCGGATGCCCCGCTGGGCGATGAGAAGGGATATACCTCGTCGGCTCCCCTGCGCGGCAAGAAGGGGGCTGAGTATGAGGGAGGTGTGAGGGTGCCGTTCATAGCCTGTTGGGCAAAGCCCGACGGTCGCAACAAGTGGCAGAAGCAGTTGCCCATACAAGCCGGTGGCATCCAGCAACAGATGGGGACCGTGATGGACCTCTATCCCACCGTGGCTGCCTTGGCCGGAGCCAAGCTGCCCAAGGGCTACGTCCTCGATGGTTACGACCTGCAGGTCCAGCTCACGGGCAGACGCAATGAGCAACGCCCTGAGCGCTTCCTGATGCACTTCCCTCACGAGCACCGGGCCAGCTACTTCACCACCTACCGCGAGGGGGAGTGGAAACTCATCTACTACTACAATCCCGAGAGGCCGCAATGGCCTGTATGCGAGCTGTATAACCTCAAGAAGGACCCTGTGGAGGTACATAATATGGCGACTACCAACCCGTCGAAGCTGCAGGCGATGCTCAAGGCCATGGCCGATGAACTGGAGGCCGAGGGGGCGCTGATGCCCATTGACAAGGAGGGCCATGCGCTTCGTGTCAGAATCGAATAGTGGGGTAAATGGTTAAAAAATAGCACTCTTCTTGCCGTATATGGCGGAAAAGTGCTATTTTTGCGGCATGAGAATGAAGTTACTGAATCATAAGGATAGGAAATCGGGCCTGCGCCGGCTGATGGGGCTGGCCCTGATAGTGGGCATACTCTATTCGTGTGCCAGCGTGGGACGTATCGAGGGTGGGGCCTACGATGAGACGCCGCCGCTCTTCCTCAAGGGTATACCGGCACCGGGGGCACTCAATGCCCGGAAGAAGAAGGTAGTGCTGGAGTTTGATGAGTTCATCAAGCTGGACAAACCGGGGGAGAAGGTGGTCATCTCACCGCCCCAGGTGCAGCAGCCCGAGGTGAAGAGCAACGGCAGGAAGGTCATCATCACCCTGCAAGATACGCTCAAGGATAACACCACCTATACCATCGACTTTGGCGATGCCATCCAGGACAACAACGAGGGCAATCCGCTGGAGAATTTCTTTTACTCCTTCTCTACGGGCGACAGGCTCGACACGATGGCTGTGGCGGGCACTGTGCTTAATGCCAAGGACCTGGAGCCGGTCAAGGGGATGCTCGTGGGATTGCACAGCAACCTGGCCGACTCGGCCTTCACGACCATGCCCTTCGACCGCGTGGGGCGCACCGACAGCCGTGGTCACTTCTCCATCCGGGGCGTGGCACCTGGCAGCTACCGCATCTATGCCCTGCAGGATGCCGACCAGAATATCTACTACTCGCAGCCTTCGGAGGCTATCGCTTTCCAGGACTCGCTCATCATTCCCTCGATGGAGGAGCGCGAGCGGATGGACACCACCTGGATTGACTCGCTCACCGTCGATACCATCGTGCGCCGGCGCTACACCTACTACCTGCCTGATGACATCTTGCTGCGCTGCTTCAAGGAGATAGCTCCCTACAACCGCCGCCTGATGAAGAGCGAACGTCCTACGGCCAAGACCTTCTCGCTCTACTTCAATGCACCTGCCGATACGTTGCCCCGGCTGCGCGGGCTCAACTTTGATGCCCATGAGGCTTTCGTCATCGAGACCCCGACGGGCCGCAAGGACACCCTGCAGTACTGGATCCGCGATTCGTTGGTCTATAAGATGGATACCCTGCAGATGGAGCTTTCCTATTATTATACCGACACGTTGCAGCAGCTCGTCAACCGTACGGACACGCTTCGGTTGGTATCCAAACAGCGCCCGAAGAGTGAGAAGGAGCTGGAGAAGGAGCGCAAGGAGAAAGAGAAAGAGCGCGAGCGCCGACGCAAGAAGGGGGAGCCAGAGGAGGACCCCATCCAGTTCCTGGCCCTTGACCTCTATGCCCCTTCGTCGATAGACATCTTCGACTACCTCACCTTATCTTTCAAGGAACCGGTGGCACGGCTGGATACTGCTGCCGTGCACCTGCGCCACAAAGTCGATACGCTTTGGGTGGATCTGCCCTTCGACTTCCAGCAGGACTCGCTCGACGTGAATCGCTATAATCTCTTCGCTGACTGGACTCCTGGAGATAGCTACAGCATTGAGGTGGACAGCATGGCTGTACATGGGCTCTACGGACTCTTTACAGACAAGGTGAAGCGGGAGTTTAAGGCGAAGACGTTGGAGGATTACGGACAGATTTTCTTCAATGTACACGGGGCTGACTCTGTGGCTTTTGTCGAACTGCTCGACGGCTCGGACAAGGTGCTCCGTACGGTCTCTGTCGTAGATGGCCGGGCTGACTTCTACTACCTTCCCCCGGGCAAATATGGGGCTCGTCTGATTAACGATGCCAACGGCAACGGTGTATGGGACACGGGCAAGTACAGCGAACATCTCCAACCGGAAGTGGTATGCTACTACCCCATGTTGCTGGAACTGAAGGCCAACTTTGACCTGACGCAGGACTGGTATGTCAACGAGAAGGCGCCCGACAAGCAGAAGCCTGACGAGATGAAGAAGCAGAAGCCGGATGAGGACCGCAAGAAGAAGGAGCGCGAACAGCGCAACAAGAACCGCAACAACTCTTCCTCTTCTTCCTCTTCGCGCAACTCGGGCCGAGGGTACAGCTATTAGTGATTAGTGATTAGTGTTTAGTGTTCGGTGTTCAGTGATTAGTGACTTGTAGCGCATGATACGAAAGATACTTTTTTCAGTTTTGCTATGCTTGGCGGTGGGTTTGCCGCAGGGGGCTTGGGCGCAATGTCAGGCCATTAATGAGGCTTTCCAGAGTGGCGAGCAGGTGGTGTATGACCTCTACTTCAACTGGAAATTCCTCTGGAAGAAGGTGGGTATCGCCAGCCTTACCACCAACGCTACCCTATACCAAGGTAAGCAGGCCTTCCGCTACAGCTTGACCAGCGTGAGCAGCAAGCAGTGTGACTTCTTCTTCAAGATGCGCGATACCCTGACCTGCTATACCACTGATCTGCTCGAACCGCTCTACTTCCGCAAAGCAGCTGAGGAGGGCAAGCGATTTACGATTGATGAGGCTTGGTTTGGCTACGAGGATGGGCTCTCCAAGGTGCGTCAACGCCGTACGTGGATCAATCCCCAGCGCGAGACGCAGGAGATGGAGTACTCCGACAACCGCTGTATCTTTGACATGCTCAGCATCCTGGCACAAGCTCGCTCTTACCGGGCAGAGGACTATAACGTAGGTGACAAGATAGAGTTTCCCATGGCTACGGGTCGCAGGGTGGAGCAACAGACGCTCATCTATCGTGGCAAGAAGAACGTTAAGGCCAACAACGACACCACCTACCGCTGCCTCGTCTTCTCCTTTGTGGAGTACGATAAGAAGCACAAAGAGGAAGAGGTCATCACCTTCTACATCAGCGATGACCGCAACCACCTGCCCATCCGCCTGGACCTCTACCTCAACTTCGGCTGTGCCAAGGCTTTCTTCAAGCGCGTCCACGGCAACCGCTATCCCCTCACTTCGGTAGTGGATGACTGAGAATATTCTCTCGAAGTCATCTCGAAGTCATCTCGAACGATTCCCGAACGAATGTAGGGAGTTTGTAAAATAGAAAGACTCCCCAACCGGATGGTCCGGTGGAGAGTCTTTGTCTTTGTGATATCAATCAAATGTAGAAAGGACTGATTTAGTCAGTAAGCTTGGCCTTGATGAAGTCGCGGTTCAAGCGGGCGATGTTGCTGATGGAGACGTTCTTCGGGCACTCGGCCTCGCAAGCGCGGGTGTTGGTGCAGTTACCGAAGCCCAGTTCGTCCATCTTGCTCAGCATGGCCTTGGCACGACGCAGCGCCTCAGGCTTACCCTGCGGCAGCAGGTTGAGCTGGCTTACCTTGGCTGATACGAACAGCATGGCCGAGCCGTTCTTACATGCTGCTACGCAGGCACCGCAACCGATGCAGCTGGCAGCATCCATAGCCTCGTCAGCGATGGGCTTCGGAATCAGGATAGCGTTGGCATCCTGCGGAGCACCTGTGCGTACCGTCACGTAGCCACCGGCCTGCATGATCTTGTCGTAAGCCGTGCGGTCCACCATCAAGTCCTTGATGACGGGGAAACCAGCCGAACGCCAAGGCTCAACCGTGATTGTATCGCCATCCTTGAAGCGGCGCATGTAAATCTGGCAGGTCGTAGCACCCGTGGCAGGACCGTGGGGATGACCGTTGATATATAGTGAGCACATACCGCAGATACCTTCGCGGCAGTCGTGGTCGAATACCACGGGCTCCTTGCCCGAGCTGATGAGCTGCTCGTTGAGGATGTCCAGCATTTCGAGGAAAGAGGTATCACCAGGGATATCCTTCATTTGGTAGGTTTCAAAAGCGCCCTTGGCCTTAGGACCGGCCTGACGCCACACTTTGAGTGTGAAAGATATATTTTTGTCCATAAAATCAATTGACTAAATAACTTAACAACTTATGACTTGTAATTTCTGGTCTGTACCTTGATGGCTTCGTAAACCAGGGGTTCCTTGAGCAGTACGGGAGCCTTCTCGTCGCTGCCTTGGTACTCCCAGCAAGCTACGTAGAAGTAGTTCTCATCATCGCGCTTGGCTTCGCCCTCTTCGGTCTGATACTCTTCGCGGAAGTGTCCGCCGCAAGACTCGTTGCGGTTGAGTGCGTCGTAGGCAATCAGCTCACCCATGGTGATGAAGTCCTGCAGACGGATGGCCTTGTCGAGCTCTACGTTCATGCCTTCCTTCGAACCGGGGATGAAGAGGTTGGTCTCAAACTCCTTGCGGATCTCTTTCAGCTTAGCCAGACCGGTCTTCAAGCCGGCTTCGGTGCGACCCATACCCATGTATTCCCACATGATGTGACCCAGCTCCTTGTGGATGGAGTCAACTGACTTCTTACCCTTGATGTTCATCAGGTGGTCAATCTTATCCTGGATAGCCTTCTCGGCAGCGACAAACTCGGGCAGGTCGGTAGAGAAGCGGGGAACGGTAATCTGGTCGGCCAGGTAGTTCTGGATGGTGTAAGGCAGTACGAAATAGCCGTCAGCCAGACCCTGCATCAATGCAGATGCACCCAGACGGTTAGCACCGTGGTCAGAGAAGTTGCACTCACCGATGGCGAACAGACCCTTGATAGAGGTCATCAGTTCGTAATCGACCCAGATACCACCCATGGTGTAGTGGATAGCGGGATAGATCATCATCGGGTTGTCGTAGGGGCTCACGTCGGTAATCTCCTCGTACATGTCAAACAGGTTGCCGTAGCGCTGAGCTACCACATCCTTACCCAGACGGTTGATGGCCTCAGAGAAGTCGAGGAACACAGCCAGGCCGGTGTTGTTCACGCCGAAGCCCTTGTCGCAGCGCTCCTTGGCGGCACGGCTGGCCACGTCACGGGGCACGAGGTTACCGAAGGCCGGATAGCGGCGCTCCAGGTAGTAGTCACGGTCCTCTTCGGGGATATCCTTACCCTGAAGCGTACCTTCCTGCAGCTTCTTGGCATCTTCCAGCTTCTTGGGCACCCAGATGCGGCCGTCGTTACGCAGCGACTCTGACATCAGCGTCAGCTTGGACTGCTTGTCGCCGTGTACGGGGATGCAAGTGGGGTGAATCTGTACATAGGCGGGGTTAGCAAACCATGCACCCTTGCGGTAGCAAGCCATTGCAGCTGAGCAGTTGCAGGCCATGGCGTTGGTAGAGAGGAAGTAGGCGTTACCGTAACCACCCGTAGCGATGACTACGGCATGGGCGGCGAAGCGCTCCAGCTTACCGGTCACGAGGTTCTTGGCGATGATACCACGGGCACGGCCATCCACGATGACCACATCTTCCATCTCATAGCGCGTATAGAGCTTCACGGTGCCTGCGGCTACCTGGCAGCTCAGGGCTGAGTAGGCACCGAGCAGCAGCTGCTGACCCGTCTGGCCCTTGGCGTAGAATGTACGCGATACCTGGGCTCCACCAAATGAACGGTTAGCCAGTGTACCACCATATTCGCGGGCAAAGGGAACACCCTGAGCCACACATTGGTCGATGATGTTGTTGGAGACCTCAGCCAGACGATAGACGTTGGCTTCGCGGGCACGGTAGTCACCACCCTTCACCGTGTCGTAGAAGAGGCGATATACCGAGTCACCATCGTTCTGGTAATTCTTGGCTGCGTTGATACCACCCTGTGCGGCGATGGAGTGCGCACGACGGGGAGAATCCTGGATGCAGAAGTTGAATACTCTGAAGCCCATCTCGCCCAGTGAAGCGGCAGCGCTGGCACCGGCCAGACCTGTACCTACCACGATGATGTCCAGACGACGCTTGTTGGCAGGGTTAACCAGTTTTTGGTGAGCTTTATAGTTGGTCCATTTCTCAGCTACCGGTCCTTCCGGTATTCTTGAATCTATCTTAGTCATAATCAATGTCTGTTTAAGAAAGTGTTAATTAATCGACTACGTTAACTGGTGTGTGGCTGGATCAGCAGCAAGCGCCGCAACCCATCATACCTTTAATACAGAAAATCACAACAACCAGCGCGAAGCCAATCACGATGATGGTTGAATAGACGTTGGAGACGCATTTCCAGCGTTCAATCCAGGTCTTGTTGTTCCAACCCAAGGTCTGCATAGCGCTCCAGAAGCCGTGGGTCAGGTGGAACCAGATGGCTGCCAGCCAGATGAGGTAGAGCACCGAGAAGATGGGGCAGCTGAAGGTCTGCTGGATGTGGTGTACGCCATTGGCGGCGAAAGCCAGCGTCAGCATGTCAGCATGTCCACCCATGTTGTGTACCAGTTCGGGGAGCTGCATCTTCGACCAGAAGTTGACCAGGTGCAAGCCGAGGCCCACAATCACGATGATGCCCAGCACCAGCATGTTCTGCGAAGCCCACTCCACGTTTTTAGGTTTCTCCACTACCGCATAGCGCTCGCTGCCGCGAGCCTTGCGGTTCTGCATCGTCAGCCAGAAGGCGTAGATGATGTGAATCACGAACAGCGCTGCCAGGCCCAATGTGCCTACCAGTGCATACCAGTTTGCTCCCAGGAACTCACAAATCATGTTGTACCCATTCGCAGAGATGAGTGCCACCAGATTCATCGCCATGTGAAACGTCAGAAACAGGACAAGGGCGATGCCTGTAACGCTCATCACCACTTTCCTTCCTACAGATGAATTAGTTAACCACATAAATGATTGAATTTAAGTTATTTAATAGTTAGAAAATTAGTTCATTGCTTGTTAAATGCTTAATTCCTTGCAAAAATAGGTGAAATCGTTTGATAAAACAAGTAATTACGGAAAATAATTCCATCATTTGCTTCAGCCGGGAGCTGCCAGGCCAGGGTCAGGCCTCTTCATCGCTCTCGTCGTTGCTCTGTCGGTTGCCCTCCCTGTCGCGGCAGATGATCTCGATGGTCTCGCCGGCAGCTGCCCGCTTGCGCAGGTTGCGCGGGGTATCGCCAAACGAGTCCTTGCAGAAGTGGGAGAAGTGGGGGAGCTTGTCAAAGCCGTAGCGCTGGCTGATGATACCGATGCGGTCGTCGGTATTCAGCAGGTCATTGAGGATGCTCTCGCGCCGCTTGTTGAGTATCCACACATAGACAGGCATGCCGTAGAGGTTTCTGAACAGGCGACGGAAGGTGCTGGTCTTATATCCACCCAGATGGGCAAACTCCTCGGTCGTGCGTACCTTGGCAAAGTTCTGCATCACAAAGTACTGGAAGCTTTCGGTGTAGCTGATGATGGGGTAGAAGAAGTTGCTGATGAGGTGCGGTGGATAATAGTTGCTCATCACGTAGATGAGTTCCTTGCACTTCATCTCCAGATAGACGTGGCAGGGGGGTGTGGGGTCGGCCAGGTACTCGGCCAGGTCGCTGATGAGCAGTTGCAGCTTCCGGTTGAACGGTAGCGGTGTATAGGTAATGGGAGCGGCGGAGAAGTCAATGGCATCGCGGAAGTTTTGCTGGCAGAAGGAGGGGATGTCATTGAATCGTAGCTCGATGCAATCCACGTCGCTGATGGCCAGCAACTCTACCTTCGAGCCGATGGCTTGCAGCACGGCTTGCTCCGGATGGAGTATCGTGCCGGGGTACTCTTCGCTGTTGATGAGCATGTTGCCTTGCAGGATAAAGAGCATAAGGTTGCTGCTCTGTTTCTCAGCTGGGAAATGAGTGCGCTGCGGGTAGTGGCGCAGCTGGATTGTGTCACTCTGACAAGGCTGAGGGCATTGACTGCAGTCGGTTGCTCTTTTGGTGCATGTATTCATAAGTCGCTTCGGCTTCTGTTTTTTGTGATTTCATGGGCAAAGATAAATAAAGTTTATGAAATTATGCGCTCATATCCTGCTTTTTTGAGCTAAATGGGGCGCTTTTTCGTTCTTCTTGCTTAACTTTGTCCCGATTTTAGGTTTATTTACATGGAATATCATGATGAAAAGTAATGCAAGGATGCTGTCTGTCGGACTTCTGCTGATGACTTTGCTGCTGGGGGCAACTCCCGCGATGGCTCAGAACTGGGAAATCAATACTGTACACCGTATCAACAGCTGGGACCATGGGTTCGTCAGACAATATAATAAGGTAATATCGCGCACGGAGCCTTATGTGGCTGTGGGGGTACCCGTGGCCATGGCAGTGGCTTCGTGGATCAACCACGACAAGGCGCTCTTCAAGGATGCGGTGTATGTGGGTACGACTGTGGCGGGTACCTTTGTGCTGACTTACGGCATGAAGTACCTCTTCGACCGGGAGCGTCCTTACGAGCGCTATCCCGACCGCGTCCATCCCTTCAGTACGGAGAGCAGTCCTTCCTTCCCCTCGGGCCATACGGCCACTGCCTTTGCCCTGGCCACCTCGCTCAGCATCAAGTACCCTAAGTGGTACGTGATTGCTCCGTCGGCAGTGTGGGCCACCTCGGTGGGCATTTCGCGCATGAATGAAGGGGTACACTATCCCACTGACGTGCTGACCGGGGCGGTCATTGGCGCAGGGTGTGCCGTGCTCAACGTCTATGTCAACCGTTGGCTCAACAAGTGGTTGCTGGGTGACTGACACTTATTCCACGCTGACGGCTGTGCCAGCGGCGGTCACCATGAGCATGGAACCGCTTTCGCCTACGGTCTCATAGTCGAGGTCCACACCGATGACGGCATTGGCTCCGAGGGCAGCTGCCTGCTCCTGCATCTCGCGCAGAGCGGTATCTTTGGCTTCGCGCAGCACCTCCTCATAAGAGCCGCTACGGCCTCCCACGATGTCGCGGATGCTGGCAAAGAAGTCACGAAACAGGTTGGCACCGATGATGGTCTCGCCCGATACGATGCCGTAATAGCGGGTGATGCGTCGTCCCTCAATCGAGGGTGTGGTAGTTACTAACATATTGATTCTACTTATAGTTTTTTTAGTTGACGAGTTGACAAGTAAACGAGTTGACAAGTTAATAGTCCCCTTGTTCCCCTGTCCCCTTGTTCCCTTGTCCCCTTGTTTACTTAGCTTAATTCAATCGCAGCATCTCTTCGATGTACTCACGGGTGTTGCTCAGGCGGGGTATCTTGTGCTGTCCGCCTAGCTTGCCCTTCTGGTCGAGCCAGTCGTGGAAGAGGCCTTGCCGGGCCACGATAATCTCCAGGGGTTGCAGGGCGAGGTTGTTCTGGCGCTTGGCCTCGTAGTCGCTGTTGACCTCCTTGAGCGTATCGTCGAGGATGCGGGCAAACTCCTGCAAGTCGTTGGGCTCACGGCTGAATTCGATGAGCCATTGGTGGCGGCACTTGGCGTTGGCATCCATGAAGACCGGGGCAGCGCTGTAGTCCGTAATCTGCGCCCCCGTGGCGGCACAGGCACGGGCCAGACCCTTCTCGGCATTATCCACGATGAGCTCTTCACCAAAGGCGTTGATGAAGTGCTTGGTACGTCCGGTGATGATGAATTTGTAGGGGTTGCGTGAGGTGAACTTCACCGTGTCGCCTATCATGTAGCGCCACAATCCGGCACTTGTGCTGATGATGAGGGCATAGTTCTTGCCTGTCTCCACGCCCCACAGGGGTACCACGTGCGGATGCTCGCTGCCCAGCTCCTCCAGGGGCATGAACTCAAAGAAGACCCCATAATCAATCATCAGCATCATCGAGGTGTCGAGCGGGTCATTCTGCGTGCCGAAGTAGCCTTCGCTGGCGTTGTAGGTCTCCACGTAGTGCATCTTGGGGGAGCGGATGACCTGCTTGTACTGCTCGCGGTAGGGGGTAAAGGCCACGCCGCCGTGGAAGAACACCTCCAGGTTGGGCCATACCTCTTCGAGTGACTGCTTGCCCGTCTTCTCCAGGATATGCTTGATGAGCACCAGCATCCACGAGGGCACACCACTCAGGTTGCTCACGTTGGCACCGATGGCTTCGCGGGCTATCTGCTCCATCTTGGGCTCGAAGTGCTCCATCAGGGCTGTCTGCTTGGACGGCACGCGGATGTAGTTGACCAGCGTAGGGAGGTTCTCGATGAGGATGGCACTCAGGTCACCCACGAGGCTGTGGGGCGTATTGAGGTTGGGCGCATGGCTGCCTCCCAGGATAAGCCCTTTGCCGCTGAAGAAGCGACTCTTGGGGTTCTGGGCCAGATAGACAGCTACGGCATCACGCCCGCCCTGGTAGTGAGTGTCCTTGAGCGACTCGCGGCTTACGGGCAGAAATTTGCTCTTGTCGTTGGTCGTGCCGCTTGACTTGGCAAACCATTGTATCTTTGAGGGCCACAGCAGGTTCTGCTCGCCCCGTCGCATCCGCTCCACGTAGCCCTTCACCTCCTCGTAGGTCTGTATGGGCATGGCGCGGCTGAAGTCGTCGTAACTCTTTATCGAGGCAAAGCCGTGCAGCTTGCCCCATTCGGTATCTTGGGCCATGCTGACCAGGCGATGCATCACCTGCATCTGTAGCGTTTCGGCCTCGGTAGCATAGCGCTCTATCGCCCTCATTCTCGGGGTAAAATAGAGGTTATTCAGTATTGATGTGATGTTAATCATCCTTCTCTCCAAAAATTTTTGGTACAAAATTAATCTTATTTTCGTTGATATGCATGATTTTCCTCTTTTTTTTCTACCTTTACGCCTGCTTTAAGCCTAAAAGGACTGAAAATGTAATAAAAATAACATCATTATGAGGATAGGAATACTGACTTCGGGCGGTGACTGCCCGGGTATCAACGCTACGATCCGTGGCGTGAGCAAGACGGCCATCAATCATTATGGCATGGAGGTGGTGGGCATACACAGCGGTTTTCAGGGACTGCTTACCAAGGATGTGGAGGTGCTGACGGAGAAGTCGCTCTCTGGGTTGCTCAATCTGGGAGGGACCATGCTGGGTACTTCGCGTGAGAAGCCCTTCAAGAGGGGGGGCATCATGGGCGACGTCGATAAGCCCTCGCTCATCCTGCAGAATATCCGTGACCTTGGGTTGGATTGCATCGTGACCATCGGCGGCAATGGCACGCAGAAGACGGCGGCCAAGCTGGCTGGTATCGGCGTGAATGTGGTCTCCGTGCCCAAGACGATTGATAATGACATCTGGGGAACGGACTTCTCGTTTGGCTTCGACTCGGCGGTGACGATTGCCACCGATGCCATTGACCGGCTTCACTCTACGGCCAGTTCGCACAAGCGCGTGATGGTCATCGAGGTGATGGGCCACAAGGCGGGTTGGATTGCGCTCTACTCGGGCATGGCCGGTGGAGGTGATGTAATCCTGCTGCCTGAGATACCTTATAATATACACACCATCGGTGAGACTATCCTGGCCCGCCTCAAGAAGGGGAAGCCCTACAGCATCGTGGTGGTGGCCGAAGGCATACAGACGGGTACGGAGGGTAAGAAGCGTGCTGCTGAATATATTGCCCAGGAGATAGAGTACGAGACCGGCATTGAGACGCGTGAGACCGTGTTGGGCTATATCCAGCGAGGTGGTTCGCCCACGCCTTTCGACCGCAACCTCTCGACGCGCATGGGTGGTCATGCCACGGAGCTGATTGCCCAGGGACAGTTTAGTCGCATGGTGGCTCTGCAGGGTAGTGACATCGCTTCGGTGCCCCTCACCGATGTGGCGGGCAAGCTGAAACTGGTTACTGAGGACCATGACCTGGTGGTACAGGGCCGACGCATGGGTATCTGCTTTGGATGACAGTGGTGAGTATGAAGTCGGATACGAAGTATGAATGTTGAATCTATACGTGAATATTGCCTCGCTCTCCCTATGGTGAGCGAGGATTTTCCTTTTGATGAGACCACGCTGGTCTTCCGGGTACAGGGGAAGATATTTGCCATGATTGACCTGGAAGATACCACTTGGTTTGTGCTGAAGTGTGACCCCGACTATGCGCTGGAGCTGCGCGACAGGTATGCGGAGATAGCTGGCGCTTGGCACATGAACAAGCGCCACTGGAATCAGGTCAATCTCTTTGGCTCGCTGAGTGACAGCCTGATAGAGTCACTTATACGCCATAGCTATGCCCTGGTGGTAAGCAAACTGCCTAAACGCATCAAGCAGGAATATCCCTGTCTGCTGACGGTCAGTGGATGAGGCGGTCAGTCTATTCGTTCGCGATTCGCTCGTCAGCCACAAAGGCTTCTTCGCTGGCAACTGACGATGTGCATGTTATGGCAATGTTCGTCTCTGCCTCTTCCACTTGATGTTCAGCTTCTTCCGCATGACGCTCGGCTTCGGCTGCTTGGCGGTCGGCTTCGGCTTGCTGGCTGCGGTTGCGCTCACGGGCTATCTCAATCTGCTCGCGGAAGGTCTCATCGTTGCGGATGACCTTCAGTGCCATCTGAGCCGCTTTCTGCTGGCTCTCCTTCTTGCTGTAGCCCCTTCCGTTGCCGGCAGGGATGCCTTCGATGTGGACTTCGGTGCTGAATGTGGGGCTGTGGTCCTTGTCCATCACCTGGTCAATCAGCTCAAAGCTCACTTGCATCTTGTTCTTCTGGCACCACTCGATGAGGCGCGACTTGAAGTTCATCTCCTTGCGCGACATCTTATCGAGGTCGATGTATTGCTTTAGAATCTTCTCCTCCATGAACTGCATGCAGCAGTCATAGCCCCGGTCCAGATAGATGGCCCCGATGAAGGCTTCAAAGGCATTGCCATAGAGGTAGCTGTTGTGCGACTGCGAGCGGCTGCTCGTCTTCACCAGTTTGTCAAGACCAATCTCTACGGCCAGCTTGTTGAGCGTCTCGCGTTGTACGATTTTCGAGCGGGTGTTGGTGAGGAATCCCTCGCGCCTGCCCTCGAAGTGGCGATAGACGATGTCGCCCACCACGGCGTCCAGTATGGCATCACCCAGAAACTCCAGACGCTCGTTGTTGAGCAGTCGTCCCTGGTCGGAGCGTACGGCGGTCGATTTGTGGAGCAGGGCCTGCTCGTAGTACTTCAGTTGGCGTGGGTAGAATCCCAGGATGCGGTAGAAACAAAGATAAGACTCCCTCTCCTTGCAGAAAAGAAGTCTTATCCGATGTATGAGGTTGCTCAGCACAATCTTAACGTGGCGTTAGTGGTGATTACTGGGCATACTTCTTGAAGATGACACATGCATTGTGGCCACCGAAACCGAAGGTGTTCGACAGGGCGGCATTGACCTCGCGCTCCTGGGCCTTGTTGAATGTGAAATTCAAGTTGTAGTCAATCTCCTCGTCGTTGTCGCCCTCCTCATGGTTGATGGTGGGAGGTACAACGCCGTTCACGATAGCCAGGATGCTGGCGATGGACTCTACAGCACCGGCTGCTCCCAGCAGGTGACCCGTCATGGACTTGGTCGAGCTGATGTTGAGCTTGTAGGCGTGCTCACCAAATACCTCCTTGATGGCCTTGGCCTCAGAGATGTCGCCCACGGGGGTAGAGGTACCGTGTACGTTGATGTAGTCAATCTCTTCGGGATTCATGCCTGCATCTTCGAGGGCGTTGCGCATCACGAGCTTGGCTCCCAGACCTTCGGGGTGAGAAGCCGTGAGGTGATAAGCGTCTGCACTCATGCCTACGCCAGCCACTTCAGCATAGATGCGTGCGCCGCGTGCCTTGGCGTGCTCGAGCTCTTCGAGCACCAGGCAACCGCCACCTTCACCCATGATGAAGCCGTCGCGGCTTGCGCTGAAGGGGCGCGAAGCGGTCTCAGGCGAATCGTTGCGGGTAGAGAGGGCGTGCATGGCGTTGAAGCCACCCACACCGCAGGGGTAGATGGCTGCTTCGGCACCACCGGTCACGATGGCGTTGGCCTTGCCGAGGCGGATCAGGTTGAAGGCATCGGCAATCGAATTGGTCGATGTGGCACAAGCCGAGCAGGTGGAGTAGTTGGGACCGTGGAATCCGAAGAGGATGGAAATCTGTCCGGCAGCGATGTCAGAGATCATCTTGGGGATGAAGAAGGGACTGAACTTGGGACCCATCTCTGCACCGTTGACGGCATAGTTGCCTGCCTCTTCCTCGAAGGTGTGGATTCCGCCGATACCTGCACCAAAGATGACACCGATGCGGGTCTTGTCCTCGGCTTCGAGGTCCATGCCCGAGTCTTCAACGGCCTCTTTGGCCACCTTGATGGCATACTGTGCGTAGAGGTCCATCTTGCGGGCCTCCTTACGGTCAATATACTTGCTTGCATCGAAGCCCTTGACTTCGCATGCAAATTGTGTCTTAAACTTAGAAGCGTCAAAATGAGTAATAGGTCCTGCTCCACTAACGCCCTTGACCAGGTTATCCCAGAATTCGGATACACTGTTGCCAATCGGTGTAATGGCACCAAGACCTGTTACTACTACTCTTTTTAATTCCATGTGTTACGAATAAGTCAGTGGAATAGATTTTACTTCAGGTGCTCTTCGATATAAGCGATAGCGTCACCTACAGTACCAATCTTCTCAGCCTGGTCGTCGGGGATAGAGATACCGAATTCCTTCTCGAAGTCCATGATGAGTTCTACCGTGTCCAGAGAGTCTGCACCAAGGTCGTTGGTGAAGCTGGCTTCGTTAGTTACTTGTGATTCTTCAACGCCCAGTTTATCAACGATGATGGCTTTAACTTTAGATGCAATTTCAGACATAACTTTTGGTTTTTAATTAATAATTAGTTTATTTTCTTTATTTTTGCGGCACAAAGGAACAATTATTTCTGTATCTTCGCAAATATTTCGGGAATTAAATGCACTTTTTTGCGCATTTTTCACGGTTTTGTGCATGGTTTTGAATAAAATATAGGTTTTTATGAAGAAAAACATCGCTATTTTCGCTTCGGGTAATGGTACCAATGCCGAGCAGTTGGTGCTTCATTTCGCCCATCATCCCAAGGCCCGTGTGGCTTTGATTCTGACTAACCGCTCGACGGCCTTTGTGCTGGAGCGGGCCAAACGGCTGGAGGTTCCTGCCTGCTGCTTCAGCAAGGAGCAATGGGCCGAGGGTACGGAGGTGGTGGAGGTGCTCCGCCGTTATGGGATTGACTTCGTGGTATTGGCTGGATTTCTGGCCCGGGTGCCCGACTGTGTGCTCCACGGTTACCCTCAGCGCATGGTCAACATCCATCCATCGCTGCTGCCTAAGTTTGGCGGGAAGGGGATGTATGGCGACCGTGTGCATCAGGCGGTGCTTGATGCGGGGGAGAAGGAGAGTGGCATCACCATCCATTACACCAACGAGCAGTACGATGAGGGGGCCATCATCTGCCAGCATCGCTGTCCTGTGTTGCCCGACGACACCTTCGAGACGCTGGCCACGAGGGTGCATCAGCTGGAGTATGCCCACTACCCTGAGGTGGTGGACCGCCTGGTCAGCGCGCTGGAGTAGGTGAAGTAGCTACTGGCGCTGCTTGTCACGGCTACTTACGCCGTTTTCATGGCGTTGGTATTTTATTATCAGCAGGTTGAAAATCTTTTTTCCTCGGGATGAAACAAGTTTCTCATCGCGTTGGAAACGGCTGAAAATAGCCTTCATAAAAAATGCCGACCGCACGCGATAAACACTTCACACTTCATATTTACTTGTAATGTACTGATTTACAATGTGATGTGGTATGAAGTTGAATATATTAGACTTCACACTATATCATGCTGAATATCAATAAGACATGTCAAAATGTGAAGTGTGAAGTGTTTTTTGATTCCTCCGCGTTTTTTCTGTGGGGTCTTGTTACAGTAGGTAGAGCTTACTCCGGCAGGGTGATGTGGTAGGCTCCCTCTTCGCGGCGCAGGGGATAGTTGCCCCGGAGCTGTTCGAAGAGTTCGGGGTGCTCCTTGAGTGCCCGGCTGTCGGTGTGAGGGTTGTAGATCTGGATTAGGGCCTGAGGCAGGGTAGCGGCTTTGACCTCGGGCTGCGGAGGTGTTGGAGGGGTGATGGTGTAGTGCCCTTCCAGATGGAAATGGCGGCAGAGCGTATCGAGGGCTTGGCGCGTGGCGTTGGCCTTGCCGTCGGCGCTATAGCCGGCGATGTGAGGTGTACCTATATATATAGTATGTAGGAGGTCAAGGTCAATCGAGGGCTCATGCTCCCAGACATCAAGGATGGCTTCTGTCACGAGACCCTTGCGGAGTGCCTCCTTGAGCGCCAGGGTATCGACCACTTCGCCCCGCGAGGTGTTTATCACTACAGGTCTGCGTCTCAGCTGACTGAAGAAGCCGGCATTGGCCAGGTGGAAGGTGGGGTAGGAGCCTTCGCGTTGCAGGGGGACGTGGAAGGTGAGTATGTCGCTCTCCTCAGCTAGCTCTTGGAGTGTACTGAATCCCTCTTCGCCTTCAGCGGCTGCGCGAGGGGGGTCGTTGAGCAACACCCTCATGCCCCAGCGGCGGGCCACTTCGGCTACCAACCGTCCCACGTGCCCTACGCCGACGATGCCCAGTGTGCTCCCTTTCAGCTTCATGCCCTTCTCCTGCTCCAGCAGCAGAAGGCAGCTCTGCACGTATTGCGCCACTGACGCGGCATTACACCCGGGTGCATTGCTCCAGGCGATGCCCGCCTCGCGGCAATAATGGGTATCAATGTGATCGTAGCCGATGGTGGCTGTGGCAATCAGCTGTACCTTGCTGCCTTCCAGCAGTGCACGGTCGCAACGGGTGCGTGTACGGATAATCAAGGCATCCGCATCCTTTACCTCTTCGCGGGTGATGTCCCCTCCCGGCAGATAGAGCACCTCATCGGTCAGCGCCTCAATGGCCTCGCGGATGTAGGGTATCTTGTTGTCAACGATTACTTTCATCTCTTGTTGAGTCTCTTTGTTTTATATACTTACATTTCCATTCGGCGTGCAAAAATACACATTTGTTTTCTGAAAGTGCAAATTGTGACTGTAAATTTGTTGGGTTGGTTGATTTTTCGCCGGACTTGTTCTGATTAGCTGTTTTTTTACTGCAATTTTGTAGGAATTTCGAATCTTTGATTACTTTTGCAGCCCTAATAATTGATTATCCCATGATGAAGAATACTGTCTTGAATCTCCTCACTGCTGTGGCTATGTTGCTGAGCATCGGGCTGATGCAGGGATGCGACCTGATTGACTATCACCCCTATGACGTGCGCATATCGGGTCAGACCGATGTCAATGCCACCAATATGCTCCGTATCGAGCAGCTATGCCTGGGTAAAGATACCTTGCGCTTTGCGGCTACCGGTGATACCCAGCGCTGGTACGATGATACGCGCGAATTTGTGGACCACATCAATAAGCGTGGCGACATCGACTTCGTGCTCCACGGCGGGGATGTGAGCGACTTCGGTGTGACAGATGAGTTTCTGTGGCAGCGCGACATCCTCAACAAGCTCGCCGTGCCTTATGTGGTGCTGCTGGGCAATCACGACTGCATCGGTACGGGAGAGGATACCTACCGCAAGGTGTTTGGTGACCCCAACTTCAGCTTCATCGCTGCCCGTATCAAGTTTGTCTGCCTCAACACCAACGCACTGGAGTTTGACTACTCGCGCCCCGTGCCCGACTTTGAGTTCATGACCAGCGAACTGACTGCCCGTGGTGATGAATTTGACCGCACCGTGGTCTGCATGCACGTGCCCCCCTTTGATGGCGAGTTCAACAACAACGTAGCCAACGTCTTTGAGCACTACGTACTCCAGTACCCGGGCTTGCAGTTCTGCACCGTGGCCCATGTGCATCGGGCCAAGCAGGAGGACCTCTTCGAAGACGGCACCATCTACTACATGAGCGACTGCATCCATCACCGCAACTATTATATATTCACTATAACTCCGGAGGGCTATACGTATGAAGTGGTTGATTTCTAATGTCCTGTTACTCCTGGCCCTCTCGATGGGCCAAGCCAAGGCACAGAGTGTAACCGATACGCTCGGTCTGCATACCCCTGATACCGTCTATGTCGTGCGTCACGATACGGTATGGCTCCAGCAGCCCCGCGCGGACAGCGTCTATACCGCTGAGGTCAGCACGCGCTACGACCGCCGCATCCACCGCTACCGCAAGCATTGGTACGGTCTGATACCCACCTACAGCAAGCTGCAATATGCCGGCAACATGGGCCTGCTCTCTTTGGGCTTCGGCTGGGACTACGGCAAGCACAACCAGTGGGAGACCGACCTCCTCTTCGGCTACCTGCCCAAGTATGACTCTGACCGCTCGAAGATTACGATGACGCTCAAGCAGAACTACATTCCCTGGAATATCACTCTCGGCGAGGGACCCTTCTCATTTGAACCGCTGACCTGCGGACTCTACTTCAACACCGTCTTCGGCGATGAATTCTGGGTGAGCGAGCCCGACCGTTACCCCAAGGGGTACTACGGCTTCTCCTCCAAGGTGCGCACCCACATCTTCCTGGGCCAGCGCATCACCTTCGAAATTCCCCGCAAGAAGCGCTTCATGGCCAAGAGCATCACCTTCTTCTATGAAATCAGTTCATGCGACCTCTACATAGTCAGCGCCTTCACCAACGGCTACCTGCGGATGCACGACTATCTGAGCCTCTCCTTCGGACTGAAGATGCAGACACTCTAAGGACGGTTGTAGAAATAGTAGCAAGCTACCTGCGCCCGGGCATCACAACTGCGGTACGAGGTCTGGAAGACAGGCTTGAGCGTGTAGCGACCGCTCAGCTCGGCCACCATCTTCTCCTCTTCGAAGAGGGGCACGATGAGGAACCCCGAACCCCCGGCTGGTGCTTCGCGCTCGATGTGGCGCAAGCGGTCACCCAGGTAGTAGTTGATGCTGTAGAAGTAGAGTCCATACGAGTAGATGGCCCCTTCGGGTTGCAGGTCGGTGAGTCGTTGGGCAATCTTCTTGTCACTCTTGGTCGAGAGCACGGTAGGTTGATAGACCCCGTCGAGTGCTACAAAGAGGCAGAGCAACATGCCGGCTACCCCATAGAGGTGGGCATGGGCCGAAGCCTGCTTACGGCAGAGGCGCAGCAGGCAAAGAGCCCCTACGAGCGGAATCAGAATCAGCAGCCAATGGGCGAAATCAAAGTAGTTGTCGCGCAGGGCATGCAGGAAGCCCACGTTCTCAGCGGCATGCCGGCCATGCCCCATGATGGCATCAGGTACCAATCCCAGACGGATGGCAAAAAACAGCAGCGTGAGCAACAGTCCCAGCGAACCGAATACAATGGAGAAGCTGCGGAACAGCTTGCTCCCCTGCTCAGCTAACCGCCGCAGATACTGTGCAAAGAAGAGTGCCATGAAGGGATAGATAGGCAGCAGATAGACGCTCCGTTTGCTCTTGGGGATGCAATAGAAGATGAAGATGAGCAGCACGGCCAGCCAGCAGAAGAGCTGCAGCGGGTCTTGCTGGCAGAAGCTCTTCCACCAGCCACGTACACGGGCCATCCATCCCTGGGCTTTCGCTACCGATTGTGCCGGTTTGCTTTCCACCACTTTGCCATCTGTTGCCGTGTCTTCCTTTGTCTTGCGCTTTAGCGTAAAGAGCGAGGCCACGAAGAGCAGCGTCCAGGGAATCCATCCCCAGATGAGTGTGAGGAAGTTGTACCACACGGGGTTTTCGTGTGAGGCATAGCTCATTGTGCCGCTGAAGCGCCCCGTATTCTCTTCCAGCATCAGGTCGATAACCTCCTGTCCACCTTGCTGATAGGCCAGGTACATCCAGCCGCAGTAGGGCAAGATGGCGAGGAAACCGAAGCAGCACATCCAGCCGAAACTCTTCCAGAAGCCACGCTTTTGCATCAGCAGATAGACTCCGGTGACCATGCAGGGAAAGATGGCCCCTACGGGACCCTTCGTCAGCGTAGCACAAGCCATGCAACCGATGGCTATCCAAGGAAATCGCTTCCGCCCTTGCTCGTCCCACGCATAGAGCAGGCAGAGGGCCACCACGATAAAGGCCACCTGCACCATATCCACGCGCCCGGCTACCGCCGCCCGGTGTACCTCAAACGAAGTGAGCAGCAGCAGGGTAGTGAGTACGGCCAGTTCCTGCCCTAGCCGCCGACGCACGAAGCGGAAGAAGAAGAGCAGCATACCGATACAGGCCACCGCCGAGGGAAAGCGTGTGGTGAACTCGCTCACCTCGCCCGTAAGCCATGACACCGCAGCAATGCACCAATAGAGGAACGGCGGCTTGAAGGCAATGTCCGTGCCGTAATTGACCGGCAGAATCCAGTTGCCGCTCTGCAACATGCTGACAGCCACAATGGCTTCACGGGGTTCGCCCTTGGAATAGAAGAGAGACTCGCCCAGGAAAGGCACTAACACCAGGATGCTCAATAATGCGATGAGCCAGAAGATACGACGTTGATTATCCATGTAATTTCGTTTATTTGTGGGCAAATATACCGCTTTCTGAGAAAAAAGAGGTACTTTTGCACCGAAAAAGTAGAGAGATTGATGAAAACAACACACCAGATACCCACATTTGTCCGCTTTGTGCTGGTAGGAGGTCTTGCTACAGCCCTTCATTATGGCCTGTACCTGCTGCTCCGACTGGCCATTGATGTCAATGTGGCCTACACCCTGGGCTATGCAGTGAGCTTTGTAGCCAACTTCTACCTCACGGCCTGGTTTACTTTCCGTCAGTCCCCCTCGTGGCGCCGGGCTGTGGGTTTCAGTGGGGCACATCTCACCAACTACCTGCTCCATATGGGCTGCTTCAACCTTTTTCTTTGGCTGGGCGTGCCCCCTCCATGGGCTCCGCTGCCAGTATTTGCTGTCGTGGTGCCTATCAATTACCTTTTGGTCCGAACTGTATTTAAAAAAATGTAACCTTATGAATCATCCTTCTGAATCTCTCCCCGTCTTGGTTATTGTGGTGCCTTGCTACAAGGAAGAGGCCGTATTGCCTGAGACTCATCGCCGTCTCTCGGCGCTGCTCGATACGATGATAGCAGCCGGTGAGGCGGATGCGTCGAGCTACATACTCTACGTCAACGATGGAAGCCGTGACCAGACGTGGCCCCTCATCTGCCGTCTGCATGATGAAGAGAAGTATGCCTGCGGGCTGAACCTGGCCGCTAATGTAGGACATCAGAATGCCTTGATGGCCGGACTGGAGACCGTCAAGGAGCGTTGCGACGTGGCTGTGTCGATTGATGCCGACCTCCAGGACGATGTGGAGGCTATCCGTGCCATGGTGGCCAGCTACAAGCAGGGGCATGACATTGTCTATGGCGTGCGACAGGAGCGCACTACCGATACCTTTTTCAAGCGTACCACCGCCCTGGCTTTCTACCGGCTGATGCAGCGCATGGGGGTGAATGTGGTCTATAACCATGCCGACTTCCGGTTGATGAGCCGCAGGGCCTTGCAATACCTCTGTCGCTTCCGTGAGCGTAACCTCTTCCTGCGTGGCTTGATTCCCCTGGTGGGGTATCAGACCGATGTGGTCAAGTACAACCGGGCCAAGCGCTTTGCCGGCGAGTCGAAGTACCCGCTGCGCAAGATGCTCAACTTTGCCATTGATGGCATCACCTCCTTCTCCGTCAAACCCGTGAGGATGATTTTCTGGATCGGTTGCCTGTTTGTGCTGGTGGCCTTAGGTGTCGTGCTTTGGACCCTTCATGCCTACTTCATGCATCAGACCATCCCCGGCTGGGCTTCGCTGATGATCTCCATCTGGCTGGTAGGCGGTGTCATCCTCATTGCCCTGGGCATCGTGGGTGAGTATGTGGGCAAGATATACATTGAGGTGAAAGACCGTCCGCGATACAACGTGGAAGAGCTCCTGATGCGCGGTGAACAGGCCGAAAAGCGTTAATTGTTGGCCATTTGTCTCACAATACTTGTTTTATTCAACAAGAAAGCTTATTTTTGCGCACTATAATGTAGTTTGAACCTCAGATTGTATGAAGCAATTGTCCGTCATAACGCCCGTAAAAGATTCCATCGAACTGACCTTGAAGACGATTGAGGCCGTCATGACCTCATCGTGCCCTGTCCCCTACAGCTATACGGTCTATAATGACTTCAGCACGCCAGAGAATACCCAGCGGTTGAAGGAGGCCTCCGAACGATGGGGGTTCTGTCTGGTGAATCTCTCCGAGCTGACCGATCATCCTTCGCCCAACTACCTGCTGGTGTTGCAGATGGCTCAGAAGGAGGCTCTGGAACAGGATGCCGGACTGCTGATTGTGGAGTCGGACGTGGTGGTGAAGCCTACGACGCTCCATGCCCTCTATGCTGCTGCCTCTGAGCTGACCGACTGCGGCATGGTGGCCTCGGTCACGGTAGATGAGGCGGGGCAAATCAATTTCCCCTACCTCTACGCCAAGAAGCGTCCGCAGCAGGCCTTTGCCACACGCAAGCGCTTCAGCTTCTGCTGCACACTGCTTCATCCGCGTTTCTTACAGGCTTTCAGCTTCCAGCAGCTTGACCCTACGAAGCATTGGTATGATGTCACCATCTCCCACGCCTCGCTGCAACTGGGCTTCAAGAACTATCTCTTCACGCTCTTCCCTGTGCTCCATCGCCCCCACAGCAGCCGTCCCTGGAAGTTGCTGAAGTACAGCAATCCCTTGAAGTACTATTGGATAAAATACACCAAGGGGTTCGACAAAATCTGAGTTTTTCTCACTTGAGTGTTATTTTGAGGACTATGCGCATTTTCTATTATATATTGTTCGGGTTGTGGTACCTGCTCTCGCTGCTTCCGCTGCGGGTGCATTACTTCTTCTCCGACGTTGTGCTCTATCCACTGCTCTTCTATCTGATAGGCTACCGCCGCAAGGTGGTACAAGACAACCTCAAGGGCTCCTTCCCCGAGAAGAGTGACCGTGAACTGGCAGCTATTGAGCGCGATTTCTACCATTTCCTCTGCGACTACATGGTGGAGACCGTGAAGACCTTCTCCATGTCCAAGGTGCAGATGATGCGTCGCATGACTTTCAGCGGACTAGACGAGCTGGTTAAAGCCATGGACCGTGAGCAGAAGCAGTTCTGCTTTGTCTATCTGGGTCACTACTGCAACTGGGAGTGGATTGCCTCGATGCCCTACTGGGTACCGTCTGAGTACCACTGTGCCCAGATATACCATCGCTTGCGCAATCCGCAGATGGATGCCCTCTTCCTGCGCCTGCGCAACCGCTACGGCGGCGAGTGCATCGCCATGCAAGACACCTTGAGGCGCATCATCGAAATCAAGCGAAGCGGACAGAAGGAGATCATCGGCTTCATCTCCGACCAGGCACCCAAGTGGAACAGCATCCACCATTGGTGCGACTTTTTCCACCGCGATACCCCCGTCTTCATCGGTACAGAAAAGATTGGCAAACAGGTGGATGCCTTGATCTATTATATGGACATCAAGCGGATAAGGCGTGGCTATTACCATTGTCAGCTCAAGCCTATCACCCATCAAGTAAGGCAGATACCCGACTTTGAATTGACTGATACCTTCACGCATATTCTGGAGCAGATGATCAGTGCGCAGCCTGCCTATTGGCTCTGGAGCCACAAGCGCTGGAAACGCACCAAGGAGGAGTGGATTGAACGACAAAAAAATGCCAACGAACATGAGAAAGCAAGCTGACTACGACTACCTGATTGTAGGTGCCGGCCTCTTTGGTGCCCTCTTTGCCTGCGAAGCACGTAAGGCAGGAAAGCGTTGCCTTGTCATCGACAAGCGTACCCATACAGGGGGCAATATCCATTGCCTTGAGGTGGAGGGCATCCATGTGCATCAGTATGGGGCACACATCTTCCATACCAGCAACAGGCAGGTGTGGGATTATGTTAACCATTATGTAGAGTTCAACCGCTACACCAACTCGCCCATCGCTTCCTATAAGGGACGGCTCTACAACCTCCCCTTCAACATGAATACCTTCTATCAGCTGTGGGGTGTGACAACACCTGCTGAGGCGCAGGCCAGGATTGATGCGCAGCGAGCCCGGTATGCCTCCATTGTGGAGCCTGCTAATCTGGAGGAACAAGCCCTGAAGCTCTGCGGTGATGACATTTACCGTATTCTCATTAAGGGATATACCGAGAAGCAGTGGGGGCGTAAGGCTACGGAGTTGCCTGCTTTCATTATCCGTAGGATTCCCTTCCGTTTTACTTTCGATAACAATTACTTCAACGATGCCTATCAGGGCATTCCCATTGGCGGCTATAATCCACTCATCGAAGCGTTGCTTCAGGGGGTAGAGGTGCGGTTGGGGGTGAATTACTTCGAGGCGCGCGACTTCTGGAATACACAAGCCAAGAAGTTGCTCTTCACCGGATGTATTGATGAATTTTTCGACTATCGCTTTGGCCATCTGGAGTATCGCAGCTTGAGGTTCGACCATCAACAGATTCCTGTAGCTAACTTCCAGGGTAATGCTGTAGTGAACTATACAGAGGCAGAGGTACCCTATACCCGTATCATTGAGCATAAGCATTTTGAGTTTGGAAGTCAACCTCATACGGTGGTCACTTACGAATATCCCGAAGCCTTTGCTCCAGGTAAGGAGCCCTACTATCCTGTTAACGATGAAGTCAATACAGCTCGCTTGAAGCAATACAAGGACGTGGCCAAGGTTCAGCAGCAGGTACTCTTTGGTGGACGGCTGGGTCAGTACGTCTATGCTGATATGGACGATACGGTAGAGGCTGCTTACCGTCTGGCGCAAGCGGAGTTTACATCTTCTAATCATTAATTACGAATCTGTCATGACCAATCCATATCCTCCCCGAACAATCCTTCAGCGGCTGACGAAGCCTCGATTTTATGATGTTGCTCCTCGCTTTGCTGAGGTAGAACCCTTTGTCCGCAGCCTGCCTGAACGGTTTGATGCGGGTGAAGGTGAGGTGATTTATCAGGGACGCAACACGCTGCGACGGATGGAGTATGCAGGGTATCAGTTGGTGGTGAAGTCGTTTACACGGCCTTATATTATCAACCGTCTGGTATACGGCATCGTAAGGGGTAGCAAGGCTAAGCGCTCTTTCCTCTACGCCAAAGCTTTTCAGCTGATGGGAGTAGGCACCCCCACACCCGTTGCATGGTTGGACCAACGCAATGGATTGTTACTTGATAAGAGCTACTATGTCAGCTTGCTGTCCGATTGTCCCTATCGTTACGAGGTGCTGTTCGAACAGCCGTTTGCCTGTATGGAGGAGGTGCTTCGAGCAATCGGAAGACAGACTGCGTTGCTCCACGAGCATGGCTATGCCCATAAGGACTATGGCCGAGGTAACATCCTCTTCAAGTCCTTGCCAGACGGCAAGGTGAAGCTCGAAGTGGTTGACCTCAATCGGATGCATCTGGGCAAGATAGGACTCAAGGAGGGCTGCAAGAATTTCTGTCGTCTGCCGGCTACTGAGCAGATGCATCGCTGGATGGCCGAGGAATATGCCAAGGCACGAGGTTACGATGCAGAGACTTGCTACGAGCTGATTGCTGCCTACCGTCATGCCGACAAGGGTGAGGAGGAGTATTAATTACACAATGAGGAGAGTTTTAACTTTTAAGAAATAGTGAGAGAGATGAAACTGTTTGCTGTAGTAGTGACCTTCAATCGCTTGGAGTTGCTCAAGCGCAACATCAGTTGCCTGAGGCGGAATACGCCCATTACTTGTATTGTGGTGGTAAACAACGGAAGTACTGATGGTACAGCCCAGTGGCTTGACCAACAGGCTGATCTCTGTGTAATTCACCAGCAGAACGTGGGAGGCTCGGGAGGCTTCTACACAGGCATTGACTATGCCTACAGGCAAGGGGCTGACTGGATATGGTGCATGGATGATGATGTCTTCCCCCGTGCAGACTGCCTGGAGCAGTTGTTGGCAGAGGCCCATGACCCGAAGATTGGCATCTTGGCTCCACGTCGATTGATGGACGGGGAGATATTCTGTCACGACTTCCAGGACTATAACCTCACGAACCCTTTCCGGTCGATGTACATGCAACGGGTTCGTAATGAGGAAGTGAATGCTCCAATTCATGTAGCCGGTACCGCCTTTGAGGGCCCTCTGATACGGCGCGAGGTGGTGGAGCGCATCGGTCTGCCCAATAGGGAACTCTTCATCTTCTGCGATGATACCGACTATTGCCTCCGTACCATACAGGCAGGATTCACTATCCTCTACGTTCCCGCTGCCTTGATGGATAAACAGAAATTCTTTAGCCACGACAGCTGGAGTGAACGCAACCGCAAGAAGAAGTGGAAGCGCTTCTATCAAGTACGTAACTCAGCCTACTTGAACCATCGCTATGGCCGTAACTGGGGTGTCAGGTACCTGCGTGGCTTTATCAATGTGTCTGGCTATTTGTTCACGGCATTCATCACGTTCCCTTTCTCCAAGGCCTGGCAATGGAGTGATATCAGCAAACTGTGGCGTGCCTACAGCGACGGTATTCATGAGCGACTGGGTATTATGTAGATCCGTTTCTTTTCATTATTCGAAAACGCTATGAAATTTTTTAAAAGTATCGAACGAAAGATCAGCCACCTCAAGCAGCAATACCTGTTGCATCTATTATTGAGGAAGTATCATCAAGACGAAGTGATTCAGCGTTTTGCTCAGATTAATCCTGAGAGTGAGGGCTGTGGGGAGATTGGGGCGACATCGCCTATCTGGGTCTGCTGGTGGCAGGGTGAGAAACAGATGCCCGAGGTGGTCAATCTGTGCTATCGTTCCATCAAGAAGCATGCCTGCCAGCATCCCGTGGTGCTGCTTACCGAGGAGAATCAGGCGCAGTATCTACATCTGCCTCCCATAGTATGGAGTAAGTATCAAGCCGGACTCATTTCGCGAACCCATCTGTCAGATATTGCCCGCGTTTATCTGCTCAAGGAGTACGGAGGCATCTGGATGGACGCTACCATCCTGCTGACGGAGGATATAGACCGCGTGGTGGATATTCATTGTTCCTATTGGAGTTATCGGCACGTGACCCCTTATAATAATGTGTCTAAGGGATTATGGACTGGATATTTTCAGGCCAGTGGTAAAGGGCATTTTATTCCTGCTTATCTCTATGACTCCTTCATCCATTGGTGGAAACATAACGAGCAGCTGTTCACTTATTTGCTTATTGATTACGTGCTCCGTTTAGGCTACGATCATTTATTAGCTATGCGTAGCTGCATAGACCATCTTCCTGTACGTCCTATTGGTATGCTGCGCAAGATTCTAGATGCAGAGTACGATTCCGTCCAGTGGGAGCGGGTCATAGGTGAAGCACCATTCCATAAGTTATCCTACAAGAAATACACGAAAAAGTGTACCAAGCAGGGCAAAACCACTCACTATGCTCATCTGCTTGAACTTTACGGTCCACGGGATTAAAAAACGGTCATCTGTCATATTATTTTTAGTCTGAATTTGTCGCATCTGAAATAAATGTTGTATTTTTGCAATCAAAAGAAAATAATTAATCCCTTAATAATTGCAATAATACACTGAGATGCAATCAGATAATCATTGTTTTTCCCGCGGTCGTTTCGGATTGGTCCTGTCCTTGCTGATTAAGATTCATCTGCTCGGCCTGTTATTTCTCTCTTTTTTCCGTTTGGCGGAGTATGTTGCCCTTAGGGGAATGGTGGAGCATGGCGAAGCATCGGTACTGACAGCTTTTGTTCGAGGTGTATGGTTTGACAATGTAGTGGGGTGCTATGTCCTGATTGTGCCCTTGGCATTGCTGCTCATTGCTGGTTGCTTCGGTTGCTTTGCCCGCTGGCTGAGACGCTTCACAATGGTGTGGATGGGGGTGCTCTATGTGCTCTGCTTCGCTATTTCGGCAGCCAATATACCCTACTTTGCCTACTTTTTTCAGAATATCAATTCGGGTATCTTTGGTTGGTTTGGGTATGCGGGAACTACGGCCGGCATGGTGGTAGGCGAATCTTCTTACCTCGTTTACATTTCGATGTGGGCGGTATTGTCGGTACTCTTCTCGTGGATTATGATGCGTATGGAGCGCAACCTTAATCAGCGTATGTGTGTCGTGGAGGGCAGTAGGGAAAAGGTGGTACCGCTGCATAGTTTGCTCCGTAGTCTTCTCACGCTGACTGCCATCGCACTCTGTCTGCTGGGTATTCGTGGACGCACGGGTTACAACCCCATCAAGGTGAGTCAGGCTTATTACTGCTCTGACCCACTGCTCAATCAGTTGGGTATTGCTCCGGCGTTCAACTTGCTGACCAGTGTGATGGACGATATGCGCAAGGAGAACGCTGAATTGCAGTTAATGCCCTATGCTGAGGCTATTGCTGAAGCACGCCGGGAGTTGGGCATTGAGGGAAAAGTAGATTCAACCGATGTGTTGTATCGGCGTGTGGAGCCAGACAGCACCGTCACTGCTCAGCATCCCAATGTGGTGATTATCCTTATGGAATCGATGTCGGCTCGCCTGATGCAGCACTTTGGTCAGACGCAGCGCCTCACTCCGGTACTCGATAGTTTATACAATCACTCTCTGGCTTTCAGCCGTTGCTATTCGGCAGGTGTACACACCAATCACGGTCTCACTGCCACTCTTTACTCGTTTCCAGCCTTGATGAAGCGCAACCTGATGAAGGGTACGGTAACCCCTCACCGCGAGGGAATCCCCACGGTGCTCAAGGAGTATGGCTACCGCAACCTCTTCTTTATGACTCATGAAGCGCAGTATGACAACATGAACGCCTTCTTCCGTACCAACGGCTATGATGAGGTGTATGCACAGGAGGACTATCCAAAGAGTGAGGTAGTGAACAGCTTCGGAGTGAGTGACCGTTTCCTCTTCCGTTTTGCTCTTGGAAAGCTGCAAGAGACTGCCTCAGCTCATCAGCCCTTCATGGCAACATTGCTTACTATCAGCAATCATCCACCCTACATCATCCCTGATGATTTTCATCCGCGAAGCAGTGAGAAAGAAACGCAGATAGTGGAGTATGCCGACTATTGTCTCGGGCAATTTCTTAGTGAGGCACGTAAGCAATCGTGGTATGATCATACGCTGTTCGTGGTGCTGGCTGACCATGGGAAGATTGTGGGGCAGGTGGATAGCGAACTGCCGCAGTCGTACAACCATATCCCGTTGCTTTTCTTTGGGCGGGGAGTGACGCCCGCACAGCATACATCGCTGGCTACGCAGGTAGATGTGATGCCTACTCTGCTTGGAATGCTAAATATGGGATATGCCTACCACGGCTTTGGGGTGAATCTGCTGGAGGCGCAACGTGACAAGGTATGCTACTCGGCAGACAACCAAATAGTGGCCCGTACCAATGAGGCTTGTTATATCCACACTTCATCTACAGGACTGGATAGCTACTACCGCGAGCAATCTGACAATACCCTGTTGCCCGCTACACCCGACAGTCTTTTCCATTCGCTGCAGCGTTATGCTTATGCGATGATGCAGACTGCTGAATATTGCTACAGGTATCAGTAGTAGCCTTTCTATCTTTTTTCACATGAATATTTTGTGAATACATCTCTCAGTCTTATCTTTGCACTGTGAATCAACCATAAAGACGAAGACGATGATGATAGAAGCGCGGTACGGAAATCATGCTTCGTGACAAGAGGATAGAAGAGCAGCAGAACCGGCTTATGGAGCAGCAGAACCTGCTTACGGAAGAACGTAGGAAAGTTCATACCTTGATATCTGCTCTGATGGCTAATGGTATGTCCGTGGAGCAGATATCTGTTATGACGGGTTACTGCATATATGAAGTGCGCTCATACTTTGAGGAAACTTAACATTCTGCTGTGTGCTCTATGGGTGGCAGGCTTTGGAAATGGCGTGTAGTCCACACTTGGATAAGGAATACCAGGCTGATGCCTATGGTTATCTTGTAGGGGCCTACCACATCCTCTGTCCCATATAGGAGGTTAGAGAGTGGAATGATAATGAGGGGTGAGATAAACTGCCCTAGATAGAGCGCTGCCGATAGCATTGGCATTACCGTAGTAGCCGAGGTTTTGCCACCTTTGATGGAGGCTATCGTCATGAAGTAGGGTACACCCACGCCGTTGGCTATTCCGATGAAGGCTGAGCCTATTGCTAACAGCAGTGAGCTGTCTGCACAGGTATAGCAGGCGTACCCGATGATGAAGGCTATTGGGGCAAAGTACTTGATTGAAGTACGGAAACAGTCCATTAGCTGACCGAACGCCAGCCCCACGAAGAAGGCTAATAGGTCGAGTGCCACCATGAGTAGGGTGATGGTCGCGGTGTCAAGCCCCAACTGCTTGCCCGTGATGATGGCAAAATTGGTGGGGAAGACGAAGAATACCATCGTAAGCAGCAGAATGCCTACCACCGAAGGGTGGAACTTGAGTAATTGTCTGGGCTCGAAGATCTTGCCACGCTTGTTCTCCGTACCAAGTCTTTCATTAGGCAGCCAGCGTATAATCATCAGGAGTGCTACCATGCCGAGGAGATAGACGTAGAATGAATAATTCCACTCGATAGAAGCCAATACACCAGCTAGCAGTGTACCTACTACACCGCCCATCTGGTTCATGGCAGCAGATAGTCCCATCAGCCTTGCCTGTTCCTGGGGCGGATAGAAGTAGGAGAGTAACCCTGTGGAGAGCGGCATGATGAGTCCCACGCTCACGCCTAGTGAGGCCCGCATCACGAGCAGAGCCGCCAAATTGTCGATGAAGACACATCCTGTACCTGCCACTACATAAATCAGCAGACCTACCACGGCAATCGTGCGGGTGCGCCATAAGCGGCTAATCTGTAGGAAGAACAAGTTGGTGAGGATGATGAACAGGGCAGGCAGACTAATGATGAGTTGCACCATAATCTCAGGAGCATCTGCGAAATGCTGATGAATGACTCCCATGGCCGGGGCAATGGCTGCTGCTGCCATGATTGTAAGAAGCGACATCGACAGGATGGTCGCTGTAACCATTTTTGTAATTTTACTCATATTCGCTTTATCTGTACATTAAAAAAGTGTCCCAACCACATAAAATCAACTAGACTTACGTGGTTGGGACACACACTACATGTTGTTTTCTTTTCGGCTGCGAAGTTCCTAAAAAATCTGCGCTCCACCAAATTTACACCGCATATTTTTTAGAAAAATTAAAGATTGATTCCCAAGGTGTCTCTTTATTAATCAAGAGCCATGCACATGCAATTTTTCTCATGAATATTTTGTGAATTCATCTCTCAGCCTTATCTTTGCACTGTGAATCAATCGAAAACGACATAACATGCAGAGAAGATGATGATAACAGTAGCCAATCCGATTTACGATGCGGTGTTCAAGTATCTCATGGAGGACGAACGCATTGCACGTACGTTGCTTTCAGCACTACTCAAGAAGAAAGTGCTGCAAGTCAGCACGCGTCGACATGAATATACCAATGGTACACGAGACAACATATCCATGTTTCGTATAGACTTCGCTGCGCAGGTGCTACAGGATGATGGTTCAGTAAAGTTGGTGCTCATTGAGCTGCAGAAGACTTGGCTCGACACTGAGACGCTCCGTTTCCGTCAGTACCTCGGTGCGCAGTATCAGAATCCGGAGAATATAGTCAAGGAGGATAATCCGCAGGGTTATGCCACCCCCATGATTGCCGTCTATATGCTGGGTCACCGTGTGGGTGACATTGAGGAGCCAGTCATCTACGTCAACCACCGTTCCTACAACTATGAGGGTCAGGAGGTGACGAAAGGTATCCCAGATTCCTTCGTGGAAAGTCTGACTCATGACAGCATTATCATTCAGTTGCCCTTGCTCCACGGCCAAATCAATAACCGGTTAGAGAAAGTGCTGAGCGTATTTGATCAGAGTCGCAAGGATGAAAATAGCCGTCAAATTATGCGGATTGATGAATCGCTCTATGCTGATGATGCAGATATGCTGTACATACTTCATCGGTTGACTTCTGCTGCTGCCGATGCCAAACTCCGTCAGGACATGAACGTGGAGGATGAGTATTTCTCTGCCATTGAGAAGCGCGATACGGAAATCATGCTCCGTGACAAGAAAATTGAAGAGCAAGGTATTGAACTGGCAAAACGTGAATATCTATTGGAAGAGCAGCAGAATCAGCTTACAGAGCAGCAGAATCAGCTATTAAAAGAACGTAAGAAGTTACACTCCTTAGTGTCAGCTTTGGTGGCAAGTGGCATGTCTTTGGAGCAGATAGCGACCATGACAGGCAATAGCATAGATGAAATTAACTCTTGTCTTGGTGCAGATTAATTTCCAGGACAATTATGGTAGAAAAAAGAAGGAGCATCTCTCCTATAATCGAGGAAAGTGCTCCTTGCTTTTTGTCCTGTGCGCGTGATAGGACTCGAACCTACACGCCTTACGGCACCAGATCCTAAGTCTGGCGCGGCTGCCAATTACGCCACACGCGCTGGATGATTGTTCAAGTTTGCGCCGCAAAGATAGGAAGTTTTTTTGTTACAGCAAATTCTATGGCATAGAAATGTGCGTTTTTACTCGTTTTTGAGCAGACAGCGGGCTGTTTCGATGATGGTGTCGATTCCTTGAGCCTCGTCTATAGCTTGCATATCCACTTTTACGTCAGGGTCGATGCCAAACTCTATCTGCTCCTGTTGCGCATTGAGGTGAGGGCTGGCTGAGAAGCGTACACCCCAGCCGTTGGGTAGCTCCGAGGAGAAGGGCAGACCGCTGCCCCCACCTGTCTTGTCGCCGACAATTTTCACCTGTGGAAAACAGCTCATGGCGTTCACAAAGTCATTGGTTGCGCTGTAGCTGTGTCGGTTGGTGAGTAGCATTACAGGTTTCTGCCAACGTATGCCCTTGCTTGGCTCCACATAGATGGGTTCGGGGGTGGAGAAGTCGTTGTGACCAGGTCCGGTCTTGTGTTGTATGTAACCTGTCAGTACCCGTTCGTTGGTGAAATGTTCGGCCATTAGCGTGGCATAGTTCAGTGCACCGCCGCCGTTGTTGCGCACGTCGATGATGAGGCCGTTGCAGATGGAAAGGTAAGAGAGAATTTCGTTCATGTTGCCGTTGCCAATGCCGCTACTGAAGTCGCCGTAATACACGTAGCCGATGTTGTCTTCCAGAATGCGATATTTGGCCCCTCCGGCGATGCGGTAGTCGCGTCCCAGGTATTGCTCCACGAGACTCTCGGAGAAGTTGCGTGGATAGTCGAGGTACCAGTCCCAGTAACGGGCCATGTCGCTAGTGCTGTAAAGGTTTACGTGGCCGTCCTTTAATTCGGCCAACATGTTTCCCAGTACCTCAAAGAGCCCTGCAGAACTCATATCATCGGTGATGAGTGGGGTATAGCGGCGGTGTACGTCATCCCAGTCGATGCCTTTGTAATCCAGGAAGCAGTATTGTTGATCGATGATTTGCCAAAGGCATTCGAAGTTACCGGTAGGGGTGTTGTCAAACTCCTCCTCGCCAATGCAGCCTGTGGGCAGTAGTAGGAAGAGTAAGGTGATGAGGTCCAGCAGCAATTGGGAGGTAGTGCGGTGGAAACTAGAGTGGTGATTGGAGTGGTTCATCTTTATTCTCAACGAATGATTAATTATCAGCAGACTGTTTAATAATTCAGCTTTATGTTTATTTTAATAGGTAGAAGGACTTCACTACGCCAATGAGAAAGCAGTGGGAGTAGGTGTGCCACTTGATGTGGTTCAGTTTTCCTTGTTGAAGGTCGGCCAGATAGGTCAGACGTAGTGTGGATCTGCCAACGGGCAGGTCAGCGGAGAGCATCTGCCGCAGTGAGGGTTGGTTGTGGAGTGAAGTGAAGCGCACTACACCATCAGCATGTCCCAGGGAGAAGATTTCATAATATGACTGCCCATACTCGGGCATGAACTGTATGCCGGCGAGGGGTAACGTCAGTTGGTAACGTAGCGTAAGGGGCAGACGGTGTAGGCGGGTCTTGTAGATGGCCATCCCCGTAGCGTCCAGGCTCATGTAGGCACGGGCCTGAGCGGGGTTATTGCCGTTGCGTAGGTTATAGACGAAGCCGCCGTTGAGGTCGGCGGAAGCTCCTGCGGTGAGTGTGAGTTGGGGTGAAAGGTGGAAGAGGTAGTGGAGGGCGTAGTTCCAGTTGGCTAGCGAGGAAAAGGTATTGTTGTTATCCACACGGTTGTGGGTGTAGCTAGCGTAGGCCTGAAAGAGAGTCTGCTGCATCACGTTGCCCTTTACCAAATGGGTCATGCGGTTGCTCTCGCGAGTGATGCGAAACTCCACACCCTTATATTCCTGGGGTGAGAGGTAGGTGTCAAACACGTTGGTGTAGCCAGCACCGTACATCGTGGCGCGGGTCACGTGACGAGTGGGGTCGTTTGCATGGAGTGAGTCTCCGCTTAGTTTGTTGACCGTAAAGAGCGAGTCGTACTGCTCCTGTCCACTCAATTCCGAAGATAGGAGAAGAAGGAGGCTTATGATGGCGATATGGAGTCTGTTAGGTATCTTCATCTTTATCAAACGTATTCTGTCCGAGAGTCACTCAGGTATAAGTGGTTAATCAAACAGTTTCATCTGTCCCGTCAGCTCATCAATGATGTCACTCTGACTCTTTCCGCGGTCAGGGTCCAGATTTTCGGGCTCTGATGCAGTAGGAGGTTCTTCAGGCACAGGGTCGGGCTTGCGAGTAGGCTCCAACTCATTGATGGTCTCAATGGTATAATTGGTGAGGCGTTTGCCTTTGGCTTTGAAGCCCTTCACGGCAATAAAATCATCGGCCTCTACCACTAGCGGTTCGCGTTGTAGCTCCTTGCTACTGCTGAATACCACCTCCAGACGTGGATAAGCCTCATCAG
Organism: uncultured Mediterranea sp.; assembly: GCA_945831575.1. Taxonomy (GTDB): domain Bacteria; phylum Bacteroidota; class Bacteroidia; order Bacteroidales; family Bacteroidaceae; genus Bacteroides. Next base: position 39,351 of record CAMACX010000008.1, read on the forward strand.
TAAGGAGTAGGAGCCTGCTATTGCGGTTCTCACCCAGGAAGTTCTGTTTACGAGCCGTGGCCTCCATGCAGAATCGCTTCAGGTAGGGGTAGTTCTGCTGGTCGGCATCGTAAAGGGCAGCAGTCCAGACCTTGTCTGGTACGAACTTCTCGATGATGCGTATGTCAGGCTCGTAGTGGTTGTTGAGGTCGAAGGTGGTAATGTAGAAATCGCCATTGTTCATGACTACGAGGATGCGGTCATCGCTATGAAATTCGCCCAAGTATTCGCCTCGGCCATCATAGTTGAGGCGCATGATGTCGCGGTCGTACCATACCTGCCGACCACCTAGCGTAGAACCTCCTCGTTGCTTCAGAGCAATCTTGTGTATTGGATTGCGTGTCAGAATGTTACCCATTGCTTGGCGACCCTTGATGCTGATCTTGCTGAAGTCCTCCTCGAAGATGATACGACGGATACGTGGGTTGGGTTTGAGCGTCACTTTGATGATTTCAGCTTCGCCGTTAGGGTTGGCCGTGAAATAGACGATGCGTGAGTCCGGCGTACCCTGCGTCAGATCATACTCGCGGTCACGAACAATACCTGTTACGGCAAATCGCTTGATGTAGCAGGTGCCCTCCTTGCCGTCACGATATACCACGTTGTAGATGGTGCGTTTATCATTCTTCTTGAAGATATTGATGTAGAGTACATTCTTACCAATAAACTTCTTCTCAGCTACGGGGGTGATGATGTAGCGACCATCACGGTAGAAGATGATGACATCGTCAATTGTCGAGCAGTTTGCTACGAATTCGTCCTTTTTGAGCGAAGTACCTATGAAGCCCTCTTCACGATTGATGTAGAGCTTCTCATTGGCTTCAATTACCTTGGTCGCTTCAATGGTGTCAAAGTTGCGTAGCTCGGTGCGACGTGGAAATGCTTTGCCATACTTCTGTTGCAGCATGCGGAACCACTCCACGGTGTACTCTACTATGTTGGCCAGATGACGGTCGGTTTCCTCTATATCAGCGTTCATTTTGGCGATGAGTTCTTCGGCTTTCTCGCTGTTGAACTTCAGGATGCGGGCCATTTTAATCTCCATCAGGCGGAGGATGTCCTCTTTGGTCACTTCTCGGATGAAGGTGGGGTAGTAGGGGGTGAGCCGCAGGTCAATGTGCTCACAGGCAGTATCCATTGTCTTGGCCTCTTCAAACTCGCGGTCTTTGTAGATGCGCTCTTCGATGAAAATCTTCTCCAGCGAGGCAAAGTGGAGTGCTTCAAGCACCTCGGCCTTGTGAATCTCCAGCTCGCGGCGCAGCAATCCCAGTGTGTTATCAACCGACTTGCGCAACACATCGCTCACGGTGAGAAAGTGGGGTTTCTGGTTGTCGATGACACAACAGTTGGGCGAGATGCTTACTTCGCAGTCGGTAAAGGCATAAAGGGCATCAATGGTCTTGTCACTAGATGCGCCTGGGGCCAGGTGGACCAGTATCTCTACATTGCCTGAGGTGAGGTCCTCCACCTTGCGTATCTTAATTTTACCCTTTTCGCTGGCCTTTACGATAGAATCACAGACGTTGGCTACTGTTCTTCCGAAAGGTATTTCTTTGATGGCTAGTGTTTTGTTGTCTATCTTTTCGATACACGAACGGACCCGCACGCTGCCTCCGCGCTCACCATCGTTGTACTTGCTCACGTCGATGCTGCCTCCTGTCTGGAAGTCAGGGTAGAGATGAAACGTTTCGCCATGAAGGTAGCTGACAGCGGCCTCACACAGCTCATTGAAGTTGTGAGGCAGGATTTTGGAAGAGAGGCCTACAGCAATGCCTTCCACACCTTGAGCCAGTAGTAAAGGAAACTTGACTGGCAGCGTGACAGGCTCGCGGTTGCGTCCATCGTAGGATTGCTTCCACTTGGTGGTCTTGGGGTTGAAGACGACATCGAGAGCGAACTTGGTGAGACGGGCCTCGATGTATCGGGCTGCTGCAGCGTCATCACCTGTGAGGATGTTACCCCAGTTCCCCTGACAGTCGATGAGCATCTCCTTCTGTCCCAGCTGTACCAAGGCATCCTTGATGCTGGCATCGCCGTGGGGGTGAAATTTCATCGCCTCGCCCACGATGTTGGCCACTTTGTTGTAGCGTCCGTCCTCCATGCGTCGCATGGTGTGGAGGATGCGGCGCTGTACCGGTTTGAGGCCGTCCATAATGTGGGGTACGGCACGTTCTAGGATTACGTATGAGGCGTAATCCAGAAACCAGTTCTGGTACATGCCGCTCAACTGGTGCTTGACTTGTGCATCGGTGGCATCAGCCGGCTTGTAGTCGGAGTGGCTTTCGGCTTCGGAGACCTTTTTTTCATCGTTCAGGTCGTCTTTCGGAGTATTGTTTTCTTCGCTCATGGTCGTTCAGGATTGTCTGTTACGGGCTGCATGCAACTGCCTGCTCAGCCTTTCACGGCAAAAATAAGTATTTATTTTCGAAATCTCCCGCTTTTTTATGAAAAACTTGTTTTTCGCTCCTTATTCGGTAGGTAGATGAAGGATAGAACGGTACGTTGAAGGGGAGGCCAGGATACCAACTGCGGCCTTCAGTTCATCGTCCACTTTGAGTTGCTCGATGATAGCTCCACGCTGGTAGAAGTAGCGCTTTACGATTTCTACCGCTATCACACTGCGTATGTCAGTGGCAAAGTAGTCGAGGTCGTGTTCGAGGTTGTGCTGTAGCTTCTTCTCCAGAGCATCAAATTCTGCCGAGGCCTCCTTCAGATACCCCTCAAAGCGAGCCATCTCCTTGAGGTTTTTGAGTAGTTTCTCAGTCTGCTGATCGTATTTGAAGTCGGAGGCCATGACCTGAGCCTTGAAGTCAGCATAGTCGGCATCGGTCAACTGGAAGGCTTCTGCAGAGGGAATGCCGGGGTGCTTGAGGGCATACTGGGTGGCGTAATCGAAGATTTGGTTGTCGTTAACCAAGTAGTAGAGGATGTTGGGGAGCTGCTTCGCCTTGATGACTGAGTCGGGAGTCACGCCGCCGCCATCGCGTACCTCACGGCCGATAGCTGTGTGGAAAACGTGAGTCAGGCTGTCAGGGATGCGACCCACACTGCCGTCCTCATTGCGGTGGGTATAGTCGATGGCTTGTACGCAACGCCCACTGGGAATGTAATATTTCGAAGTCGTAATCTTGATGGTTCCACCGTAAGGCAGGGGGCGCGTGGTCTGCACGAGTCCTTTGCCAAAAGTGCGGTTGCCTACGATGATAGCTCTGTCGAGGTCCTGCATCGAGCCTGCCAGGATCTCTGATGACGAGGCCGTACCGCTGTTGACCAGGATTGCGATGGGAATCTCTGTGTCGAGTGGCTCGCGTAGGGTCTTGTATGTCTCGATGGTTTCACCCGATTTACCTCGTGTGGTAACCAATGTCTTGCCCCGAGGTACAAAGAAGTTGGCTATCTCTACCGCTTCGTCCAGCAGTCCTCCACCGTTACCCCGCAGGTCGATGACCAGCGCAGTGATGCCCTGCTTCTTCAGGTCGAGGAAGGCCTTCTTAAACTCCTTAGAGGGGTCGCCGGAGAAGGAACTGAGGTTGATGTAGCCCACCTGACCACTGAGCGTGCCGTAGCGCTCACCCTCCAACTTGGTATAGTAGGGGATGAGAGGCATCTGAATAGCCTGCCGGGTCAGCTTGATCTCCAGCGGGTTTTCAGTGCCAGGCCGCTTCACTTTCAGCGTCAGTTCGGTGCCAATCTGTCCGCGCAACAGCTTGCTGCAGTCTGTTACACCCGTCAGGTCCTTGCCGTCCATCTCCAGCAGCATGTCGCCCGCCTTAAGGCCCGAGGTAGCAGCAGGCATTCCCTCGTAAGGCTCGATGATCAGCGTGTGCTTCAATTCTGGCTCGTAGCGTATGATGGAGCCAATGCCTCCGTAGGAGTTATTGAGCATCATGTCGAGTTCGTCGCGGTCTTCCTCAGGATAATAGACCGTATAAGGGTCAAGGGCATAAAGCATGGCATCAATCCCCTCGCGCACGCTCTTCTCCGGCTGAATGGTATCTACATAAAGGAGATCCAGTTCGCGCACAATGGAGTTGAAGATATCCAGGCTTTTGGCCATTTTAAAACTGTGGCTGTCGCCGCTTTCAAATCCTGCCATCAATATGCCTGTCAGTACCACCGATGTCCCCAGGACGAGGCAACTTTTCTTCATTTTATTCATTTGTCTTAGAGTTTTTGTTATTCGTTTATTCTTCTCATAATAGGATGCTATACCTATTTATATATAATACTGTTTCGAGCTATTTGATTCCATATTCACTCGCTCTTTTTCACCCCTCCTTAATCTCGTTGATGCCACGGCGAATTTTCTCCCAGCGGTTAGGAGTGAGCGTGGTGCCTACAATCTGGATGACATGACCAGCCAGGAGCGAACCGATGCGGCCACACTTGTCGAGTGAGAGGCCACAGGTCAGACCATAGAGGAAACCTGCCGCAAAGAAATCGCCTGCCCCTGTCGTATCGCTGGGATGCTTCACGTCACTCGCCGGCACGTGCATCATCTCCGTGCCCTTGCGGATGTAGGTGCCTTTAGCTCCTACCTTTACCACAGCAATGCTACAGAGTTTGCCTAGCACTTCGAGTGCCTCCTCGGGTTCCAGACCGGTAAAGGCACGTGCCTCGTGCTCATTGGCAAACACTACATCCACGTATTTACTCAGCAGCATCTTGAAGAATTCCAGGTTCTCCTCCACGATGTTGTAGCTGGCCATGTCGAGACAGACCTGCAACCCGGCTGCCTTGGCCAGTTCGATGGCCTGCAGGATGAGGTCATGGTCCTGCACCAGGTAGCCCTCTATAAATAAATAGGTGTAGTCCTTAAACATCTCCGCCGTGAGCTCCTCGGGCTGCAATGTAGCCGCTGCACCCAGGAAGGTCGCGAAGGTCCGTTCACCTCCATCAGAGATGAAAGTGGAAGCTACACCCGACGGATGCTCGGGTGAGACGAGCAATTTATCCTCGATACCCAGTTTTTTCAGTTCCTTGCGGAAAAAATTGCCGTAGAGGTCGTTTCCTACCTTCCCAATGAAGCCCGTGGCCGATTCCAGGTGTGCAAGGGCTCGAATGGCGTTACCAGCCGATCCCCCATTGGAGAGTTTAGTGTTCTGTTGAAGTAGGTATTCATAGATTTTGAGGAATTTATCCTCGTTAATCAACGTCATGCTACCCTTTGGTAACCCCATCATTTGAAGTATCTCATCGTTGTCAATGCGAGCCAGTACATCGACCAACGCATTGCCTAATCCAATTATTTTTTCCATTTTCACATAAATTTTTTGCAAAGATATTGCATATTTCAATAATTCCTATTACTTTTGCACCGCAATTCAGAAAAAAACACTCTTCGTTAGCTCAGTCGGTTAGAGCATCTGACTGTTAATCAGAGGGTCCTTGGTTCAAGTCCAAGACGAAGAGCTCCTCAAAATGGATTGCTTATTCTTCGTTAGCTCAGTCGGTTAGAGCATCTGACTGTTAATCAGAGGGTCCTTGGTTCAAGTCCAAGACGAAGAGCAGAAAGGTTCATTGCCGATGCAATGGACCTTTTTTTATTTCGTTCGTCAACCATAAACTTATCAACTCAAAATCTCATATGCAATGATTCAGATAGATGATGTAGTCGTTTCGCTTGATGTATTCCGAGAAAAATTCCTCTGTGACCTTTCGGCCTGCAAGGGGCAGTGTTGTATCGAAGGGGATGCCGGTGCTCCCGTAGAGCTGGATGAAGTGGCCCAGCTGGAGGATGTGCTTCCTGTCGTGTGGGATGATCTCTCACCCGAGGCACGTCAGGTCATCGAGCGTCAGGGAGTGGTCTATACCGATTGCGAGGGCGACCTTGTCACCTCGATTGTCAACGGCAAGGATTGTGTCTTTACCTGCTATGACCGTCAGGGCGGCTGCTATTGTGCCATTGAGAAGGCTTATCGCGAGGGGCGTTGTTCGTTCTATAAACCCGTGTCGTGTCACCTTTATCCCATTCGCGTGGGTGATTACGGTCCCTACAAGGCCGTCAACTACCACCGTTGGGAGGTCTGTAAGGCTGCTGTGCTTTTGGGAAAGAAAGAGAATCTCCCCCTCTACCGCTTCCTTAAGGAGCCGCTCATCCGCAAGTTTGGTAAGGCGTGGTATCATGAGCTTGAAGAGGCGGCTGAAGAGCTGAAGAAGCAGGGATTTCTGTAGATGTCCTGTGCTTGCCTCGTTATGGTAAGCCTCTCCTTCTTCTGCGTGCGTCACTTTGCAACTCGGTTGCACGGATTTTCGTTTACCTTTGCAGGCAGTTTTTTGAACCAATACGATTATGGAAGAGATTATACACTTGATTAACGAGATGTCACCTTACCTGTTGCTGGGTTTTTTCCTGGCAGGGGTGATGCATGCCTTTGTGCCTCGTACCCTCTATAGCCGCTACCTCTCAGCCCGAGGCTTCCGCTCCGTGCTCTATGCTGCCCTGCTGGGCATTCCGCTGCCTCTCTGTTCGTGTGGCGTAATCCCCACGGCTATGTCCCTCCGTCGTGAAGGGGCTTCCAAGGGGGCTACGGTCTCTTTCCTTGTCGCCACACCGCAGACGGGTATAGATTCCATTGTGGCTACCTACTCGCTCATGGGCCTTCCCTTTGCGATTATCCGTCCCTTGGTGGCATTGCTCACCGCTCTGTTCGGTGGGCTATTGGTGGATTGTTTTGATGAAGGATGTTCTCCCTCTCCATTTACTTCAGCTTCAGCAGATACTGTTCAAACTTGCAGTTGTGGGCATGACCATGCAATGCATGCTCACGGCTTCTTTACCCGGTTGAAGGAGGCTTTTCACTACGCTTTCGTAGAAATGATGCAGGATATTGGCAAGTGGCTGGTCGTTGGCTTGGTTGTCGCCGGACTGATTACCGTGCTGGTTCCCGACAGCTTCTTTGCTCTGTTTGCCGGCGATTCCTTGATGAGCATCCTCTTTGTGCTACTCTTCTCTATACCGATGTACCTTTGTGCTACAGGCTCCATACCGATTGCTGTAGCCTTGATGCTCAAGGGACTGACTCCCGGGGCAGCATTGGTCTTGTTGATGGCCGGCCCGGCAAGCAATGCCGCCTCGATGCTTGTCATAGGTAAGGTGCTGGGACGCCGATCGCTGTTGCTCTATCTGCTTTCTATTGTGGGGGGAGCCGTGGCATTTGGCCTGTTGGTTGATGCTTTGTTTCCTGCTTCGTGGTTTGCCCCATTAGGAAGTGAGGCTGTGGCCGACTGCTGTGCGACCAGCGAAAGCCACCTCTTCGGGTGGATTTGCACCGTCTTGATGGCGCTGTTGCTGCTTCGAGCCTTCGCGCTGCGCTATTTCGGTCATGAGCGGGGCTGTCTTTGTCACGACCACGAGGAGTATGCTTGCGAGGATGCGCATTGCAGCTGTCATGTTCATGAGCATCTGGAGGAAGATGCCTGTGGTTGTCGTCTCTCCGAGGAGACCGTCCCGGTGCGTCGTTATCGGGTCAAGGGAATGAACTGTAACCATTGCCGTGCCAACGTGGAGAAGGCTTTGCGTTCCGTCAGTGGAGTAAAGCAGGTAGAGGTCTCGCTGAAGGAGGAGATGGCTGTGGTTGAGGGGACTTGTGAGGAGCCGCTGCTCGTTGAGGCGGTGCAATCGTTGGGCTTTGATATTTATCTGTTGGAAGGAGACGACGCATGACGAAGCAATCCGAAGCATTATGGCATCTCAATCCCTCCGCTTACCTGGAGCGGCATGAGGTAAAGCCCACGGCCAATCGCATCAGTGTACTCCGGCAGTTGGCTCAGGCTACGCATCCCCTCTCGTTGCGTGAGTTGGAGGAGCAGCTTGAAACCATCGACCGCAGTAACCTCTTCCGCACCCTCACCCTCTTCCGCAAAGCCCACTTGGTACACGTCATTGAGGACGGCAGTGAGAGTGTGAAATACGAGCTCTGCCGCGACGGCAGTGCCACCCACGATGACTTGCATGTCCATTTCCGTTGCGAATCGTGTCAGCGCACTTTCTGCCTGGAGGAGGTACATATTCCTTGTGTGGTGCTTCCTGAGGGCTTCGAGGCCCTCTCGGTAAACTATGTCATCAAGGGGCTTTGTCCCGACTGTCGCCGCAAGCAGGAGAACCGATAGTAAATATTGCGTCCCCTTACCATCCCATTGCTGGGTACGTAAGGGGACGCTTCTGTGTAAGATGCTTGGAAATTAGTCGTTGATCAGGTCCTTACCGGTCATCTCGGCGGGTTGCTTCATGCCGAGGATGTGGAGGATTGAGGGAGCTACGTCAGCCAGTACACCGTTCTCTACGCGGGCAGCCTTGTTTTCCGTTACATAGACGAAGGGCACGGGGTTGAGCGAGTGGGCCGTGTTGGGCGTGCCATCCTCGTTGAGGGCGTGGTCGGCGTTGCCGTGGTCGGCAATGATGATGACCTCGTAACCGTTGGCCTTGGCGGCTTCTACGGTCTCGTTCACGCATTGGTCAATGGCTACGACAGCCTTCTCAATGGCGCTGTAGATACCCGTGTGGCCCACCATGTCGCCGTTGGCATAGTTCACCACGATGAAGTCATACTTCTGTGTGCCGATGGCCTCCACCAGCTTATCCTTTACCTCGTAAGCGCTCATTTCGGGCTTCAGGTCGTAGGTAGCCACCTTGGGAGAGGGTACCAGGATGCGCTCTTCGCCCTCATAGGGTGTCTCGCGGCCACCATTGAAGAAGAAGGTGACGTGGGCATACTTCTCGGTTTCAGCAATGTGGAGCTGGCTCTTGCCCTCATTGGAGAGGTATTCGCCCAGCGTGTTCTGTACGTTCTCCTTGTCGAAGAGGATGTGAACGCCTTTGAAAGAAGCATCGTAGGGCGTCATGCAGAAGTATTGCAGGCCGGGGATGGTCATCATGCCCTGTTCAGGCATATCCTGCTGCGTCAGCACGATGGTCAGCTCCTTGGCGCGGTCGTTGCGGTAGTTGAAGAAGATGACTACATCGCCCTCCTTGATGGTGCCATCTACGGTGCTGTTGACGATAGGCTTGATGAACTCATCAGTCACCTCCTCGTCGTAGCTCTCCTGCATGGCTTTCACCATGTCGTCAGCTTGACGTCCTTCGCCCTTCACGAGCAGGTCGTAGGCAGTCTTCACGCGTTCCCAACGCTTGTCGCGGTCCATGGCGTAGAAGCGTCCGATGATGCTGGCCACGGTGCCGGCGCTCTGTGCGCAGTGGTCGGTGAGCTGCTGGATGAATCCCTTGCCGCTGCGAGGGTCGGTGTCACGGCCGTCCATGAAGCAGTGGATGAAGGTATTGCTGATGCCGTAGTCTTTGGCAATGTCGCAGAGCGTGAAGAGGTGCTCGAGCGAGCTGTGTACGCCACCGTTGGAGGTGAGGCCCATCAGGTGGATGCTCTTGCCCGTCTCCTTGGCATAGCCGTAGGCAGCCTGAATCTCCTTGTTCTGGCGGATGCTGCCGTCAGCGCAGGCACGGTTGATTTTCACGAGGTCCTGATATACGATGCGTCCGGCACCGATATTGAGGTGACCCACTTCAGAGTTACCCATCTGTCCGTCGGGCAGGCCCACGTTCTCGCCGCTGGCTTGCAGTTGGGAGTGGGGGTAGTTGGCCATGAGAGAGTCCCAGTAGGGGGTAGGAGTCTGGGAGATGACATCATCTTTCTGGCGGTCGCCGATGCCCCAGCCGTCCAGAATCATCAGAAGTGCTTTTTTGCTCATAATGTTTATTGGTTTATTGGGTTGATTTTTGCTTGTTTCCTTCTGTGAATGCGTGTGGTCGCAATTCAGGGCGCAAATATACGGTTTTGCAGTTGATTTATCAAGACTTTGGTGCATTTTTTCTTTACCGCTCTATTGCGCATCGTGATGAGAAGTGATTCTCAACTGTTGAAATTCCTGGAAAGTTCTTAACAGAGGACTTGCCGGCTCATCCGCTAGACAGGCCTAACCTCTATCCCTAGATTCATTGGCGAGGCACTACGCCCACCACCTCCTTCCTCTAAGGCTGCTCCGCTCCTGCGCTAAAGTAGCTAGGGGATGAACTCGATTTGAACTCGATTTGAAGTCGATTTGAACTCGATGAAAAATTAGAGATTCATCGACTTCATATCGAGTTCAAATGGGCTTCACTACGGAGGTACATTAGCGTTGCCTTAGCAGGATGATAGACTTATATCCTGTTCAAGATAGAGGAGGGGTGGAGGGAATAGGCGCATAAAATATCATTACATATTTAGATTTTAAGCCATTTTTTTATTGGACGATTATTTGGACTTCTCAACGATATTGCCTTATTTTGCAAACTCAAAACGCAATTGTAGGTACATATCATGGGAAACTGTTATAGGCACGTTATATATAGCATATTAATCTTGTTTGTATGGGCCATGTTGCCATGGGCAACGGTGGGGGCAAAAATGCGTCCCGTTGACTCGTTGTTGCTTGTTCTCGATGGTGAGATAGAGCAGCGTCATCTGTACAGGGAACAGAAGGAGCAACGTCTTGCCGCCTTGAAGCAGCTACTCGAGAAATCACTTCAGCTCTCCATGCAGTTTGAGCAATGCAGTCAGCTCTTCAGCGAGTACGAGAGTTATCAGTTTGATTCGGCCTACGTCTATGCCAAACGCTCCCTTCATATTGCCCGTCAGTTGGGCGACTCAGTGGCACTGGCCCGTGCTCACCGATACGTAGCCCGTTGCTATATTGGCTTGGGTTCTTTCTATGATGCCGTATTACAGGTGGACAGCATCCCCTACCAACAACTGCCCATTGACGAACAGATTGATTACTATACACTCTGCGTCTATCTCTATCAGGATATGGCAGACTACCTGAAAGGGACAAGAGACCTCTATCGATGCTATACCGACAAAGCCGAACGCTATCGTTGCTGGTTAAGACAAAACAACTGCCGTTCCACCCTCGACTATGTACGTAAGAACAACCTGGCTATAACCCATATTGACAGCCTTCCTCTGGAGCAGAAAAATCCGGCACGCGAGGAGTACGTGCGTGAGTTCCAGCTCTCACTGCACGAGATGGCCGTACAATATTACATAATGGGCGAGACGGCTGAAAGGCAGGGCAATCGTCAACAGGCTATCGCCTATACTGCGCTGTCTGCTATTTACGACATTCGTTCAGCCACACGCGAGACACGGGCCAGTCAGGTACTGGCCGGCTATCTCTATGAAGAGAAACAGATAGCCCGGGCCGTGCGCTACATCCATCTGGCGCAGGAGGATGCCGAATTCTTCAACACCCAGAAGCGCAGAACGGAAATCAATCAAATCCTGCCACGAATCGAAAACCGGCGCTATGACTGGATCAGCAGCCAGCGCACAGCACTCTGCCTGGGCATTGTGCTCGTGGCAGGACTGCTTCTGCTCGTCATTTGGCTGGCTCTGCGCATCAACTTACGCAATCATAGGTTGGCCGAGGCACGCCGTGAGATAGCCAATCAAGCCAAGGAACTGCGCGACACGAACGAGGCACTGACCCACAGCAAGCAGCGGCTGGAAGAGGCCAACGACATCAAGGACCAGTACATCATACAGTCGCTCTACAGCGACTCCACATTCGTTACCCGCGTGGAAGAGATCTGCCGTCAACTTGACCGTAAACTCAAGGCCCGTCAGTATGCCGACCTCAACGGCATCTCTACCATGATGGGCATCAAACAGGAGCGCGAACGGATGACGCTGGCTTTCGATCAGGCTTTTCTCAAGTTGTTTCCCAACTTTCCGGAGGCCTATAACAACCTTTTTGACGAAGAAAACCGCGTCAACTTCTGTGCCGATGTGCCCATGCCCACCGAGGTGCGCATCTTTGCCTTGATGCGATTGGGCATAGAGGAAGTCTCCGTGGTGAGCCGCTACCTCAACCTCTCGCCCAACTCCATCTACGTCTATAAGGCTAAGGTCAAAGCCAAGGCCAGGGTAGGGAAGGAGGAGTTCGAAATGCGCATCAAGCGGATTCCCAAGCCATAAATTACGCCTCTCATCAGACCTTAATTAATCCGCATTTTGATAATTGCAACGGTTTGTTTTACAGACCGTAAGGGTGTTTATGTACCTTAATTTACCCTTAATCACTTCGGTGGCTTGATGCAAACTGTTTACTTTGCTGCACAAACAACAAAAAAAATTCTTTATGTTAAACTTAAAAAAACAGGTAAAGCCATGAGAAGTAGAATTTATTTCTTATTGTTCCTATGTTTTGTTTTGTGCGGTGCATCACAGCCAGGGTGGGCGCAATCTACGCTCACCGTCACAGGTACGGTGACTGATGGCACTACGGGAGAAACACTCATAGGTGTAAACATCAAAATCAAAAACGGCTCACGAGGTTGTACCACTGATTTGGACGGCAACTATACGTTGAGCGGAGTGGGTAGTAAAGAGGTGCTGGTCTTCTCCAGCATCGGTTACAAAACTCAGGAGATTCAGGTAAACGGTCGCACGCGTATCGACCTTCAGATGAAAGAGGATAGCGAGCTGCTTGGTGAGGTGGTGGTCATTGGTTATGGCACCATGGACAAAAAGGAGCTGACTTCTGCTATTGCTCACGTCAGTGAGAAGGAGTTCCTCAACATCAGTAGCATCGATCCCTCGATGATGATTCAGGGTAAGGTGGCTGGTGTTTCGATTACCAATACCGGTGCAGGCGACCCCAATAACCAGGCAAGCATCCAGATTCGTGGTGTCAGCAGCCGTTCGGCAGGCCTCGGCCCGTTGATTGTCATTGATGGTGTTCCCGGTGGTAACCTCACCAATCTCAATCCCAACGACATTGCCTCATTCGACATCCTGAAGGATGGTGCAGCCAGTGCCATCTACGGTACACGAGGCAGCAACGGTGTTATCCTGATTACTACTAAAAAAGGCAGCAAGGATGGGGCCATCCATACCTCTTACAGTGGCAACTTCTCGTTCGATGTGATGAAGAAGGAGCTGGATATGCTCTCGGCAGACGAATATCGTAGCCTACGTATTGAGCAGGATGGCACGGGCGTTGACCTGGGCGGCAATGACGACTGGCTGGATGCCGTCAGTCAGACCGGCTTCAGCATGCAGCATACGCTGACGCTGAGCGGAGGTAATGATAAGAGTAACTACCGCGTGAGTGCTGACTACCGTGATGCCCGTGGTATCGACAAGCGTTCGGGACGTGAGGAGTATGGGGCGCGTGCCTCCATCAACCACACCACGGCCAGTGGTTTGCTGTCCTTTACACTCAATGTGGCCCCGCGCATTGCCTACCGTGACAACTCCGATTGGAACGCCTTCCGAAATGCATTGGAAGCTAATCCGACCACTCCCATCATGGACCCGGAGAATCCCACCCGTTACTACAATTTCCAGGGACAGGTGGTAGGTTACAACCCGGTTGAGGCACTCACCATTGAAGAGAGTTCGGGTGAGACCAAGCTGATTGACTGGGATGGCACAGCCAAGTTGAACCTGCTCCCTCTCCTGCTCAAGGACAAGAGCAAGAACCATATCCTGACTACGCAGATTACTTTCGCAGACCACCAGTATGATAACTTCAACAAGTGGTTTCGTCCCTCGACCAGCACGCAGGCCATTAATGCCGGACGCGATGGTCAGGCCAGTCGTGACTACTCCAAGGAGCGGCAGCACAGCTTAGAATGGTTGGCCAACTATCAGACCTCCATTAAGGGACACAACATCAAGGCCATGGCGGGTTACTCATACCAATATGCTCAGTATAGCGGTTTAAATGCTAGCAACAGCGACTTCCCCAATGACGGTCTGGGTGCCGACAACATCGGCACGGGTGAATATGCCAAGGATGAGGGTGAAATCGGTATGGGTACCTACAAGAACGACTGGAAGCTGATAGCCTTCTTTGGACGTATCAGCTACGACTGGCAGGGCCGTTATCTCGTTACCGCTTCGCTGCGTCACGAAGGTTCGTCGAAATTTGGTGCCAACAATAAGTGGGGTAATTTCCCCGCCGTATCTGCAGGTTGGCGCATATCCGAGGAGAGCTTCATGAAAGACGTGAAATGGATCAGTGATTTGAAGCTGCGTGCCGACTATGGTGTCACCGGCAATCAGGACTTTGGTAGTTACAATTCGCTCAACACCATGACAGGATTCGGCTATTATTTCTATAACGGCAAGTACTTCCAGGTGTGGGGACCCTCAAAGAACGTCAATCCCGACCTGAAGTGGGAGAAGGGTAAGAACTGGAACGTAGGTATAGACTTTGCTCTCTTCGATGGCAAAGTCAGCGGTTCGTTGAACTACTTCAACCGTCGTCAGCAAGACCTGCTGGGTAACTACAAGGTGTCCGTTCCTCCCTACTTGTTCGATGAGACCTTTGTCAACGTGGGTACGATGAAGAATACTGGATTTGAATTTGACGTCCAATGGAATGCCGTCCAGAGCAAGGATTTCGACTACTCTGTCAGTGTGGTAGGCTCCACCATGGACAACAAGTTCGTCAACTTCAGCAACTCGGAGTATGTAGGACAGGACTTCTACAATGTCTGTGGTACTGAAGATCCCTATCCCTTCTATAACTTGCAGCGCATAGAGAAAGGCAAGCGCATAGGCAATTTCTACATGTGGAAGTATGCCGGCGTAGATACCAACGGCGACTGGCTGGTTTACGACAAGGAGGGCGACATCATCAAGGCTGCTCAGGCCAGCGATGAAGACCGCCAGGTGGTGGGCAACGGCTTGCCCAAGTTTACTGGCTCAATGACCCACAACTTCCGTTACAAGAATTTTGACCTCTCTCTCTTCTTCCGGGGAGCCTTCGGTTACGACATCTTCAACATTCACGACTTCTACTACGGTACGCGCAATTTCACTGGCAATGTGCTGAAGAAGGCGTACAACAAGAACCTTCCCGTATCGGCCAAGGCCAACCCTGTGGTGTGCGACTACTTCCTGGAGCGTGGAGATTATCTGAAGCTCGACATGGTGACGTTGGGCTATACCTGGAATACAGGTTGCAAGTATTTGTCGCGTGCGCGCCTCTACGCTACGGCTAAGAACCTGCTTACCATCACGAAGTTCAGCGGTGTAGATCCTGCTTCCTATCAGGTGAACGGGCTGACCCCGGGTGCTACAGGATCGCGCACCTACTATCCCTCCACCCGCCAGTTTATCGTGGGTGTGCAACTTGACTTCTAATCAACCGGAATTAACCTATTTTGTGACATGAAACTAATAAATTATATAGCAGGAATAGCACTGGCCGCCACATTGACGACCAGCTGCACCAATCTGGACGAAACCCTTTATGATCAAGTGGGTACCCAGAACTATTACAATACGCAGATGGACGTGGTGCGTGCCACGTTCCGTCCCTTTGAACACGCATTCTGGAGCATCGGCTCGCGCCACGTATTGAACGAACTGACTGCGGACCAGCTGATTACACCTACTCGCGACGGCTGGTGGGATGACGGTGGCAAGTGGCGTCGGTTACACTATCACACTTGGAATGTGGAGGATGGTGGTGATGCACAGACCGAATGGAACGGTTGTTTTCAGGGCATCATGCAGTGCAACTATGTCATCGAGGACCTCAATACCCTCTCGTCCGAGAAGTTCGGCTTCAGTGAGGCTGAGTTCAACAACCTTAAGGCTCAGTGCCGTGCTCTGCGGGCTTGGTTCTATATCCGCTTGCTCGACGGCTTCCGCAACGTGCCTTTGGCTGTCAGCTTCAACGACGTATCGCAAAACTCCGTGGGGCAGGTAGAACCGCGCGTCATCTACGATTTTATTGAGTCGGAACTGAAGGAATGCATCAACCTACTGGCGCAAAAGCCCGCCCTTGGTGGAAACCAGGGGCTGCAGGGACAGTGGACTAAGGCAGCGGCAGCCTCGCTGCTGGTACGCCTCTATCTCAATGCCAAAGTATATATAGGCGAGGAACACTACACCGAATGTGCCTCCTATGCCGAGAAGATTATCAATGGTGAGTACGGGCCCTATGCCGTGGCCGATCGTTGGGATGCTCCCTTCGACTGGGACAACGAGTATTGCGACGAGGTCATCTTCGGCTTCCCCGCCTCGCAGGGTTACAGCTTCTGGCACTACCAGGGTGATACCTATTGGTGGACTACGCCCGCGCGTGCCCGTTACTACCTGAATGATGCCAAGTGCAAGGCCGGTGACCACAACACCAAGTATGCCGCTTCGCCCAGTTACGACTTGAACGGTGAGCTTTATTCGTATGAGTTGGGTATGCCTATCCAGAATTTCCGCAAGTATCCCGGAGATGTACGCATGAAGCTTTATCGTAACCTGGGTGACAACAAGCGCGAAGGCATGTTCTTCTTCGGCTATCTAGATTATATCGATGAGAATGGGGAAGCTAAACGTGTGCGTGCTCCGGAGCAGCCCTATGACCTGTATATCCGCGATGCTGTGGGCAAGTTCCAGGGTATGGATCCCGACCAGTGGCCTGATGACAAAACCAGTGCCTTGCCCAACGGTGACCACAACTCGGGATGGCACTTCGCCAAATACCCCTTCTACAGTGATGATGACTCCCACCAGATGGAGTCGGATTATACTGAAATCCGTCTGGCCGAAGTCATCTATTCGCTGGCCGAATGCAAGTTGCGTGCCGGTCAGACGGAAGAGGCCGGCCGCCTGCTCAACCAAGTACGCCGTCGTAATTACGATGCCACAGCCGACCTGGCCCGCACCCTCTACGCACCCGATGGAGCTGTACAGCTCAATGAGAAAGAGATGTTGGCCGAGTGGGGTCGCGAGTTTTTTGCTGAGAGCCGTCGCCGCATCGACTTGATCCGTTTTGGCAAGTTCACCAACAGCACCTGGTGGGACAAGACCCCGGATGCCGACAACCATACGGAAATATTCCCCATTACGCGCGACATCTTGAATGCCAACCTCAACTTGGTGCAGAATCCTGGTTATAACAAATAATCTATTAAAAGGAGAACAACATGAAGACAATCTATCAATATATAGGTATGGTGATGCTACTGCTCACCACAACCCTTGCCGGTTGCGAAGGAGAGAAGGACATGGTCATCATTGACGAACAGCTCCCCATCAAGACCTCCACATTCTACATGGTAGGCGATGCCACACCGGCAGGATGGGACATCAACAACCCGACACCTTTTACCGCTTCCGATGAGGACCCGCTCATCTTTGTCTATGAGGGAGCCTTCAACAAAGGCGAAATGAAGTGCTGCATCAAAGCCGGCAGCTGGGACAATGCCTTTATCCGTCCCATGGAAGGAGGTACCGAAATCAACCAGGCGGGCATAGCCGAAACCACATTCGACATGTATGCCGGCGCCCCCGATAACAAGTGGGTCATCACCTATGCAGCCATCTACCGCTTCACCTTCAATCTCCGTGCCTGGACCGTCCGGGTGGACTATGTAGGCGAGATACCTGAAGCGCCCAAGACTCCGATTGAAACGGAAACGCTCTACCTGATTGGAGGTGCCACTCCCGGTGGCTGGGATCAGCCTGCAGCCACATCGCTCGTCAAGGATGCTGATAACAAGTACCTCTTCAGCTGCGAGGTCAGTCTGAAAGCCGATGAGACTTTCAAAGCCTTCATGGTGATGGATGACAGCTGGAGCCAGGACTTTATGCACCCGGTAGAGGAGAACTGCACGATCAGCAAGGATGGTATTTCAGATTCCAACTTCAAGTGTTATAAAGGTGGCGCCGACACACAGTGGAAAGTTGTAGATGCCGGTAAATACCGAATTACCATGGACCTGAAGGAATATACCATCAAAGCTGAATATTTGGGTGAATATGAAGAGCCTCAACCTGCAGACCCTGAGAATCCCACAGATCAACAGCCCATTGAGACGAACACACTCTTTGTGTTGGGTGATGCTACACCAAACGGTTGGGATCAAGGTGGCGCGTTGAGTTTTACAGTCGATGCTGACAACAAATACCTCTTTACTTGCAAGGCGGCGCTCAAAGCCGGTACATTCAAAGCCTTCATGGTAATGGATGACAGCTGGGGACAAGACTTCCTCCATCCCTTGACGGACAACTGCCAGCTGACGAAGGATGGTGTGGCAGATTCCAACTTCAAGTGTTACAAAGGAGGTGATGACTTTAAGTGGCAGGTGGTTGACGAGGGTACCTACCTCATTACCTTCGATCTGGAGCACTACACCATCAAGGCTCAGTATCTGACTCCTATTGAAACCTCTGTCCTCTATATTCTCGGTGATGCCACTCCCTACGGTTGGTCGTTGGCCTCATGCGTCTCTCTCCTACAGGATGCTGAGAACAAATTTCTTTTCAGCACTACGGTTGATTTGGTTGCCGGCGAGATGAAAGCTTGTTTGCTGAATGAAGATGGTAATTGGGACCAACCGTTTATCCATCCTTCAATAGCAGACTGTGCCATTGGCAAGGAGGGTGTGGCCAATCCTGACTTTAATTTCTATGCTGGAGGTGACGATTACAAGTGGAAGGTCACTGAGGCCGGAAAATATAAACTTGTGTTTGACTTGCAGAACTATACGTTTACGGCCACAGTAGCGGAATAGAATATATTTAAAAAGCTTGATTTTCAATAGGTATTACTATCAATAACTTGTCCCCTCTCCCTCTCTGCCTTTGGCGGAGAGGGAGTAAAGGGCTAAATAAGTTTACTATTAATCTACGAAAAACAATGAAAGAGATTCTTCTGAACATTTGGATGCTCTGCGCCACGCTTTGTCTGAGTGGTTGCTCAAGCTCGGATGATGATTCACCCCAAGGGGGAGACGATACGCCTCCCACGTTTGCAGATGAGGGGATTCATACCCTGAAGGCTCCCCTCTACTGGAGCATCTACGAACATTGCTGGTTGCAGGAGCGGGCCGGCGTATCCAGCGACAAGATGGACTTTACGGAGTCGCAGTGGGCCGAAGTGATTGACTGGGTAGCCAAGGAGCTGAAACCCTATGGCTACACCATGCTCTGTACCGATGGCTTCATCCCTATGCTGGCCACCGATGCTTCGGGCTACATGACGCAGTATGGCAGCATGCCCTTGAAGAAACTGGTAGAGATGTGTCGAGCCAAGGGACTGGAGCTAGGTGTCTATGACAACCCTCTTTGGCTCCATGGCCCTGATAATACACCCATTGCTGGTACGAATGGGCTGACCTTCGGTGACCTCAAGTACAAGAGTGGGGACTTCGTAGAGAATCCGGAAAAGGGTGACCTCTGGTTCTGGTGGGCGGTGGCTACCCATGATGGTGCCAAGGAGTATATTGATGGTTTCTTCAAGCACTACAGCGAGTTGGGCATCAAGTATATCCGCATGGACTTCCTGAGCTGGTATGAGGATGGTAACGACCGCGGTATGGGTGTCGTGGGTCGAGGTTATGGCCGCGACTGCTACGAAAAGGCCCTACAATACATTTGTGAGTCTGCCAAGAAGTATGGTGTATTCACCTCTTTGGTGATGCCACACATGTACAAAAGTGCCGAACTGGAGAGTAAATATGGTCACATGGCTCGTATCGTGGCTGATACAGGTAATGGTGGCTGGGGCCATGTATCAGACAATGACCGTCGCAAGAGTTACGGTACATGGCCCAACTGCAACAATCAGTTCGACGGCTTTGTCTATTGGTCGAAAGTGGCCGGACGCGGACGAATGATTATGGATGGTGACTTCCTGCGTCTCAATACCCTCTCTACCGATGCTGAGAAGCAGTTTGCTGTCTCGCTCCAGCTGATGGCCGGAGGTCCCGTGACCGTGGCCGACCTGCCTAGTAGTATTGGAGACAATCTTAAGTTCTATCAGAACGGGGAACTTCTCCAACTGAACAAAGACCGCTTTGCAGGCAAGCCCCTGTCGAATAGTTTGATTGACACCAAAAACCAGATATGGTATGGGCAGATGACCGATGGCAGTTGGGTAGTAGGTATCTTCAACCGCGACAATACGCAGAAGAGCTTTAGCGTAAAACTTTCCGATTTGGGTATAAATGGAACCCGAAAGGTGCGCGATTTGTGGCTTCATGCCGATGAGGGCGAAACCGACCACTTGGATGTCACGCTCGGGGCACATGCCTGCAAAATTGTAAAATTAACGAAATGATTAATCTGAATGACATGAAGACTTTTTTTCGAACTGTCGGTAGGGTGCTAGCTTTTTTGTTGGTCGGAGAATCGCTCTCGGCACAGCAACTGCAATCACCCGATGGAAAGCTTTGCATGAACTTTGCTCTTCAAGAGGGCGGCAAGCCCTGTTATGAACTGACCTTTGAGGGTAAAACGGTGTTGCGACCCTCTCTGTTGGGGCTGTATTTTAAGGATAATACCGACTTTTGTCACGGCATGACCGTAGAGGACACCGAGACAACTACATTTGATGAGACCTGGAATCCTGTATGGGGTGAGGAGAGTGCTATTCGTAATCACTACAACGAATTGTTGGTTCATTTGCGCCAACCCTCAACCAATCGTCGCCTCGATCTTCGGTTCCGGCTGTTTGACGATGGCTTGGGCTTGCGTTATGAGTTCCCAATGCAGCGCGAGTTGAATTACTTTATCATCACTGAGGAGTGTACTCAGTTTGCTCTTACGGGCGACCACATCGCCTGGTGGATTCCAGGTGACTACGACACTCAGGAGTATGACTATACCCGCAGTCGCCTCAGCGAAATACGTCAGTATATGGGCGCTTCCATCACAGATAACCTCTCACAGACCTCTTTCTCGCCTACCGGCGTACAGACGGCCTTGATGCTGAAGAGCGATGATGGGCTCTACATCAATCTGCATGAGGCTGCCTTGGTGAACTATCCTTGCATGCACCTCAACCTGGATGATAAAAACTTTGTCTTCACTTCGTGGCTTACTCCCGATGCAAATGGCGACAAGGCCTATATGCAGTCACCCTGCCACACACCGTGGCGTACGGTCATAGTGAGTGATGATGCCCGTGATATTCTGGCTTCTCGACTTACCCTTAATCTTAACGATCCATGCCGTATAGAAGATACTTCGTGGATAAAGCCCTGTAAGTATATGGGCGTGTGGTGGGAGATGATTACCGGAATGAGCGATTGGAGCTATACCAATGAGGTGCCCAACGTTCATTTGGGAGAGACCGACTATACCCAGTTGAAACCGCATGGACGACACGGAGCCACGACGGAGAACGTGAAGCGATACATCGATTTTGCCGCTAAGCATGGGTTTGATGCGCTGTTGGTAGAGGGATGGAATCAGGGCTGGGAGGACTGGTTTGGCAACTTCAAGGATGAAGTGTTCGACTTTGTCTCTCCTTATCCCGATTTTGACCTGCCCGCCATACGCGACTATGCTCGCGAAAAGGGCATCAAGATGATTATGCACCACGAGACCTCTTCGTCTATCCGTAACTACGAGCGCCATATGGATGAGGCTTACCGTTTCATGAAGGAGAATGGATATGATGCCGTCAAGAGCGGTTACGTGGGTGATATTATCCCGAAAGGCCAGAATCACTATTGCCAGTGGCAGGTGAATCACTACCTTTATGCTGTGAAGAAGGCTGCCGACTATAAGATTATGGTCAATGCGCATGAAGCAGTCCGTCCCACAGGCTTGTGCCGTACATGGCCTAACCTCATTGGCAACGAGAGTGCCCGGGGCAGTGAGTATCAGGCCTTCGGAGGCAGCAAGCCGGGACACACAGCTATTCTGCCTTTTACACGTCTGGTGGGTGGTCCAATGGATTATACTCCAGGACTCTTCGAAAACGACATCAGGAAATACAATCCCAACAACACATCGTGGGTAAATACAACGCTTTGTAACCAGCTATCACTCTATGTCACGATGTACAGTCCTTTGCAGATGGCTGCTGACCTGCCCCAGACCTACGAACGTTTTCTTGACGCGTTCCAGTTCATCAAGGATGTGGCTGTAGATTGGGAGCAGAGTTGGTATCTTGAGGCTGAGCCGATGGCTTATGTCACCATTGCCCGTAAGGCAAAGGGTTGCGACGAATGGTTCATTGGCAGCACGTGTGGAGAGGAGGCGCGCACCTCAGATATCGTACTTGACTTTTTGCCCAAGGGGAAATATATAGCTACCATCTATCAGGATGGAAAGAATGCACACTACCGCAACAATCCGCAGGCTTATCAGATCCGTTCGCAAAAGGTGACGGAGAAGAGCCGTCTCAAACTGTGGACAGCTCCTGGTGGCGGCTATGCCATTCGTATCGTGCCTTTCAGCTAATTCGTTGTTTATCATGCAATTATTTTAGAAGTATGCGAGCACTTCTCCTCTATTTTGGAGGAGTGCTCTTCTTCCATTACTTTGCATGTCTTTTTTTCATAGTACAACCATGATACACCAATTCAAGATTCGTATGGCTGCCTTGGTAGGCAGTATCTCTATGATGGCTGTCCCCCTAGCGGCACAGCCAAACTCCCCTGTAGCTTATCAAGATACTCATGTCCGCTTCACGGTCATCAGCGATGGCGCTTTGCGTCTGGAATGGCATCCACAGGGAGTTTTTACGGATGAGCCTTCGTTTGTGGCAGCCCGGCGTGATTATCCTGTTGTCTCTTACCTCGTGAAGCAGAGCAAGACGAAAGTAGAGATTACCACCTCGAAGCTGAAGCTGACCTATCGCAAGGGTGAAGGTCCCCTGGATAGTGGCAATCTGCGTATTGTCTCTCAGAAGCTGGTCACTCCCGCTTTCCAGTGGTCACCCGGTATGGAGCAGCAGGCCAACCTGGGCGGCACATTCCGCACCCTCGACGGTATGAACGGTGACATGCGCGATGGCCAGAAGGTGGAGATGCCTGATGGACTGCTGGCCCGTGACGGCTGGACGCTGATAGACGACTCGCGCAATTTCCTCTTCGACGACAGCGACTGGGCTTGGGTAAAGCCCCGCACCGACAAGGAGGGGCAGGACTGGTACTTCCTGGGCTACGGGCACGACTACAAGGCGGCTCTCAAGGATTATACCCTCTTTGCTGGAAAGATGCCCCTGCCTCCCCGCTATGCTTTGGGCTACTGGTGGTCACGCTACTGGGCCTATACCGATCAACAGTTGCGTAAGCTGGTTGATGACTTTAAGCGTTACGACATTCCTCTTGAAGTACTGGTCATCGACATGGACTGGCACCACACCCTGCCAGGAAAGGGGGGCTGGACCGGCTGGACCTGGAACGACTACCTTTTCCCCAATCCGAAGCAATTGCTCAGTGACCTGCGTGACGAGGGACTGAAGGTGACGCTCAACCTCCATCCTGCGGATGGATTGGCTCCCTACGAGCAGGCTTATCCTGCGGTGGCCAAAGCATTGGGCATGAATCCCGACAAACAGGAAAGGATTGAATGGATAGCCAGTGATAAGCAATTTATGAAGGCGATGTTCGACCACGTGCTCCATCCCATGCAGCAGGATGGCGTCAGCTTCTGGTGGCTCGACTGGCAGCAACATCCCTACGACAAGCGGATAGATAGCCTGAGCAACACGTGGTGGATCAATTACTGCTTCTTCAGCGACATGCAGCGCAACAGCACCCATCGCCCCATGCTCTATCACCGCTGGGGCGGACTGGGCAACCACCGCTATCAGGTGGGATTTTCCGGCGACACCTACATCTCCTGGGCTTCGTTGGATTATCAGCCTTACTTCAACTCCACCGCCTCCAACGTGCTCTATGGTTACTGGAGCCACGACATTGGTGGCCACATGCACGGCGTGGTAGAGCCGGAGATGTATATCCGCTGGCTACAGTTCGGATGCTATGCACCCATCATGCGCACGCATACCAGTAAGGGCTACAAAATGAATAAGGAACCCTGGATTTTTGGTGCTGAGAACCTCAACATCATCCGCAGTTATGTGTTGCAGCGTTACCGTCTCGTGCCCTACATCTATACCATGGCCCGCAAGGCCTACGACGAGGCCATTTCGCTCTGTCGCCCCCTCTACTATGACTATCCTGAGGCTCCTGAAGCCTATAGTTATCGCAACGAATATCTTTTTGGCGACCGCCTGCTTGTAGCCCCCATTACTTCTCCTGCTGATAGCTTGACGGGTTATACATCGATGAAGATTTGGCTTCCATCAGGCACAACCTGGTACGAGTGGCACAGTGGTCGTACCTTTGCCGGAGGGCAGCTGATAGCGCAGCGCTATGCGCTCAATGAGTATCCTATTTTTGTAAAGACGGGTACCATCTTGCCGCTTTACACCCAGGCCCGCCGTCTGAGCAGCAACGACCAATCCCTTACGTTGGCCATTTTCCCTGGTAACGAGGGCCAGTTTGCACTCTATGAAGACCAGGGTGACGACCGTTATTACAACCTACACTACAGCTTCACACCGCTGAGCTACCATCGGGAGGGCAGCCGGCTGCACGTGACGATTGCTCCGCGTAATGGCAGTTATCCCAACATGCCCGTTCAGCGCCGCTGGCAGGTGGAGGTGATTAGCTCTGCCTATCCTGTAGAGGTTAAGGTCAATGGGGAGGCTGCCAGCTATCACTATGACGGTAACCAGCTGCTGCTCACCATACCTTTTGAACAAAAGGATACCAACAGTCAGCAGGAGGTGGTCATCACCTATCCTGACGAACCCTTTCTTACGACCTCAGGTATGCCGCTTCAGATGGCCCGTTTGCGCAAAGCGATGGTCAACCTTAGCGAGCGGATGCCGGGCTTGATGGTCAACGAAGAGTTGGGCTACCTGGAGGAGATAGGGCAACGTCTCACCTACAGCCCTGAGCAACTGCCCCAACTCATCCAGCGTTTCAATGAAATCTACAGTCGCTTGCCCGAGGTACTCCGATCAGCTGGAGTGAGTGATGCGGATGCTTCGCATTTCCTCCGGGAGATTGATTATGTAGAGTGATTACGCTGCTGTAATCAATCCGCTCTTGAGCACCACGCGAGGTGGCCTCAGGAGCGGATTTTTTTTTTCATTCTGTTTATTCCCTGCTTCATTCCTTTTATTATATGTTTCAGCAAAATATAATAGGCCAATTAGGAGATTTGCTGTGGCCTCCAACGGTCGTGAATATCCTATCGACCAGTCGCTCACCTGCCTGGAGGAGGAACTTGACCCGGACCATTTCTTCCGCGTCAACCGCCAGGTGATGGTCAACATCGACGCCGTGGACCATGCCCTCCCCATTTTCCACCGCAAGCTCCGCCTCAGTGTGACGCCCCCCTTCCGGCAGGAGATCATCATCAGCGAAGCCCGCTCCACCGCCTTCAAGCAGTGGCTGGGGTATTAGGTACTCTTTTCTCCTCCCTTTAAGGGAGGTCGGGAGGGTCTTTAAAACTCGAAGCTCAGCTGCTGCGGTTCGCCTAGGAGGTTGAACGTCTGGCGATGGTAGGGCGTTGCGCCATGAGCTGCGATGGCGGCACGGTGCTTGGCCGTGGGGTAGCCCTTGTTGTGTTGCCAGTCGTAGGCCGGGTACTCTTCGGCCAGCCGGAGCATGTAGTCGTCGCGGTAGGTCTTGGCCAGGATGGAGGCGGCTGCTATGGCGAGGTATTTGCCGTCGCCCTTCACCACCGTGGTGTGGGGGATATCCTCGTAGGGGCGGAAGCGGTTGCCGTCGATGAGCAGGTGCTCGGGACGCAGCTTCAGCGCGCTGACGGCGCGGTGCATGGCCAGGAAGGAGGCGTTGAGGATGTTGATGCGGTCTATCTCTTCGGGTGAGACCACTCCCACGGCCCAGGCCAGGGCATCGCGCTCCACCTCTTCGCGCAGGGCATAGCGTTGCCGCTCGGTGAGCTGCTTCGAGTCGTTGAGACGAGGGTTGCTGTAGTCAGTAGGCAGGATGACCGCCGCCGCATAGACCGCTCCCGCCAGGCAGCCGCGACCCGCTTCGTCACATCCCGCCTCTATCACTCCCCGGTGCATGAAGGGGAGCAAGGCAGGCTTCGTCTGTTTCTCTTTGCTCATAGACATTCCGTTTTTTGACGGGCAAAGGTAGCCCTTGTGCAGAGAAAATGCAAGCTTTTTTTGCAATTTCCTTTTGCATCAGCTATCTTTGTGGCCCATTTTTCAATAAGAATACCTGTTCATACCACGATATGTTTACCATCATCTCCATCATGCTCTCCGGTATGCTCACCGGCTACCTGCTGCGCCGACTCCTCTTCGGGAGACTGGGCCGCGTCATCAATGCGCTCATCTGGGCGCTCCTCTTCCTGCTCGGCCTGGAGGTGGGCAGCAACGAGCGTATCGTCAGTGGACTGGCTACGTTAGGCCTGGAAGCGTTGCTCATTGCGGTGGCTGGTACACTGGGCAGCGTATTGGCAGCCTGGGGGCTGTGGCGATATACCCAGCGGGCAAACGTAGCATCACAAGCCGTTGCTCGCGTCAGCAAGCCGTTGCTCTGGAAGGCCTTGCAAGGAAGCCTGGTGATTGTCAGCTTCTTCGTGCTCGGCGTACTGCTGGCCCTCTCGGGATGGATGGCGGTGAGCGAGCAGGTGAGCGACTTCAGCTTCTACGCCTTGGCAGGCTTGATGGCTTGCGTAGGAGCCAGTATCGGCAGCGACCCGCAAACGCTGAAGAACTTCCGGGCACTCAATCCGCGCCTGGTGCTGCTTCCGCTCTGTACCATCCTCGGTACACTGGTCGCCACATCCTTGGTCAGCCTTCTGCTGGGGCAACGTTCGCTCACCGACTGCCTGGCCGTGGGCTCAGGCTTTGCCTATTACTCCTTATCAAGCATCTTCATTACCGAGTATCGTGGGGCCGAGCTGGGCACCATCGCTTTGCTCTCCAACATCTGTCGTGAGCTCATCACCTTGCTGGCAGCCCCCTTGTTGGTGCGCTGGTTCGGGAGGCTTGCCCCGATAGCCGCAGGAGGAGCCACCACGATGGACACTACACTGCCCGTCATCGCCCGTACCTCGGGCAACGAGCTCGTGGTAGTCTCCCTGTTCCACGGTTTCGTAGTAGATTTCTCCGTACCTTTTCTCGTCACGCTGTGGTGTTCGCTATAGGGTGCATCTCTCCTCAATTTCGTAGAACGATCTTCAGCTCTGCCCCTACAATGGCGGATTGAGGCTTTCATCTGTAATGTACAAGAGCCATTCCTTATATCCTCTTTCCTTATTTCTCATGGGCTTTTATCTTATATCCTTAGGTGGTCGCACGACGTCATCCAAGTGATTGACCTTGGTCGGTCGATTGGTTGACCCGGGTCAATCAATCGACCGACCTCGTGCGACCACCTAAGGAAGTTGCTTTCTTGCTTGATAGATGTAGCTTGGTCAGGATAAACAGGCCTCTTGCTGGGGATGACAGTATTTGACTCTTGAGAATACCGTCATACTTAGCCGAAAATAATAGTCTATTTGTTTGGCTATCTCGCAACTTTCCGTTATCTTCGCCTCCACATTGCGCCACACCTTGGTGAATGTGCGCTGTGTGAAGGCATATTTTATTGTTAATTAGCGCGTTTGCTATTTATTCTATAAGAACGTTCCAAAGCTTGGCCGCAGAAAGAACATCAAGGGAATAAATAAGTGAGCGCCTACGCGATATGCGTGGGCGGAACTTATCTCTTGATGTGGGTCAGGCCAAGCACCCGGAACGTGGATAAGTCTCTTGCCCACGTTTCTTTTGTATCAGGGTGCTGCGTCTGACCCCGTTTTATGTTCGGAATAAATGGTTTCGGGCACATATTACGCACGTACTATGAACGAAACTATGGAACACTGGACATCCTTCCGGGTGTCCTGCCTTGCAAATGACTGCTTAACTGGGGAGGCAAGGCGATGGCGAAGAAGACTCAGTTAGGCTACAAGGAGATTGAACAGAGGCTGTCGGCACTGAAAGAGCCGGTCAATGCCTCTATAGTGGGCTACATGCTGCTGCTTGCCTTTGGCAAAAGTGAACGCGAGGTAAGTCGCTACGTGGAAGGCAAGGGCGTGGTCGCCCGATTTGACGGACTACTTATCAAAGGGCTGTTGGCCTATCGGGCCACCGACACCCTGCACCTGCGTGACACGCTGGAAGCACTGAAGCAGGACCTCACCGTGCTGCGGGCAGCGCCCAAGATAGCGGCCGTCAGTGACGGTCGTACGCTCCTGGCTTATGACCTGCGTGAAAGGGAGACCTACGAGAATCCTCTTTCACGCCTGCATTGCGACTTCGCCTTCTTCTATCCCCTGATGGACATTGAGCGGGTGCGCTACGTGGAGGAGAGCCCTGCCGACATCAAGGCGGCCGAGAAACTGGCCAAACTGCACGACGAGCTGCGTGCCTACAACGACTTCAGCAGCGACGACGACCTGCACGACCTCAACATCTTCATCACGCGCCTGCTGTTCTGCTTCTTTGCCGAAGATACCGGCATCTTCGAAGAACAGCTCTTCACCTCCTCCATCGAGCGCTACACCAAGCCCGATGGCAGCGACCTGAGCGACTACTTAGACGAAGCCTTCAACATCATGGACCGCCCACAGCGCAGTGACGACACTCCGCACATCATCACCCAGTTCCCTTACGTCAACGGCGGACTCTTCTCGCGCCGCATCGCTATTCCCCGCATGGGTGCCAAGGCGCGCCGCCTCATCCTGGAGTGTGGCGAACTGGACTGGAAGGACATCAATCCCGACATCTTCGGCTCTATGATTCAGGCGGTGGTCAATCCCGAAGAGCGGGCCACCCAAGGCATGCACTACACCAGTGTGCCCAACATCATGAAGGTCATCAATCCCCTCTTTCTGGACGAACTGCGTGAAGCTTACAACAAGCTGAAGGCTGACTACGACCGTCAGAAGCAACTGCTCGACATGGGAGGGCAGACGGGCAAGGCTTTTCGTACCAACTGCCTGCCCATTATCCGCAAGGGCAACGAACTGCTGAGCCGTATGAGCCGCATGAAGTTCTTCGACCCCGCCTGTGGCAGCGGCAATTTCCTCATCATCACCTACAAGTCGCTCCGCCTGTTGGAGATGGACATTCTCCGCCTGCAACAACTCTGTGAGGGCGGTCAGGGTGCCATTGGCTCCATGATAGGTTCCATGATACGTATCAATCAGTTCTATGGCATCGAGTTGCTCGACTTTCCCCACGAAGTGGCCATGCTCTCCCTTTGGCTGGCCGAGCATCAGATGAACAAGAAACTGTTCGATGATTTCGGTATCCGCACCGATGCGTTGCCTCTTCATAACATCACACAGATAGTTTGCGGTAATGCCTGTCGCCTCGACTGGAACAGCGTCTGTCCTCATACGGCTGATGAAGAAGTGTTTGTCTTTGGTAATCCGCCGTATCTGGGAGGAAAATTGCAGTCGAAAGAACAGAAGTCGGACGTTATTCATGTATTAGGCAAACTTCCCAGTTTTAAGAATCTCGACTATATCTCAAATTGGTTTTATAAGGTATCGTATTATTTATCTCTAAATAGTAAAGCCGCTTTTGTTAGTACAAATTCAATTGTGCAGGGAGAACAAGTAGGAATGCTATGGCCTTATATTTTACGCGATACAAATGAAATAATCTTTGCTTATAAATCGTTCAAATGGGAAAACAATGCAAAAAATAATGCAGGTGTTACATGTGTGATTATTGGAATAGCTCCAATAGAAATTAATCGGAGGAAACTATTATTTGATAACACGTCATCAAAAGCAGTGAAGAATATATCGCCATATCTTTATGAAGGGAATAATACGATTGTACATTCTTCTAACTATTCGATTTCTGATTTACCTCAAATGGAATATGGGAATATGCCCTTAGAAGGGGGATTCTTGAAATTAAATGAAAGTGAGAAAACTGAAATACTATCCCACTTCCCAGAAGCTAACCAATATATCAAGTCATTAATAGGTGGTGAGGAAATGATAAATGGTATCTCAAGATATTGTTTATGGATTGATGACAAGGATTTAGAAGATGCATACAAGATTCCGCCTATTAAACAGAGAATAGATGGAGTATATAATTTCCGAATTGATGCTGGTGAAGTTGCAAGGAGTTTAGTAAATAGACCTCATCAATTTCGTTATCGTAAAGTTGCTCAGAAAAATGAAATTCTGATTGCATGTACTTCTTCTGAAAGAAGAGAATACTTGCAATGCGGATTCTATGATGCAAGCTATATTACGATGAATTCTATTGAAGTTATATATGATGGGGATTTATGGGTATTTGGGATTCTTTCTACCAAAATTCACATGATGTGGACCAAAACGATTGGAGGATATTTAGGTACAAGTATTCGCTATTCTACTCAGCTCTGCTACAACACGTTCCCCTTCCCCAAAGTGAGCGAAGCCAAGAAGAAGGAGATTGAGGAAGCCGCTGAGGAGGTACTGATTACCCGTGAGTATTATCCCGGCCAGACATTGGCCGAGCTGTACGACCCCGACACCATGCCGCAAGACCTGCGCGAAGCACATGCCCGTCTGGACGACATCGTGGAGAGCTGCTATCCCGGCTATCCTTTTGCCAACGATGAAGCCCGACTGGAATGTCTGTTCCGCCTCTATGAACGTATGATCGCCAAATAACTGACAGCTATGAACGAGGAATTTGTCAACATCAGATATGCCCAGGACGGACGTTCTACCGAGGTGGATGAACTGGGTATGCGCGAAATGCAAGCCAAAGCCTATGCCGAACGCCACAGGCGCTTTCTGCTCATCAAGGCGCCTCCCGCATCGGGGAAGAGCCGAGCCTTGATGTTTATTGCTTTGGACAAGCTGGCGCACCAAGGCATTAAGAAAGTCATTGTGGCAGTACCTGAGAAGAGCATCGGACGCTCCTTCAACAATACCGACCTGAAGTCTCACGGGTTCTTTGCCAACTGGAAGATAGCCCCTTACTTCAACCTGTGTGATGCCACCAACGAGAAAGACAAGGCCGATCGGTTCTGCGAGTTCTTTCGTCAAGACGCTGCCCCCATTCTGCTCTGCGCTCACGCCACCCTGCGCAACGGAATGAGCCAGCTCAGCGACGAGGTGATGAACGATTGCCTGCTGGCCATCGACGAGTTTCACCACAGCAGTGCCGATGCGGCCTCGCAACTGGGTGACATCGTGCGTCGCGTCATGAACAACACCACGGGACATATGGTGGCCATGACCGGCTCCTACTTCCGAGGCGACCGTACCCCCGTGATGCGACCTGAAGATGAGGCCCGGTTCTATCCCGTGACCTACAACTATTATCAGCAGCTGAACGGCTACCGCTACCTGAAACGTCTGTCATTGGGCTACCATTTCTACCGGGGCAACTACCTGGAACACATACACGAGGTGCTGGACACCACAAAGAAAATCCTGATACACATACCCAGCGTGAATGCCCGTGCCTCCACCGGACTGGGCAAGTACGATGAGACAGACCAAATCATCCAACGGATAGGAACCATTGAGAAGAAGGACTACCATACCGGAATCTATCACGTCAGAACCATCGACGGACGACTGCTGAAGGTGGCCGACCTGGTGGAAGATGAAGGCAAGGAACGAAACCTGGTGCAGGGCTATCTACAAAGAATGAAGCGGAGGGAGGACATCGATATCATCATTGCACTGGGAACGGCCAAAGAGGGCTTTGACTGGCCTTGGTGTGAGATGTGCCTGACCGTAGGCGTACGCGGCTCACTGACGGAAGTGATACAGATTATCGGTCGCTGCACACGCGACTGCGAAGGTAAGGAGGAGGCCCGTTTTGTCAATCTGATTGCCATGCCCGATGCCCAGCAGGCCGAGGTGAAAGTGGCTGTCAACGATTTCCTGAAAGCCATATCGGCCTCCCTGCTGATGGAGCAGGTGATGGCGCCCAGTTGGAACTTCCGCACCCTTCAGGAGGACAGCGACACCCAAACGCCTCGCTCCAAGCGGGACCTGGTGGTGGAAGGGTTGAAGCCGCTCTCCAGTGAGAAGACAAAGATGATTGTTCAAGAGCAACTGGATGACCTAAAAGCCTCCATCCTTCAGAATGGCGAAGTACAGAAGGCCATAGCCGGTGCCACCACTGCCGAGAACCTGACCAAGCACCTGATTCCGAAAATCATCCGTGAACGCTACCCTGAGTTGAGCGACGATGAAGTGGAGGAGGTGCGCCAGCGTGTATTGCTCGACACGATAGTCAAAGGCAACGATGTGGAAGAGAGTGAAGGCAACCGCCTGCTGAAGCTCTCCAACCAGTTCATCAACATTGACAAGCTATCCATCAACCTGATAGATGCCATCAACCCCTTCCAACGAGCCTATCAGGTACTGTCCAAGTCGGTGGACGCTCCGACCTTGAAGGTGATACAGGACACCATCGCCGAACTGAAGATGAACCTGACCATCGAGCAAGCTGTCACCATCTTCAAAGGGCCTCTGAAGGAGTATGTTGCCCGACACGGGAAAGAGCCCTCAGCAGACAGTCCTGACCCCAAGGTCAGAGAGATGGCAGCAGCCTTGCAGATGATAAAGAATCTGAAGATAAGAAAGATGATGGGATTGGAGTATGACGAACATCTATAACATATTAAGAACGTATGAAAGAGTGGCCTGAAGAATTATTGGAGATATTTGATGACCCCCTGTTGGCTCGTGTGCGTCCGCCAGCACCCAAGCCGACTGCCCATGACCGAAGTGCCCAGAAACTGGAGGAGATTGCCGTCTGGATAGAGACGCACGGACATGAACCTCGTCAGGAGGGAGACCTCAAAGAAAAGCTCCTGGCTGCCTCGTTGAAAGCCTTGCGGAGAAGTAATGAACTGGAATCATTGAAACAGTATGACCGACTCAATCTATTGACGTATGAACATTAAGAAAGAACTGGAATCCATCTTCGATGACCCTCTCTTGGAGATATCCCCTCAAGAGGCCGCCCTTTTCGACCTGCCCGAAGAGATGCGTCAGGTCATGAAGCTGCGTAGCAAAGCGGACTATATAGCTCATACCCAACCCTGTGCCAACTTCGAGGCATACCGGCCTCTCTTTGATAAGATACATCACGAACTGCGGACGGGTCGCCGCCGTCTGGATAAAATAGTAAAGACAGCCAGCTTAGAGGCAGGACGTTACTATGTGGTGGATGGTCAGCTGCTTTACCTTGAGCAGGTTGGCAATCGGGTAAAGTCAACCAATGGTCTGCCCGATGCACGAACTCGCTGCATCTACGAGAATGGTACGGAGACGGACATTCTGCTGCAAACCTTACGCAAAAACGTAGTAAGCAACGGCTATGCTGTCACCTTGCTTACAGAGGAAGCGGAGTCGTTCAATATGCCCGAAGAGGTACTGCCTGACGACCAGTGTACAGGGTATATCTATGTACTTCGTTCTCTATCTACCAATAAGGAGATTAGGGACCAGAAGAACCTGTATAAAATCGGTGTCACTACTCAAACGGTAGAAGAACGTATCGCCCGCGCTGCACATGAGCCTACCTACCTGATGGCCGAAGTCGAAATCATAGCGACCTATAAGGTGGTCAACATCCATTCGCAGAAGTTGGAGCATCTGATTCACACCGTCTTGAAGCAGGCCCAATATCACGTTAAGGTCATAGACGACCAAGGCCAGGAACATCATCCTGACGAATGGTACGTGGTTCATCTGAGTATGGTAGAGGAAATCATTCAGCGGATTGTGCAGGGCACCATCTTGGGCTATGTCTATAATGCGAAGCTACAATCCCTGGAGCAGAAAGAATAGCAGAGTAAGTGGCGGTTTAAATCTGTTGTCTCTTTTAAACCGCCACTTTCATCATTTACAGCGCCATTTAAACCGCCATTTACAGCGCCACTTTCATCATTTACACCGACATTTACACCGACATCTATTGTGCTGCAATCTATTATATCTTCTGAATCATAGCTATTTAAGTCACTTTTTATTCCGACATTCTTTCCGTCACATCTTTTATTTATACCGACATTTAAACCGCCACTTTCATTATTTACAGCGCCACTTTTCTCTCTGCTGGCTATGATATCTTCGACGGTTCGGTGCTGTATCCTCACCAGTACACCGCCACCGTTTACCTCTACGGTCGGTACGGGAAGTCCGGCTTTCTGTAACGCAGGAGCAATGTTTCGGTTGAGTGGATGTGCAAAGTACTCAGAAAAGATAAGAGCTGATTGATGGGTTATTTGAGAGAATAGTGTAACTTTGTGCCGAAATAATTGGAGAAATAGTTCTGCTAGAATAATAGCAGAAGAACAGTATAATAAGGAATTGTAAGCTATGGCAGGAAATTTGACACTGGCAAACAACCGCGACTTCAAGAGCTGGGTGTCGCAGTTGAAGCAGGATATTCGGAGTGCACAAATCAAGGCGGCAATCAAGGTGAATATAGAATTGCTCCGCCTTTATTGGCGTATGGGTGCAGATATTTGTGAGAAGCAGACATTTAGTTTTATAATGAGTGCATTACAATTTGGCAACAAGCTGTTGCCAAAATCAGGTAATTAGGGTCTGTCACCTGAATGATGGTGTGGAAGTATGTCCACGTCAGATTGTGAACACGCGCGTTCACAATCTTCAAATTATTGAAATGTAGATATCAGAAACTGGTAGAAACATTCATGTTTAGGATGCGGATAAATACGGTTCGTCCCCCATTCGAATGGCGTTCGGATGGGGGACGAATACTGTACGTATGCTGTTTGATTAAAACATCTTGCTGACGCGCTCGATGCCGGCTACCAGGGTATCGACCTCCTCCTTGGTGTTGTAGAGGCCGAAGGAGGCGCGTACGGTGCCTTCGATGCCGAGGCGGATCATCAGGGGCTGGGCACAGTGGTGACCTGTGCGTACAGCAATGCCGAGGCGGTCGAGCAGGGTGCCCATGTCGAAGTGGTGGATGTCGCCTACGAGGAAGGAGATGGCGCCGCTCTTCTGCTTGGCCCGGCCAAAGATGCGCATCCCCGGTATCTCGTCCATGCGCTGCATGGCGTAGCTGAGGAGCTCCTGCTCGTGGGCGGCTATCTGCTCCATGCCGATGGCGGAGACGTAATCCAGTGCGGTGGCCAGGGCAGTGGTGCCGATGTAGTCGGGGGTACCGGCCTCGAACTTGAAGGGCAGTTCGTTGAAGGTGGTGCGCTCGAAGGAGACGTGCTGTATCATCTCGCCGCCGCCCTGATAGGGAGGCATGCGGTCGAGCCACTGCTCCTTGCCGTAGAGTACACCCACGCCCGTGGGGCCATAGACCTTGTGGGCTGAGAAGACGTAGAAGTCGGCATCCAGGGCCTGCACATCGACGGGCATGTGGGGGATGGACTGGGCACCGTCTATCAGCACGGGTACATCATGTGCGTGAGCCGTGCGGATGATTTCAGCTACGGGGTTGACCGTGCCGAGCACGTTGCTCACGTGGGCCACGCTGACCAGCCGGGTACGCGGAGTGAAGAGCTTCTCGTACTCCTCCAGGATGAGCTCCCCCTCGTCGGTGATGGGAATCACTTTCAACGTGATGCCTTTGCGCTCGGCCAGAAGCTGCCAGGGCACAATGTTGCTGTGGTGCTCCATCGTGGAGACAATCACCTCATCGCCCTCGTGCAGGAAGGCCTCGCCGAAGCTGTAGGCCATCAGGTTGATGCTCTCGGTGGTGCCTCGGGTGAAGATAATCTCGCTCGTGGAGCGGGCGTTGATGAAGCGGCCCACCGTCTCGCGGGCGGCTTCATGCAACTCAGTGGCTTGCTGCGAAAGGAAGTGAACGCCCCGGTGTACGTTGGCGTTGACCGAGTAGTACTCGTTGACCATCGCCTCGACCACACAACGGGGCTTCTGCG
The DNA here is from genome assembly GCA_945831575.1 of uncultured Mediterranea sp. GTDB lineage: Bacteria > Bacteroidota > Bacteroidia > Bacteroidales > Bacteroidaceae > Bacteroides. The sequence continues at coordinate 75,094 of CAMACX010000008.1, forward strand.
TGGTGGCGCCATTGTCCAGATAGACCAGTGGCTTATTATAGACAGTCCGCCCCAGGATGGGGAAATCCTCTCTTATCTTATTGATGTCCATTGTTGTTCGTTAATTTTGTTGCGGCTCTCATGGCAACACAGATGACGCAGAAGCAACAGATTTACACTGATATAAATATATAATCTGTGGTCATCCTAGCTAATCTGTGTCATCTGTGTGCTATACTATATTATTTATTAAACGCTTAGTTTGCAGCCTTTGCACTGGCCCAGCTCGCCACGGAAGCGCTTCTCTACCAGGTGGTGCAGTCGGTCCTTGAGGGCCTCCATGCGGATGGTGTCAATGGCTTCGCCTACGAAGGCAAACATCAACATCAAGCGGGCTTCGGCTTCGCTGATGCCGCGCTGGCGCATGTAGAAGAGGGCGGCTTCGTTGAGCTGGCCTACGGTGGCACCGTGGCTGCACTTCACGTCATCGGCATAGATCTCCAGCTGCGGACGGGCGAAGGCGTGGGCCTTGGTGGTAGCGCAGAGGTTGCGGCTGGTCTGCTCGGAGATGGTCTTCTCCGCACCAGGCTGTACCTTGACCAAGCCGCTGAATACGCCTGTGGCTTCATCGTTGAGCACGTACTTCATCAGCTCCTTGCTTGTGCAGCGGGGGGCGTTGTGGAGGATGGTGGTGTGGTTGTCCACATGCTGCTGGCCATCGGCTATTGCCATGCCGCTTAGGTTGAGCTCGGCACCGGGTCCGTCTAGGGCCACCTCAATGGTGTTGCGCGTGTGGCCACCGGTCAGCGAGATGGTGCTGATCTGTACGTTGCTGCTGGCTGCTTGCTTCATGTAGAGGTTGTTGATGCGGGTGGTGCGGGCATGGGTCTCCTCCAGCTCGTAGAGGTCAAACACGGCTCCTTCACCAATGTAGGTCTCGGTGACCTGCGTGGAGACGTAGGTGGAACCGGCTGTGGCGTGGTCGCACACCAGCAGGCGGGCCTGGGCACCCTCCTCCAGGATGATGAGCAGGCGGCGGTTGGCCAGGAAATCGACATCCGAGCGCAGGGTGTTGACCAGCTGGATGGGCTTCTCCACCACAATGCCACGCGGTACGTAGAGCAGCACACCATCTTGGGCAAAGGCGGTGTTGAAGGCCGTGGGGGCGTCTTCCTGCCAACGGGCCAGCTTGCCGTAATGGCGCTCCACAAGTTCGGGATGCTGTGCAGCCAGCTCCTTGAGGCTACCCATCAGCACCCCTTCGGGCAGCAGGTGATGGGTGGCAGGCAGCGGGGTGTCGTTCACCGTGAAATAGACGGCTGTACTGAGGTTGGGCACGTCGCAGCGGAAGGCATCCTGCGGGTTGGCCGGCATCTGCAGGCGGTTGAGGTTGAGCGCAAAGTCAGGCTCCATCAGCGGGGCAAGGGCGGTGTAGCGGTATGCTTCGTTCTTGCTTCCCGGCCATCCCAGCTGGCTGAATGCCTCCATTGCTTCCCGGCGCGGGGCATTGAGGACCGGTGCGCTGTGGCGACAGATCATCTCCTCCGCACTGCGGTACAAATCAATATACTGTTGTGCTGCGTGGGTCATCATTGCAGTTCGTTTTTAATCCAGTCAAATCCCTGTTGTTCGATGCGGGTAGCCAGTTCCGGGCCTCCTGTCTTGACGATACGTCCTCCCATGAGCACGTGTACCACATCGGGCTTCAGGTAGTCAAGCAGGCGTTGGTAGTGGGTGATGACCATGGCACTGGTCTGCGGCGTGCGCAGCTTGTTGAATCCTTCGGCCACGATGCGCAGGGCATCCACGTCGAGGCCGGAGTCAGTCTCATCGAGGATGGTGAAGGTAGGCTCCAGCATGGCCATCTGGAAAATCTCGTTGCGTTTCTTCTCTCCGCCGCTGAACCCTTCGTTCACCGAGCGGTTGGCCAGCTTGCTGTCCAGTTCAACGACGGCTCGCTTCTCGCGCATCAGCTTGAGGAACTCGCCGGCCGAGAGGGCAGGGAGGTGCTGGTGCTTGCGGCGTTCGTTGACAGCTGTACGCATGAAGTTGACCATCGAGACACCCGGTATCTCCACGGGAGTCTGGAAGGAGAGGAAGATGCCCTCGTGGGCCCGCTCCTCCGGCTTCATGGCCAGCAGGTCCTTGCCGTTGAAGGTCACTGTGCCGCTGGTCACTTCGTAGGCGGGATGTCCCACGAGGATGTTGCTCAGTGTACTCTTACCGGCACCGTTCTGTCCCATCAAGGCGTGTACCTCCCCATCGCGGATGGTCAAGGTCACTCCCTTCAATATCTCTTTGCCTCCTATCGAGGCGTGCAAATCTTTTATTTCGAGCATGACTGTTTTTATTTCTAAACACTAAACACTAATCACTAAACACTAATCACTATCCCACGCTGCCCTCCAGAGAGACGGCCAGCAGCTTCTGGGCCTCCACAGCAAACTCCATCGGCAGCTTGCTCAGCACCTCCTTGGCGTAGCCGTTGACAATCAGGCCTATGGCATCTTCGGTGCTGATGCCGCGCTGGTTGCAGTAGAAGAGTTGCTCTTCGCTGATCTTGCCTGTGGTGGCTTCGTGCTCTACCACGGCCGTGGGATTCTGGATGTCCATGTAGGGGAAGGTGTGGGCACCGCAGTGGCTGCCAAGCAGCAGCGAGTCGCACTGGCTGTAGTTGCGTGCTCCGTCAGCACGGGGTGATACTTTCACCAGGCCACGGTAGGAGTTCTCGCTCTTGCCGGCAGAGATACCTTTGCTTACGATGGTGCTGCGTGTGTTGCGGCCCAGGTGAATCATCTTGGTGCCGGTGTCGGCCTGCTGGTAGTGGTTGGTCACCGCTACACTGTAGAACTCTGCGGTGGAGTTGTTGCCGGCCAGGATGCACGACGGGTACTTCCAGGTGATGGCACTGCCCGTCTCTACCTGCGTCCAGCTCAGTTTGCTGCTTTCGCCCTTGCAGAGGCCGCGCTTGGTCACGAAGTTATAGACTCCGCCGCGTCCCTGCTCATCGCCCGGGTACCAGTTTTGCACGGTGCTGTACTTCACCTCTGCACGGTCGTGTACCACAATCTCTACGATGGCGGCATGCAGTTGGTTCTCATCGCGCATCGGGGCGGTGCATCCTTCGAGATAGGATACGTAGGCATCATCGTCGGCTACAATGAGCGTGCGCTCAAACTGACCCGTACCGCGGGCGTTGATGCGGAAGTAAGTGCTCAGCTCCATGGGGCAGCGCACCCCCTTGGGAATATAGACAAACGAACCGTCGGAGAAGACGGCTGAATTGAGGGCCGCATAGAAGTTGTCGCGGTAGCCCACCACTGAGCCCAGGTACTGCTTCACCAGGTCGGGGTGCTCCTTCACCGCCTCGCTGATGCTGCAAAAGATGATGCCCTTCTCCATGAGTGTCTCCTTGAAGGTAGTCTTCACTGAGACGGAGTCCATCACCGCATCCACGGCCATGCCACTCAGGGCCAGCCGCTCCTCCAAGGGAATACCCAGCTTATCGAAGGTCTTCATCAGTTCGGGATCCAAGTCCTCCACGCTTTTGGCCTCTCCCTCCTTCTTGCGGGTGGGATCAGCATAGTAGGATATGCTCTGGAAGTCAATCTCCGGGATGCGCAGGTGGGCCCATGTGGGGGGCTGGAGGGTCGTCCAGTAGCGGTAAGCCTTCAGACGAAACTCCAACAGCCATTCGGGCTCCTCCTTCTTGCGGGAGATGAGTCGCACCACATCCTCGTTGAGCCCACGCTCGATTACGTCGGTCTGCACATCGGTGGTGAAGCCGTATTTATAGCGCTCTTGCGTCAGTTGTTTGACAAACTTGTTCTTTTCTTCTTGCATGAAACGTTTCTCCTTATTTATTCCTCCGCTGTGGCCCATTCGGCAGCTGCAGGCAGGAAGACTCCGGCCAACTGCTCCATGGGGTAGTAGAGTTTGGACTCTTTTTTCTGCTCCTTGTTGATGAGCAGGGTGCTGTCTGCATCCACCCATTCGATGACACAGATCAGCACGCTGACAGCCAGCAGGTACTTGATGGCACCTAGTCCTGCACCCAGCCAACGGTTGAGCCAGCCCAGTTGGACTGCTTCCACAGCTTTGGTCAGCAGGGCAGCTATCAAGGTAAAGGCCAGGGGTACAGCTATCCATATCAGGATAAAGGCCACTACCTTGCTCACCGTAGGCGACTCACCCACCATCGGGGCGATACGCTCAGCCACTGTGGCATAGAGCGCCTTGGCGGCAATCAGACCGGCAATCAGTCCCAGTAAAGAGGCCAATTGCTTGATGAATCCATTCATGATGCCTCGCACCACACCTATCAGGAACAGTACAAGAATAACAATATCTATGGTTGCCATGTTTTTGTTTTTTGTTTTTTTAGCTACCAGCTTTTTTTAGTTACAAGCTACAAGCTACCAGTAATAGTAGCACTAGTAGCTTGTAACTAAGTATAACTTGTAGCTCGTAGCTTGTAGCTAAGTAACAGCTCGTAGCTTATAATAGCTGCTTACAGCGTCGCCTTGACTTCAATCTCTTCGTAGGTCTCGATGATGTCGCCTACCTTGATGTCGTTGCAGGCGGTGAGGCTGATACCGCACTCAAAGTTGGTACCTACCTCCTTCACATCGTCCTTGAAGCGCTTCAGGGCGTTGATGCTTCCGGTGAAGACTACAATGCCGTCGCGTATCAAGCGTGCCTTGTCGGTGCGCTTCACCTTACCGGTACGTACCATGGCACCAGCCACTATACCTACCTTGCTGATGTTGAACACCTCGCGTACCTCGATGGTCGCGGTGACTTGCTCCTTGAGCGTGGGTGCCAACATGCCCTCCATGGCGGCCTTGACCTCCTCAATGGCATCGTAGATTACGGAGTACTTGCGGATATCCACACCCTCCTGCTCGGCCTGCTTGGCGGCAGCACTCGATGGACGCACCTGGAAGCCTACGATGATGGCGTCACTGGCTGCGGCCAACGAAACGTCGGACTCGGAAATCTGACCTACGCCCTTATGGATGACATTGACCTGAATCTGCTCCGTAGAGAGCTTGATGAGCGAGTCGCTCAGGGCCTCTACCGAACCGTCCACGTCACCCTTGACGATGATGTTCAGCTCGTGGAAGTCGCCCAATGCCAGACGGCGGCCCA
>CAMACX010000009.1 GCA_945831575.1 uncultured Mediterranea sp.
GACAGGGCACTCCAACAATCCCCTTTTGGACTGTCAATTTGAAGAAAATGCAAGTAAGACAGATGGGAATTAAGCATAATTCACTATATTTGCACCGCCAAGAAACGGAAGGAGCTCCTGCACTGCCTATGTTTTCTTTGGCAAAAGACAACGATAGCAGTAACGAGGGAATGGGGTTGAGTACAATTCCAGAGGTCTATTCCCTCAAGGTGTAAACCTCTTCGGGAATAAGATTCTAAAGTGGCAACCATATTAGGAATAGCAGAATAATGTAAACCTAAGCTGTTGATAAAAGAATGAACTGACAACCATAATAGGAATAAAACAACAAGAGTGTAAACAACTTTAGTATTAACAAACAAAACTGTCAACCAAAATCAGTACACGTCAAAAAGAGCAATAAAGGGGCTTTTTGATCATATCCGGAACTTTTTCCGGACCTATGCGGACAAATGTCCAGACTTGTTGGACAGCACGTTACATACTGAGTAAGCTCAAGAAGCTGACAGCTATGAAGCAGCTATAGCTGGAAAATACACCTAAGTTTATAATTTTGGGAAAAGAGCTAATGCGCTTTCATACATCATCAAATTACAATTTTTCGTTCTTTTATGCGAGAATCAGCAATTAATTACATATCTTTGTAGCTGAAATTGACTATTCTTTCTAAAAGAAGTCTTTTATATTAAGTGTAACCCTTTAACTGTAAATCATGAACGATAAATATCACGTAATAATTGCCAAAGCGGTAAAATCTTTTTGGATAACGAAAAAGAGACAAGGCAATGTTTTGGCAGGCAAACAATTAGATGGGTTCCTTGAACTCCTCACGAAAGTAGCCGTTGATGCAGGTATTCCCATGCACTGCATTTATTTAAAGAACAACCATATACCAGGCTTTTATAGGGCTACTAAAGATTGGGATTTACTTATCGTTTCACCGAAAGGGAATCTTGTAGCAGCTCTTGAATTGAAATCACAAGTCGGCTCATATGGAAATAACCTAAACAATAGAACAGAGAAATCTCTTGGATCTTCTGAAGAAATGATTACGAGAACGTATCTGACTGTATTACTATCGAGTCTTTCATTGCCTCTTTCCATGGTCATTTGTTAGGTGTACAGGATGAATTCTTCAAATAATACATATCGCAATAGATCAAGCGGGGGGCGGCATGGAGATGTGTTCACCAAACCACAGGTTGTAGATTATATGCTCGATATGGTGGGATATACTGCAGATAAAGATTTGTCTTCAGTGTCCATCATGGAGCCTTCTTGTGGCAAGGGCGAATTCTTAATGGCTATCATCCATCGTCTAAAAGAGTCTGCACTTCGTTACAGTTTTGATCTTAATGATGTTTACCACAACCATGTTTACGCCTCAGACATTGATGGCGAGAAGGTGGCGTGCTGCATCAAACGCATCAAAGCCGAATTCCCAGAGATAATAAGCCCTGAGTTATCAATTTCGACAGAGGACTTTCTTCTAGCGAACCATGACAGACAGGTAGATATAGTTATAGGTAATCCTCCTTACATCAGATATGAGCAAATACCCAAAGATAAACTTGACATATACAAAAGACGTTACGCAACCTTCTATTATCGTGCTGATATGTATGTGCTTTTCTTTGAGCAATCGCTTCGGCTATTGAAGCATGATGGAAAGCATTGCTTTATCTGTGCAAATCGGTGGATGAAGAATCGGTATGGTAGAAAACTGAGGGAGTTAGTTGCACGCTGCTATAACCTACGTACCATCATCAATATGGAGGGTGCTGACGCGTTCGATGAGGAAGTCTTGGCTTATCCTGCCATTACATTAATAGAAAACAACAAAGACCGAAAGGTCATGAAGTATGCAGAAACATTGGACATAGAGGCGCTCGGAACAGATTCTTTCATAAGTTTGCCTATTCCAGAAAGCGATGAATGGAACAATGTGTTTAATGCAGAGACCTATAATACAATATTCAGTACGATTGAGGCACAAGGTTACAGGATAGGGATAGGAGTAGCTACAGGTGCTGATAGTATTTTCATATCAAAAGACATCAAAGGCAATGTTGAAGATGAGTTGCTCGTCCCGTCGATTAACGCTCGCGATTTGAAAGGGAGCAGGCTAGAATGGAAAGGACGTTACCTGCTTAACCCATACGACAAGAACGGTAATCTGATAGATCTGAATGATTTTCCAAAAGCCCAAAGATACTTGGAGACACATAAAGAACGCCTGGCAAGTCGTCACAAAGCCTCTAGAAACCCAGCGGCATGGTATGGAACGATTGATAAGATTTCTCCAATTCTCCAGTCGCAGCCTAAAATTCTACTGCCTGACATTTCCGGAAACGACTATATATTTGTTGATAAGGGCGAATATTATCCGCAGCACAATATCTACTATATTACAGGAGGTAGGGAGAAAGATCTTGAATTGCTCGCAGCCATATTGATGTCCGACTATGTCCGCACTCAGTTGAATAATGTGACAAACAAGATGAACGGAGGTTATGCCCGTTGGCAGAGCCAACATTTGCGTAAGCTTCGCATCCCAACAATAGCCAATATCAACAGCACGTTAGCAGATACACTTCTTGAATGTTATCATACGAAGAACCTTGAAGGGATAAATCGCTATACGAATGAGATTGTCAGATACGAAAGCTATAAAACTCCTGATAAAAAAAAGAACGCTCAAGTCAAGTACACACAGTTCAACTTCCTCGACCTTTTCGACCAATATTCAGATAATCCCATCATAGAAATGACTACAAGAAAGTGAAACTTGATATATGAAGGACGTTCACCGACACCACATTGAAAACAATTATTGAAAAATGAACATTTTAAATATTCAATCCCAAATCTACGACCTCACCTCTTTCATGCAAACTGAGGTCTATGCTTCGTTAAACGAGGCAACGAAAGCTGCGCTTGTCCGTAAAAAGGTGGAGCTGTGTGGCCAATATTTTCTGGAGATAGCCAGCCACTTGAACCGCAACAAATACAGAGGCTGCTATGCACCTCACAAGGCTGTGATGATTATGGCCGTCATGGAATTGGTAAAGTCGGGACATATTACATCGAATGTCGTCAATCTGGACAAGGATCTAAAGGGGAAGTTCAAAGACATTTGGCAGATTGTCGTTCCTTCAGGAAGCCCCTTCAAATGTGATTACCGCAATCCTTTCACCTATATGGATAGTGAGCCGTTTTGGGATTTGTCCAACGATAAGGATAAGGCTTTCATCTCATGGGAGGCCCTTTATGCATTCTCGCATGAGGAATCCCGATTGCTGATTAAGGATTATTTGATATGTTCCATTCATGAAGATACCATCAGCGAAGACTACCGCAATAGCCATTCTGATATCCATTGGATGGTGGCTGAGGATATGATCGCTTTAGCCCCTGTTTTAGGTATTCTGCTCGCTGTCTGACATACATTCCTATGCGTTAATGATGATTGTACTGGCATTTGATTCGTTCAAGGGGTGTCTCTCGGCCCGGGAGGCTTGCCGGGCGGCTGCGCTGGGGGTGACTGCGGTGTGCCCTGAGAAGCAGGTCGTGGAGTTGCCGCTGAGTGATGGCGGCGAGGGACTGGTGAACTGTGTGGAGCGGTTGCTCCCTGTACAACAGGTCACTGTGAAGGTGCATGGACCGTTGATGGAGCCTGTGGATGCGGTATATGCCTGCTCTGCTGATGGACGGACAGCCTATATGGAGATGGCTGCGGCCAGCGGTCTGACGCTGGTGCCTGTGGAACAACGCAATCCACTGCTGACCACCACCTATGGCGTGGGGGAGATGATTGCAGATGCCCTGGGGCGTGGATGCGAACAGATTGTGATGGGCATTGGCGGTAGTGCCACGTGCGATGCGGGGCAAGGGATGCTCCAGGCGCTGCATGACAGGGGATGCTGGCCCGCGGAGTGCCGCATGGTGGTGGCTTGCGATGTGGATAATCCGCTCTATGGACCGCAAGGGGCGGCCTATGTCTTCGCACCTCAGAAGGGAGCGACTCCGGAGCAGGTGGTGGAGCTGGACCATAGGCTACGCGACTTTGCCTTACGCACGGAGCTGGATGGCGTGGCTTCGCGTGAGCTGGCGCTGCATCGTGGTGCCGGTGCTGCCGGAGGTCTGGGCTATGCGCTGCTGGCCTATCTGGGTGCGGAACTTCGCTCGGGCATTGACATCGTGCTGGACCTGGCCCGCTTTGACCAACTGATGGCAAAGGCTGACCTGGTAATCACGGGCGAGGGGAAGTCAGACCGTCAGACGCTGATGGGCAAGGTGCCCCACGGTGTACTGAAGCGTTGCAAGGCGGCTGGCGTACCGGTGTGGTTGCTCTCGGGGGCTATCGACGATGCAGAAGGGGCATTGGCCCGTGAGTTCAACCTCGTGAGGAGCATCAATACCAACGACCATCGCCCCCTGGAGCAGCTGATGCAACCCCAAGTGGCGATGGCCAATATGCAGCTGTGCGTAGAGCAACTGCTGCGACTCATGTGATGGTCACTCTTCAGGAGTCATCAATCCTTGCTGATCTCTATCACCTCGGCATCCTCGATGTCATCGTCCGCATCGTTGGATGAAGAGGATGAGGTGGACGAAGAGACGCTGGCTTGCGCACCCGTAGGAGCCTGTGCCTCCTCCTTCTTGCGCAGCAGCAACTGGCTGACGAGTTCTTGAATGGCGTAGAAGAGACTGGCACCACCGATGATGAGGAAGGCCGTGCGCTGTACCCCACCCGGGTTAAAGAGGGCCAACAATCCAGCCATCAGAATCAACACAGGCACAACATAATAATAAGGAGAAACCCTACTCCACGAGCGGGCTACTTGCAGCCACGACAGCTGCTGTACACCACCTACCAGCAGGATAAAGCCGAGCACATAGGTGAGCAACGTGACAAAGAAGTCGGGCATGATAATCAACCACAGCCCGAACAGCAGGCTGCCAATCCCCATGATGGGCAAAGTCACCCCACTCTTCTTACCAGCCAGGAAAATGCCGAGGCTGATCAATGCGGGCAAAGTAAACAAGACACCGATAGCCATGACAAAATAGTTGCTGGCATCGTCAGGGAACAGCACCAACAGCAGTCCCACGGCGAAGGCAAACGCTATGCGAATCCACGCAGCCGAAAAACGAACACTTACATTCATATCTTTTTTATGTTACAAGTTACAATATTAGTTACAAGCTACGAGCTACAAGTTACTACCTATAACCGCTACGAGAGGCTTTAGGTTCGGCGAAGATACGGCTTTTAGCTAGAAAATGAAATTATTTTGCCCTTAAATCGAAAAAAAACGCGAAATTTGTTTGGCGTTTCCAATAAACTGCATACATTTGCGCCGTCCTAAAGACAAAACAAGTTGAAATTAAAAACAATGATTCAATAGAAAAAAGACAATGAACGCAATGATGAACAATACATATTGGTGGTGGCATCCGTTACAACTCAAAAAGTCGTAAGGGAGCAGCGCTCGTATGTATCCATCAGATAACTCCTCGGAATGAGCCCTGTCGCACCTGCGGCAGGGCTCATTCCTTTTTTATACACGCTCAAGTTTATACATTTTCAAGTTACATACGCTTTCAAGCAGATACATCACCTGATTAACTATTTAAAGTACAACAACAATATGGATAAGCTAACAGACATGCAGACTACAGAGGCTCCCCTGAATTTCCTGGTGGATAGCGAAGGCTATTACGGCGAATTTGGCGGTGCCTATATCCCCGAGATACTCCATCAATGCGTGGAAAACCTGCGGCAGAATTACCTGAAGGTCATTCAGAGTGAAGAGTTTAAGCAGGAGTTCAACCAACTGCTTCGCGACTATGTGGGTCGTCCTTCCCCACTCTACCTGGCCAGACGGCTCAGCGCACGCTATGGCTGTAAGATTTACCTGAAGCGCGAGGACCTGAACCATACAGGGGCGCACAAGATCAACAACTCCATCGGCCAGGTGCTCCTGGCACGGCGCATGGGCAAGCGACGCATCATTGCCGAGACGGGTGCCGGACAGCATGGCGTGGCTACCGCCACGGTCTGTGCATTGATGGACATGGAGTGTGTGGTCTATATGGGCAAGACCGACGTGGAGCGTCAGCACATCAACGTAGAGAAGATGAAGATGCTCGGTGCCACCGTGGTGCCCGTGACTAGCGGTAACATGACGCTCAAGGATGCCACCAACGAGGCGATCCGCGACTGGTGCTGCCATCCGCAAGACACCTACTACGTCATCGGCTCTACCGTAGGCCCACACCCTTACCCCGACATGGTGGCCCGACTGCAATCGGTCATCAGCGAGGAAATCAAGCGTCAGCTGCTGGAGCAGGAGGGACGCGACTGCCCTGACTACCTGATGGCTTGCGTAGGTGGAGGGAGCAATGCCGCTGGTACCATCTACCACTACATCAACGATCCGCGCGTGCAAATCGTACTGGCTGAGGCAGGTGGAAAGGGCATCGACAGCGGAATGACTGCCGCCACGATCGCTCTGGGCAAGCTCGGCATCATCCATGGGGCCAAGACCTACGTGATACAGAACGAAGATGGTCAGATAGAGGAGCCCTACTCCATCTCGGCAGGCCTCGACTACCCAGGCATCGGCCCCATGCACGCCAACCTGGCCAAGCAGAAGCGAGCCATCATACTCCCCGTCAACGACGATGAAGCGCTCCGTGCCGCTTACGAACTGACCCGACTGGAAGGCATCATCCCTGCCCTGGAGAGCGCCCACGTACTGGGAGCCTTGCCAAAGATGCACTTCAAGCCTACCGACGTAGTCGTGCTCACCGTCTCCGGCAGAGGCGACAAGGATATGGAGACCTACTTGAAAGCTAAATAGCTACGAGCTGAGCTACAAGCTACAAACTACGAGCTACAAGTATTACTAATCATTAATTACTAATCATTAATCACTAATCACTTAATCACTAGCATATGAACTACCGCTACACTACCGCTACGCGTACCTTGATTGGCGACTTGCATACGCCGGTCAGCACCTACCTCAAAGTGCGCGACCTCTTTACACAGAGCGCACTCATGGAGAGTTCCGACTACCACGGATCGGAGAACAACCGTTCGTTCATCGGCCTCTGCCCTATCGCCTCGGTCAGCATTGAGCATGGCCAGGCCCATTTCCGCTTCCCCGATGGAAGCCGCGAGATGCACCCCATCACCACAGAATACCGCGTGGAGCACGCCTTGCGCGACTTCCTGAGCCGCTTCAGCGTAGAGGGAGATTACAGCAACTATTGCGGCCTCTACGGATATACCTCCTTCAACGCCGTGCGCTACTTTGAGGAGATTCCCGTCAAGGACAGCTGCGAGACGAAGAACGATGCCCCCGACATGCTCTATATCCTCTACCGCTACCTCATCATCTTCAACGACTTCCGCAACGAGATGATGCTCATGCAGATGCTGGCCCCGGACGAGAAGGAGAACCTCGACTCCCTGCAGCGGGCCATCCACAACCGCAACTTCACGGCTTACGACTTCAAGGCCGTAGGTCCTGTCACCTCTCCGCTCACCGATGAGGAGCACAAGGCCAATATCCGTCGGGGCATTGCCCATTGCCTGCGGGGCGACGTGTTCCAGATTGTGCTCTCACGCCGCTTCGTGCAGCAATTCCAGGGGGATGACTTCAAGCTCTACCGCGCCCTGCGTAGCATCAACCCCTCTCCTTACCTCTTCTACTTCGACTTCGGCGGCTTCCGCATCTTCGGTTCATCGCCCGAGACCCACTGCCGCATCGAGGGACGCAAAGCTACCATTGACCCCATTGCCGGTACGACGAAGCGCACGGGAGACCCTGTACAAGATGCCCTCAATGCACAGTACCTGCATGACGACCCCAAGGAGAATGCCGAGCACGTGATGCTGGTGGATCTGGCCCGCAATGACCTCTCGCGCAACAGCCACGATGTACAGGTGGAGTTTTACAAAGAGATGCAGTACTACAGCCACGTGATTCACCTGGTGAGCCGTGTCAGCGGCACGCTCGATGAGGGGGTGGACCCCATCAAGGCCTTCATCGACACCTTCCCTGCCGGTACGCTGAGCGGTGCCCCCAAGGTGCGTGCCATGCAGCTCATCAGCGAGATAGAGCCGCACAACCGAGGTGCCTACGGTGGCTGCGTGGGCTTCATCGGCATCAACGGCGACCTGAATCAGGCCATCACCATACGCACCTTCGTGAGCCGCAACAGCACACTCTGGTTCCAGGCCGGTGGAGGTATCGTGGCCAAGAGCAACGAGGAGTATGAGCTGCAAGAGGTGAACAACAAACTCGGAGCCCTGCGCAAAGCCATCTCCATAGCTGAGAATGAATTTGAATAAGAAACGTGCATCAAAAGACTACCATATGAAAATCTGTATCATAGATAATTACGACTCCTTCACCTACAACCTCTCCCACCAGGTAAAGCAGCTGGGTGCTGAGGTGACGGTACTCCGCAACGACCGCTTCACATTGCCACAGCTCAAGCCGTTTGACAAACTGATCCTCTCTCCCGGTCCGGGCATTCCCTCTGAAGCCGGACTGCTCCTCGATGTCATCCGCCACTATGCTGACACGAAGCCTATGCTCGGCGTCTGCCTGGGCGAACAGGCTATCGGCGAGGCGTTTGGAGGCAAACTTACCAACTTGAGTGATGTATTCCATGGCGTACAGACACCAATAGAGGTGGTGGCTGACGACCCGCTCTTTGCCGGCCTGTCCCAAAGGATGGACGTAGGCCGTTACCACTCATGGGTCGTGGACCGTGCCGGTCTCCCCGATTGTCTGGAGGTAACGGCCCTGAGCACCGAAGGGTACATCATGGCCCTGCGCCACCGCCAGTACCCCATCCACGGCATCCAGTTCCACCCCGAATCAGTCCTTACCCCCCAAGGGAAACAGATGATAAGCAACTGGTTAAATTACAGTACTCTAATCACTAATAATTAACCACTAATCACTAACCTCTAATCACTAAAACAAAGATGAAAACCATACTGAACCGGCTCTTCAACCACGAGGAGCTGAACCGAGAAGAGACCAAACAAATCCTGCTCCACATCACCGAGCAGAAGTACCCCGATGCACAGATTGCCGCCCTGCTCACTGCATTCCAGATGCGAGGCATCACCGTGGAGGAACTGATTGGCTTCCGCGAAGCCTTGATGCAGACACGATTGGCCATCGACTTCGCTCCTTACCACCCCATCGACATCGTGGGTACTGGAGGCGATGGCAAGAATACTTTCAATATCTCCACCTGCGCCTGCTTCGTGGTGGCTGGTGCGGGCTACAAGGTGGCCAAACATGGCAACTACGGAGCGACCTCGGTGAGTGGTGCAAGCAATGTGATTGAAGCCCACGGCGTGAAGTTCACCAACGATGCCGACCGCCTGAAGCGTAGTCTGGAGCAGTGCAATATGGCCTATCTTCATGCACCGCTCTTCAATTCGGCCATGAAGTTTGTAGCTCCCGTTCGTAAGGCCCTTGGCGTACGCACCATCTTCAACCTCTTTGGGCCGCTGGTCAACCCCTGCTGCCCCACCTATCAGCTCCTGGGTGTGGCCGACCTGCAGCAGATGCGACTCTACACCAATGTCTTCTACCAGCTGGGTATCGACTTTGCCGTAGTGAGCAGCCTCGACGGGTACGATGAAATCTCGCTGACCGACGAGTTTAAGGTCATGACCCGTGGCTACGAACAGGTCTTCCGCCCCGAACAACTAGGCATGACCTCCATCCGTCCCGAAGAGCTCTCTGGCGGTGCGACCAAGGAGGAGGCTGCTACCATCTTCGACCACGTGCTGCAAGGCACCGCTACCCAAGCTCAGACCCAATGCGTACTGACCAACGCCGCCTTTGCCATCCAGGTAATAGAGCCTGCCAAATCGCTCGATGAATGCCTGGCCATCGCCCGTGAATCGCTGGAAAGTGGCAACGCCTTACAGACCTTGAAGCGCTTCGTGAAGCTCAACAGCTGATACTATTTATTTAAATCATCCATTCAGATAACAAATATATCTAATTATATATTAGCTGACTATGCAAGACATATTAAATACCATTATAGCCCGTAAACGGGAGCAGATAGCAGCCGAAAAGCGTATCGTCTCAGCCGAGCAGATGCGAGAGCAGGCTTTGGATTATGCCGAACAGCGAAAGCGGCTTAGAGGGACAACCACCGGCGAATGCAAACCCTTCCACAGCATGAGACGGGCCCTTGAACAATCTTCTACGGGTATCATCGCCGAGTTTAAGCGACGCTCTCCCTCCAAGGGATGGATCAAGCAAGAGGCCGATGCTTCCATCATTCCTCCTGCCTACGAGCAAGCGGGTGCCTCGGCCCTCTCCATCCTCACCGATGAACCCTTTTTCGGAGGCCGGCTTGCAGATTTGCGCACGGCACGCCGACTCACCGACCTCCCCCTGCTGCGCAAAGAGTTTATTGTTGATACCTATCAAGTGGAACAGGCCGTACTGGCCGGTGCCGATGCCATCTTGCTGATTGCCGCTTGCCTCAGTGTGAAGGAAGCGGAGCTACTCAGCACGCATGCCCACCACCTTGGACTTGAAGTATTACTTGAAGTACACTCGCCTAACGAACTCTGTTACTTGAATTGTAACCCTGACATGATTGGGGTAAACAACCGCCATCTAGGCACCTTTGTGACCGATGTCAACAACTCCTTCCAGCTGGCTACCCAGCTGCCCGACGATGGACCGCTGCTGGTGTCAGAGAGCGGTATCTCTCGTCCCGAGACCATCTGCCGTTTGCGTGAAGCAGGTTACAGAGGTTTCTTGATAGGCGAGACATTCATGAAGACTCCCTCACCAGCCGATACCCTCCGAGAGATAATCAAGCAGGTAGAGACCTTAAGCGCAAACGTATGAACACCTACCGTACATTGATCATCAAAGTCTGCGGCATGACGTTAGGGGATAACATCCGGGACATCGAAGCCCTTGGCGTGGATTGGCTTGGATTCATCTTCTTCGACCGCTCACCACGCTGCGTAAGGCAGAAGCCCAGCTTGATGCCGCAGAGAGCCAGACGTGTGGGGGTATTTGTCAATGCCCCATTGGAGGAGATCCGTGCCCGCATCAGGGAGTATAGCTTGCATTACGTACAGCTCCATGGCGATGAATCACCCTCCTTCTGCCTTGAGGTACAAGCGCTAGGCGTAGGGGTCATCAAGGCATTCCCGTTGAGCGAGGCCGTTGACTTAGAGGCTACCATACCCTATGAGGAGTGCTGTAACTACTACCTATTTGATACCAAGACAGCACAGCAACGTGGTGGCTCGGGGGTGAGGTTCAACTGGCAGCTACTCGCCGCTTACCGAGGAGCCACCCCCTTCCTGCTGAGTGGCGGCATCGGCCCCGAAAGCCTCGATGCACTCCGCAACTTTGAGCACCCCCTCTGGGCAGGCATTGACCTCAACAGCCGCTTCGAGTCAGCACCCGGAGTCAAAGCGCTCCCTCTGCTCGCACCATTTATTCACAATTTAAAATCATACCCATTATGAACCGCATCAATCAACTCTTCAGCACCAATCCCCGTAATCTGCTTTCCATCTACTTCTGTGCCGGTTGTCCCACCCTCAATGGCACCGCTGATGTCATCCGCTCCCTGGAGCGCAACGGCGTACATATGATTGAGATAGGCATCCCCTTCAGTGACCCGATGGCCGACGGGGTCGTCATCCAGGAGGCCACCACACGAGCCTTGCACAACGGCATGTCACTCCGTCTGCTCTTCAGCCAGCTGGAGGGCATCCGCAGCGATGTGCAGATACCACTCATCCTGATGGGCTACCTCAACCCCATCATGCAATACGGCTTCGAGGCCTTCTGTAAGCGCTGCATGGAGTGCGGCATCGACGGGGTCATCATCCCCGACCTACCCTTCCGTGACTACGCATCGACCTACAAGGCCATCTCTGACCGCTACGACCTCCGCATCATCATGCTCATCACCCCCGAGACCTCATTGGAACGTGTCCGTGAGATTGATGCCCATACCGATGGCTTCATCTACATGGTGTCGAGCGCTGCCATCACGGGTGCACAGAAGGACTTCAACGCCGCCAAGCAGGCCTATTTCCAGCGCATCGAGGAGCTCGGACTGCGCAATCCACGGATGGTGGGCTTCGGCATCAGCAACCGTCAGACCTACGAGGCCGCCTGTGCCCATGCCTCAGGGGCCATCATCGGCAGCCGCTTCGTCAGTCTGCTCAACGAGGCCCAAGGCGATGCCGACCAAGCCATCCAGGCACTCCAGCGGGCTATACAGGAGTAAATTCAAGACCCATACGAGGCCCCGGACCGGCAGAGAAACAGGGATAAAAAAATATTTTGCCCGGAATGCTTGCAGATACATTGGAAAAACACTAATTTCGCACGGAATTTCAACATGTATAATCAATGTATAAAAAAACATTCCTGACAATGAAAAAAGTAATGCGCTATGCATCAATCCTGTTGCTGCTGACGGCCCTCGGCCTCGGCGCTTGCAAACAGGCACCCAAGGGGGCCAGAGAAATCTGGGCCTTGCAGTTTGACAGTCTCCAACTCAACCGCACGGAGCACCTCTTCGGTGATACAGCCAGACCGGCCTGCAACCTGGTACTCAACCTATGCTATACTTCTGAGGCCAAGGAGAAGCAGCTGCGCGACAGTCTCAACAACTACCTCATCGCCTTCTCCCTGGGCGACCAGTTTGCTTCGCTACAGCCCCAGGAGGCCATTGAGGCCTATGCCAAGAGCTATACGCACAACTACCGCTCCGACCTCGAGCCGATGTACCTCAAGGAGATGGAGGAGCTGGCTGACGGACAGACCATGGGGGCCTGGTATTCCTATTATAAAAAGGTGGAGAGTCACATCTCCCGCTGTGAAGGGGTCCTGCTGACCTATCGCAACTACTACGAGGAATATACCGGCGGTGCCCACGGCATGTATGCCACCAGCTTTCTCAACATAGACCTGCGTACCCTCACTCCTGTGACGCTCGACGACCTCTTCATCGGCGAATACAGCGACGAACTGACCCGTCTGCTCTGGGAGCAGCTGATGAAGGACAATAACGTATCGACCCAGGAGGAACTCCGCGACCTGGGCTTTGCCTCGACAGGTGAACTGACCCCCACGGAGAATTTCTACATCGACGACAAGGGCATCACCTTCTATTATAATGTCTATGACATCGCTCCCTACGTGATGGGCCCCGTCACCATCTGCCTCAAGCGCGATGACGTGGCCCACTTGATAGGCGATGCCTCGCTGTGGGGCAGCGACCCGAAATAACCATCAACCTCAACCACTACGCCTATGACAGCAAACGAAGGACTTCAGCTCATCCTCCACTATTTCCCCGAGCTCAGCGAACAGCAAAAGGAGCAGTTTCTGGCACTCGATGCCCTCTACCGCGACTGGAACGCGAAGATTAACGTCATCTCGCGCAAGGACATCGACAACCTCTACGAGCATCATGTGCTCCACTCCCTGGGCATTGCCCACGTCATCCGCTTCAAGGCAGGCAGCCGCATTATGGACCTGGGCACAGGCGGTGGATTCCCCGGCATTCCGCTGGCCATCCTCTTCCCTGAGGTGAGATTCCACCTGGTGGATAGCATCGGCAAGAAGGTGCGCGTGGCGGGTGAGGTGGCCGCAGCCATCGGCCTGACCAATGTCACCACAGCCCACGAACGCGCCGAGGAGGAGAAGCAGAAGTTTGACTTCGTGGTGAGCCGTGCCGTGATGCCCCTGGCCGACCTGGTGAAGATTGTGCGCAAGAACATCGACAGCCGTCAGCAGAATGCCTTGCCCAACGGACTGATCTGCCTCAAGGGCGGTGAGCTGGCCAAGGAGACCAATCCGCTGAAGAGCCGCACCTACCTCACCGACCTCTCGGAGGTCTTTACTGAGCCTTACTTTGAGACCAAGAAAGTAGTATATGTCACGCTTTAAATAATCGATCTATTATGAAAATCAAGCGATTCGAATTCAATATGTTTCCGGTAAACTGCTACGTGCTGGCCGATGAGACGGGCGAAGCGGTGGTCATTGACCCCGGATGCTATTACGAAGAAGAGAAGCAGGCCCTCAAGGGCTTTATCCGAGACAACAAACTACAGGTCAAGCACCTGCTCTGTACCCACCTCCACACCGACCACATCTTCGGCACCCCCTTCATGCTGAAGGAGTTTGGCCTCAAGCCCGAAGCCAACCAGGCCGATGAGTTCTGGATTGAAGAGAGCCCCAAGCAGAGCCGCATGTTCGGCATCAAGCTGGAGGAGAACCCCGTGGCCATCGGCACTTACCTGCACGACGGTGACCTGATCCACTTCGGCAACACCACGCTCGAAGCCATCCACGTGCCCGGTCACTCACCCGGCAGTCTGGTCTATTACTGCGCCAGTGAAGGTTGCATGTTCTCGGGCGATGTACTCTTCCAAGGCAGCATCGGCCGTGCAGACCTGGCTGGAGGCAACTTTGACCACCTGATAGAGAACATCTGCAGCCGACTCTTCGTGCTGCCCAACGACACGGTGGTCTATCCCGGTCATGGAGCCCCCACCACCATAGGCATCGAGAAGGCTGAAAACCCCTTCTTCCGCTCCTGATTGCATATCATCCCATTCAATAAACGCACAACCTTTAATAATTAATGGATATGAAAAATGATTCACTGGCCAATCGTCACATTGGCATCAATGAACAAGAAGAGCAGCTCATGCTGCAGAAGATTGGGGTCAAATCATTGGACGAACTGATTGACAAGACCCTCCCCAAAAACATCCGCTTGAAACAGCCCATCGACCTGCCAGAAGCCATGAACGAGTTTGAGTTTGCACAGCACATCGCACAGCTTGCTGCCAAGAACAAACTCTACACGACCTATATCGGACAGGGCTGGTATGGCACCATCACCCCCGCTGTAATCCAGCGCAATATCTTTGAAAACCCCGTATGGTACACCTCTTACACGCCCTATCAGACCGAAGTGTCACAGGGACGTCTGGAAGCCTTGATCAACTTCCAGACTGTGATTACCGACCTTACCGGTATGCCTCTGGCCAACTGCTCTCTGCTCGACGAGGCTACCGCCGCTGCCGAAGCCGTCACGATGATGTACAGCCTCCGCAGCCGTGCCCAGCAGAAGGCTGGTGCGAAGGTGGTGTTCGTGGATAACCGCGTCTTTGCCCAGACCCAGGCTGTCATCAATACCCGCGCCATCCCGCAGGGTATCGAGGTACGCACAGGCCGCTACGAGGAGTTGGAGTTTACCCCCGACCTCTTTGCCTGCATAGTGCAGTTCCCCGATGCAGATGGCTCCATCAACGACTACCGCGCCTTCATCGAGAAGGCTCATGCCGCTGAATGCAAAGTGGCCGTGGCTGCCGATATCCTCAGCCTGGCCCTGCTGACCCCTCCGGGTGAATGGGGTGCCGACATCGTCTTCGGCAGCACCCAGCGCCTGGGTATTCCCATGTTCTACGGCGGTCCGTCGGCAGCCTACTTCGCTACGCGCGATGAATACAAGCGCAACATGCCTGGCCGTATCATCGGCTGGAGCAAGGACAAGTATGGCCATCTCTGCTACCGCATGGCCCTGCAGACCCGCGAGCAGCACATCAAGCGCGAGAAGGCCACGTCCAACATCTGTACCGCACAGGCCCTGCTGGCCACGATGGCTGGTATGTATGCCGTATGGCATGGCCCCGAGGGCATCCGCAACATTGCCCTGCGCATTCACAGCATCGCGGCCTTCCTGGAGAAGAGCATCAATGCCCTGGGCTACAAGCAGGTCAATGCCAACTACTTCGACACTCTCCGCTTCACCCTGCCCGAGCAGCTCTCCGCCCATCAGGTGCGCACCATCGCCCTGAGCAAGGAGGTGAACCTGCTCTACTTCAAGAACGGTGACGTGGGCATGAGCATCGACGAGACCACCGACCTGGCTGCCGTCAACGTGCTCCTCTCCATCTTCGCTATCGCCGTGGGCAAGGATTATACCAAGGCAACAGAGATACCCGATGCTCCTGCCATCAAGCTGCTGGCACGTACCAGTGCTTACCTGACGCACGAGGTGTTCAACCGCTACCACACGGAGACGGAGATGATGCGCTACATCAAGCGCCTCGACCGTAAGGACATCTCCTTGACGCACAGCATGATCTCGCTGGGTTCTTGCACCATGAAGCTGAATGCTGCCGCCGAGATGCTGCCCCTGAGCCGTCCCGAGTTCATGAATATGCACCCCTTGGTACCTGAGGATCAAGCCGAAGGCTACAAGGAGCTCATCAAGAACCTGAGTGACGAACTGGCTGCCATCACGGGTTTTGCCGGTGTCACGCTCCAGCCCAACTCAGGTGCTGCAGGTGAATATACAGGCCTGCGCGTCATCCGTGCCTACTTGGAGAGCATCGGCCAGGGACACCGCAACAAGATTCTGATTCCTGCTTCTGCCCACGGCACCAACCCCGCATCGGCTGTACAAGCTGGTTTCAGCACCGTGACCTGTGCCTGCGACGAGCGCGGTAACGTGGATATGGACGACCTCCGTGCCAAGGCCGAGGCCAACAAGGATGACCTGGCTGCCCTGATGATTACCTACCCCTCTACCCACGGCATCTTCGAGAGCGACATCGTGGAGATCTGCCGCATCATCCACAGCTGCGGAGCTCAGGTCTATATGGACGGTGCCAACATGAATGCCCAGGTGGGTCTGACCAATCCGGGTACCATCGGTGCCGATGTCTGCCACCTCAACTTGCACAAGACCTTTGCGTCACCTCACGGCGGTGGCGGTCCTGGCGTAGGCCCCGTATGCGTAGCCAAGCATCTCGTACCCTTCCTGCCCGGTCATGTCAGCCTCGGCAATGCCACCAACCAAGTGTCAGCTGCGCCCTACGGCAGTGCCGGCATCCTGCCCATCACCTACGGATACATCCGCATGATGGGTATCGAAGGCCTGACGCGAGCCACGAAGATTGCCATCCTCAGCGCCAACTACCTGGCCGCTTGCTTTGAGGAGACCTACGGCACGGTATATCGCGGCAAGAACGGCACCGTGGGCCATGAGATGATTCTGGAGTGCCGCAAGCTGCACGAAGAGACGGGCATCAGCGAGAACGACATAGCCAAGCGTCTGATGGACTTTGGCTACCATGCTCCCACGCTCTCCTTCCCCGTGCATGGCACACTGATGATTGAGCCTACCGAGAGCGAAAGCCTGGCCGAGCTCGACAACTTCGTGAAGGTGATGCTCACCATCTGGGACGAAATCCAGGAGGTGAAGAACGGTACCGCCGACAAGGAGGACAACGTGCTCATCAACGCTCCGCACCCTGAATACGAGGCCGTGGCCGACGAATGGAATCACAGCTATTCGCGTCAGAAGGCGGTCTATCCCATCGAGAGCGTACGCGACAACAAGTTCTGGGTCAACGTAGCTCGCGTGGATAACACCCTGGGTGACCGCAAGCTGCTGCCCACCTGCTACGGCTGCTTCGATTGATAACATCCATGCGTCGCCTGACCACCCCATAGCGACCTAGATTGATATAGAGAGAGCGCTGAATCCATGACGGACTCAGCGCTCTCCTATTTTATCCCCCGCAGAGGGGGATTCGTTCATAAAAATGTAGTTTTTTTGCTATTGTTCGTTCACAAAAATGTGATTTTAGCGTTCTTATTCGAACATCCTAGTTACCAGCTCCAGCTGTCGAGTTTGAGGCTCTTCTCCACCTCGTCCTCGATGGTGTCGGGGAGGTTGCAGAAGAAGTCGAGGCCGGTGAAGCTCTCCAGTTCGTCGATGCTCAGGGCACAGGCTTTGACATCGGCTATGGGAACGTTATCGACCTTGTCGTAGCTGTAGTCGTCGCGGTGCTCTACCTTGAAAGCTATGGCCTGGTACTTGTCACCCTTGACGGCCAGGATGGCGATGTAGTAGTACTGGGGACAGGCCAGTCCCTTCTGCGTGAAGCCGCCAGCATCGGTCGTGGGGAGGACGCCATCGTTGCCCTTCTTCTCGGTGGTGTAGCTCTTGAGAAGGTGATTGAGTGTGCCACCCTTGGTCACATAGAGCTTGTCAAAGTCTCCCGAGCGACCCCAGGTCTGCACCGTGCGCTCAAACTTCTGCCAGAAGATGCTGTTGAAGCTGTTGAACTGCGGACTCATGTTGCTGTAATAGAAGGTCTGCTGATTGGCCTCCTTGCTATAGACGCGGTCTTCGCTGGCCACGATGTGTCCGCGGTCAAATCCGTCGCTGGTGTGATAGGAGTTGTCGGTCTGCATTTCGACGGGGAGTGAGGAATCCACGTCCCAGGCATCGGTACGACCGGTCACGTCCTTGCTCGTAGTAGCATCAAAGTAGAAGGCTGCCCAGGCCACGTGCTTCATGCTGTTGTCCCATTCGTAAGCGTAGTTGAGTACCTCTTCGGTGCCTACCTTCACCGTATGCTCCACGTAGTAGAGCTGGTCGTTGAGGTGAGGCATGGAGAGGTCAGTGACCCACTGCTTGCCCTGAGTGGGCTCGTTGGCATTGACGTTCTTCTCCACAGGGAGCTCGGAGGTGATGTCGGTGGTCTTGTACTCCAGTTGGACATCGTTGCCACTGATGGTGATGAAGCGGAGCTTGAGGTAGCGGTAGAGCGTACCCTCCTTGTGGCGTGCCCAGTAGGCCTTGCCCTGTGCCACTGCCGCCGTCTCGCTCCAATCACCCTCCGTGTCGGGCTGACCCATGCCGTCCAGACGCTGTGCCGATGAGGACTGGAAAGTGTAGCTGTTGCCCTTGAGCAAGGCCCCATCGAGGTAGAGCGCATCGCTGTAGCCCGAGGGCTTGAGGGAGTTGTACCCTTTGACAGGGTCGGTCAGCCCTTGCAATAAGAAGAATTGCGCCCCCTGCTCCGTGGGTTGCTCCACGGGGTCGATGATGGGTTCGGGATTGTTGTTGCTGTCGCTGCCGCATGCGCTGCAGAGGAGCGCTGACAGGAGCAGGAGATAGAGATAGAATGGCTTCTTCATACAATGTAAATTGGGTGTTACCAAAAAGAGAGAGGCCACCCTCGGCGAATGCTTTCACCGGTGGTGGCCTCTCCGTTATGTTGTCTCAGTCAAACCACGAGATTCGGCTTAGATCTGCTTGAGCGAACCGTCGATGTAGGTGAACTTGCCTGTACCGGTCAACTCATACTGTACGGTCCAGTTGGTGGTGGTGCCGTTATAGACAGCGAAGTTGATGGTGTAGGTCACCTTCACGCCGGCCACGGGCTGTGCCGTGGGGTACTGGCCTTCGAGCACATGGCCCATCACATTGATGAAGCGCTCCTTCATCAGGTCGAGGAACTCGGTATCGCTCATGTTGTCGTACTCACCGGGCTTCTGGGCAATGGCGGCACTCTGACGCCAGTCCACGTTGCCCTGATAAGCCGAGCAACCGCAATAATACTCGTTGTTACCATAGGAGGTCACATAGCCTTGGCCCTTGGTAGTGCAGCCAGCGGGTACATCTACATTCTCCCAAACCCAGTCGGTAGCAGCCTGGAAGTAGAGGGTCGAGAGCGGCTGGCCCTTGCCTGCGGGCAGGGTGATGGTGACGCTGGGGTCCCAGTTCCACTTGCCATCAGCCATGACAAACTGATCCACCTGAGTAGTCACCTTGGTGGTGAGAACCCACTGCGTACCGTCGTAGATGAGCTCTTTGGCAGACACCTTCGTATCACCCGAACGGTAAGCCACGACGAGGACATCGTCCTTCACGGCATAGGGGTAGTTGTTGGCTGCGTACTTGGGCAGTACGTTTTCGGGGTTGCTGACGTAGTTGGTGCCGAGGCTTACGTAGTCATTGGGCTGCATGATGGCCAGCTGACCTTCGTCCACAGTAGCCTTGCTCCACTCCGAACCATTGAAGGCATAGAGCGCAGTCTTGTTGCCCTTGATGGCCTTGGTGTCGCCACCGGCAGCAGCCTCGGTATAGTCGGTCGAAATCCATACAGAGGTGCAAGCCACGTCACCCTTGTTGACTGCTTCATCGATGGTGAAGTAAGGCAATGCAGCATCTTCCGCAATCTCGATGGCCGGAGAGACGAGGTAGGACTCCGCTGCGTTGTTGGCACCATTGGCATAGGCTGAGCCTTTCCAACCATATTTCGAATCGAGAGACCAGACATAGTTCAGGTCACCCAACTCCTTGTCGTAAGCATGGAATCCACCATCCTCTTCGCCGGTAAGAGTACTCTCCAGGTAGGTCTTGCTCTCCACCTTGGATGCTGCATAGCTGCCGTAGGAGTAACTGCCGTTGTAGTAGTTGAGCTTCACGCTCTTCTCCTTGAGTACGTTGGTGATGACAAACTGGTCGGAACCTTTGCTCGTTACAGTCCAGTCGTAGCCTTCCTCGCCCACCGTCTCGGTGACGTTGAAGCTGTCATAGTTGCCCGACATGTAGAGGTATTGACCGATAGCGTTCTTCAGCGTGAAGCCTGCTTCGGTAGCGGTCAGGGTGATGACAAAGTCGGCAGCAGCATCCGCAGCAATCACGTCATTGTCCACAGCAATCACTTCGGGGTACATGTAGCCGTAGGTCTTGCCTTCGGCCAGACGACCGAAGGGATAGTACTGACCGTCAGCGCCAATGGCAGTAAAGACGTAGTCACCCTCAGCCACCTTGGTGGCCTTCTTGAACGAACCATCCTCTTGCTTGGCAAAGGCAAACACATCCAGATAGGGTACGGAGCGCACAGCAAAGTTCTTCAGTTCCCAGGTAGGGGCACTGGCCGTGGTGCTGGCGTACTTGAAGCCGATGCGAATGGTTTGGCCCTTATAGGCCGAGAGGTCGATGGTACCTACGTTGACGTAGTTCCAGTTGTTGCCTGCTGCACGCAGTGTGAGGGGTATCTGCGTCCAGGTAGGTTCAGCCGTGGCTGAGCCACCGCCGATGCTGGGTTCTACCTCGGAGTAAGCGTACTCCACCATCACCATGTCACCCTCCTGGGCATCAGGAAGCGCAGCGGGAAGCAGGGTACGGGCAATCTGACCTTCGGTCTTGGGGGTGAGGAAGTAGGCCTGCACCTTGTTGCCCCACACCTCTTCGTAAGCCTCCTCCTGGAGTTCGCAGTACTGGGCCTGGTTGAAGGGGTTGAGGTACGTGGGTTCACCCACGAGTACATTGGAGGTCACCTTGATGGACGAACCGTTATCGGCAGTGTAGTAGGTGGCGGCCAGGAAGGCGGGCACGTACTTGCTGGCCGGAATCTCGTCGGTGAAGTACTTGTTGTTGGTCAGCTTGGAGAGTTCAGACGAGAGAGCGGCAGCCTCGGCCAGGCTCTTGTTGGTGCTGTTGCTGGCGATGGTCTTGTAGTCGGCATCGGTCAACGTGATCTCGAGCGTCTTGACATCGGTCACGGGCTTCTCGCCGAAACCATCCAGCTTATCTTCGTTCCAGTCGTCGCCGCAGCCGGCCAGTGCCAGCGAAGCCAGGGCGACAAAGCATAATCTAGTATTGAATTTCATAATCTCGAATTGCATTGAATGGTTAGAAATTAACTTTCAGGCGTACGCTGTAGGTGCGTCCAAAGGCGTAGAACACACGGTAGGCATCCTCCCACTTACCGGTACCACCGTCGTAAGCATCGACGATGTACTGGTAGTCGAGCAGGTTGTTGACGTTACCCGAGATGGTAGCCTTGCAGTTGCCGAGGTTAAATTTGTAGCTGGCGTTGAGGTCAAACTGATAGCCTGCAGGCACCTTCCAGGGGTCGTTGACGATGAGTTCGCTGTTGGCCAGGATGTTGCTCGACGAGAGCGTATAGTCAGCATAGAGGCTGCCGTAGTAGGTCCAGTCGAGACCTACGCGCAGGCCCTTCATCACGTTGACGTTGGCACCTACGGCAGCGGTGGTCTGTGCCGAGCCACCCACCTTGGTGCCCTTCTGCTTGAGGGTAAACTTGGCATGGTCATCGGCGCCGATGCCCGATGCTACGGTACCCTTCAGGTCGGCCAGGGGCTGACCGGCTGAGTTGTAGAAGTAACCCGAAGCGTCGCTGTCCCACTTCCAGTCGCCCACGGAGAGCATACCGGTCAGTTCCAACCAGCGGGTAGGACGAGCCTTGAGGTCGAGTTCCACACCCATGTGCTTGGCGTTGACACCAGCCATGTTGAACATGTAGCGGTCGGTGGTGCCATCGCTGAGGGTATAGTCGCCGGTCTTCGTGGTGGTCTTGTCGAGCCACTTGGTGAAGTAAGCGTTGAGGTTGGCGCTCAGCCACTTGGTCTTGAATCCGTAGCCGATCTCAGCCGAGAAAATCTTCTCGTTGATGGCATCGGGGTTGGTCTCGTTGCTCACGGTGCTGTTGAGGAAGGCACCGCCCGAGAAGAAGGGTGCGCGGCTGATGTAACCCACGTTGAAGAAGACGTTGTGCTGGTCGGTGAGGTTGTAGTTGGCACCGCCCTTGATGGTGTAGCCCAGGAAGTTGAGCGTCTCCGACTTCTGGTTGTCGTAGTAGTAGCGGTCGCGACGCCAGTAACCGGTGTTGGAGAGTGAACCGGCCACGAAGGCGGCGAGCTTATCCTTATTATATTCCATCTGGAAGAAGGCTCCCTCGCTCATCACGAAGCCGTCGTAGTCGCGATAGACCACATCACCCACGCCCAGCTTCTCGTACTTCCAGTTGGGGTCGGCAGCCTTGGGGTTGTTGATGGCCTTCACGTTCTTACGGTAATAGGAGTCGGTGTAGTACTCACCGTTGTAGAGGTCGGTGATCTCGTTGGTATGAATACCTTTATAATAACGGTAGTCGATGCCTCCGTAGAAGTCAATGTTCTCGTTGAGCTTCGTGGTGTAGGTGGAGAGCAAGCCATACCAGCGGTGCGAGTTCTTTGACTTCGACATCACCATCTGCGAACCCACGGTGCTCTGCTCGTTGAGTTCCTGGATCTCATCATAGGCAAAGGTACCGTCGGCCTTGCGGAAGGCGGTGTTGAGAGTACCGTTGTTGGCACCATACCAGTTGTTAGCATCGGTCGAGGTGAGACCCAGACCCTTGTTGCCACCACCTTCGCCGATGGAGACGTAGAGGGCGGTGCTCAGCGACGACTTGGCATTGATCTGCCACTGGTGATTGAGGCTGATCTGCGGCTTGTGATAGAAGTTCTTGGCTGCTGCGCGGCGCTGTCCGTTCTTATCAAAACCGTAGGTGGGATTATAGCGATACTGCTGTCCGTCGGGCATGTACTTGCGCACCTCCTGCCAGCCCTGGATGGAGAGTCCGTCGTAGGCCGAGCGCTGGTTGTGCCACTGCGGAGCGCCAAAGGCGGTCAGCGAGAGGGTGTGGCTGTCGCCCAGCTGCTTGGAGACGTTGACATACCAGTTGTAGCCCTCAAACTCGGTGCCCTGGATGTAGCCATCGCCCCAGCGGCGACCGCCCAGGATGGTGAAGGCCCATCCGTCCTTGGTAAGGCCGGAAGAGACGTTGAAGAGGATGCTCTGCATGCCGTCGTTACCCATGCCGTAAGCCACGCTTCCACCCTTCTTCTGGTCGGTGGTGCGGGTCACGATGTTGATGGTACCGCCCACTGAGGGTGAGGAGACCTTGGAGGCACCGAGACCGCGCTGCGTCTGCATAGAGCGCGTCACGTCGCTCAGGCCGGCCCAGTTGCTCCAATAGACACCGCCCCACTCCATGTCGTTGACGGGTACACCGTTGATCATCACACCGATGTTAGCAGCCTGGAAGCCGCGCATGTTGATCTTGGAGTCACCGTAGCCACCACCGTTCTTGGTGGCATAGACACCCGGGGTAGATTTCAGAATCTCAGGAAATTCCTGCGTACCGAGCTTCTCCTCGATGAACACGGGATCGACCGTAGAGAGGGCCACAGGGGTCTTGCGGGCCACAGCTACGGAAGAGGTGATGACCACGTCCTTGAGCATCACGGCATCGGGCTTGAGCAATACCTTGCCCAGGTCAACGACTTTACCCTTACCTTCCACTCGCTTCTTCAGGTCCTTGTAACCCACGTACTTGAAGACGAGCATGGCACTCTTGCCGATGCTCTGCTGGAAGTACCCATCGATGTCGGTCACTGAGCCTTGCGTAGAACCTTCCACCATGACGGCAGCGCCCACCAGGGGCTCGCCTGTCTCGTCATCGACAAGCTGGCCTCTCACTGTGGTCTGTGCAACGACGGCGGCACTCCACGCCGACATCACTGCTAGCAACAGAAATTGAATCAGATGTTTTCTCATACTCTGTTTGTTTGTTAATAGATAAGTTAAATTTAATATTGGTTCATGCGATTATTCGCAATTCTTGCCACAAATATAGGCATTTATTTTGGATTAGTTATTACTTTTACATGACTTTTTTGAAGTCCGGGGAGAGATGGAGCAGAAAAAGTCATCAGTCGGCCATGAGCTTGCGGTAGCGCACGCGCTTGGGCTCTTCGCGTCCCAGCCGCTTGAGCTTATTCTCCTCGTACTCCGAGTAAGAGCCTTCGAAGAAGAAGACGTTGGAGTCGCCCTCAAAGGCCAGGATGTGGGTGCAGATGCGGTCGAGGAACCAGCGGTCGTGGCTGATTACTACGGCACAGCCGGCGAAGTCCTCCAGACCCTCTTCGAGCGCACGCAGGGTGTTGACGTCGATGTCGTTGGTGGGCTCGTCGAGCAGGAGCACGTTGCCCTCCTCCTTGAGGCAGAGGGCCAGGTGGAGACGGTTGCGCTCACCGCCGGAGAGCACGCCGCAGAGCTTCTCCTGGTCGGCACCCGAGAAGTTGAAGCGGCTCAGGTAGGCACGGGCGTTGATGTCGCGGCCCCCCATGCGGATGAGTTCGTTACCGCCGGAGATGACCTGATAGACGGTCTTGGCAGGGTCGATGTCCTTGTGCTGCTGATCGACGTAGGCCACCTTGACGGTCTCGCCCACCTCAAACTCTCCCTTATCGACCTGCTCCAGGCCCATGATGAGACGGAAGAGGGTGGTCTTGCCGGCGCCGTTGGGGCCGATGATGCCCACGATGCCGTTGGGTGGGAGCATGAAGTTGAGGTCGTCGAAGAGCAGCTTGTCGCCGAAGGCCTTGGCCACGTGCTTGGCCTCGATGACCTTGTTGCCCAGACGGGGTCCGTTGGGGATGAATATCTCAAGCTTCTCCTCCTTCTCCTTCACGTCCTCGTTGAGCAGCTTGTCGTAGGAGTTGAGTCGGGCCTTGCCCTTGGCCTGGCGTGCCTTGGGGGCCATGCGCACCCACTCCAGCTCGCGCTGCAGCGTCTTGCGGCGCTTGCTGGCCGTCTTCTCCTCCTGCTCCATGCGGCGGGTCTTCTGCTCCAGCCAGCTGGAGTAGTTGCCCTTCCAGGGTATGCCCTCACCTCGGTCGAGCTCGAGGATCCATCCGGCCACGTGGTCGAGGAAGTAGCGGTCGTGGGTCACGGCGATGACGGTGCCCTCGTACTGCTGGAGGTGCTGCTCCAGCCAGTCGATGCTCTCGGCGTCGAGGTGGTTGGTAGGCTCGTCGAGCAGCAGCACGTCGGGCTTCTGCAGCAAGAGTCGGCAGAGGGCCACGCGGCGGCGTTCACCGCCGGAGAGCTGGTTGACGGGCTGGTCCTCGGGCGGACAGCGCAGAGCATCCATGGCCCGCTCCAACGTGGTGTCGAGGTTCCAGGCGTCGGTGGCATCGATGATGTCTTGCAGCTCGGCCTGGCGGGTGAAGAGCTTCTCCATCTTGTCGGCATCCTCGTAATACTCGGGGAGGCCAAACTTCTGGTTGATCTCTTCGTATTCGTTGAGGGCATCCACGATGGGCTGCACGCCCTCCATGACGCACTGCTTGACGGTCTTCTCGGGGTCGAGGTAGGGTTCCTGCGCCAGGTAGCCCACGCTGTAGCCGGGCGAGAAGACCACTTCGCCCTGGTACGCCTTGTCGAGTCCGGCGATGATCTTCAGGAGGGTCGATTTACCCGAACCGTTGAGACCGATGATGCCGATCTTGGCTCCGTAGAAGAAGGAGAGGTAGATGTCCTTGAGTACTTGCTTGTTGTTTTGTGGGATGATTTTGTTGAGTCCCACCATGGAAAAGATGATTTTCTTGTCGTCAACTGTTGCCATATTGATGTTTTTGTATGTTATTAGCGAGTGCAAATATACAAAAAATATTCGGAAAATGCCGCTTTTCTGGAAAGAAATTTGGCAGTCTGAAGAATAGTCCCTACCTTTGCGCCCGATAAACAACAAGATAACCAATACTTTTTAAGCAAAAAAGGATTTTGGAGTATGACGAGCAGGCTTCAAGCACACTTCGCGGTGTGCATGCCCATGTGATGATTCGCTAGCTCAGCAGGTAGAGCACAACACTTTTAATGTTGGGGTCTTGGGTTCGAGCCCCAAGCGAATCACAACAATTCAGAGAGCTACACAAATCATGTAACTCTTTTTTATATTCATCCCGTATTATACTCACCAAATGTATGTGTCATCTGTGTGCCCTACACCCCGTCAGCCAAGCCGTCACCAAACCTCTGCGATGCCGTCGGCAAGCCGTGCAAACGACACTCGGCAGCCCTGCGAAGGTGGGGCGTGAGCGGGGTTTGCACGGCTCTTTTTTTGGTGATTTTTGCAGACAAATCCGCTATTTCACCGAAAGTATCATCAGCTTGGAGATGAAACACTTTTTCACATTCATCCCCGATTTTGGCCCAGAAAAGCGTTACAGTTATTACAGTTACAGTTTTTTCCGCGCACATACCCCTCTTCGGGAAGAAATTTTGTATTATATATATATATATATATAATACAAGTTGTAACGCAGATTCTTTGAAGAACTCATCATAGTATCTCTTTGGAAGAAAAAAAACTGTAACTGTAATACTGTAATGCTTTTGAAGAGTTGCCCAAAAGTTATCGTTTTGAGACGCAAATCTTGACAGCCCAATCCCACTGCACGGCTTGCAGCAACTGACGTTGATTTGCCGTGAAACACTGGTTGATGCCAGTAAAGCATTACAGTATTACAGTATTACAGTTTCTCCCGATACGCACAAGGGCCGACTACAGCAGATGCAGCTGGCCGATGACGTAGAGCAGCGTGTAACCCAGCACCATGCTGATGATACCCACCATCAGACCCATCTTGGCCATGTCCTTCTGCTGCACCAGGTTGGTGGCAAAGGCCAGGGCGTTGGGCGGCGTGGAGATGGGGAGCACCATGGCGCTCGATGCCGCTACGGCCACTCCGATGAGCACCGTAGGCGTGCCACCGATGGCTCCCAACTTGCTGTCCATGGCCGAGCAGACCACCACGAGGATGGGCATGAGCAGCGCTGCCGTGGCCGAGTTGCTGATGAAGTTGGAGAGCGCGTAGCAGATCAGGCCCGAGAGGATGAGGATGAAGAGGGGCGAGAAGCTGCCGAAGGGGATGCTCTTCACGGCCAGGGCTGCCAGACCCGAGGCGTTGAGGCCATAGCCGAGGGCGAAACCACCGGCCACCATCCAGATGACCGACCAGTTGATCTCCTCCAGATCGCGGCGCGTGATGACACCCGTGAGCGAGAAGATGACGAAGGGGATCAGAGCCACGGTGTAGGAGTTGATGCCTGTCCAGGTGTCGAGCAGCCAGAGCAGCACGGTGCCGATGAAGGTGATGATCACCACGTAGGTGTGCCAGTCGCGCTTCATCTCACCCTCGATGGTGAGCTGGATGGTCTTCTGCGAGAAGGGGAAGACGCGCTTGAGCAGCATCCAGCTGACGAAGAGCAGCAGCACCACGAGCGGAAACATGAAGGCCATCCACTGACCGAAGCCGAGACCCATGTTGAGCCCCTCGGGGTCGTTGAGGTACTTCAGCGCGATGGTGTTGGGCGGGGTACCGATGGGAGTGCCCATGCCGCCCAGGTTGGCCGCCACGGGGATGGAGAGGGCCATGGCGATGCGTCCCTTGCCCTCGGGGGGCAGCTGCTTGAAGACGGGGGCCAGGAAGGTGAGCATCATGGCTGCCGTGGCCGTGTTGGAGACGAACATCGAGAAGAGGCCCGTGATGAGCAGGAAGCCCAGCAGCACATGTTCGCTCTTGGTGCCGAAGGGGCGCAGCAGGATCTTGGCCAGCTGGGCATCGAGACCCGTCTTGCCCGCCGCGATGGCCAGCGTAAAGCCGCCGATGAAGAGCATGATGACGGGGTCGGCAAAGGTGGCCATCACCGACTTATAGTTGAGCAGTTCCCCCACCTCGTCGGGATTGCAGAGCCAGCGGATGCCGGAGTTGGAGCAGAATACGAGCAGCATGCCGATGATGGCCACACTCGTGGCCCACGACGAAGCCACCTCCATGATCCACATCAGCGTGGCAAAGGCGAAGATGGCAATGATGCGCTGCTGCACCACGGTAAGCCCCTCCATGCCGAAGAACGAGGTCGGCGCATTCCAGAGCAGCAGCGTGACAATCAGCACGATGGCACCCTGTATGCACTTCTTGATCAGTCGCTCGCGTTGCGCCTTCTTGACCTGGCGCATCTTGTGATAGGCATCCAAAATATGGAAGCCATGAAAGTTTTTGAACATAAAAGAATAAGTTTACGTTTTTAATTAAAATAAGTAATTTAACAATTGTGTAATGAGGTAATTATTTTCATTTCAAAATTCGCGTGCGAAAATACAAAGAATATTCAGATTGCAAAAGTAAAACCACGTTTTTATTTGTTCGTAAGGGAGAAAGCGCTAAATTTGCAGCCGAAAAATTAACCCCTTAATATTAATGTACGCGCACGCCAACCGGCGTGCAGAATAAAACAATAAGGAATTTAGGAAAGAAGAAAGGAATTTAGGATGAAAGAGATGGTACATTTTGATACAGACTATATGGAGGGTGCTCATCCCGAGGTGATGGAGCGCCTCCTGGCTACCAACCTGGAGCAGACTGCCGGCTATGGCTCCGACCCCTACACCAGCCGGGCCAGGCAGCTCATCAGAGAGGCCTGCGGACTCAGCTCCGACGTGGCCGACGTACACTTCCTGGTGGGTGGCACGCAGACCAACAGCACCGTCATCGACGGCCTGCTGCGCCACCACGAGGGGGTGATAGCCGCTGAGACGGGACACATCAACGTACACGAGTCGGGGGCCATCGAGGCCTCGGGCCACAAGGTGCTCACCCTCCCCTCGCACGACGGCAAGGTAGAGGCCGGGGAGGTGGCCGCCTATGTCGATGCGTTCTACCGCGACGACACCTTCGAGCACATGGTGGCCCCGGGGATGCTCTACATCTCGCAGCCCACGGAGTATGGCACGCTCTACTCCCACCGCGAGCTCCAGGCCCTGAGCGAGGTGTGCCGCAGCCGCCACTTCCCCCTCTACATCGACGGGGCGCGTCTGGCCTATGCGCTGGCCTCGCCCCGCAACGACACCTCACTGCCCGAGCTGGCCCGGCTGGCCGACGTCTTCTACATCGGCGGCACCAAGTGCGGACTGCTCTTCGGCGAGGCCGTGGTGGTGCCCCGTGGCAAGGCGCTCCTGCCCCACTTCTTCCCCCTGATCAAGCAGCACGGTGCCCTGCTGGCCAAGGGACGTCTGCTCGGCGTGCAGTGGGAGACGCTCTTTGCTGACGGCCTCTACTTCCGCCTTGGTGCCCATGCCGTGGAGTTGGCCCTGAGACTGAAAGCAGCCTTTGCCGCTAAGGGCTACACCCCCTACATCGACTCCTACACCAACCAGCAGTTCTTCCATCTGCCCAACCGCGTCATCGACCGCCTCTCCTCCGTGGCCACCTTCGAGCTATGGGGACCTCGTGGCGAGGAGCAGAGCACGGTGCGCTTCGTCACCAGCTGGGCCACCCGCGAGGCCGACGTCCAGACCCTGATAGAGGCGGTGATGAGCGAGGAGTGACGAGGCACAAAAAAAGGCGCTTTTCACAAAGCACCTTTTTCAGTTTTCAATAGGTATTAGTTTTTTTTCTTAAGGTAAAAAGAT
Source organism: uncultured Mediterranea sp. (assembly GCA_945831575.1). GTDB lineage: Bacteria > Bacteroidota > Bacteroidia > Bacteroidales > Bacteroidaceae > Bacteroides. Next base: position 29,978 of record CAMACX010000009.1, read on the forward strand.
TGTTTTCAGGATAACGCTGCAAAGATACGCCCTTTTTTTCATACGGACCAAACAAAAAAACATGTCATGCAACATGTTTTTGGCGAATTTTTATCATTTCTTAGGGAAATCGGAGTATTTAGTGCATTTTTTCTACGATAACTCCCCCTGGAGTGCGTTGATTTTTTTAGTTATTAGCGAAAAATTGCAATCAGCACGCATTTAGCCGGCGATATGCTAGGACATACCAATTTTATTTCGTAAATTTGCACCCGATATAGATAAGGTATCCATAAGGAACAAATAAGGTATCTATAAGGAATAGTTTTGGAATAGTCTAACTGATATTGCATATATAAAACTCCAGAAATATGGCAGAAATCACCAACGAAGCTGCAAGCGAGAAGAAGAGCTTGAACTTCATCGAACAGATTGTAGAGAACGACTTGAAAGAGGGTAAGAACGGCGGACGTGTACAGACACGCTTCCCGCCAGAGCCCAACGGCTACCTCCACATCGGCCACGCCAAGGCCATCTGCATGGACTTCGGCATCGCAGCGGCTCACGGCGGCGTGTGCAACCTCCGCTTCGACGACACCAACCCCACCAAGGAGGACACCGAATACGTGGAGGCCATCAAGGAGGACATCCAGTGGCTCGGCTACCAATGGGGCAACGAATACTACGCCTCCGACTACTTCCAGCAGCTCTGGGACTTCGCCGTACGACTCATCAAGGAGGGCAAAGCCTACATCGACGAGCAGAGCAGCGAACAGATTGCCGCACAGAAGGGTACACCCACACAGCCCGGCACGGAGAGCCCCTACCGCAACCGGCCTATCGAGGAGAACCTCGACCTCTTCTACAAGATGAACAGTGGTGAGATTGAGGAGGGAGCCATGGTGCTCCGCGCCAAGATTGACATGGCCAACCCCAACATGCACTTCCGCGACCCCATCATCTACCGCGTGGTCAAGCACCCCCACCACCGCACCGGCACCACCTGGAAGGCCTACCCCATGTACGACTTCGCCCACGGGCAGAGCGACTACTTCGAGGGCGTGACCCACTCACTCTGCACCCTGGAGTTCGTCGTACACCGCCCCCTCTACGACCTCTTCGTGGACTGGCTCAAAGAGGGCAAGGACCTGGACGACAACCGCCCTCGTCAGTATGAGTTCAACAAGCTCAACCTCAGCTACACGCTCATGAGCAAGCGCAACCTCCTCACGCTCGTCAAGGAAGGTCTCGTCAACGGCTGGGACGACCCCCGCATGCCCACCCTCTGCGGATTCCGCCGCCGTGGCTACAGCCCCGAGAGCATCCACAAGTTTATCGACAAGATAGGCTACACCACCTACGATGCACTCAATGAATTTGCCCTGCTGGAGAGCGCCGTACGCGAAGACCTCAACGACCGCGCCACACGCATCTCGGCCGTGCTCAACCCCGTGAAGCTCATCATCACCAACTACCCCGAAGGGCAGGTAGAGGAGATGGAGGCCGTCAACAACCCCGAGCATCCCGAGGAGGGCACACACAACCTGGAGTTCAGCCGCGAGCTCTGGATCGAGCGCGACGACTTCATGGAGGATGCCCCCAAGAAATACTTCCGCATGACACCGGGCAACGAGGTACGCCTCAAGAACGCCTACATCGTGAAGTGTACCGGCTGCAAGAAGGACGAGAACGGCCAGGTGGTCGAGGTCTATTGCGAATACGACCCCGAGACCCGCAGCGGACTCCCCGGAGCCAACCGCAAGGTCAAGGGTACCATCCACTGGCTCAGCTGCAACCACTGCCTCCAGGCCGAGGTGCGACTCTACGACCGCCTCTGGAAGGTGGAGAACCCGCGCGACGAACTGGCCGCCATCCGCGAAGCCAAGCAGTGCGACGCCCTCACCGCCATGAAGGAGATCATCAACCCCGACTCCCTGCAGGTACTCCCCTGCTGCTACGTCGAGAAGTGGGCCCAGGGCATGAAGCCGCTCACCTACCTGCAGTTCCAGCGCATCGGCTACTTCAACGTAGATAAGGACTCCACCGCCGAGAAGCTCGTCTTCAACCGCACCGTGGGACTCAAGGACACCTGGGGAAAAATCAACAAGGCATAACCATAGGATTCATTGAGGATTTATCCATTTTATATACCATTTTATATATCATTTTATATATATAAATAGGATATATATAAATAAACAAATAAATAAATATTCGGATATATCACACAAGAACCAATAGCATACAAGAACCAATAGCTTACAAGAATCTGTAGAATAGACAGGAATCATGGACAGGAAACTCTACTTCGGAAAGGATGCCAAATTCCAAAAAAGAGCCGACACCGTGCTGAGCGAAATCAGCAATGGCAACGGCAAATATTACGATGCCGACGAACTGGCCGACATCTCCGACTACTTTGCCATCAACAACATGCCTGAGAAGATGCAGAAGGTGGTGGAATACGGACTGCACCTGCACCCCGACAACATCGACATACTCATCCAGGAAGCCTACATGTACCTGGACAGGAACGAACTGGACCAGTTGGAGGCATGCCTCCGGAAGATGCCCGACTACACTCGCGACGTGAAGCAGCTCGAAGCACTCCTGGCCTACCGCAAGGGTGACCAGCAGCGAGCCGAAGAGATACTGCAAGAACTCATCGACGACTTTGAGCCCGGAGACACCTGCGCCATCGTGGGACTCATGCTCGACCTCGGCAAGCCCCAAGAGGCCCTGGACTTCCTCACCAACACCGATGAGGAACTCAATAGGGACTTCTATCTCGACAACCTGGCCACCTGCTACCACGAGCTCGGCATGACCGACAAGGCCATCGAGACCATCAACCAGCTCATCGACCGCTACCCCTACCAGCCCCACCTCTGGAAGGTGCTGGGCGAATACTACTTCGATGACCAGCAGTACGACAAGTGCATCGAGTCCTGCGACTTCGCCCTCACCACCGACGAAGACTACCACCCTGCCCTGCTCCTCAAGGCCTTGGCATACCAGCAGCTGGGCAATCCAGAGAAAGCCCTGGAGTGCATCCGACAAGCCGCCGACCTGGGTGGGGTACCCTACCTGGGACTCTGCTACTTCGAGATGATCCTCCACTACGAGAACGAACAATGGGAGGAAGCAGTGAAAGTCTTCGACAAGACGATGGCCTACTCGACCGACAACCAGATTGACAAAGACAACAACTATGTCTATATCATCTCAGCCATGGCAGCCCTCTGCTACCTGCATATGAGGAAGTCGAAACGAGCCTACGAGATGGCCACTCAGTTGCTGGAAAACTACCCTGACAGCCCCGAACTGTGGTTAGTCAAAGCCGTAGTGCAGATGCAGCGGGAGCAGATCAAGAAGGCACACACGAGCTGGGAGCATTTCATCCAATGCCCCAACATAACTTTCGACCTGCTGAAAGAAGCATTCAACTATTGCATGGAGCATGAGGACGATGAATATGCCTACATCTTCCTGAAGATGAGCCACGAGATGGAGCCCGATAACAAGAGGATCAACCTCCAGCTCCTCCTCCACACCCTCACCTTCGGCCACAAGGAGGATGCCAAGGAACTGATTGCAACGGCCTCCTTCGACCTGCCTGCCGCCTTGATAGACAAGATCAAGAAGCTGCTGGAGGAGCAAGACCCCGACCCCTTCGAGATGGCCATGGCCACAACCGAGATCATCCAGGCATGCCCCGGATGGGATATGCTCAAGGACTTCGTCAACGTGAATTTCAACGAAATCTTTGGCCTGGACGATGAACCTCAGGACGATGAACGACCCATACCCGTGGGCCAAGCCCTTTTGCACCCCGAGCTGCTGGAGGAGAAGCCCGAAGAGGAGGAGAAGATCGTGTATGCCACTAAGAAGAAAAGAATCATCAATAAGAAAAAAGGAAATAAAGAGAAATAAATCTCAACTAAGACTAAGACATGGAATCCGTAGCCTTTATACAATGGTGCATCGACCACCTCAACTACGCCACCATCACCCTGCTGATGGCCATAGAGAGCTCATTCATCCCCTTCCCCTCGGAGGTGGTCATCCCCCCTGCCGCATGGAAGGCGGCCCACAATGAGAGTCTCAACATCTACCTGGTGGTGCTCTTTGCCACCCTGGGAGCCAACATCGGCGCACTCATCAACTACTACCTGGCACGCTGGTTTGGCCGCCCCATCATCTACGCCTTTGCCAACAGCCGCTGGGGACACATGTGCCTGATTGACGAGGCCAAGGTGCAACATGCCGAGGCCTACTTCGAGCGCCACGGTGCCATCTCCACCTTCGTAGGCCGGCTGATCCCCGCCGTGCGCCAGCTCATCTCCATCCCTGCGGGACTGGCCCGTATGCGCCTCTCTACCTTCCTGCTCTTCACCACACTTGGCGCAGGCATCTGGAACTCCGTCCTCGCCACCCTGGGCTACTACCTCTCCACCGTACCCGGCATCGAGACCGAAGAGCAGCTCATGACGCAAGTGTCGAAGTACAGCCACGAGATAGGCTACGGCATCATCATCGTCGTAGTAGCCATCATCGCCTTCTTAGTCTATAAGGGAAGGAAATAATCATTCGATATGAGCAGAAAGTAATCTTGATTATCAATCCAACAATGCCATAACAAAAAGCGTGTAAACATGACTGAACTGAACGAAGAGCTCCACCTCCTGGGGCGCAAGACGACATACAGGCAGGACTATGCACCCGAAGTGCTCGAAGCCTTTACCAACAAGCATCAGGGCAATGACTACTGGGTGCGCTTCAACTGCCCCGAGTTTACCAGCCTCTGCCCCATCACAGGCCAGCCCGACTTTGCCGAGATACGCATCAGCTACATCCCCGACGTCAAGATGGTGGAGAGCAAGAGCCTCAAGCTCTACCTCTTCAGCTTCCGCAACCACGGGGCCTTCCATGAGGACTGCGTCAACATCATCATGAAGGACCTCATCAAGCTGATGGACCCCAAGTACATCGAGGTGACGGGTATCTTCACCCCACGCGGAGGCATCTCCATCTACCCCTATGCTAACTATGGCCGCCCGGGCACCAAGTACGAGCAGATGGCCGAACAGCGCCTCATGAACCGCGAATAAACGATGTAGGGGTGGAATTATTTCCACCCCTACATCGTTTATATCATCTTGACTAACTAACCAGATTATTGCTCCTTCCGGCTGCTGAGGTACTTCTCCAGCCCCTCGCGGCGCAGACGGCAGGCAGGGCAATGACCGCAACCGTCACCGGGTATGCCATTGTAGCAGGTCAGGGTCTCGTGGCGGATGAGGTCAAGCACCCCCAGCTCATCGGCCAGGGCCCAGGTCTGCGCCTTGTCAATCCACATCAGCGGGGTGTGGATGACAAACTGCTCGTCCATGGCCAGATTGAGTGTCACGTTGAGCGACTTGATGAACGCATCGCGGCAGTCGGGGTAGCCGCTGAAGTCGGTCTGCGACACCCCGGTGACCAGATGACTGATGCCCCGCTCACGGGCAAAGACCGCTGCAACGCTCAGGAAGAAGAGGTTGCGTCCAGGCACAAACGTATTGGGATAGCTGTCGACAGGTTTCTCCTCGTCCATTACCATCGACGTATCAGTCAACGAATTATGCCCCAGTCGGCCAATGAACGACACATCCATCACGGCATGTTCAACCCCTGCCTTGGCGGCAATCTGAGCAGCCAGCTCCACCTCCTTCTGATGCTTCTGACCATAGAGAAAACTGAGAGCCACCACGCGGCAGAACCGCCGCTTGGCCCAAAACAAACAGGTCGTGGAGTCCTGTCCCCCACTAAAGACGACCAATGCTATAGAATGATCCATAATCCCTAATCACTAATCACTAATCCCTAAACACTAATCCCTAAAACTTAAAGATATTGTACGAGATACCTTCGTCATAGACATCTGTCTCCTCCATCCGCTTGACGGCACGTACCACACGGATAGTGACCGGTAGTATCACCACCTCATAGAGCGACTTCAGGACAATCTGCACCGCCATCATCGTGGCCAGTTGCCCCACTGTCAGAATGCCTCCGAAGGCAATCGGAAAGAAGACCAGCGAATCGGCCGTCTCACCCACTAGCGTGGAGACAATGGCACGCAGCGAGAAGTGACGCCCCTCGCTCTTGAGCTTCATACGGCTCATCACGTAGGCATTGAGAAACGAGCCGACCAGAAAAGCCAGCAGACTGCCCGCCACAATGCGCGGAGCCATGCCAAAGACGAAGTTGAAGTGCTCCTCACCCTCCCAGAAGGGAGCGGCGGGCAACTGCACAGAAATCAGCCCCAGCGCCACGACGAAGAAGTTCATCGCAAAACCGCACCAGATGATGATACGCGCCTTGGCGAATCCCCACACCTCAGCGATACAGTCGTTGATGATGTAGGAGATGGGGAACACCAGCAGACCACACGTCACGGAGAGTCCACCGATTTGCACTACTTTGGTTTCCAAAAGATTGGCTGCTATCAGGCATACACTGAACAGTACGCCCATCAGCATAAACGATAAAGATACTTGTTGCTTCATATTTCCTGTTTTTTACGTGGTGTTCTGGATTACACGACCGCAAAAAAAATGCGGTACCCTCAAAAATTTTGTTGCAAAAGTAGATTATTTTTCCATACAATCGCTATATTTGCAGACAATTTTAGAATTAATAAGCAATTTAAATGATAAAATCAACCCTTACCCTGCTCCTCGCCACCCTCTGGATGGGGAGCGTACAAGCACAAGAAAAGGTAGTCCCTGCGGCGAGACCGCTCATTGGCATCTCCTGTTCCCACCCCGAACGCCGCTCGTCGGTCAACCTCACCTACACCGAGTCGGTCATCCGGGCCGGAGGTGTGCCGATGATGATACCTGTCACCACCGACTCGCTGCTGCTCCGCGACGTGATGAAGCGCCTCGACGGCATCATCATGACCGGTGGCGAGGACATTCACCCCTCCTACTACGGCGAGGAGCCGATACCTGAGCTGGGGAGCGTAGATAGCCTGCGCGATGTCTATGATATCTGTCTCATCCGTCTGGCACGCGACTTCAACGTGCCGATGCTCGGCATCTGCCGAGGCGAACAGCTCATCAACGTGGCCTTTGGTGGATCACTCTACCAGGACATTCCCTCCCAATGCCCCGGGTCACCCCTGCAGCACCAGCAGAAGGAGTCGAGCTACCAAGGGACCCACCTGGTGCATTTCGAACCCTGTTCGCAGCTGGCCAAGATGATAGGCCACGACCAGTGGCTCACCAACTCGCACCACCACCAGGCCGTGAAGCAGATAGCCCCCTCACTCCAGGTCACGGCACGGACGGAAGATGGTGTCGTGGAGGGATTTGAGAGCTGCGAAGAGTACCCCGTGTGGGGCGTGCAGTTCCACCCGGAGGCACTGACCATGGGCGGCGACAGCACGGCTCACCGCATCATCCGCCACCTGGTCAAGAAGGCCCAGACCTTCCAGCTGGCCAAGGCCATACACAGCCGCATCCTGAGCATTGACACCCACACCGATGCACCGTTGGAGTTTACCCCCACCTTCGACCTGGGCCGTCGCGAAGCCTCGCAGGTCTCCCTTCCCAAGATGGAGGAGGGCTACCTTGACGGACAGTACCTGGCCTGCTGGGTACGGCAGAAGGCGCTCGATGAGGAGCATACCCGGGAGGCCATGCGCCGCGTGGAGGAGCTGATGAGCGCCATCGAGCAGCAGATAGCCCGCCATGCCGACCGCTGTGCCCTGGCCCGCACAGCCGAAGACCTGCCCCGGCTCAAGGCTGAAGGCAAGAAGGCTATATATATAGGTATAGAGAACGGCTACGGCGTGGGCACCGACCTCGACGTAATCCGCCGCTACCACGAGCGCGGAGTGACCTACATCACCCTCTGCCACACACGCAACAATGCCATCTGCGACAGCTCGTCAGACACCACGCAGCTCTGGGGCGGGCTCTCCCCCTACGGACGCAAGGTGGTGAAGCTAATGAACAAGCTGGGCATGCTCATCGACCTCTCACACGCCTCAGAGTCCACCTTCTGGGAGGTGCTCAAGTGCAGCAAGCGCCCCGTCTTCGCCTCGCACTCGTCAGCCAAAGCGCTCTTTGGTCATGACCGCAACCTCACGGACGAGCAAATGCGTGCCCTGGCTCGCCAGGGAGGTGTCATACAGGTCTGCCCCTGCCCCGACTTCTTGCGCAAGGACCTGAAGAATGCCACGCTCACCGACTTCATGCACCATCTGCAGCACGCCATCGAAGTAGCGGGCATCGACCACGTGGGCATAGGTACCGACTTTGACGGTGGTGGCGGCGTAAAGGGATGCAACGGCGACAACGACCTCATCAACATCACCGTGCGGCTCATCGAAGCCGGCTACACCGAGGCAGAGATTGCCAAGCTCTGGGGCGGCAATTTCCTCCGCCTGATGAAGCAGGTGCAGCAATAAATCATTGCTGCAAAAAGTAGTTGCAACAAAAAAAAGAAGAGACCACTTTCAAAATTGATGAGCGTGGTCTCTTCCTTCTTATAGAATCAATACTCAACTTACTTATATAATCAATACACAACTCATTCGTACGAATGAACCGATACTTACTGCGTATCTTAATTCAAGCACAGATTATACGTTGGGTCTCCAGCAGATTATACATAGGTCTCCAGCAGCTTCACGGCACCGTGAGGCGTGATGGTCACCTCCTGAGTCACGGCAGGGAGCAATACGCTCTCACCGGCACACACCTCAACCTGATTCTGCTCGTTGTCAGTCAGCGTGCAGCTACCCTCCACGCAGATGAAGATGACAAACGAGTCGAGCTCGGAGTAGTCGCACGAGATTTCTTCGGTCATGTCATAGACCGACGTGGTGAAGTAAGGACTGGCCACGATCTCCACCGGCTCGTTCTTCACGGCATCATAGTGGGTGCGGAAGTCATCCTCCACGTCCTGGAAATTGATGGCATCGAGTGCCTGCGATGTGTGGAGCTCACGCGTCTTGCCATCCTTGTCCCTACGGTTGTAGTCAAAGATACGGTAAGTGATGTCTGAGGTCTGCTGAATCTCGGCCACAAAGGCACCGGCACCGATACCGTGTACCCGGCCCGCAGGCACATAGAAGACATCGCCCGGCTGGATGGCACACGTCTGCAGCACATCGGCAAACGTACCATCGTGTACGCGTTCCTTATACTCTTTAGGCGTAATCTCCTGCGAGAAGCCAGAAATCAGCTTGGCCCCCTTGTCGGCGGCAATCACATACCACATCTCATTCTTGCCGAAGCTGTTGTGACGCTTCTTGGCCAACTCATCGCCCGGATGCACCTGGATGGAGAGGTCAAGCTTGGCATCAATGAACTTGATGAGCAAGGGGAACTTGGCACCGAAGCGTGCATAATTGGCCTCGCCCACCAGCTCCGCTTGGTATTTACGCACCAGCTCAGGCAGCGTAGCACCTTTCTCGTTGCCATTGGCCACGACCGACTCGCTCCCCTCGACGGCAGAGACTTCCCAACTTTCGCCCACATTAGGCAAGTTTTCCTGTAGATGTTTGAACGGAATAATCTTATCGCCTCCCCAAAGCGTCTGCTTCAAGATAGGCTCAAATTTCATTGGATACATTGCGTAATTAATAATGCTAAATCGCGTGTTAATGAATTGAGGGTTATTAAAATCGGGTACAAACATACAAAAAATAATTAAACCACCAATCAGCTCCAAACGCTAAAATTTACTAAAACCACCTATATATTTATGCCGTTTTACTTGGGCATACCAAAATAATTCTGTTTATTTGCATGAAAAATTAGAAATATCATGGACAACAAACTTAAATCACCTTGCGGAGAGAACCTCTGCATGCTTAATAAAGAGGATTTTAGCAAAGAAATCCAGCAAAAAGAGACCCAACTCCTCGTGCTGCGCAACGGCAAAGGAATGGAGGTAGCTGTGACAAATTACGGCTGTGCAATACTGGCCATCATGGTGCCCGACAGAAACGGCAAAATGGCTAACGTCATCCTGGGCCACGACTCCATCGACCACGTGGTGGAGAGCCCTGAACCCTTCCTCAGCACCACCATCGGACGCTACGGCAACCGCATCGCTGACGGACGCTTCACCCTGGAAGGAAAAGCATACCAGCTGGCCATCAACAACGGCCCTAACCACCTGCACGGCGGACCTACAGGTTTCCATGCCCGCGTATGGGACGTGGTCAAGAGCGAGGCTGATGCCGTGACCTTCAGCTACACCTCGCCTGATGGCGAAGAGGGATTCCCCGGCACCCTGAAGGTGGAGATGACCTACCGCCTGCAGAGCGACTGCAACGCCCTGGTCATCGAGTACAAGGCTGAGACGGACAAGACCACCATCGTCAACCTCACCAACCACGGATTCTTCAACCTGGCCGGCATCGGCAACCCCTCCCCCTCGGTACACAACAACGTACTGACGATGAATGCCGACTTCTACGTACCTGTCAATGAGGTGGCCATCCCCACCGGCGAAATCCGCGCTGTGGCCGGTACACCCATGGACTTCCGCACCCCGCATACCATCGGTGAATGCATCGATGACGACTTCGACCAGCTGCGCTTCGGCAAGGGCTATGACCACACCTACGTGCTCAACAAGCACGAGGCCGGTGAGCTGACCCTGGGAGCCGAATGCTACGAGCCCGAAAGTGGCCGCGTGATGAAGTTCTACACTACCGAGCCCGGTGTGCAGCTCTACACGGGCAACTGGCTCAACGGCTTCACGGGAGCCCACGGAGCCACCTTCCCCGCACGCAGCGCCGTCTGCTTCGAGGCCCAGCGCTTCCCCGACACCCCCAACCGTCCACACTTCCCCTCGGCCACGCTCCATCCGGGCGAGACCTACCGACAGACTACGGTTTATGAATTCGGTATCAGAGAGTAACGAGCGACAATTCGACTTTTAATTTAATAATCAATCAATAACTTCATTAAAACTATGAGTCAACAAAAAAAACAATGGGGAGCCATCATCATCATGATCGCGCTCTTCGCAATGATCGCGTTCGTTACCAATCTCTGCTCTCCGATGGCTGTGATTGTTAAGAACAACTTTGGTGCCAGCAACGTCATGGCGCAGATCGGTAACATGGGTAACTTCATTGCCTACCTTATTATGGGTATTCCTGCTGGTATGATGATTGCCAAGTTTGGTTACAAGAAGACGGCCCTCATCGGCCTGGTGGTAGGTATCATCGGTATCTTGATCCAATGGCTGAGCGGCCACGTGGGCAAAGAGTCGGCTTTCGTGGTCTATCTCATCGGTGCCTTCATCAGCGGTCTGACCATGTGTATCCTCAACTGCGTGGTCAACCCCATGCTCAACCTCCTCGGTGGTGGTGGCAACAAGGGTAACCAGCTGATTCAGATTGGCGGTGTGTTCAACAGCGCTGCTGCCGTAGCCGTCTATATCATCATGGGGGCGCTCATCGGTGATGCTGCCAAGGCCTCTATCTCTGACGCTACTCCCGCACTGATGATTGCCCTGGGCATCTTCGTTGTGGCTTTCCTCGTCATCCTGTTTACGAAGATTGAAGAACCCGAGCAGGCTCCCGTGGACCTGAGCCTGATAAAGGGTGCCATGAAGTACCGTCACTTCGTACTCGGCACGCTGGGTATCTTCCTCTATATGTGTATCGAGGTAGGTACACCTACCTATATCCTGCAGTACCTCACCGCTGCCCCCGATGCCGCTACTCCCGGTCTGGGAATGGACGCTAGCATCGTAGGTCAGATCGTAGCCGTATATTGGCTGATGATGCTCGTAGGCCGCTTCGTAGGTGGTGCCATCGGCGGTAAGATCAGCAGCCGTCTGATGATTACGACCGTAGCTACCATCAGCATCATCCTCCTGGCTTTCGGTATGTTTGCTCCCGCCACGAGCACGGTCAACGTACCGGGTATCGACTGGGCTAACCTGAGCGTCATCTCTGCCGAAGTGCCCGTAGGTATCTTTGCCTTCATCCTCGTAGGTCTCTGCACCAGCGTGATGTGGGGTGGTATCTTCAACATGGCCGTAGAAGGTCTGGGCAAATACACGGCTATCGCCAGCGGTATCTTCATGACGATGGTATTCGGCTGCGCTGTGATGGTGGCTCTGCAGGGCTGGGTTGCCGACCTGACGGGCAACTACCTCACCAGCTACTGGCTCGTACTGGCCAGCGCCGCTTACATCCTCTTCTACGCACAGATCGGCTCACGCGTTTCGAAGAAATAACAACCTAAACATATTTCAAACAATTAACAGTATTTATTCACCTATAAAATCCTTAGTATCATGGACATTGAATACGTAAGAAGTCGTTTTATCAAGCATTTTGATGGAACAACAGGAGCGGTTTACGCTTCTCCCGGACGCATTAACCTGATTGGCGAACACACCGACTACAACGGTGGCTTCGTGTTCCCCGGAGCTATCGACAAAGGGATGGTGGCTGAGATAAAACCCAACGGTACCAACCTGGTCAAGGCTTACTCAATCGACTTGAAGGACTACGTTGAGTTTGGCTTGAACGAAGAAGACGCACCCCGTGCCAGCTGGGCTCGCTACATCTTCGGCGTATGCCGCGAGATGATCAAGCGTGGCGTAGAGGTGAAGGGCTTCAACACGGCTTTTGCCGGTGACGTGCCCCTCGGTGCCGGTATGTCTTCATCGGCTGCCCTGGAGAGCACCTATGCCTATGCACTGAATGACCTCTTCGGCGACAACCGTATCGACAAGTTTGAGCTGGCCAAGGTAGGTCAAGCTACAGAGCACAATTACTGCGGCGTGAACTGCGGTATCATGGACCAGTTTGCCTCTGTATTCGGTAAGAAAGGCCAGTTGATTCGTCTCGACTGCCGTTCGCTGGAGTTTCAGTACTTCCCCTTCGACCCGCAGGGCTACCGTCTGGTATTGGTTGACTCTGTAGTGAAGCACGAATTGGCTTCATCGGCCTACAACAAGCGCCGTCAGAGCTGCGAGGCTGCCGTAGCCGCTGTGCAGAAGAAGTACGAAGGCGTAGAGTTCCTGCGCGACGTAACGATGGATATGCTCAATGCATGCAAGGCTGACATCTCGGAAGAGGACTTCATGCGCGCCGAATACGTGATTGAAGAGATTCAGCGCGTGCTCGACGTATGCGCTGCCCTGGAAAAGGGTGACTACGAGACCGTGGGTCAGAAGATGTACGAGACGCACCAGGGCATGAGCAAGCTCTACGAAGTAAGCTGCGAAGAGCTCGACTTCCTCAACGACCTGGCCTTCGACTGCGGCGTGACGGGTTCACGCGTGATGGGTGGCGGCTTCGGCGGTTGCACCATCAACCTGGTGAAGGACGAACTCTACACCACCTTCATCAACAAGGCGAAGGAAGACTTCAAGGCTAAGTTTGGCCGCAGCCCGAAGATCTACGACGTAGTCATCAGCGACGGTGCCCGCAGACTGGAATAATGTATATTCTTAATATTTAGCATTAATATTGGATCCGCACATAGCGATGTGCACGTTCTTAGAGGATAGACGGCGTCCTGCTGTCTATCCTCTCTTTTTTCCCCATACTCCTTTCCTGCAACGCCACCCTCTCCCTTATTTTTATGACTCTACCTCGGCAAAGAGTGCCAAAACGAGAAAGAGTGTCTGAAAATGAAAAAAGAATGGTCTGAGATAGTGATTATTCAATAAGAAAAGCCTATCTTTGTGCCTGTATTGAGAATACCTGATTGATTAATCATAAATAAATTCATTATTTTTACGATATGAACGACAAGAAATTGATGAACCGAGCAGCCGATAACATCCGTATTCTCGCTGCATCGATGGTAGAAAAAGCCAAGTCCGGTCACCCCGGTGGTGCCTTGGGCGGAGCCGACTTTATCAACGTACTCTTCTCTGAATTCTTAGTTTACGACCCCGAGCACCCCGAGTGGGAAGGCCGTGACCGCTTCTTCCTTGACCCGGGTCACATGTCGCCCATGCTCTACGCCGCCCTGGCGCTGACGGGCAAGTTTACCATAGACGAGCTGAAGCAGTTCCGTCAATGGGGCTCTCCCACCCCGGGCCATCCCGAGCGCGACATTCAGCGCGGCATTGAGAACACCTCCGGTCCCCTCGGTCAGGGCCATACGTTTGCCGTAGGTGCAGCCATCGCCGGCAAGTTTATGAAGGCTCGCTTCCCCGAGGTGATGAACGAGACCATCTACGCCTACATCTCGGACGGTGGCATTCAGGAAGAGATTTCTCAGGGCGCAGGCCGTGTGGCCGGTACGCTGGGCCTCGACAACCTCATCATGTTCTACGACTCCAACGATATCCAGCTCTCTACCGAGACAAAGGATGTGAGCACCGAAGATACGGCTCGCAAGTACGAGGCTTGGGGCTGGCGTGTGATGGAAATTGACGGCAACGACCCCGATGCCATCCGTCAAGCCCTGAAGGAGGCCAAGGCCGAAGCCGAACGCCCCACGCTTATCATTGGCCACACGGTGATGGGTAAAGGTGCCCGCCGTGCCGACAACACCAGCTACGAGGCCTGCTGCGCCACGCACGGTGCACCCCTCGGCGGCGATGCCTACATCAACACCATCAAGAACCTGGACGGCAACCCCGAGGAGCCGTTTGTCATCTTCCCCGAAGTGGCCGAACTCTATGCCAACCGCAAGGCTGAGCTGACTGAGCTGATGAAGGACATCCGTGCCACCAAGGCTGCATGGGCCGAGGCTCAGCCGGAGCAGGCTGCCAAGCTGGCCCGCTTCTTCTCGGGCGAGGCTCCTCAGGTGGATTGGAGCGCCATCCAGCAGAAGGCCGACGTGGCCACACGCGCTGCATCGGCTACCGTGCTCGGTGCACTGGCTACGCAGGTGGAGAACATGGTAGTAGCTTCGGCCGACCTCTCCAACTCCGACAAGACCGACGGCTTCCTCAAGAAGACCCACGCCTTTGCCAAGGGCGACTTCACCGGTGCCTTCTTCCAGGCTGGTGTAGCCGAGCTGACCATGGCCTGCATCTGCATCGGTATGTCACTCCACGGCGGTATCATCCCTGCTTGCGGCACCTTCTTCGTATTCAGCGACTACATGAAGCCCGCCATCCGCATGGCCGCCCTGATGGAAGTGCCCATCAAGTTTATCTGGTCCCACGATGCATTCCGTGTCGGTGAAGACGGCCCGACCCATGAGCCCGTAGAGCAAGAGGCTCAGATCCGACTGATGGAGAAGCTGAAGAACCACAAGGGCCACAACTCGATGCTCGTGCTCCGTCCGGCTGATGCCGAAGAGACCACCGTGGCCTGGCGTCTGGCCATGGAGAACACCACCACCCCCACGGGCCTGATTTTCTCGCGCCAGAACATCACCAACCTGCCCGCAGGCAACGACTACGCCCAGGTATCCAAGGGAGCCTACATCGTAGCCGGCTCAGAGCCCGATCCGCAAGCCGTGCTCGTCGCTTCCGGTTCGGAGGTTTCGACACTCATAGCCGGTGCCCAGCTGCTTCGCGAGGAGGGCATCAAGGTGCGCATCGTCAGCGTACCCTCTGAGGGGCTGTTCCGCTCGCAGTCAGCTGATTACCAGGAGAGCGTCATCCCTGCCGATGCCAAGGTATTCGGTCTGACCGCCGGTCTGCCCGTCAACCTGGAGGGTCTCGTAGGCCGCCAAGGCAAGATCTGGGGCCTGGAGTCGTTCGGCTTCTCCGCTCCCTACAAAGTACTCGATGAGAAACTCGGCTTCACCGCCGAAAACGTATATAAACAAGTAAAAGCATTACTGTCATGAAAACAATAGGAATTTGCTGCGACCACGCTGGCTTCCCCTTGAAGCAATTCGTGGTGCAGTGGTTAGAACAGAACGGTTACGAATACAAGGACTTCGGCACCTATGCTCCCGAGAGCTGCGACTACCCCGACTTTGCCCACCCCCTGGCTGAGGCAGTAGAAGCCGGTGAATGCTATCCCGGCATTGCCATCTGCGGCAGTGGCAACGGTATCGCCATGACGCTCAACAAGCATCAGGGCATTCGCGCTGCCCTCTGCTGGAACCCCGACATCGCCGAACTGGGCCGTCAGCACAACGATGCCAACGTACTGGTGATGCCCGGTCGTTTCGTCACTAACCATGTGGCCGAGAGCATCTTGAAGAAATTCTTCTCCACCCCCTTTGAGGGCGGTCGCCACCAGCGCCGCGTGGAGAAGATTCCCGTAAGATAATAGACGAACGTAAGCCATTACCGGTTTACAACCCACCTACAAAGCCCTAAATTCTTACCTTTTGTATGGTCAAAAGGTAGAATTTAGGGCTTATTATTTTTCTATGTGGTTTTTTTCACATCTAGTATGAACTATTTCCATAAATAAAAGTTATCTTTGCAACTAATTAATAATAGAAATTGAATACAAGACAATGCGTATGGAGCAACTCACGGCTATCAGGCAACTGATTTACAACGGGAAAGTAGAGGAAGCACTCGCTGCACTCGACCTGCTGCTTGCAGGCTACAGCAACACTGCCAAAGCTGAAGTTGCCATACCGGCTACTGAGGGAGCGAAAGCTGCCCCTCGCTGGCTCGCTGAGGCTTACTACCTGCGCGGCAATGCCTACCGCAAGCTGAGCAACTGGCAAGCAGCACTCAACGACTACCAGCGGGCCATCGACCTCGACCCCGCATCGCCCGCCCAGCAAGCCCGGCGCATGGTCATCGACATCCTCAATTTCTATCATAAAGATATGTATAATCAATAGTGATTCATTATAAAAAATAACGTATTATGGCAAAAATCAAAGGAGCAATTGTGGTAGATACAGAGCGTTGCAAGGGTTGCAACCTCTGTGCGGTGGCCTGTCCCCTCCATGTGATTAATCTCAGCAAGGAGGTGAATTCGAAGGGCTATAACTTTGCCCAGCAAGTGCTGGAAGATACCTGTAACGGATGTGCATCGTGCGCCACGGTCTGTCCCGATGCTTGCATCTCTGTATATAAAGTTAAAGTAGATTAACCTAAGCAATCCCTAAGTAAACAGGACGCATTAGAGTAAATAGTACACATTCAAGTAATTAGAACGTATTACAAAAAAACATAAAGATATGACAGAAGAAGTTGTATTGATGAAAGGCAACGAAGCCATTGCCCATGCGGCGATACGCTGCGGAGCCGACGGATACTTCGGCTATCCCATCACTCCCCAATCGGAGGTGCTTGAGACCCTAGCCGAGCTGAAGCCCTGGGAGACCACCGGCATGGTGGTGCTGCAGGCCGAGAGCGAAGTGGCTGCCATCAACATGGTGTATGGCGGAGCAGCCACAGGCAAAATGGTGATGACCTCCTCGTCGAGTCCCGGCGTGAGCCTGAAGCAAGAGGGTATCTCCTACCTGGCCGGAGCTGAACTGCCGGCACTGATCGTCAACGTGATGCGTGGAGGACCCGGACTCGGCACCATCCAGCCCAGCCAGGCCGACTACTTCCAGACAGTGAAGGGCGGTGGTCACGGCGACTACCGGCTGATTACGCTGGCTCCCGCCTCCGTGCAGGAGATGGCCGACTTCGTAGGCCTGGCCTTTGAACTGGCCTTCAAGTACCGCAACCCCGCTGTCATCCTGGCCGACGGCGTGATTGGCCAGATGATGGAGAAGGTCACACTCCCCGCCCAGAAGCCACGCCGCACCGAAGAGGAACTGATTGCCCAATGCCCCTGGGCCACCACCGGTCGCACCAAGGGGAGAAAGCCCAATATCATCACCTCGCTCGAACTGAAACCCGAGCTGATGGAGGTGCGCAACATCAACCTCCAGGCCAAGTACCGCACCATTGAGGAGAACGAGGTTCGCTTCGAGACCATCCAGTGCGATGATGCCGACTACCTGCTGGTAGCCTTCGGCTCCATGGCCCGCATCGGACAGAAGGCGATGGAGATAGCCCGTGCCGAGGGTATCAAGGTCGGTATGCTACGCCCCATCACGCTGTGGCCCTTCCCCACTCAGGCTATCCAGGAGGAAGCCGCCAAGGTGAAGGGCATCCTCGTCACCGAGCTGAATGCCGGACAGATGATCGAGGACGTGAAGCTGGCAGTGAACGGTAAGGTGAATGTACAACACTTTGGTCGCCTTGGCGGCATCGTCCCCGACCCCGACGAGATAGTCAAAGCCATCAAAGACAAACTGATGTAAGCCATGAATCCCGATAAGATACGCTACGTGCTCAACATCCTCTTCCTGATCCTGGCCCTGGCCTCCTTCGTCACCTACTTCCTGGCAAAGGACGACTTCACGCTCTTCATCTACGTCTGCGGAGCAGCCTTCTTCATCAAGTTGATGGAGTTTTTCATCCGATTCACCAACCGGTAATCCATCGGGAGAGGCAGGATAAGACAAGCTAACTGTTATACGACCAAAAGCGAACCATTATGAACAAAGAAGATATCATTAAACCCGAGAACCTGGTTTACAAGAAACCCACCTTGATGAACGACAACCCCATGCACTACTGCCCGGGTTGCAGTCACGGCGTGGTACATAAGCTGATAGCAGAAGTGATTGAAGAGATGGGCATGGAGGAGAAGGCCATCGGCATCTCGCCCGTAGGCTGTGCCGTGTTCATCTACAACTACCTCGACATCGACTGGCAAGAGGCAGCCCACGGCCGTGCACCTGCCCTGGCCACGGCCATCAAGCGCCTGTGGCCCGACCGCCTCGTCTTCACCTATCAGGGTGACGGCGACCTGGCCTGCATCGGAACGGCCGAGACCATCCACGCGCTCAACCGTGGTGAGAACATCACCATCATCTTCATCAACAACGCCATCTACGGCATGACGGGCGGTCAGATGGCCCCCACCACCCTGGTGGGTCAGAAGACGGCCACCTGCCCCTACGGCCGCGACGTGCATCTGCACGGCTACCCGCTGAAGATGGCCGACATCGCCGCACAGCTGGAAGGCACCGCCTACGTGACGCGTCAGAGCGTACAGTCGGTACCGGCCATCCGCAAGGCCAAGAAGGCCATCCGCAAGGCGTTTGAGAACTCCCTGGCCGGCAAGGGAAGCAACCTGGTAGAGATTGTCTCGACCTGCAACTCCGGCTGGAAGCTCTCACCCGAGAAGGCCAATCAGTGGATGGTGGAGCACATGTTCCCCTTCTACCCCCTGGGTGACTTGAAAGATAAATAAACGAAAAACTAACGGTAAGTAAGACAATGAAAGAAGAAATTATCATATCCGGATTCGGCGGTCAGGGTGTCTTGTCGATGGGCAAGATACTGGCCTATTCAGGCTTGATGGAGGGCAAAGAGGTGAGCTGGATGCCTGCCTACGGCCCTGAGCAGCGTGGTGGCACCGCCAACGTGACGGTCATCGTCAGCGACGAGCGCATCTCCTCGCCTATCCTGAGCAGCTACGATGCAGCCATCATCCTCAACCAGCCCTCGCTGGAGAAGTTTGAAAGCAAGGTGAAGCCAGGCGGTGTGCTGATCTACGACGGCTACGGTATCATCCATCCCCCTACGCGCAAGGACATCAGCGTCTATCGCATTGATGCCATGGATGCGGCCAATGAGATGAACAACAGCAAGGCGTTCAACATGATTGTGCTGGGCGGCTTGCTGAAAATCAAGCCCATGGTGACGCTCGAAAACGTCATCAAGGGACTGAAAAAGACACTTCCCGAACGTCACCATCACCTCATCCCGATGAACGAAGAGGCCATCAAGAGAGGCATGGAGCTGATTGAGAGAATCTCTTGAAATGTACGTAGCTCAGCAGGAGGCTTGTTGCAGCCTCCTGCTACTTCATACTACCCGCCACGAGGTCAAGCAATTCGTTTGTGATGGCCTGCTGGCGGGTTTTGTTGTACTGTTTGGTAAGCTCCTGGAGGAGTTCGTTGGCATTGTCGGTGGCGGTCTGCATGGCCAGGGTGCGGGCGGCGTGCTCGGAGGCGTTGGCATCGAGCGCCACGGTGTAGATCTGCTGGCTGAGCATCTTGGGCAGGAGTGCTGAAATCAGCTCATCCACCGAAGGCTCTACGATGTAGTTGCGGTGCAACGCTGCGCCTGCTGACTGCTGCCGGAGGGCCGTAAGGTCGATGGGGAGAAACGGCTCACACACCAGCTGCTGCACCCCCTTCGACTTGAAGTGGTGGTAGAGCAGCTCCACGCGGTCTATCTCGCCCGAGGCAAAGCGCTGCATCAGTTCGCCGGCCAGCTGTGCGGCCTCGGCATACTGCGGCTTCTCGGCCAGACGCTGGTGGCTGCCTTCCGCCACCGCCCATGCCCCATGCCGGGCTTTATTATCTGAAGGCTCTTCTGGAGTCCTGGCTGATGCTCCCTCTGCCTTGCCCCATTTGCTGAGAGCCTCCTCCGCTTTCTTCCCTACGGGGTAGAGCAGCCACTCCTCCACCCCCTCCTCGCGCTGGTCGAGGAGCTGGCGAAGCCTGCGAAGTACGTTGGAGTTGTAGGCTCCGCAGAGCGAACTGTTGGAGGTGAAGATGACGAGGGCCGTACGCCGGGGCGGTCGCTGCGCGGTGTATGGCGAGTCGAAGGTGGCATCAGTAGCCAGGAAGTTGGTCACGATGCGCTGCAGCTGCTGCTGGTAAGGCAACATACCCGCAATCCGGTCCTCAGCACGGCGCAGTTTGGCAGAGGCCACCATCTTCATGGCCGATGTGATCTGGCGCGTACTCTTCACGGAGTTGATGCGGATTTTTATTTCTTTCAGTGACATATTTGCTACACTTATAGATTGTTGTTGGCTACAGTGATTGATAATAACAGGCTTCCATCGGCCACCGGTCAGGCAAACTGCTTGGCGGCGAGGGCAGCTGTCTGCTCTATCTTGCGGGCTATCTCGTCGTCGATTACGCCTTGCTTGAGCTGCTGGAGCACCTCCATGCGGTAGTCGCGGTCGAGCAGGTCGAGGAAGACGCGCTCAAAGTCGCTCACCTTGTCGAGCGGGATGCTGCGGAGCAGGCCGTGGGTTCCGCAGTAGAGGATGGCTATCTGCCGCTCCACGGGCATGGGTTCGTACTGCGGCTGCACGAGCAGGCGGGCATTCTTCTGCCCCTTGTCGATGGCGAGGGCGGTCACTGCATCCATCTCGCCGCTAAATTTGGCAAAGGCCTCCAGTTCGCGGTACTGTGCCTGGTCAATCTTGAGCGTGCCGGCCACCTTCTTCATGGCCTTGACCTGCGCATTGCCTCCCACGCGGCTCACCGAGATACCTACGTCGATGGCCGGTCGGTTGCCCTGGTTGAAGAGGTTGGTATCGAGGAAGATCTGTCCATCGGTGATGGAGATGACATTGGTAGGAATGTAGGCCGACACGTCGCCTGCCTGCGTCTCGATGATGGGAAGTGCCGTGAGCGAACCGCCGCCCTTGACGCGCCCCTGAAGGCTCTGTGGCAGGTCATTCATCTGCGCAGCCACCTCGGGCTGATTGATGATGCGGGCCGCCCGCTCCAGCAGACGCGAGTGCAGATAGAAGATGTCGCCGGGATAGGCTTCACGCCCCGAAGGGCGGCGCAGGATAAGCGACACCTCGCGGTAAGCCACGGCCTGCTTGGAGAGGTCGTCATAGACCACAAGCGCATGGCGGCCCGTGTCGCGGAAGTATTCACCAATCGCTGCCCCTGCAAAGGGTGCGTAGTACTGCAGTGCTGCGGGGTCGCCTGCCGTAGCAGCCACCACGATGGTGTAATCCATGGCACCCTGCTGACGCAAGGTGTTGACGATGGAGGCCACGGTGGAACCCTTCTGCCCGATGGCCACGTAGATGCAATAGACGGGGTCGCCCGCCTCGAAGTTGGCGCGCTGGTTGATGATGGTGTCGATGGCGATGGCCGTCTTACCGGTCTGTCGGTCGCCGATGATGAGTTCACGCTGGCCTCGGCCGATGGGAATCATCGCATCGACCGCCTTGATGCCGGTCTGTAGCGGCTGGTTGACGGGCTGACGGAAGATGACTCCGGGTGCCTTGCGTTCCCAGGGCATCTCGCAGAGTTCACCTCCGATGGCTCCCTTGCCGTCGAGCGGAGCGCCCAGGGGGTCGATGACGCGGCCCAGCATGGACTCTCCCACACGGATGGAGGCGATGCGACGGGTACGCTTGACGGTATATCCCTCCTTGACCTTGTCGGTCGGTCCGAGCAGGACGGCCCCCACGTTATCCTCCTCCAGGTTCATGACGATGGCTTTGATGCCGTTGTCAAACTCCAATAATTCGTTGGCTTCGGCGTTGCGCAGGCCGTAGATGCGGGCCACGCCGTCGCTCACCTGGAGCACGGTGCCGACTTCGTCGAGCTGCACCCGGGTGTCAATGCCTTCGAGCTGCTTGAGCAGCACGTCCGACACTTCGCTGGGTTTCAAGTTATCTGTTGCCATATTGTTCTTTTTAGTTACGAGCTATTGTTTTAAGCTACAAGCTACGAGCTACAAGTAATTGATTCAGCTACTACTTTTTAGCTACGAGCTACAAGTAGTTGTTTTAGCTACGAGCTATGGGTTAATACTTCTTTTAATTGTTTCGATGTCCTTTATACGATGCGGCGGTTCTTGTCGATAAACTGCTGCGTAATCTGCTTCAGCTGCGTGGCTACACTCGCATCGAGACGGTAGTGGTTGATGTCAAATAGGAAACCACCCACTATCTGCGGATTGACCTCCGTGATGAGCTGCATCTGCTGTGCGTGGATGATGGAAGCGGCTCTGCTGCGGATGCGTTCGGCCACCTCGGGACTCACGGGCACTGCAGTGGTGAGCCGTCCCACACCAATGTGATGCGCCTGCCGGTAAAGGTGCAGGAACGTCAGGCAGATGAAGCGCAGGTACTCCTCGCGATGATTGCGCATGACGAGCGTCAGGAAGCGGGTAAACTCACGGTTGACTGACGTGGGTTGGACCTGCTGCGCATCGCGGGCTGAGGTCATGGCGGCAGAGGACGTGGCGGCGGTACAGAGCAGTTGAAGCTTCTCCTCTGCCCTCACTACAGGACTCTGCAGCGCTTGCCTGAGCCGTGGGGAGGCCTCCAGTTGAGCGGAGAGCCGTTCGACCAGTGCGTGCATCTTCTCCTCCGTACCCGTCTGCTGCGCGTAAGCCAGCCAGGCCTTTGCATATCGCATTGCTATGATTCCTATTTCCATTGATTCCTGTTTTTCTTTTATTTAGCTACAAGCTTTCTGTTCAGCTACGAGCTACAAGCTACCAGTGTTTGTTTAGCTACGAGTAACCTTTTTAATATAATTTAGTATTCGCGATGCTTGCATAGTGCGAGTTAACTTTGACCAAAATGACATTGACATTTTGACCGCGTTTTGACTGCATGTGCGCTTGGGATGGCTTCGTCAGGCGGGGAGTTCATCCATCAAGCGGTCGATGAGGGCCATTTGTTCCTCGGGGTGGTCAAGCTGACGGCGCACTACCTTTTCGGCGATGCCTACCGAGAGCATGGCCACCTGGCGGCGAATGTCGCAGATAGCCTCCTCCTTCTCCTGCTGTATCTGGCGGCGTGCCTCGTCGAGTTCGTGCTGTGCAGCAGTGGATGCCTGCTTGCGTGCCTCCACGAGAATCTTGTCGCGCTCGTGCATGGCTTCACGCAGGATGCGTCCCTGCTCCTTGTTGGCCTCGGCGATGAGCTGCTCGCCCTGCCGGCGCAGCTCGGCCAGCTGACGGTTGGCCTCGTGCGCCTCACTGAGCGAACGGTCAATGAAGGCTTTGCGCTCCTCCACCATGCGGGTGATGACGGGGAAGCCGTACTTGGCCAACACCGCAAACACCACGCCGAAGGAGAGCAGCATCCAGAAGAGCAATCCGCTGTCGGGTAATAACAACGACATGGCTTCTCCTCCCGTTTTAGTTGATGAAGAAGATCAGCAGGCAGACGACCACGGCCAGCAGGGCCACACCCTCGATAAGTGCCGCAGCGATGATCATGCTCTTGTTGATGTCGCCCGAAGCCTCGGGTTGCCGTCCGATGGCCTCCATGGCCGCAGCGCCGATCTTGCCGATGCCGAGGGCGGCACCCACCACGATGATTCCGGCTCCGATAGCCGCACCCAGTTTACTCACTCCAACTCCTGCCGCAGCAGCTTGCAATAATACAGATAGTACCATAAGTCTTAATATTTAAAAGTTCTAATTTCATATTCTTTTTTCGTAATCATATGTCGTAACCACAGATTATACAGATTTTTACAGATTTTGCGCAGATATAAGGAAATATTTTTACATGACCCTATCTATGAATATTATCATCTGTGTACATCTGTTCTTATCTGTGAAATCTGTGGTTCCTGTGCGCGACTGGCTGTGGGAATCTGTGGTTCCTGTACGCAGCTGGATTCGGATCCTTCCTGCGCCATGCCGATGAAGACGGCACTCAGCATCGTGAAGACGTAGGCCTGGATGAAAGCTACCAGCAGCTCCAGGGCGTTCATGAAGATGTTGAAGAGCACTGAGGCAACGGTCATCGAGCCGTTGAGCACAGGGCCCATGCCGGCGGTGATGAAGATCAGGCACGAGAGCACGAGCATGGCCATGTGACCCGCCATCATGTTGGCAAAGAGACGGATCATCAGGGCAAACGGTTTGGTGAAGATGCCAAACAGTTCGATGACCGGCATGATGGGCAGGGGCACCTTGAGCCAGAGGGGCACATCTGGCCAGAAGATGTCTTTCCAGTAGTGCCGGGTGCCGAAGCAGTTGACCGCCACGAAGGTGCAGAGGGCCAGGACGAAAGTGATGGCGATGTTGCCCGTGACGTTGGCCCCACCCGGGAAGAGGGGGATGAGTCCCATCAGGTTGTTGATGAAGATGAAGAAGAAGGCCGTGAGCAGATAGGGTGCAAAACGGGCGTAATGCGGTCCTACGCAACTCTTGATGACGTCGTCGTGAATGGTCATGACGAGCATCTCCACGGCTCCCGTAAAGCCTCCAGGCGCTTCTGTCTGCGCATCGTGGCAGCAGTACCAGCGGCTCACGCCGAGTATCAGCACGACGAGCAGCAGGCTGTTGAGGAGCAATGCCGTAGCTACCTTGGTGAGACTCAGGTCTATGGGCCGTACCTCGGCGCCCGTAGCCGCATCGTGCTCCACCAGTTTGCCTTCGTAGCGGCTTCCCTCGGGGGCGATGCTGAAGCCCTCGTAGCTGCCGCCCTGCTCCTCCAGACGGGAGGAGAGAAAGCAGTGCCAACCCGACGTGCGCGAGTAGACCACCACGGGCAGGGGAATGGTGAGGTGATGATTGCCCCAGGAGGTAATGTGCCACTCGTACGAGTCGCCGATGTGGCCGAAGACCACCTCCTTCACGTTGACCGGCTGCTCAGCGGCAGACTGCATTTCAGTGGCTTCCTGCACGGCGGCAGGCACAGCGGCAGACTCTGCTTCAGGCGCGGCAGATTCCTGTCCAGCAGCAGGCACGGTGGTTGTTTCCTGCGCGAAAGCCACAGGGGCTGCGAGCAGCCACGACGCGGTCAACAGCAGCACCACCGATTGAGCAGATTTGTACAGAGCAGAGCACCTCATGACTTAGCCTCCTTTCCAATCCCTGTGGCTCCAGCGCCTTGGGCAGCATAGCCTGTTCCAGTGCCTTGGGCGGCATCAGACGGGCCGTCGGGGTCCTCCTCCACGCAGAGCGTGGCCCTGTTGTCGCTCACCTCCACGAAGCCGCCTGTGATGCGGAGCTGATGCTCTTCAGCAGCCGGGGCAGTGAGGTAGCTCACCACGCCCCGCACCAGCGACGAGACAATCGGCGCATGGCCCGTAAGCACGGTGAATGCCCCTGCAGCGCCCGGCAACCGCACCAGTTCCACCTCGCCGCTGAAGAGGCGATGCTCAGGTGATATGATGTCAAGTTTTATCATCGTTCGTTATTTTGATTATTATCTCACGCTATACCTCCTTGAGCAGCTGTTCGCCCTTGGCGATGGCCTCGTCGATGGTGCCTACGTTGAGGAAGGCCTGTTCGGGCAGGTGGTCCACCTCACCGTCGAGTATCATCTTGAATCCGCGGATGGTCTCCTCGATGCTTACCATCGTGCCCGGCACGCCGGTAAACTGCTGCGCCACGGCGAAGGGCTGCGAGAGGAAGCGCTGCACACGGCGTGCGCGGTTGACCACCAGCTTGTCGGCATCCGACAGCTCCTCCATACCCAGGATGGAGATGATGTCCTGCAACTCCTTGTTGCGTTGCAGTATCTGCTTGACGCGCTGCGCCGTCTCGTAGTGCTCCTGCCCCACGATGTGGGGGTCGAGGATGCGCGAGGTGCTCTCCAGCGGATCCACGGCGGGGTAAATGCCCAGCGCCGTAATCTTGCGGCTCAGCACGGTGGTCGCATCCAGGTGGGTGAAGGTGGTGGCCGGCGCCGGGTCGGTCAGGTCGTCGGCAGGCACATAGACCGCCTGCACCGAGGTGATGGAGCCGTGGCGCGTGGAGGTGATGCGCTCCTGCATGGCACCCATCTCCGTGGCCAGCGTAGGCTGGTAACCCACCGCCGAAGGCATACGTCCGAGCAGCGCCGAAACCTCGCTTCCGGCCTGCGTGAAGCGGAAGATGTTGTCAATAAAGAAGAGGATGTCGCGCGGCCCGTCGGAGCCGTCGCCCTGATCACGAAACGACTCGGCCACGGTCAGTCCCGAGAGGGCCACCGACTGGCGTGCGCCGGGCGGCTCGTTCATCTGACCGAAGATGAGGGCCACCTGTGAGCGGGCCACCTCATCGTAATCCACCTTGCTCAGGTCCCAGTTGCCCTGCTCCATGCTCTTCTTGAATTCCTCGCCGTAGCGTATCACGCCTGACTCGATCATCTCGCGCAGCAGGTCGTTGCCCTCGCGCGTGCGTTCGCCCACACCGGCAAAGACCGAGAATCCGTTTTGCTTCTTGGCAATGTTGTTGATGAGCTCCTGGATGAGCACCGTCTTGCCCACGCCCGCACCTCCGAAGAGGCCGATCTTGCCGCCCTTGCAGTAGGGTTCGAGCAGGTCGATGACCTTGATGCCCGTGTAGAGCACCTCCTGGACGGTGGTGAGTTCATCAAACTTGGGTGGATCGCGGTGGATGGGGTATGCCCCCTGCCGGTCCAGCTCGCGCATCCCGTCGATGGATTCGCCCGTCACGTTGAGCACGCGCCCCTTGATCTGGTTGCCCACCGGCATGGCGATAGGTCCGCCCGTAGGCACCACCTTCATCCCGCGCTGCAGTCCGTCGGTACTGTCCATGGCCACGGTACGCACGGTGTTCTCACCGATGTGCTGCTGCACCTCCACGATGAGCCTCCGTCCGCCGGGACGGTGGATCTCAAGCGCGTCATGGATGCTCGGCAGGTTGGCCTCACCCAGAGGCAACTCGAAGAATACATCGACTACAGGTCCGATGACCTGCGAAATATGTCCAATCATTTGCGACATCATTTTATTCCTTCATTAATTTATATCAATCCATTCAATATCAGTCCTTTCAAAAACAATCTCCTACACCTCAATCCTCACAGTTCAGTTCATGTGCATCCGGACGGGTCACTGTCACTTGCCGCGTCCGAAAATCGCCGCAAAGATAAACAAGAAAAAATACAGGTTGTTCTCCCCTTTAGCTAAATTTGACCAAATTACACACTACGGAAACATTCCGGCGACAAATGGACCATTCTGCCCCGCAGCGATTAACACAAGGTTGCATTGGCCGCACGACAGGATGACATTTGTCGCCTCACATGGTTGCATTTGCCGCTTCACATAGTTGTAATTGCAACTACTCGATACAACAAATTTACCCCATATCCATGCAGTCCAATCACATCCCATCTTCCCCCACTCCATGCCATCTAGCGCGGTCAAAATGTCACACTAGGCAAATCCAATAGGTATTCAGGTGCAAAGTCAGCGCCGTTTTCCCATTCCACCGTATTGTATTTCACCGAGAATCTCTTGAAGAAATTCAAATCTTTAAGAGGTTCGAACACTATCCCATTAAGCGATGACTTTAAATCCACTACCTTAATTACGTTATTATTAAACCACAATTTAATGCGATAATTGTCAATGTATTCTGCTTTTACAACCTCAACGAACATATTCTTCAATATTTAATTTAACGGTTCTATTTTACTTAATGGCATTCCCTTCTGGGCTTTATCCCAATTGCAAAGGAGCTCTTCCCGATGTATCTCCAACCATTCAAGAATCATCTTCAATGCGCGACCGGGCATCTCACCTTTGACCACACCGTCCTTTATGCTAATAATCACTTTATAATCTCCATACCAAGCATGGAAATTAGGTGTAATATCATTAAGTATCGCAAATTCAAACTTGCTCTCAGCAAACAAGTTGACAAGTAAAACCTTTATGGAGAACAATTTTTCTGCCCATCGGGCTTCAGATTCGCTTTATTTATGTATCTTTGCAGGACGAAAATGAATTTGCAGAATCTATGGAACTACTCATCTATAAAGCATCGGCCGGTTCGGGCAAGACCTTTACCCTGGCCGTACAGTACATCAAGCAGCTGCTGCTCAACCCGCGTGCCTACCGCCAGATACTGGCCGTGACCTTCACCAACAAGGCTACCGCTGAGATGAAGGAGCGCATCCTGAGCCAGCTCTACGGCATCGCAGCGGCCCTGCCCGACAGTGAGCCGTACCTGCAGGTGCTCCAGGGGATGCTACCACCGGAATACTCTGAGGAGGAGATACGCCGCCGCGCCGCCCTGGCACTCGGGGCACTGGTACACGACTACAGCCGGTTTCGCGTGGAGACCATCGACAGCTTCTTCCAGTCGGTGATGCGCAACCTCAGCCGCGAGCTGGAGCTGAGCCCGGGACTCACCGTGGAGCTGGACAGCAACCGCGTGATGGCCGATGCCGTGCAGAGCATGATGCAGAAGCTCACCCCTACCTCACCCGTGCTCCACTGGCTGATGGAGTACATCGGCGAACGCATCGAGCAGAACCGCCGCTGGAACGTCAGCTCGGAGGTGGAGCAGTTTGGCCGCAACATCTTCAGCGAGGAGTACATCGAGCGCGGCGAGCAGCTGCGCAAGTGCCTCGCCCTGCCCGACTACGTGAAGCAATACAAGCAGCTGCTCCAGGAGAGACAGGCCGCCCTGCTGGAGGAGATGACGCAGCTGGCCGGCAAGTTTGACGAGATCCTGCGCCGCAACGGGCTCTCCGCCGCCGACCTCAAGAGCGGGCAGCGCGGCGTGGCCGGCTACTTCCGCAAACTGGCCGAAGGGACGCTGGCCGAGGCCAAGGTGGTCAACGCCACGATGACCAAGTGCCTGGAGAGCGCCGAGGAGTGGGTCACCAAGAGCTCCAAGCAGCGCGACCTGATCCTGCGCATTGCCCGCGAGGAGCTGATTCCCCTGCTCGCCCGGACCGAAAGCACGCGCCAGGAGGCCGAACAGACCCTCAACAGCTGCCTGCTCTCACTGCAGCACCTGGGCGAACTGCAACTGCTCAACCACCTGGCCGAGGAGGTACGCACCCTCAATGAGGAGCAGAACCGATTCCTCCTGGCCGACACCACGGCCCTGCTCCACCGCCTGACCTCGGCGGGCGATGCCTCCTTCATCTTCGAGAAGATGGGGGCCACGCTCCACCACGTGATGATCGACGAATTCCAGGACACGAGCCGCATGCAGTGGGACAACTTCCGCCTGCTGCTCGACGAGGGGCTTGCAAAGGGAGCAGACAGCCTGATTGTGGGCGACGTGAAGCAGAGCATCTACCGCTGGCGCAACGGCGACTGGAACATCCTCAACAGCCTGCGCGACAACCGCCACGACCGGCGCGCGAGCGGCCTGCCCTACACCATCCACGTGGAGACGCTCAACACCAACCGCCGCAGCATGAGCCGCATCATCCGCTTCAACAACGGCCTCTTCCCCCTGCTCGTGGAGCAGCTCAACGCACGCCACATCCAGCAGACGGGCGAGCCTTGCACCGACCTCCGCCAGGCCTATGCCGACGTGGAGCAGCTCTCGCCCAAGCAGCAGGAGGAGGGCTACGTGGAGGTGGGTTGCTACGGCTGGGCCCAGGAGGAACAGGGAGAGATGCAGTGGAGCTACGCTGAATGGACGGAAAGCCAGTTGAGCGAGGCCATCCGCAGCCTCCTGGCCCAAGGTGCCGCGCCCGACGACATCGCCATCCTGGTGCGCAAGAACCGCATCATCCCGCAGCTAGCCTCCTTCATCGACCGCGAGCTGCACCTGCCCGTGGTGAGCGACGAGGCCTTCCGCCTCGATGCCTCGCCTGCCGTGCGACTCATCGTGGAAGCCCTGCGCTACCTCACCAACCCCGAGGATGAAGTTACCCTGCGCACGCTCGTCATGCAATACCAGCAGCAGGTAGTGGGCACTGCTGAAAGCCCGGGAAAAGGTATGGCTGAAGGACTGAAAAGCACGGACTGTGCGACCGACCGCCTGCTGCGTACAGAGGCCGCTCCGCTGCTCCCAGAGCGCTTTACGGCTGAGCGCGAACAACTCTCCATGATGCCCCTTTACGAGCTGGCAGAGAGGCTCTATGAGCTTTTCGACCTGCACCGCATCCCTGAGCAGGATGCCTACCTCTTCGCCTTCCTCGACACCATCAACGAATACCTGCTCGACCACTCGTCCGACCCGCTGGAGTTCCTCTGCTGCTGGGACCAGCGGCTCTGTGCCAAGACCATTGCCACGGGTTCGCTCCACGGCGTGCGCATCTGCTCCATCCACAAGTCCAAGGGACTGGAGTTCAAGCACGTGCTGATACCCTATTGCGACTGGAAGTTGGAGAACGAGACCTACCAGCAGCTGGTGTGGTGCAAGCCCCAGGAGGAGCCTTACAGCCTGCTCCCGCTCGTGCCCGTCAACTACGGTCCCTCGATGCATCAATCAGTCTATCGCACCGACTACCTCCGCGAGCAGCAACAGCTCTGGGTAGATAGCCTCAACCTGCTCTACGTGGCGCTGACCCGTGCGCGTTGCAGCCTCTTCCTCTTCACGCAAGGCAAGGCCGGCACCATCGGCGAACTGCTGGCCGAAGGGGTACACCAACTGCTTGCCTCCTCCATCGGCTCCTACGACAGCGAATGCTCCCGCTACCTCTACGGCACCCTGGCCAGCGCCCTGCCCCTCACCGCCACAGCACCGCAAAACGCCCCGCAGGGCAGCGAACAGCACACCCCGCAGGGCAACCCTTTGAGTTGCGCCCCGCAGCCGCTGAGGGTGGAGATGGAGAGCCTGAAGCACGACGTCGAGTTCCGCCAATCCAACCGCTCGGCCGACTTCCTGCAAGGACGTGACGAAGCCGAAAGCTCCATGCGCTACATCGACCGCGGCCTGCTGCTCCACGCACTGTTCCAGCAGGTGACCTGCACAGCCGACGTGCCCCAGGCCCTGCAACGCCTGCTGATGGAGGGACTCATCACCCCGCTCGAACTGCCCGAATTGCAGCAATTCGTGGCGCACGCCCTGCAGCACCCGCAGGTGCAGTCGTGGTACGACGGATCCTGGCGCCTCTTCAACGAGTGCGACATCCTGTGGCTGGAGCACGACCGCCTCTGCAACCGCCGTCCCGACCGTGTGCTGATGCGCGGCGAGGAGGTGGTGGTCATCGACTTCAAGTTTGGCCAGCCCCGCCGCAGCCACCACAGACAGGTGAGCGGCTACATGAAGCTCCTGGCCGCCATGGGTTACCCCACCCACGCCATGCGCGGCTACCTTTGGTATGTGGATGCCGACCGCATCGAGCCAGTGACCCCCAAGCCCTGAGACCGGCTCCAAACCCCGAGACCGCCTGCCAGAGACTCTTAAAATTGAGTCAAAAATCAGGACATCGGACAATAAGTATAAAAGAAAAATATAAACAGAATAAAGACCGCGCAAAAGTCTAGAGATAGTATAAAAACAACATAATAAAGACAGCAACGATATGAAGCCCTTTCTCGAAACCGTAGCCTCCCACCTCTATCATACGATAGGTCATGACCTGTCGCACACCGCCATCGTCTTCCCCAACAAGCGTGCCGGCCTCTTCTTCAGCGAGTACCTGGCCCGTCAGAGCAGCCGCCCTGTGTGGTCGCCCGCCTACTTCACCATCAACGAACTCTTCACCACCTATCCCCTGAAGCATCCCCTCACCACGGCAGACCCCATCACCCTCGTCTGTCAGCTCTACGAGGTCTTCCTCATGAAGACCGGGCGCAACGAGAGCCTCGACGACTTCTACTTCTGGGGCGAACTGCTCATCAGCGACTTCGATGACATGGACAAGAACCTGGTCGATACCTCGCGCCTCTTCAGCAATCTGCAGGACCTGCACGCCCTGACTCAGGACAACAGTTTCCTTACCCCCGAGCAGCAGGAGGCCATCAGCCAGTTCTTCACCAACTTCTCACCCGAGCGGCGCACCCTGCTCAAAGAGCGCTTCATCTCCCTCTGGGAACGCATGCTGCCTATCTACACCGAATTTCGCGCACGCCTCGCACAGCACGGCCTGGCCTACGAGGGGATGCTCGAACGGCAGGTGATGGAGCAGTTTGATGTCAGCCAGATGCCCTACGAGCGCTACGTCTTCGTGGGCTTCAACGTGCTCAACCGCGTGGAGCAGCAGCTCTTCCGCACCCTGCGCGATGCCGGCAAAGCCCTCTTCTACTGGGACTACGACGAGAGTTACACCACCGCCCCCATGCAGCCGGCCGCTGTCTCCCGGCCATCCGGTGCCACCCCCATGCAGCACGAAGCAGGCGAATTTATCCTGCGCAACCTCAGAGAGTTTCCCAACCAGCTCGACGAGAGCCACTTCACGGCCATGAGCCAACCCAAGCAGATCGCCTTCATCGAGTCGCCCACCGAGAATGCACAGGCCCGCTACCTCACACGCTGGGTGCGCCAGCTCTACGCCGACCGTGCGCAGCACCCCTTCCGCGAGAAGGAGAACGCAGTGGTGCTCTGCAACGAAGCACTGCTCCTGCCCGTGCTCCACGCCATCCCCGACGAAGTGGACAATGTCAACATCACCATGGGTTACCCCCTCTCCCAGACCCCCATCTACAGCCTGCTCAACGCCCTCTGCTCCTTGCAGATTGACGGCTACCGTCCCGACAGCGGCACCTACACCTACGAGACCGTGCGCCCCGTGCTCAACCACCCCTACGTGCGCCGCCTCTCCCCGCAGGCCGAGCGCCTGGAGCGTGACCTCACCGCACACAATCGCTTCTTCCCCCTCCCCTCGGAGCTGCAGGCCGACGAACCGCTGCGCCAGCTCTTCACCCCCGTAAGCGGCATTGCCGCCACCTGCCAATACCTCATCGAAGCCCTCCGCCTGGTCAGCACCCTCTACCGCCAGCCCGAATCCGACGACGAAGAGGAGGAAATCCCGACAGCCGGACAAGAAGCACACGACGGCAATGCCGAGCTTTACGACCAGCTCTACCGCGAATCCATCTTCAAGACCTACACCCTGGTCAACCGCCTCTACGCACTGGCTCAGGAACAGGCCTTTGGCCGTCTGCAACCCCTCACCTTCCGCCGCCTGCTGGGCCGCCTGCTCAGCGGAGCCACCATCCCCTTCCACGGCGAACCGGCCATCGGTATGCAGGTGATGGGCGTACTGGAGACGCGCAACCTCGACTTCCGCAACCTACTGATACTCAGCGTCAACGAAGGCAAGCTACCCAAAAGCGAGGGCGATGCCTCCTTTGTGCCCTACAACCTGCGCAAGGCATTCGGCATGACCACCATCGACCACAAGAACTGCGTCTATGCCTACTACTTCTACCGCCTGCTGCAACGTGCCGAGCGCATTACCTTATTATATAACAGTTCCAGCGACGGACTCAACCGGGGCGAAATGTCGCGCTTCATGCTCCAGCTGCTCGTGGAAAGCCCCCACCCCATCCTGCGCTACACCCTTCAGGCAGGACAGGCACCCGGTCGCAACGAGTGCATCACGGTGCGCAAGAGCCCCGAAATCCTCCGCCTGCTCACCGACCGCTACAACGCCGACCGCCCCGGCCACACAAAGCTCTCGCCCACAGCGCTCAACTACTACCTGGATTGCAGCCTGAAGTTCTACTTCCGCTTCGTGGCCCGCATCAAGCCGGCCCCCGAGGTGAGCACCGAGATTGACAGCATCACCTTCGGCAACATCTTCCACCGAGCCGCCCAGCTCATCTACCTCGACCTCACGGCCCACGGCAAGATGATACAGGCCGCCGACCTCCAGCAGCTGCTCGACGCACCGCAGCGCATACAGCACTACGTGGACCTGGCCTTCAAGGAGCTCTTCTTCCAGGTCGCCCCCACCGACAAGCCCGCCTACAACGGCCTGCAGCTCATCAACCGCCAGGTCATCGGCGGCTACCTGCACCAGCTGCTCACCCACGACCTCCACTACGCCCCCTTCAGCATGGAGGGGATGGAGACGCCCGTCAGCGAGACCGTCAAGGTCATCACCGATGAAGGCCCCCTGCACCTCACCCTGGGCGGTACGGTCGATCGCATGGACCTCAAGGAGGGTACGCTGCGCATCGTCGATTACAAGACGGGCGGCTCCCCCGCCAACGTCCGCTCGCTCGACCAGCTCTTCCTCCCCG
Organism: uncultured Mediterranea sp.; assembly: GCA_945831575.1. Taxonomy (GTDB): domain Bacteria; phylum Bacteroidota; class Bacteroidia; order Bacteroidales; family Bacteroidaceae; genus Bacteroides. The sequence goes on from CAMACX010000009.1 coordinate 64,519, forward strand.
CCAAGGAGCGCCCGGGTTACGCCCTGCAAGCCTTCCTCTACGCCTCGCTGATGGCCCACCGGCACCCTGCCTACGCCGTCTCGCCCGCCCTGCTCTACATCCACCGCGCCGCCAAGGAGGACTACTCCCCCGTCATCAAGTACGGCGAACGCAGCACGCTGGCCCCCGTGGAGGACTTCCGTCCGCTGGACGAAGAGTTCCGCAACCGGCTGCAGGAGCTGCTCGAAGAGCTGTTCAACCCGGGTCACGACTTCGTCCCCACCGACGACGACACCCGCTGCACCTTCTGCGAGTTTGCCACCCTCTGCCGCCGCTAAGCCCCGGGATGGTCAATTGCAGGGATGGTCAAATTGTCAAAGTCATTTTGGTCAAACGTGAACAGCAACGTCGCCCTGCAACGATTTTTGGTTCATCCGACCCAGAGCAATCTACGGGCTGAAAGCCCAACAAGCCCATAGCCCAGGGCAACGCCCTGGGTATTCAGAGCCAGTACGATTGCGCCCTGAAAGGGCAAAAGCCTAATTCATGCACTTGTAAAGTAAAGCTTTTGCGCTTTCAGCGCGATTGTTCACCCCACGCATCATCCCCCAGGGTGCCGCCACGCTCTGCCCTGGGCTAGGAGCTTTTGGGCTTTCAGCCCGACAAATGGTATCGCTTCTAATACCGGATGAACCTTTTTTTCACTCTATGGGATAAAAAATGCAATATTTCTTTGCCGTTTCTTAAGAAACCATTATATTTGCACAATTTCTAACTAAATGTGCATTTCTAATGAAAAATCGTATGGAAGAAAGTTTTTTGTCTTATATAGAAGAGAGCATCAAAAAGCATTGGGACCTCGATGCATTGACCGACTACAAGGGCGCCACCCTGCAATACAAGGACGTGGCCCGCAAGATAGAGAAGCTCCACATCATCTTTGAGAGCAGTGGCATTCAGAAGGGCGACAAGATTGCCGTCTGCGGACGCAACAGCTCCCACTGGGGGGTCACCTTCCTGGCCACCCTGACCTACGGGGCCGTCATCGTGCCTATCCTGCACGAATTCAAGGCCGACAACGTACACAACATCGTCAACCACTCCGAGGCCAAACTGCTCTTCGTGGGCGACCAGGTGTGGGAGAACCTCAATGAGAGTGCCATGCCCATGCTGCAAGGCATCTTCATGATGAACGACTTTACGCTGCTCGTCTCGCGCAACGAGAAGGTGACCTACGCCCGTGAGCACCTCAACGCCATGTTTGGGCAGAAGTACCCCAAGAACTTCCGCCGCGAGCACGTGGCCTACCACCACGACCAGCCCGACGAACTGGCCGTGCTCAACTACACCTCGGGCACCACGAGCTACTCCAAAGGCGTGATGCTGCCCTACCGCAGCCTCTGGTCCAATACCAAGTTCGCCTTCCAGGTGCTCACCATGCACCCGGGCGACCGCCTCGTGAGCATGCTGCCCATGGCCCACATGTACGGCCTGGCCTTCGAGTTCCTCTACGAGTTTGCCTGCGGCTGCCACATCTACTACCTCACCCGCACCCCGAGCCCCAAGATCATCTTCCAGGCCTTTGCCGAAGTCAAACCCCACCTCGTGGTGGCCGTGCCGCTCATCATCGAGAAGATCATCAAGAAGAATGTCCTCCCCAAGCTGGAGACCCCCACGATGAAGCTCCTCATGAAGCTCCCCATCATCAACGACAAGATCAAGAACACCATCCGCGAACAGGTGGTCAGCGCCTTCGGCGGCAACTTCTACGAGGTCATCATCGGCGGTGCCGCCTTCAATCAGGAGGTGGAGCAGTTCCTGCGCATGATTGACTTCCCCTACACCGTGGGCTACGGCATGACCGAATGCGCCCCTATCATCTGCTACGAGGACTGGAAGCGCTTCAAGCCCGGCTCGTGCGGCAAGGCAGCCCCGCGCATGGAGGTAAAGGTGCTCTCACCCGACCCCGAGAACGTACCTGGCGAGATCGTGACCCGAGGACCCAACGTCATGCTGGGCTACTACAAGAACGAAGAAGCCACCGCCCAGGTCATCGATGCCGACGGCTGGCTCCACACGGGCGACCTGGCGCTGATGGATGCAGAGGGCAACGTCACCATCAAGGGACGCAGCAAGAACATGCTCCTGGGTCCCAGCGGACAGAACATCTACCCCGAGGAGATCGAAGACAAGCTCAACAACCTGCCCTACGTGGCTGAGAGCATCATCGTGCAGCAGAACGAACGTCTCGTGGGTCTGGTCTATCCCGACTTTGACGACGCCTTCGCCCACGGCCTGACCAATGCCGACATCGAGCGCGTGATGGAGGAGAACCGCATCGCACTCAATGCTGAACTGCCGGCCTACAGCCAGATCTCGAAGATGAAGATCTATCCCGAAGAGTTTGAGAAGACCCCCAAGAAGAGCATCAAGCGCTTCCTCTACCAGGAGGCCAAGGGATAATCGAGAAAACAGGACAAGCTAATTGAGAAAGTCACAAACTAGACAATGAAGAAAACAGTCATTACACTAATGGCGCTCCTGCTCTCAGCAGGGGCGCTTTTGGCCCAACAGCCTGTACGCCGTAGCAATTCGTGCGGCGGTGTCAACCTCTCCATCTGGAAAGGCGTTGCCACACAGTGTGCCGACACGGTAGGCTCCACGTGGCTCAACCTGGGTATCGTATCTTACCAGAACCGGCTCAACGGACTCTCGCTCAATGTGCTGGCCAGTGCCGTGCGAACCGATGCCATCGGCCTGCAGGTGAGCGGCATAGCCAATGCCACAGGCGGCAGCATGCAGGGCATTCAGCTGGCCGGCATCGCCAACGTCAACGGCGACCACCTGCGCGGCATCAGCCTGGCCGGATTGGTCAACATCAGCGGCGACAAGGCACAAGGCCTCATGGCCAGCGGCCTGGTGAGCATCTCGGGCGAGGAGATGCAGGGCGTGAGCATCGGAGGCCTGCTCAACATCTCCGGCGAGAAGAGCCGTGGCGTGCAGATAGGCGGCATGGCCAACATCACGGGCGAAGAGGCCTCGGGCATCAGCCTGGGCGGCCTGCTCAACGTGGCCGGCGAGTCGATGAGCGGCCTGCAACTGGCCGGATTGGCCAACATCACGGGCGAAACGTTCAACGGCATTCAGCTGTCCGCACTGGGCAACGTCACGGGCAATGACCTGCGTGGCCTGCAGCTGGCTGCGCTGGGCAACATCTGCGGCGGCACGGTGCAAGGCATTCAGCTGGCCCCCTTCAACGCCGCCCGCCGAGTGTCAGGCGCACAGATCGGTATCATCAACTACCGCAAGGACACGCTCAGCCGCAGCTTGCAGCTGGGTCTGGTCAACCTCACTCCGCGCACCCGTTACCAGCTGATGCTGGGCGTGGGCAACAACTCCACCTTCGACGTAGGTGCCCGCTTCAAGAACCGTCACTGGTACACCATCCTCGGCCTCGGCACCGGCTATCACCACATGGGGAGCAAATTCAACGCCTCCTTCTTCTACCGTGCCGGCGTGGAATACCCGTTGGCAGGACGGTTCAGCCTCAGCGGCGACCTGGGCTACCGCCACATCGAGGGCTTCAGCAACAAGCACCACGGCCATCCCAAGAGCCTCTACGCCCTGCAGGGCCGTGCACAGCTCCACTACCGCGCCGCGTCGGGATGCACCCTCTTCGCCGGCACCGGCTACAGCCAGACCCGCCGCTACGACAGCGGCAACGCCTTCGACAAGAGTGCCCTGCTCGAAGCAGGAGTACTACTGTTCTAATGGACGGACATTGCGGTCTTCATGGGCCACAGATGAGACAGATGGGACAGATGACCACAGATTTTTTATTTTTTGCGGTCAAAATGTCAATGTCATTTTGGTCAAACTTATCTTGCAATGCGTTTCATGCCAAAAAAAGAATAATAACTAACAACTGCATGATATGAATCAAGTATGGATCAGCGCTGCGGGACTCTGCGGCGCAACGCTTATCGGCTCGATAGCCGGTTTCTTCATCAAGGAACTGCCCCATAAATGGAACGACACGCTGCTGGGCTACTGCGCCGGCATCATGCTCGCCGCCTCTACCATCGGCCTCATCGTGCCTGCCCTGGAGCAGGTCAGCGGCAACTGGTGGTGGATTGTGGCCGCCTGCACCCTCTGCGGGGCCTTCTTCCTCAACCTGCTCGACCTCCTCACACCCCACCTGCACCACATCACGGGCCTGGAGCCGGAGAAGCATGCCAACAACAGCCACCTCAACCGCATCCTGCTCTTTGTCATGGCCATTGCCCTGCACAAGCTGCCTGAAGGGATTGCGGCAGGCGTGAGCATGAGCGGATTTGCCACCAGCGACAACCCCTGGGCGGTGACGCTCGGTATCTCGCTGCAGAACGTCCCCGAAGGGATGGTCATCATCGCCCCGCTGCTGCTGGCCGGCGTGACGCGTCTGCGCACCCTGCTGATTGCCCTGGCCATCGGACTGATTGAAGTGGTCGGGGTATGGCTGGGCTATGCCCTCGGCACCGCCTCCGCGCTGATGCTGCCCCTCATGCTGGGCTTTGCCGGAGGAGCCATGCTCTACGTGACGAGCGACGAGATGATACCCGAGACCCACACCCACGGCTACGAGAAGCAGGCCACCTACGCCCTGATAGCCGGATTTATCACCCTGCTCGGCATGGAGGGGCTGGGATAACCCACCCCACCCTTTCGAGCGGGCTGAGGCCACTCCTCACTTGGGCTGGCGGAGTAAGCCGGCCCGGACTTACTTCGGAGCGCGGCGGTAGAGGTAGAAGGCGATGAAGGCGTAGAGCACATTGGGAATCCACACCGCGATGAAGGGCGGTACGTTGCCGTTGACGGCAAACGTGGAGGCAATGGTCTGAAACAGGATATAGGAGAAGCTCAGCGCCAACCCCACACCCAGATGCAAGCCCATGCCGCCTTTGCTCTTGCGCGACGAGAGCGAGACACCAATCAGCGTCAGGATAAACGAGGCAAACGACATGGCGATGCGCTTGTGGTACTCAATCTCAAACTCCTTGATATTGGCGAATCCCCGCTGCTTCTGCCGGTCGATATAGACGCTGAGCTGCGGGCTGGTGAGCATCTCCTGCTGATTCTTGGTGATGAGGAAGTCGGCTGGCTCCATGAAGAGCGTCGTGTCGATGCGGTCGCCCTTGGTGATGCTCTCCTCCATCCCTTCCATGGTACGGATCATGTACTCCTTGATGGTCCAGCGATGCACGGAGGTGGTATCGTAGGTGATGGAGCGGGCCGTGAGGTGCGACACGAGCTGCTTGCCCTCAAACTTGTCGAGCGAGAAGCGGTAGCCTGTCTTGCTGAAGTCTTCGTAGCGCTCGATGTAGGCGATGACGCCGGAATCCACCTCCAGCTGAATGTTGCGTGCCGTGCTCTTCTTGCGCTGCTTGTAGTACTTGTCCTCGAAGTTGATGCGCGTCACACTGCCCCGGGGGATCACGTAGGCACTCAGGCAGAAGGTCGTGACGGCAATGATGGCAGCCGAGATCATGTAGGGCTTGAGCATCCGCTTGAAGCTCATGCCCGTGGAGAACATGGCGATAATCTCTGAGTTCTCAGCCAGCTTGGAGGTGAAGAAGATGACTGAGATGAAGACGAACAGCGGACTGAACAGGTTGGCGAAATAGGGAATGAAGTTGAGGTAGTAATCAAAGATGATGGCACTCCAGGGGGCATTGTGCGACATGAACTTGTCCATGCGCTCGTTGAAGTCGAACACCACCGCGATGGAGATAATCAGCGCAATGGCGAAGAAATAGGTGCCCAGAAACTTCTTGATGATATAGTAATCCAGTTTTTTCATAATCCGTAGTAATTGATTACGTTGTAATTGATTAACCTCTTCATGATCAGTATCTCAGATTGTACAATTGCTCCAATCACTCTAATTGCTCAAATCATTCAAAATCACTCTAATCGTTTCAAATCACTCTAATTGCTCAAATCGTTCAAATCACTCAGAGCCGTTGCGAGAGTTGCTTCACCATGCGGGCCTTCCAGGGGGTGAAGTCGCCGGCGATGATGTGCTGGCGAGCCTCGCCCACCAGCCAGAGGTAGAAGGCCAGGTTGTGGATGGAGGCAATCTGCAGCGCCAGGAGCTCCTCGGCATGGAAGAGGTGGCGCAGGTAGGCCCTGCTGTAGAGCGTATCGACCACCGAAGCACCGTCGGCCTCGATGGGACTGTAGTCCATCTCCCACTTCTTGTTGCGCATGTTCATGATACCCTGCTTGGTGAAGAGCATCCCGTTGCGGCCGTTGCGCGTGGGCATCACGCAGTCAAACATATCCACACCGCGCTCTATCCCTTCGAGGATGTTGACGGGGGTGCCTACGCCCATCAGGTAGCGGGGCTTCTCCTTCGGCAAGATGCCGTTGACCAGCTCAATCATCTCGTACATCTTCTCCACGGGTTCGCCCACGGCCAGCCCGCCAATGGCGTTGCCGTCGGCCTCCTTGGAGGCCACAAACTCGGCCGACTGGGTGCGCAGGTCGCGATAGACGCACCCCTGCACGATGGGGAAGAGCGACTGCTGATAGCCGTACTTAGGCTCCGTCTCGTTGAAGCGCTTGATGCAGCGGTCCAGCCAGCGGTGGGTCAGCCCGAGCGACTTCTTGGCATATTCGTAGGTCGAGTCACCGGGAGGACACTCGTCGAAGGCCATCATGATGTCTGCCCCGATGGTGCGCTCGATGTCCATCACCTTCTCAGGGGTGAAGATGTGCTTGCTGCCGTCAATGTGGGAGCGAAACTCTGCCCCCTCCTCGCGCAGCTTGCGGATGCCGGCCAGCGAGAAGACCTGGAAGCCTCCGCTGTCAGTCAGCATCGGGCGGTCGAAGCCATTGAACTTGTGCAGGCCGCCAGCCCGCTCAATCACCTCCAGGCCCGGGCGCAGATAGAGGTGGTAGGTATTGCCCAGGATAATCTGCGCCTTGATGTCCTCCTTGAGTTCGGTGAGATGCACCCCCTTCACAGAGCCGAGGGTGCCCACGGGCATGAAGATGGGGGTCTGGATGGTGCCGTGGTCGGTGGTAATCTCCCCGGCTCGCGCATTGCTCAGCGGGTCAACGTGTTGCAGTGTAAACTTCATGCCTGTTCCTCCTTCTTCTCTTCCTTTTTCTTGATGGTAAAGTCGATGGGATTCTGCACCAGCTCATCGGTGAGCGCCAGCGCGAAGACCTCCGTCACGTCCTTGACATAATGGAACGTCATTCCCTGGATATACTCCTCCTTGATTTCCTCAATGTCCTTGCGGTTGTCCTCGCAGAGGATGATCTCGGAGATGCCGGCCCGCTTGGCTGCCAGGATCTTCTCCCGGATGCCTCCCACGGGGAGCACCTTGCCGCGCAGGGTGATCTCACCGGTCATGGCAATGCCTGCCTTCACCTTGCGCTGCGTCAGGGCCGAAGCCAGCGACGTGGCCATGGTGATGCCGGCCGAAGGACCATCTTTGGGAATGGCCCCCTCGGGCACGTGGACGTGGATGTGCCAGTGCTCAAAGATTTCCTCATCGATGTGGAGCAGTTGGGTGTGGGCCTTGATGTACTCCAGGGCCAGCATGGCCGACTCCTTCATCACATCGCCCAGGTTGCCGGTCAGCGTGAGCTGTCCTCCCTTGCCGTGGCTCAGGCTGGTCTCGACAAAGAGTATCTCACCACCCACGGCCGTCCAGGCCAGGCCAGTCACCACGCCGGCATAGTCGTTGCCTTGGTACTTGTCGCGGCTGAACTCCTTCACGCCCAGGAAGTCGGTCAGGTTGTCGGGGGTCACCTCCACCTTGCTGATTTCCTCCTCACGCGCCATGCGCACAGCCACCTTACGCATCACCTTGCCCAGCTTCTTCTCCAGCTCGCGCACACCGCTCTCGCGGGTATAATGCTCCACGATGAGTTCGATGGCCTTCTTGGAGATTTTCAGTTTATCCCGGGCAATGCCGTTGGCCTCCATCTCCTTGGGAATCAGGTGGCGGCGGGCGATCTCCATCTTCTCCTCAGTGACGTAGCCGCTCACCTCGATCAGCTCCATGCGGTCGAGCAGCGGCGAGGGAATGGTGGCCAGGTTGTTGGCCGTGGCAATAAACATCACCTTCGAGAGGTCGTAGTCCCAGTCGAGGTAGTTGTCATGGAAAGTCGTGTTCTGCTCGGGGTCGAGCACCTCCAGGAGCGCTGCGCTCGGGTCGCCGTTGTTGCTGATGCCCAGCTTGTCAATCTCATCGAGCACAAAGACAGGGTTGGACGACTTCACCTTCGACAGCCCCTTGATGATGCGTCCGGGCATGGCGCCGATGTAGGTACGCCGGTGTCCGCGGATCTCCGCCTCATCATGCACACCGCCCAGCGACACACGCACGTATTCGCGCTTGAGGGCCCGGGCGATGGAGCGTCCGAGCGAGGTCTTGCCCACACCCGGAGGGCCGTAGAGGCAGAGGATGGGCGACTTCATGTCGTCCTTCAACTTGAGCACGGCCAGCTGTTCCAGGATGCGTTCCTTCACCTTCTCCATCCCATAGTGGTCCTTGTTGAGTACCTTCTCGGCATTCACCAGGTTGTGGTTGTCGCGGGTATAGGAGTTCCAGGGCAGGGAGAGCATCGTGTTGAGGTAGGTGAGCTGCATGCTGTAGTCAGCAATCTGCGGATTCATCCGCTCCAGCTTCTCCAGCTCCTCGTTGAAGTGTGCGGCCGTCTCCTTGCTCCAGTGCATACGGGAGGCCTGCTTCTTCAGATCGACCAATATCTGGTTCTGCTGACCGCCCCCCAGTTCGTCCTGGATGGTCTTGATCTGCTGCTGGAGGAAGTATTCGCGCTGCTGCTTGTCGATGTCCTCGCGCGTCCTGTTCTGTATGGAGCGCTTGAGTTCATGGAAGTGAATCTCGCGGTTGAGCAGCTTCACCAGTTCCAGGAAGCGGCTCTCTATGGTGGCACAGCGCAGCAGTTGGTCCTTAAACTTCCTGTGGAAGTTGACGTTGGTGCAGGTATAGTTGATGGCCAGCTCGGGTTCGCTGAGGTTGCGGATGGCAAAAGCCAGTTCCTGCGGCACGTCGATGGACATGAAGTAGTGGGCGATGGTCTCGCGCAGGGTGCCGAGCATCACGTCACTCTCTATCTTGTCTTTGATGTCGGGCACCTCGGGATCCAGCTCAATCTGTCCCAGCAGGTACGAACGCGACTTGACGACATCCTTGAGCTTGGCGCGTTCGAGTCCCTTGAGGAGCACCGTGGTGGTGCCGTCGGGCAGGTCGATGATACGCGCCACGCGGGCTGCCACGCCGTAGGTGTGCAGGTCATCAAATCCAGGCTCTTCCACCTCGGAGGAGCTTTGGCAGAAAGCCCCGATCAGCAACCCTTTCTTCTCTGCCTCACGCACCAGCCTCATCGACGAATCGCGCCCTACGATAATCGGGGCAATGACCTTCGGGAAGAGGACCATGTTGCGCAACGGCAAGATGGGAACCCTGTTCTCCGTCTCGTCCTGGTTGATGGAATAGTCGAGCGGAATCTCCAGGTCGGTGATTACGGAAAATCCCTTCGGCCCCGGATTGCCCTCGCTCATGCCGAAAATGTCATCGTTTACACTAAATAAATCTTTCATTATTAATTATATAAGCTCTTTTATCTAAAGTAATGATTTGCTACGTATCTATACCTATGGTACATAAATGGTTGCAAATTTAGATATTTTCTTTGGATTTATAAAATTCCTTGCCTCTTTTTGCTTACTTTTGCATCGCAAAACGTATAATTCAATAAGGAAACAGACGATGGCAACAGACTATTTCAAGTTCAAGCAATTCACCGTATGGCACGGCCAATGTGCCATGAAGGTGGGGACCGACGGCGTGCTGCTTGGTGCCTGGGCACCGGTGGAAGGGGCGCGTCGCATCCTCGATGTGGGCACGGGCAGCGGTGTCATCGCACTGCAGATGGCCCAGCGAGCACCCGAGGCCCGTATCGTGGCTGTAGAGATAGACCCCGAGGCTGCACGACAGGCCGCCGCCAACGTGGCTGCCTCGCCCTGGGCCGACCGCATCGAGGTGGTCTGCACCGACTTCGCGCGACTGACGGCGGAGGAGCCTTTTGACCTGATTGTCTCCAATCCCCCCTATTTCGTCAATTCGCTGCAAAATCCTGACGCACAGCGCGCCATGGCCCGCCACAGCGACTCCCTGCCCTACGACCTGCTGCTGGAGCACGCCGCCGGGCTGCTTGCCCCGACGGGCCGGTTTGCCCTGATATTTCCCGTAGAGCCGCTTGCCGATGTGATGGGAACTGCGACGAGGCACGGTCTTGCCCTGGACCGCCTGACACGCGTCTTCACCAAGCCCCGCCAATGCAAACGGCTGCTGTGCGCATTCATGCACAAGACCCAAGCAGAGCAGCTCCCCCAACATACAGCAGAGCAGCTCCCGGCTCATCAGGAGGAGCAAATTATCATCCAGGATGAGCAAGGCCACTACACTGAAGACTACCGTCAGCTGACCGCCCCCTTCTACCTGCATTTCTGAAGGAGCACGGGGAGCTAAGCTCAATTTGCGCGTGAACCTCTTGGCGGTGAGAAAGAAAAACCGTATCTTTGCCGCCGATTGCCGCAAGGAGACTGCCTGACGGACAGAAACGGAGGACAGAAACCTATGACAGAAACAGATGATATTGAACTGCATAACTAGTATAACTGCACTAGATTTATTTAACCGTACAAGATTTAAGAATAACTGAATATGAAGAAGATTCTATTTTGCCTGATGATGCTGCTGGGCGGCATCTCAATGGCTCAAGCCCAAGGAAAGGCTGAGATTAAGTTTGAGACCACTTCGCACGACTTCGGCACCTTTGCCGAAGCAGATGCCGTAGTGACCTATGTGTTTAAGTTTACCAACGTAGGCGATGCACCGCTCGTCATCCACCAGGCCGTGGCCTCGTGCGGCTGCACCGTGCCCGAATACACGACCGAACCGATCCTGCCGGGCAAGGGCGGCGAAGTGAAGGTGACCTACAACGGCAAGGGACGCTACCCGGGACATTTCAAGAAGACCATCACCCTGCGCACCAATGCGGAGACGGAGATGCTGCGCCTTACCATTCAAGGCGATATGACCAAGTAAATTAACTATTTATCCTAGATTTATTCAACCATGAGTGAAACCAACAAGAACGTGGGACTGCCGGAGAATGCGTTCCGCGAATTGAAGCCGGGCGAACAGTATGAACCGCTGATGAGCCCCTACCGAGAGTACCCCGAAGTCAACGCCTGGTCCGTGTCGTGGGGCATCTGCATGGCCATCCTGTTTTCGGCCGCAGCAGCCTACCTGGGACTGAAGGTGGGACAGGTCTTTGAGGCTGCCATCCCCATCGCCATCATCGCTGTGGGCATGTCGGGGGCAGCCAAGCGCAAGAATGCCCTGGGCGAGAACGTCATCATCCAGTCGATTGGTGCCAGCTCGGGCGTGATTGTGGCAGGAGCCATCTTCACCCTTCCCGCCCTCTATATCCTTCAGAAGGACTTCCCCGACATCTCGGTGTCGTTCCTTCAGGTATTCGTCAGCTCGCTGCTCGGCGGCGTGCTCGGCATTCTCTTCCTCATCCCCTTCCGTAAGTACTTCGTCAGCAACATGCACGGCAAGTACCCCTTCCCCGAAGCCACAGCCACCACGCAGGTACTCGTGTCGGGCGAGAAGGGCGGCAATCAGGCCAAGCCGCTGCTGATAGCCGGTGCCATCGGCGGACTCTACGACTTCATCGTCTCCACCTTCGGCTGGTGGGCCGAGAGCTTCACCACGCGGGCCTGTGCCTGGGGCGAAGTGCTGGCTGACAAAGCCAAACTGGTCTTCAAGGTCAATACCAGTGCGGCCGTGCTCGGCTTGGGTTACATCGTGGGATTGAAGTACGCCTCCATCATCACAGCCGGTTCGCTGGCCGTGTGGTGGATCATCATTCCCGGCATCTCGCTCATCTGGGGCGACTGCACGCTCAACCAGTGGAACCCGCAGATTACGCAGACCGTAGGCGAGATGTCTCCCGAAGCCATCTTCAACAACTACGCCAAGAGCATCGGTATCGGCGGTATCGCCATGGCCGGCATACTGGGCATCATCAAGTCGTGGGGCATCATCAAGAGTGCCGTAGGACTTGCTGCACAGGAGATGGGCGGCAAGAAGACGGCCGAGAGCAACGTGAAGCGCACGCAGCGCGACCTCTCGATGAAGATTGTGGGCATCGGTTCGCTGCTCACCCTGGTGGTCGTGACCCTCTTCTTCTACTTCGACATCATGCAGGGTAGCCTGCTCCACACCGCTGTAGCCATCCTGCTCGTCGCCGCCATCTCGTTCCTCTTCACGACAGTGGCTGCCAATGCCATCGCCATCGTGGGTACCAACCCCGTGTCGGGCATGACGCTGATGACGCTCATCCTGGCTTCGGTCGTGATGGTGGCAGTCGGTCTGAAGGGCACCACAGGCATGGTGGCCGCCCTGATCATGGGTGGCGTGGTCTGCACCGCACTCTCCATGGCCGGTGGCTTCATCACCGACCTGAAGATTGGCTATTGGCTCGGCACGACACCTGCCAAGCAGCAGACGTGGAAATTCCTCGGTACGCTCGTTTCGGCTGCTACCGTGGGCGGTGTGATGATCATCCTCAATAAGACCTACGGCTTCACCACAGGTGCCCTGGCCGCACCTCAAGCCAGCGCAATGGCCGCAGTCATCAAGCCGCTGATGACCGGCGTAGGTGCTCCCTGGCTGCTCTACGGCATTGGTGCCGTGCTGGCCCTGGTGTTCAACTACTTCAAGATACCCGCCCTGGCCTTTGCCTTGGGTATGTTCATCCCCCTGGAGCTGAACGTTCCCCTCGTAGTGGGCGGTGCCGTCAACTGGTACGTCACCACCCGTTCGAAGGATAGCGAACTCAACGCAGCCCGTGGTGAGAAGGGCACCCTGCTGGCCTCCGGATTCATTGCCGGTGGAGCGCTGATGGGCGTAGTCAGTGCAGCCATGCGCTTCGGCGGCATCAACCTGCTCAATCCCGAGTGGCAGGAGGGCAGCCTCAGCCAGTGGCTCTCACTCGCCATGTACGCCGTCATCATCGGTTACCTCATCAAGGCCTCGATGAACATCAAGAAATCATGACTCCCCAAAAAACTAAATGATAGACGACAATAGATTTGTTGAATGAAAATTGTAAATTAATTGAATGAAAATTGTAAATTAATTGAATGAAAATGATGAATTTACGACAAACAACGCTCATTGCTGCATTGGGGTGCCTGCTCTGTGCTCCCCTCTCCATGCAAGCCCAAGACGAAGAGTACAACCCCGTGCTGCTGGCAGGCATCCGCTACCTGGACACCCCCTACGTAGCTCATACGCTGGAAGGCAACCCCACCGAAGAGCTGGTGGTGAATTGTGACGAGGTGGATTGCACCACCTTTGTAGAGTATGTATTGGCCGAGTCGCTCTGCCCCCGGATGGCCAACGGCGACATCTCTGAGACCACCTTCGGTGAATACCTGCAAAAAATCCGCTACCGCAACGGCGAAATCAAAGGCTACACGTCGCGTCTGCACTACATCGCTGAATGGATCAACAACGGAGTGAAGCAGGGCTTCATTGAAGACGTTACCGCTACGCACGGCCGCCAGACGCAGCAGCTGAAGCTCTCCTACATGACCGACCACCCTGAGCAGTACGCCCAGCTGGCCAAGTCACCGGCCGATGTGGCCACGATGAAGCAGATAGAGAAGGCGCTCAGCGGTTACGAATACCACTACGTAGCGCAGGAGGCCCTCCCCAGCCGCGGACTCTCCTGGATCAAGAACGGCGACATCATCGCCATCACCACCAACACCCCCGGCCTTGACGTGGCACACCTGGGCATTGCCATGTACGTGGACGGCAAACTGGCCCTGCTCCACGCTTCATCAAAGGAGAAGAAGGTGGTGGTCTCCAGCGTCACCCTCTCGCAGATGCTCAAGGGCAACCCCTCATGGACCGGCATCCGTGTACTGCGCATGAAGCCTCAACAGTAAACTAGTAGCTACAGCAAGCTACCTCAAAAATCAACGGCAGCACTCCCCCACGCATGGGAAGGAATGCTGCCGTTGCTGTAATCAGAAAGGCACTTCGCCATCAGGCATCGGTGGCCCCAGCGGAGTGTCAATCGGTGCATAGCCGTCATGGCCACCGCCTTGGCCGTTGTTGTTACCCTTTGATGCAGCATTCATCCTGGAGCCGTAACGCTTACCCCCACCCGACTCGCCTGGAGGAGGCGCAATGGTATCATCCTCGGGATTCTGGAATCGGGTAAATTCGCCAATGAAGCGCAAGCGAACATCACCCACTGCACCGTTACGGTGCTTGGCGATGATAATCTCAGCCATACCGCGCAGGTCGTGCCCGTCAGCCGAAGTATAGATCTTGTAATACTCCGGTCGGTGGATGAAGCATACCATATCGGCATCCTGCTCGATGGCACCCGATTCGCGCAGGTCGCTGAGCTGCGGACGCTTTCCCTCCTCCCCTTCACGGTTCTCCACGCCACGGTTAAGCTGCGACAGGGCAATGATAGGGATGTTCAGCTCCTTGGCCAGTCCCTTGAGCGAACGCGAGATGGTGCTCACCT
>CAMACX010000010.1 GCA_945831575.1 uncultured Mediterranea sp.
TGGTGGAGGAGAAGACGGTGAAGGTGATGAAGACCTTCGAGAATGCCATCCGCGAACGGCTGGCCCCGTTTGTCGATTTCCCCATCATCTTTGCCTCGGCGCTGACCAAGCAACGCATCCTCAAGGTGCTGGAGGAGGCCCGCGATGTCTATCGCAACCGCCATACCCGTATCTCGACGGCCCGGCTCAACGAGGAGATGCTGCCGCTCATCGAGGCCTATCCACCCCCCTCGATCAAGGGAAAGTACATCAAGATCAAGTACATCACCCAGCTGCCCAATACGCAGGTGCCCTCGTTTGTCTATTTCGCCAACCTGCCGCAGTACGTCAAGGAGCCATACCGCCGCTTCCTGGAGAACAAGATGCGCGAGAAGTGGAGCCTGACGGGTACACCAATCAATATCTATATCCGTCAGAAGTAGCCGTATCGCACTGCATCTGACTCACCGTACAGATGAGAAGATATAGCTAAGGGGTCGAGAAGAAGTATGTCGCCTGATCAGCGCGATGACTTCATCTCGACCTCTTTGACTTTCCGGAAGAGGTCGGATGCAAAGATGAAGTTGTTGAGCCGCTCGTTGGTGGAGGTGATAATCTCCTCCTTCGTCCCTTCCCACTCCTTGTGGCCCCCGTAGATGTAGATGATCTTTTCGCCGATGCCCATCACGGAATTCATGTCGTGGGTGTTGATCAACGTGGTCATGTTGTACTCGCGGGTGATGTCCTGTACGAGCTGGTCGATGACGAGCGAGGTCTTGGGGTCGAGGCCCGAGTTGGGCTCGTCGCAGAAGAGGTACTGAGGATTGAGCGCGATGGCGCGGGCTATGGCCACACGCTTCTGCATACCGCCACTGATCTCGCCGGGATACTTGTCCTTGGCCTCGGCCAGGTTGACACGGTCCAGGCAGAACATGGCGCGGCGTGTGCGGTCGCGCAGGGTGTCGTTGCTGAACATGTTGAGCGGGAACATCACGTTGTCGAGCACCGTCAGCGAGTCAAACAGGGCGGCGCTCTGGAATATCATGCCCATCTCGCGGCGCAGGGTCTTCTTCTCCCGCTTACCCATGGCCAGGAAGTTGCGGTTGTCGTAGAGCAGTTCGCCCCGCTCCGGCGTGAGCAGACCCACGATGCACTTCATCAGCACCGTCTTGCCCGAACCGCTCTGACCGATAATCAGGTTGGTCTTCCCATTCTCAAACGTGGCATTGATATCCGTCAATACCTCCTTGTCTTCGAACGACTTACTTAATCCTTTGAGTTCTATCATGCCATCAAGAGTTGAGTTAATACTAGGTCAGAGAAGAGAATCAGCACACTGCTGCAGACCACGGAGTTGGTCGAGGCCTTGCCCACCTCAATCGAACCGCCCTCCACGGTGTAGCCGAAGAAGGCCGAGACGCTGGAGATGATGAAGGCGAAGAAGAGCGACTTGATGATGCCGCTCCAGATGAACCACTCCACAAACATGTACTGCAAGCCGTACTCCAGATCGACAGCCGTCATCACCCCGCCAAACCAGCAGGTGCAGAAGGCACCGATGATGCCTGCAAAGATGCTGAACGTCACCATTAAGGGAATGGTCGTAACCATGGCCGCTATCTTGGGAAGGATGAGGTAGTTGGCCGAGTTGATACCCATGATCTCCAGTGCATCAATCTGCTGCGTGACGCGCATGGAGCCCAGCTCCGAGGCGATGTTGGACCCCACCTTGCCGGCCAGAATCAGGCTCATGATGGAAGAGGAGAACTCCAGCAGCATAATCTCGCGCGTGACGTAGCCCACCGTCCACCGGGGCATGAACGGACTCTGGATATTCAGCTTGATCTGTATCGTGATGACCGCTCCGATGAAGAAGGAGATGAGCAACACGATGCCGATGGAGTTAACGCCGAGCTTCTCAATCTCCTCGTAATATTGCCGGAAGAACATACGCATCCGTTCGGGGCGCGAGAAGACACGTCCCATCAGAATCAGGTATCTTCCGAACGTTTTTAGTCCTTTTGTAAACATATTCTTGAAGTATTTGCGTGCAAATGTACATCTTTTCAGCTTATTTTGCTACTTTTGCAGCGATTAACTTGCACGAGGTTGCACAACATTAACAGAAAGCGTATTATAGAACATTCGTTATGGAAGAACAGAATATGGTGCTCCGCACCGAGGACTTGGTGAAGCGTTATGGTAAACGCACCGTAGTGAGTCACGTCTCCTTTGACGTGAAACAGGGTGAGATTGTGGGACTGCTCGGCCCGAACGGAGCGGGGAAGACCACCTCGTTCTATATGACCGTAGGTCTTGTGACGGCCAATGCCGGACACATCTTCCTGGGTGACCTGGAGATTACGGACTACCCGGTCTATAAGCGGGCGCAGAACGGTATCGCCTATCTGGCTCAGGAGGCCTCGGTCTTCAGGCAGATGAGCGTGGAGGACAACATCGCTTCGGTACTGGAGATGACGGGCAAGCCCCGTGAGTATCAGAAGGATAAACTGGAGAGCCTGATTGCCGAATTTCGCCTCCAGAAGGTGCGTAAGAACAAGGGAACCCAGCTGAGTGGCGGTGAGCGGAGGCGCACGGAGATAGCCCGCTGCCTGGCCATCGACCCCAAATTCATCATGCTCGACGAACCCTTCGCCGGGGTCGATCCCATCGCCGTGGAGGACATCCAGAAGATCGTATGGGACCTCAAGAAGAAGAACATCGGCATCCTGATCACCGACCACAATGTGCAGGAGACGCTCAGCATCACCAACCGGGCCTATCTGCTCTTTGAAGGAAAGATCCTCTTCCAGGGGACCCCCGAGGAATTGGCAGAGAACCAAATCGTGCGCGAGAAGTATCTGGGAAGCAACTTCGTACTCCGCAGAAAGGACTTTATGAAGTAATAAAGAAGATTTAAGCCTCTATTTTTTTGATAATTGAAAGATTGGCACTATCTTTGCACGCTCATTTTGAGAAAATAGAAAATATAACATAAATAGATCATTAAATTTGTAGGAATGAACGTTTCATTACAAAACATGGACAAGGTAAGCGCGCTGCTTACCGTGAAGATTGAGAAGGCCGACTACCAGGAGAAGGTAGAGAAGTCGCTGAAGAGCCTCCGTCAGAAAGCTCAAATGCCTGGTTTCCGTCCGGGTAAGGTGCCTGCCGGTCTGGTGAAGAAAATGTATGGCAAGCAGGTGCTGGCCGAAGAGGTGAACAAGATTCTCTCGGATGCAGTGTACAATTATATTAAGGATAATAAGGTCAACATGCTGGGCGAACCGCTGGTGAACGAGGAGAAGCAGGGTGAAATCGACTTCGACACGATGGAGGAGTTTGAGTTCCTGTTTGACATCGCACTGGCTCCCGAGTTCCAGGTGGAGGTAGGGGCTGCCGACAAGGTGGACTACTACCACATCGACGTGACCGACGAGATGGTGGAGAACCAGGTGAAGATGTACACGCAGCGTAACGGCAAGTACGAGAAGGCTGACAGCTATGAACCCAACGACATGATGAAGGGTGTGCTGGCCGAGCTGGACGAGAACGGCAGTGTGAAGGAGGGTGGTATCCAGGTGGAGGATGCCGTGATGATGCCCGAGTACATGAAGAACGAGGACCAGAAGGCACGCTTCAACGGTGCCAAGGTCAACGATGTCATCGTATTCAACCCCGCTACCGCATGGGACAACAACCAGGCTGAACTGGCTTCGCTGCTCAAGATTGAGAAGGAGGCTGCTGCCGAGGTGAAGGCTGACTTCAGCTATCAGGTGACTGAGATTACCCGCTTTGTGGCCGGCGACCTGAACCAGGAAATCTTTGACCAGGTGTTTGGCAAGGGTGTAGTCAACAGTGAAGAGGAGTTCCGCACAAAGGTGAAGGAGGGCATCCAGGCTCAGTTCGCACAGGACAGCGACTTCAAGTTCCTCATCGACTTCCGCAAGGTGATGATGGAGAAGGTGGGCAAGCTGGAATTCCCCGAAGCCCTGCTGAAGCGCATCATGCTGCATAACAATGCCGATAAGGGTGAGCAGTTTGTGGAGGAGAACTTCGCAAAGAGCCTCGAAGAGCTGACCTGGCACCTGATCAAGGAGCAGCTGGTAGAGCACTACGGCATCAAGGTGGAGAACGAGGATGTCATGGAGATGGCCAAGGCTGCTACAAGAGCGCAGTTCGCTCAGTACGGCATGATGAGTGTGCCTGATGAACTGCTGGAAAACTACGCCAAGGAGATGCTCAAGAAGAAGGAGAGCGTAGATGGCCTGGTGAACCGTGCGGTTGAGACGAAGCTGGTTGCAGCTGTTAAGCCTCAAGTAACCCTGGAGGAAAAGACCGTTACGATGGATGAGTTTAACAAGATGTTTGAATAAGAGCAGATTAGCGAGTTCTTATCGGACAGAAATAACGACTTTGTAGAAAACGCAGGGTTTTAGCTGACTAAAACTCTGCGTTTTTTTTGTTATAAAGCGTTCTTTTTTGTTTCTTTGCACCGCGTAAACAATGAAATGAATGTAATTAATGAGGAAATTAATGAATAAACCTATGGACGATTTTAGAAAATATGCTACGAAGCACCTGGGTATCAACAGCCTGGTGCTGGATGATGTAATCAAGTCGCAAAACGGTTATCTGAATCCCTATATTCTGGAAGAGCGTCAGCTGAACGTGACCCAGCTGGACGTCTTCTCCCGACTGATGATGGACCGCATCATCTTCCTGGGTACACAGATTGATGACTATACAGCCAATACGCTGCAGGCGCAGCTGCTCTACCTGGATTCGGTCGATCCGGGTAAGGACATCTCTATCTACATCAACTCGCCCGGCGGCTCGGTCTATGCCGGCCTGGGTATCTATGATACCATGCAGTTCATTACCAGTGATGTGGCTACCATCTGCACGGGTATGGCTGCCAGCATGGCCGCCGTGCTGCTTGTGGCAGGAGCTGAAGGCAAGCGCTCGGCACTGACCCACTCGCGTGTGATGATTCACCAGCCGATGGGCGGTGCGCAGGGACAGGCCTCAGACATTGAGATCACAGCCCGTGAAATCCAGAAATTGAAGAAAGAACTCTATACCATCATCGCCGACCATTCGCATACCCCCTTTGACAAGGTGTGGGCGGACTCTGACCGTGACTACTGGATGACGGCACAGGAGGCCAAAGAGTATGGTATGGTGGATGAAGTCTTGATGAAGAAATAAGCAGTATGGCAACAAAAGATAAGTGTAGTTTCTGTGGACAGCCTTCCAGTCAGGTCGGGCTCATGCTGACCGGACTCTCGGGCTTCATCTGTGACTCCTGCGTACGCAGGGCCTATGAAATCATTCAGGAGAGTGAACAGACTAAGAAAGCGGCTGCGGCAAAGGTCAACCTCGAATCGCTGCCCAAACCCAAGGATATCAAGGAGTATCTGGACCAGTATGTGATCGGTCAGGACGATGCCAAGCGCTATCTGGCTGTGTCGGTCTATAACCACTACAAACGCATCGCTCAGGTGGATGAGAAGGATGGCGTGGAGATTGAGAAGAGCAACATCATCATGGTGGGTAGTACGGGTACAGGCAAGACCCTGCTAGCACGGACCATCGCGAAGCTGCTGAATGTGCCCTTCACCATCGTGGATGCTACCGTCTTTACGGAGGCTGGCTACGTGGGTGAGGACATTGAGAGTATCCTCACCCGTCTGTTGCAAGTGTCTAACTACAACGTGCCTGAGGCGGAGCGCGGCATCGTCTTCATCGACGAGATTGACAAGATTGCCCGCAAGAGCGACAACCCCTCAATCACCCGCGACGTGAGCGGTGAGGGTGTGCAGCAGGGACTGCTCAAACTGCTGGAAGGCTCGATTGTCAATGTGCCACCCCAGGGGGGGCGCAAGCACCCCGACCAGAAGATGATTCAGGTAGATACCAAGAACATCCTCTTCATCTGCGGCGGGGCATTTGATGGCATTGAGAAGAAGATTGCCCAGCGAATGAATACCCATGTGGTGGGCTATCAGTCGGTGCAGAACACGGCTAAGATTGACAAGGGCAACCTGATGCAGTACATCATGCCTCAGGACCTGAAGTCGTTTGGCCTGATTCCCGAGATCATCGGTCGTCTGCCGGTGCTGACCTACCTCAACCCGCTGGACCGCGACGCACTGCGCTCCATCCTGACTGAGCCTAAGAACTCCATCATCAAGCAATACGTCAAACTCTTCCAGATGGACGGGGTCAAGTTGACCTTTGATGAGGCGGTGTACGACTACGTGGTGGATAAGGCCATGGAGTACAAACTGGGTGCCCGCGGACTGCGTTCCATCGTGGAGGCCATCATGATTGATGTCATGTATGAAATCCCCTCTGGAACACGGAAAACGTACAAGGTAACGCTCGATTTTGCTAAAAAGCAGTTGGAGAAGGCAAATTTAGGAAGATTGCAAAGTGCTTAAAATCAGATATAAATAGATTGTTCAACTCTTTTTTTGATTTTTTATAGGAAAAATGTCGGCCTTTTATGCTGATTATTTGGGAACTTGTTTATAACTTTGTTAGAAATCTCAGAGAAAATAACGAAAAAGAGAGACACACTTGAACATAACTATAAACAACAACCTAACGAATCATGGCAGGTAAGAAAATAAATCTGGTAGCCGAATTGAAGAAATATTTCGGTTTTGATACCTTTAAGGAGAAACAGGAGGCAGCGATTCAGAATCTATTGGATGGCAAGGATACCTTCGTGTTGATGCCTACAGGTGGCGGCAAGTCGCTATGTTACCAACTGCCCTCCCTGCTGATGGAGGGTACGGCTATCGTCATATCTCCACTGATTGCTTTGATGAAGAATCAGGTGGATGCAATGCGTAATTACAGTGAAGAGGATGGAGTGGCCCACTTCATCAACTCTTCGCTCAACAAGAGTGCTATTGACCAGGTGAAGTCGGACATCCTCAGTGGCAAGACCAAGTTGCTCTATGTGGCACCCGAGTCGCTCACGAAGGAGGAGAACGTAGAGTTCCTTCGCTCGGTCAAGATCTCTTTCTATGCCATCGATGAAGCGCACTGTATCTCGGAGTGGGGACATGATTTCCGTCCTGAATACCGTCATATACGCCCCATCGTCAATGAGATAGGGAGAGCCCCCATCATTGCGCTGACCGCCACGGCTACCAAGAAGGTGCAGGATGACATCCAGAAAAACCTGGGTATCATGGACGCTTCGGTGTTCCAGACCTCATTCAACCGCCCCAACCTCTATTATGAGGTGCGAGCTAAGAACAACGACATTGACAAGAATATCATTAAATTCATAAAGAATAACCCCGAAAAGTCGGGTATCATCTATTGCCTAAGCCGGAAGAAAGTGGAAGAACTGGCCGAAGTGCTGAAGACGAACGGTATCAATGCGCGGGCTTACCATGCCGGCATGGATGCCAATACACGTGCTCAGAATCAGGATGACTTCCTGATGGAGCGGGTGGATGTCATCGTGGCAACCATTGCCTTTGGTATGGGTATCGACAAACCGGACGTGCGCTTCGTCATTCATTATGATATGCCCAAGAGCCTGGAGGGCTACTATCAGGAGACGGGTAGAGCGGGCCGTGACGGTGGTGAAGGTAAGTGTATTGCCTTCTATTCGCCCAAAGACCTGGAGAAGCTGGAGAAATTCCTTCAGGGAAAACCGCTGGCAGAACAGGACATCAGTCGCCACCTCCTGACGGAGACCAAGGCTTATGCAGAGACGTCGGTCTGCCGGCGCAGGGTGTTGCTTCACTATTTCGGAGAGGAGTATGGACAGGATAACTGTGGAAATTGTGACAATTGCTTAAACCCCAAGAAACAAGTGGAAGCTCAGGAATTATTGTGTACGGTGATTGAGACCGTGCTGGCAGTAAAAGAGAATTTTAAGGCGGATTATATTATTGATGTAATACAAGGAAGAGAGACCTCAGAGGTGCAGGCGCACCTGCACGATGAGCTGGAGGTGTTTGGCACTGGCATGGGCGAAGAGGATCGTACCTGGAATGCGGTTATCAACCAGGCTGCCATTGCTGGCTACCTGACCAAGGATGTGGATAACTACGGACTGCTGAAGGTGACCGAAGATGGCAAGAAATACCTGAAGCATCCCAAGCCTTTCAAGATTGTTGAAGACAATGACTTTGAGGATATTGAAGAGGAGGCTCCTGCCCGTGGTGGTGCGGCGTGTGCGGTCGATCCGGCACTCTACTCCATGCTCAAGGACCTCCGTAAGAAGCTCTCCAAGAAGCTGGAGGTGCCTCCTTACGTCATCTTCCAAGACCCGTCGCTGGAGGCTATGGCCACCATCTATCCAATCACCTTGGAGGAGTTGCAGAACATACCCGGTGTGGGTGCCGGCAAGGCCAAACGCTATGGAGAGGAGTTCTGCAAGCTGATCAAGCGGCACTGTGAAGAGAACGAAATAGAGCGACCGGAAGATTTGCGTGTTCGCACGGTGGCCAATAAGTCGAAGCTGAAGGTCTCTATCATCCAGGCCATTGACCGGAAGGTGGCCCTTGATGACATTGCCCTCTCCAAAGGTATCGAGTTTGAAGACCTGCTCGATGAGGTGGAGGCTATCGTCTATTCGGGTACGAAGCTCAATATCGACTATTTCCTGGAGGATATCATGGATGAAGATCATATGCTGGACATCTACGATTACTTCAAGGAATCTACCACGGATGATATTGATGATGCGCTGGATGAACTGGGTGACGACTTCACCGAAGAGGAGGTTCGCCTGGTACGCATCAAGTTCATCTCGGAGATGGCCAACTAATATCGCTAAAAAAATAGAAAATTATACGGTTTTTATTCCTTGAATGGAGTAAAAACCGTATTTTTGCACGCAATATAAATCTAACGCATATTACTTATGTCATTTATTGCAGACAAAATTGTAATGGACGGATTGACTTACGACGATGTCCTGTTGATCCCTGCCTATTCTGAAGTACTTCCCAAGACCGTCGAACTGACGACGAAGTTCTCACGCAACATTGAGTTGAAGATACCTTTTGTGACTGCGGCCATGGATACCGTGACCGAAGCGAAGATGGCTATTGCCATTGCGCGTGAAGGTGGTATCGGCGTGATTCACAAGAATATGTCGATTGAGGAGCAGGCCCGTCAAGTGGCCATTGTGAAGCGTGCGGAGAATGGTATGATCTATGACCCCGTAACCATCAAGCGTGGCTCTTCGGTTGCCGATGCACTGGACTTGATGGCCGAGTACAAGATTGGTGGTATTCCCGTGGTGGATGACGAGGGTCATCTCGTAGGTATTGTAACCAACCGTGACCTGCGCTTTGAGAAGGACAAGTCGAAGCGAATCGACGAGGTCATGACGAAGGAGAATATCATTACGACCAACCAGACGACTGACCTGGAGGCCGCTGCCCAGATTCTGCAGGAACACAAGATTGAAAAGCTTCCAGTGGTGGATAAGGAGAATAAGCTGGTGGGCTTGATTACCTATAAGGATATTACGAAGGCCAAGGACAAACCGATGGCTTGCAAGGACAGCAAGGGACGTCTGCGCGTAGCAGCTGGCGTGGGTGTGACCAACGATACGCTGGAGCGCATGAAGGCGCTGGTTGAGGCTGGCGCGGATGCCATTGTCATTGACACGGCCCACGGACATTCGAAGTTTGTGATTGAGAAGTTGAAAGAGGCCAAGGCAAATTTCCCCCAGATTGATATCGTAGTAGGTAACATCGCTACGGGTGAAGCGGCCAAGGCATTGGTTGAGGCTGGTGCTGACGGCGTGAAGGTGGGCATCGGTCCGGGATCTATCTGCACAACGCGTGTGGTAGCTGGAGTGGGTGTGCCTCAGTTGTCAGCCGTCTATGATGTAGCCAAGGCGCTGCAGGGTACGGGAATTCCTCTGATTGCTGATGGCGGATTGCGTTACAGCGGTGATGTGGTGAAGGCACTTGCTGCCGGAGGATGGAGCGTGATGATCGGTTCGCTGGTGGCTGGTACAGAGGAGTCGCCGGGTGAGACGATTATCTTCAACGGACGTAAGTTTAAGTCGTACCGTGGCATGGGCTCCCTTGAGGCGATGGAGCATGGCTCGAAAGACCGCTACTTCCAGAGTGGTACTAATGATGTGAAGAAACTGGTTCCGGAAGGTATTGCTGCCCGTGTACCCTATAAGGGAACATTGTATGAAGTCATCTACCAGCTGGTAGGTGGTCTGCGTGCGGGTATGGGGTATTGTGGTGCTCCCAATATCGAGAAACTGCATGATGCGAAGTTTACCCGTATCACGAATGCCGGTGTGTTGGAGAGTCATCCTCACGATGTGGCCATTACCAGTGAGGCTCCTAACTACAGCCGTCCTGAGTAAGGGAACTTATTGAATGAGAATTAAGATATTATTGTTAGGATGGTTGCTGCTTCACCCTGTGGTGAGGGCAGCAGCCATTTCTGTTGATAGCGTGTGGCTCGCTATGGACAGTCTGTCTATAGCCCGTCTGGCACGGGTTGCTGCTCAGCAATCCACGGACACGGTTACAGCCTTCAAGGAGGCTTGGGAAACCCAATGCAGGAGACGACTGGAACAAGGCCTGTCCCGGACCGTAGAAGGGGCCTCTACAGATTCCTGCGAAACACTTCGGGCAGCAGTGCGGAGTGTGTGGTGCTGTCATCTCTTCCATGCTATCCCCCAGTCGGCATCACGTAGCCGGTTGATGAAGGAACGTGAGAGGGTGTCTGCATGGAGGCAGTCGCTTGTGGTCAACAGCGATCCTTTGGGTGATGAGCGCCTTCACATCGACACCTGCTGGATGCTGCCTGGCCGTCAGCCGGAGGAGTTGGAACAGGCACTGGATACATTGCCTCTGGACGCATGGTCGGAACCCCTTGTCACTGCTATGGGTATCCATCTGCTGAAGGTGCTTGTCCGAGATTCCCTGTTTCTTCCTATTCCGCAACGCATGGCTGACAGTCGGCTTGAGCAGCTGAAGGCTAAGCACGATTATCAGCCGCAGCAGGAGATGATAGACCGCCTCCGTAAGGGAATGTTGTCTGAGGAGGGGGTGTTGTTCTATGTGGATCAGCATCCTTATACGCTTGCAACCTTCAGGCTCTTCGCGGCATCTCGTCGGAGCGCTCCACAGCATTGTTTTGATGCCTTTGTGAAGAAGTCGTTGCTGGATGCGGAAGCTCAGGCACTCTTCGCAGGTGAACGGTCCCAACGCGAACTCTTGGCAACGCGCGATAGCCTGATGATACATCATCTGCTGATGAAGGAGGTCTATCCCCGGTTGCATGATGAAGAAGCACTGGAGGCCTGGTATCAAGCACATGCCGCACAGTTTCGTCGCCCGACCTTCAGGGGGCTGGTGCTGCATTGCATGGATAAAGAGCAGGGGCGTGCGCTACGTAAGTTTCTCAAGCCGTTGCCGGAGTCGGAACGCCGGCGTGCCTTGGAGCAGGTATTTGCCAACCAACCTGCTGAGGCTCCTGAGGTGGAGGAGGGCGTCTTCTTTGAAGGCTCTAACCCTTACGTAGATGCGCTCTGTTTTCGTAAAGCAGCTGTCGAGCCTCACCCACAGCGACCATATATTCAGTTGGTCGGCAGAAAGACGAAAGGTCCGGAACACTATCAGGAGGTGCGTCAAGAGGTACTGAATGGCTATCAGCTCGAACTCATACATCGTCTTCTCCTCTCTGCAGACGAGGGTGGTAACGTGGAAAATTAATCAAGAGGATATAAAAAATGTAAAGAATCAAAGAACCAAGCGATTAATCCCTTATCTTCGTACCCTCTTAAGAAGTTGTATATACAGATGATTGACAAGATACGAACCTATTGCTTATTCCTCCTGGCACTATCGGGCATTGCTTCGTGCAGCCAAGAGCATGACCACCACGGTAAGACACCGCTGGTGGAGCTTGATGGTCAGTTTCTCTATAAGGAGGACCTGGAGGCTGTGCAACCATTGGGCCTCTCGGCGGATGACAGCGTACTCTTTGCTTCGCATTTCATCCGTAACTGGCTTGAAGACCTCTTGCTGTACGAGCAGGCCAAGCGCAACATTCCCGACAAGGAGGCCATAGACCTTCGGGTGTCCAATTACCGCAAGGCGCTGATTGTACACGACTACCAACAGGCGCTGATTGCCCAACAGCTGTCCGAGGAGATATCGGAAGAGGAAATTACGGCGTATTATAAAGCACACAGTGACCTGTTCAAAGTGGAGAAGCCATTGATTCGCGGGCTCTTCATCAAAGTGCCTCTCAAGGCGCCGGGCCTATCCAATGTGCGACGCTGGTACAAGGCCCGCACACCGGAGGCCGTGGAGCAACTGGAGAAGTACAGCTTGAAGAGTGCTGTGAAGTATGACTACTTCTATGACCGTTGGCTGACCGTCTCGGAGGTCGCTGCCATGATGCCGCTGCCGGTGGATGAGGCAGATGCTTACCTCAAGCGCCACAAGCAGATAGAACTGAAGGATACAGCCTATTGCTATTATCTTGATGTCAGTGACTATCTTCCGGTGGGCGCTCAGGAGCCCGAGGAGTTGGCTCGGCCCGAGGCAAGAAGTATGTTGATTAATCTGAAGCAGGTGCAGTTCTTTCAACGGGTCAAAAATGACCTATACGAATCGGCTGTGCAGCATGGACGCATCGTTTATTCAGAGTCTCAATAACCATAACACACCATGAACTTTAATCCATTCATTCAAAGTATTATGAACGTAAAGTATCTATTAGTATTCATTTTTTGCTCTTTAGTAGGGCAGGTGGTCGCCCAGGACAATGTCATTGACGAAGTGGTCTGGGTTGTTGGTGATGAGGCCATCTTGAAGTCTGAGGTGGAAGAGGCGCGCATGAATGCCGTCTATGAAGGACGCCATTTCGACCGCGACCCCTATTGTGTCATTCCCGAGGAGATTGCTGTGCAGAAGCTTTTCCTCCACCAGGCCGAGCTCGACAGTATCGAGGTGCCAGAGAGTGAGGTCATCCAGCGCGTGGATTACATGACCAACATGTACATCAATAACATAGGTTCGCGTGAAAAGATGGAGGAGTACTTCAACAAGACCTCTTCGCAGATTCGCGAGACACTGCGTGAGAATGCCCGTGAAGGACTCAAGGTGCAGAAGATGCAGCAGAAACTCGTGGGCGAGATTAAGGTGACACCAGCCGAGGTACGCCGCTATTTCAAGGATTTGCCTTCTGACAGTATTCCTTACATCCCTACGCAGGTAGAGGTTCAGATTATTACCCAGCAACCCGTTGTCCCTGTGGAGGAGATTGAGGACGTCAAGCGCAGACTGCGTGAATACACCGAACGCATCACCACGGGCGAAACCAGTTTCTCCACCTTGGCACGACTCTATTCTGAGGATCGCGAGTCGGCCTTGCATGGAGGTGAACTGCCTTTCTATGGAAAGGGACAGCTGAACCAGGCTTTTGCTAATGTAGCCTTTAACCTTCAGGATCCCAATAAAGTCTCCAAGATTGTGGAGTCGGAGTTTGGCTATCACATCATCCAGCTCATCGAGAAGCGTGGTGAGCGCATCAAGGTACGTCACATCTTGATCAAGCCCCATATTCCCGATGATGCTATCTTGGCTGCCAATGCCCGTCTGGACTCCATAGCCGATGACATCCGCAACCAGAAGTTTTCCTTCGAGGCTGCAGCAGCGATGCTGTCGCACGACAAAGATACACGTAATAACCATGGACTCCTGCCCAACCCCGCGACAAATACCTCGCGATTTGAGATGCAGGAACTTCCCCCCGAGATTGCCAAGGTGGTAGATGGTATGCAGGTGGGCGAGATTTCCAAGGCATTCACCATGATTCCCCAGAAGACGGGTAAGGAGGAGTGTGTCATTGTGAAGCTGAAGAGCCGTATCAATGGTCATAAGGCTACCATTGCAGAGGATTATCAGAACCTGAAAGAGATTGTATTGGCCAAGCGTCGTGATGAGATGCTGGATAAGTGGATCCGCGAGAAGCAGCGCCACACCTATGTGCGCATTAAGGAGGAGTGGCGTGGCCAGTGTGCATTCAAATATCCCGGTTGGATCCGTGAATAATCGCTCCTAAAAGTCGCTGTCAATCATGAGTAAAAAAAGCGCTGTTTCTCCTACTAGTCGGTTGTGCGTGGCCTTGCCGTTGCTGCTGGTCATCTGTGCGCTCAGTGCGCAGGACCGGCCTAAGTCAACTGAACCTCAACAGGCCAAGAAGACCCGGATAGACCTTCTTCATGCTGATGAGGCCCAGGCCGACAAGCAGGCACGTCCCGATGTACAGGTGTTGGTCGGCTCGGTGCAGTTGCGCCATGCAGGGATGCTGATGTTCTGCGATACAGCCTATCTCTTTGAAAAGACGAACTCCGTAGAGGCTTTCGGGAACGTGCGCATGGAGCAAGGAGATACCCTCTTCATCTACGGCGACCGTCTCTATTATAACGGGATGTCACAGCTGGCTGAGTTGCGCGAGCATGTGCGTATGATCAACCGGAACTCCGTGCTGACCACCGACAGCCTGAATTACGACCGGGTGCTTGACCTGGGCTACTATTTCGAGGGGGGAACGTTGACCGATGAAGAGAATGTGCTCACCTCCATCTGGGGAGAATATTCGCCGACCACCAAGCTGGCCACCTTCAATCATGAGGTACGCCTGGTCAATCCCCGCTTTACCCTCACCTCTGATACGTTGAAGTACAGCACGGAGAGTAAGATTGCTACCATACTGGGCCCCTCGGATATCGTGAGTGACGAGAATCACATCTATTCAGAACGTGGCCTATATAATACGCAGACAGAACAGGCTGAATTACTTGACAGATCAGTGCTCACTAACCAGGGGAAGCGATTGACAGGCGATAGCCTCTTTTACGACCGTAAGCAGGGATTTGGCGAAGCATTCCGTCACGTGGTGATGAATGACACCGTCAACCGGAATATGCTTACAGGCGACTATTGCTTCTATAATGAGTTGACTGGGCATGCCGTCGCTACTGACCGTGCGGTAGCCGTTGACTATTCGCAGGGTGACAGCCTCTTCGTGCATGGGGATACCTTGCGGTTGCTCACCTACCATATGAACACCGATTCCGTCTATCGGGAGCTGCGTATTTATCATCATGTACGTGCTTATCGGAGTGATGTGCAGGCGGTGTGTGACTCGTTGGTGTATAATTCCAAGGATTCTTGCATGACGATGTACCGCGACCCCATTATCTGGTATGGTGCGCAGCAGCTCCTCGGTGAGGAGGTCAAGGTCTATACCAATGACAGCACCATCACTTGGGCTCATATCATCAATCAGGCGCTGGTGGTGGAACAGAAAGATACGGTACATTACAATCAGGTGAGTGGAAAGGAGATGAAAGCCTTCTTTGAGGAGGGAGAGATGCGTCAGGTAGATGTCAATGGCAATGTATTGGTGGTGTTTTATCCCATTGATGAGAAAGACAGCACCTTTATAGGGTTGAATCATGCAGAGGGAGGTTTCCTCAGAATGCTGCTCAAGGAGCGCCGTATGGATAAGGGGGCCTTTATAGGTAAAGCCGGTGGCACGCTCTATCCTATGTCGCAGATTCCCCCTGACCAGTATCGTCTATCCACCTTCGCTTGGTTCCCTGAGATTCGCCCAAGGAACAAGGGAGACATTTTTGAGTGGCGTGGCAAGCCGCAGGGACAAGAACTGAGGAAGAGTGACCGCAAGCCACAGAGTTCGCCTCGTGAGATGCATATCAAGCGAGCCAATAAGAAATAATATACATAGATATAATCAATTAGCCAACAGAATATTTACATTATGGGAATGTTTACCATGCGAAAGCCCCGGGGCTTTCATCACCCTTATATCTACGTGGATGAGCGTAAGGAACGTTTGGCCAAGATGACTGAGGATGCCAAGCGCGAACTGGGTATGCTCCCTCCCAAAAAGTTTAAACCTGAAGATATCCGTGGTACGTTTATCGAGGGAACAACTCACTTGAAACGCCGCAAAGAGAGTGGCCGTAAACCGATGCACCTGGGTGTTCTGCTAGTCTTTATAGCCCTGCTCTGCTGGCTTTGGTATGCAATCTCCAGTGGTCTTATTTAATAGTGGTCTTATCTAATTATGTCATGCAGCTATGAGTGATATCATCCGTTTGCTGCCCGATTCAGTGGCTAATCAGATTGCTGCCGGTGAGGTAATACAGCGTCCGGCTTCTGTGGTGAAGGAGTTGGTAGAGAATGCTGTGGACGCTGGAGCCACCGAAGTACACGTGCTGGTTACCGATGCAGGAAAGACCTGCGTGCAGGTGATTGACAACGGCCAAGGGATGTCCGAGACAGATGCCCGGCTTGCGTTCGAGCGTCATGCCACATCCAAGATCCGCCAGGCCACCGACCTTTTCGCTCTCCGCACGATGGGATTTCGTGGCGAGGCATTGGCCTCCATTGCTGCTGTAGCTGAGGTCGATTTAAAGACCCGTCAACAGGGTGACGAACTGGGTACCCGCTTGATAATATCCGGTTCACGCGTGGAGAGCCAGGAGGTGGTGAGTTGTCCGTTGGGCAGTAACTTTAGTGTAAAGAATCTCTTCTTCAATGTTCCCGCACGTCGTAAGTTCCTTAAAGCCAATTCTACTGAATTGAGCAATGTCTTATTGGAATTCGAACGTATCGCATTGGTACATCCTGATGTCGCTTTCTATCTCTATAGTAATGACAGTGAGCTATTCAATCTGCCCGCATCCTCCTTGCGCCAACGGGTGCTGAGTGTTTTCGGCAAGAAGCTCAACCAACAGTTGCTTCCTGTGGAGGTAGAGACCTCGCTGATTACCATCAACGGCTTTGTAGCCAAACCTGAGACGGCACGCAAGAAGGGGTATCATCAATACTTCTTTGTCAACGGCCGGTACATGCGCCATCCCTATTTCCATAAGGCGGTGATGGAAGCCTATGACCGACTTATTCCGGCGGGGGAGCAGATCTCTTATTTCCTCTATTTTGATGTCGATCCAGCCAATATAGATGTCAATATTCACCCGACGAAGACTGAAATCAAGTTTGAGAATGAGCAGTCAATCTGGCAGATTCTTGCTGCGGCTATCAAGGAGACCCTAGGACGCTTTAATGAAGTGCCGACCATCGACTTTGACACCGAAGACCGACCTGCCGAGATGCCAGCTTTTGGAGAGCAAGTTTTACCAATCAGACCTCCCGAGGTCCACTACAACGCCAGCTACAATCCCTTCACGGGGTCAGCGGGTTCTATAGCAGGTAGAAAGGCCACGGGAACGGTTACTGACTCAATCCTGCCAGCCTCGAGCTCTTCGTCAGACGACTCCACTATGGCTTGGGGACTTGACAGATTGAATGCTCCCGACCCTTCCGATTCACGTGCTGCGGCATATGCCCCAGCATCCGACAGCCTGGAGGATGTATTGCCGGATAAAGACGGTGATGAGGGCCGTTTGCCATTGGGCGAGGAGCAAAAACGGGCAAGCCTGACAGGTGGTGACTATTTGCAGTTCAAGGGACGTTATATCCTTACCTCTGTCAGGTCGGGCTTGATGCTGATTGACCAACATCGCGCCCATGTACGTGTGCTATTCGACCGCTATATGGAGCAGATACGCCGGGGCAAAGGGCTCTCTCAGGGAGTGCTTTTCCCTGAAATCCTTCAACTGCCACCTTCCGAGGCTGCCATGCTGGATGCACTACAGGATGACTTTGAGGCGGTGGGATTTGACCTCTCTTCCTTAGGTGGTGGTAGTTATGCCATTCAAGGAGTCCCGGCAGGGATTGAGGGTCTCCACCCTGTGGAGTTGGTGCGTAGCATGGTGAATAATGCCTTGGAGAAGGGAGGCGACATCAAGGAGGAGGTACAGGAGCTGTTGGCCCTTACACTGGCCCGTGCTTCTGCTATCGTCTATGGTCAAGTGCTTACCATGCAGGAAATGACCACGCTGATTGATGATCTGTTTGCCACGACAATGCCGACCTATACCCCTGATGGAAGGCCGGTGCTTACCACTATTCGTGAAGAAGAAATTGACAAATTATTTAATAAACCCTAAGTTATGCTGCGACGAGTTCGAATCCTTTTGGCAGTTGTATGCCTGCTGTTGATTACCGGGCTGTTTCTCGACTTCACCGGTACGCTCCATTCCTGGTTTGGGTGGTTGCCCAAGCTTCAGTTCTGGCCTGCTGTGTTGGCCCTGAATGTTGGAGTGGTGCTTTTCTTGTTACTGCTTACATTGCTTTGCGGCCGTGTCTATTGCTCTGTGATTTGTCCGCTGGGTGTGATGCAGGATGTGGTCTCCCACCTTAGTGGCCTTCGTAAGAAGAAGAAATACCGCTTCGGTTACTCTCCTGCGCGTAATGTGCTGCGCTATAGTATGCTGGTATTGTTTCTGATTGCAACTTTGGCAGGCTTGGGCTCTTTGGCCGCATTGCTGGCCCCTTATAGTGCTTTTGGACGTATAGCCCATTCATTGTTGGCTCCGATTTATGGCTGGGGAAACAACCTGTTGGCTGGCTGGGCAGAGGCTCAGGGAAGCTTTGCTTTTTCTCGGCATGAGGTATGGCTACGCAGTCTGCCTACCTTGGTGATTGCCGTGATCACGCTGGTGGTACTCTTTGTTTTGGCCTGGCGCAATGGGCGTACCTATTGTAATACCGTTTGTCCGGTGGGAACCATACTCGGATTCTTCTCGCGTTTCTCGTTGCTGCGTCCAGTTATTGACGTGAATAAGTGTAACCGTTGTACGCTCTGTTCGCGTCAGTGCAAGGCCTCCTGCATTGACCCGGCTCATCATCGGATAGATTACTCCCGCTGTGTGGCTTGCATGGATTGCATCGGTGCATGTAAGCATGGGGCTATCAGCTATCGGTTGCGTACCAAGGCTGCTTCTGCAGTGGAGAAGCCCATTGCTTCCTCAGACGTTAAGCTCGCTTTAGCCCCAACAGGTACGTCGCGCCGCAGTTTCCTTACCGGTGCCGGTTTAGCCCTTGGGGCAGTAGCAGTTGAAGCCCGGCGTAAGAAGGTGGATGGTGGCTTGGCCAAGGTCATTGACAAGCAGCAACCTGTGCGCCGCACGCCGATTGTCCCTCCTGGTGCAGAGGGGGTACGCCATTTCTATCAGCACTGCGTGGCTTGCCAGCTTTGTGTGTCGGTCTGCCCGAATAACGTGCTTCGTCCCTCCACTGACCTGATGCGGTTGATGCAGCCCGAGGCTTCGTATGAGCGTGGTTATTGCCGTCCGGAATGTACCAAATGTTCCGAAGTGTGTCCGACTGGTTCCATCCGTCTGTTGACTCGTGCAGAGAAGTCATCTGAGCAGATAGGTCATGCTGTGTGGATCAAGCAGAACTGTTTGCCTGCTGTCAATGGAACTTCTTGTGGCAATTGTGCTCGTCACTGCCCTGTTGGCGCCATTACTATGGTGCCGATGCATCCTGATGACGAGCAGTCGCCTCGGATACCTGTTGTAGATGAAAACCGTTGTATCGGTTGTGGAGCCTGCGAGCACCTCTGCCCTGTGCGTCCCTTCAGTGCCATCTATGTAGAGGGCCACAAACAGCATCATACCATCTAATCCCTATTTATCAACTTCAAAAACGCGTAATATAATGAAGAATAATCATATTCCCCAACCGGCTGACATTGGGCGTCGTCAATTCCTTCAGGGACTTGGTGCGGGTGCTTTGGCTACGGCAGCGCTGATGAGTGGCTGCGCAGAGGACAGCAGTAAGGGCGCTGCAACCGGTACCCCCTCTCTGTCTGGTGAGATTCCAACGGACAAGATGACCTATCGTATCAACCCTAAGACGGGTGAGAAGGTCTCCCTTTTAGGTTATGGCTGCATGCGCTGGCCTACCCTTAAAGAAGAGGGCGAGCCAATAGATCAGGAGAGCGTCAACCGTCTCGTGGACTATGCCATTGCCCATGGAGTCAATTATTTCGATACCTCCCCGGCCTATTGCAAGGGGATGAGTGAGCGGGCTACAGGTATCGCTTTGAAGCGTCATCCACGCGATAAATACTTTATCGCTACCAAGCTCTCCAACTTTGCCCCTGAGACTTGGAGCCGTGAAGCATCCATCGAGATGTATCACAACTCGTTCAAGGAGCTTCAGGTGGACTACATCGATTACATGTTACTTCACGCCATAGGTATGGGCTCGGGAGATGACGGTATGCCTGCGTTGCATGCCCGCTATCTCGACAATGGCCTGCTCGACTTCCTGCTTGAAGAGCGCGAGAAGGGTCACATCCGTAATCTCGGCTTTTCCTATCATGGTGATATCCGTGTGTTTGATTACCTGCTCTCGCAACACGACAAGTACCGCTGGGACTTTGTGCAGATTCAGCTTAATTACCTTGA
This sequence comes from uncultured Mediterranea sp., assembly GCA_945831575.1. Lineage (GTDB taxonomy): Bacteria > Bacteroidota > Bacteroidia > Bacteroidales > Bacteroidaceae > Bacteroides. The sequence continues at coordinate 20,360 of CAMACX010000010.1, forward strand.
CTGGCAACATGCCCGTGAGATGAATCCGCGCAATACTGATGCTGAGTATCTCTATGGTGAGTTAGCTAAAAGGAATATCCCTGCTGTCATTATGGAGCCCTTGTTAGGCGGACGCTTAGCTAAGGTGAATCAGGGTATCGTATCACGCTTGAAGCAACGTGAACCTGAGCGCAGTGTAGCCTCGTGGGCTTTCCGTTTTGCTGGAAGTTGGCCCGGTGTGCTTACAGTGCTGAGCGGTATGACCTATATGGAGCATCTGGAGGACAACTTGCGTAGTTTTTGTCCCTTAAAACCGCTTACTGATGAAGAGAACAAATTTCTCTATGCCACGGCCAATCTGATACTTCAGTTCCCTACAATCCCCTGCAATAACTGTAATTATTGTATGCCTTGTCCCTACGGCCTCAATATTCCTGCGGCATTGCTCTATTATAATAAATGTGTGAATGAGGGTAATATTCCCGAGAGTAGTCAGTCGGCAGACTACCGTCGTGCGCGCCGTGCTTTCCTTGTGGGCTATGACCGTGCATTGCCCGCCGTGCGTCAGGCAAGTCACTGCATCGGTTGTGGTGAATGTGTGACCCATTGTCCGCAGAATATTCAGATACCTAAGGAATTGCAACGCATTGACCGCTTGGTGGAACAATTGAAACAGGAGATCATTTGATGTTATGAAGCTGTTGCTGCTCCTTTGGTTACTCCTTGCAGTATGCTTCCCTTCAGTCTCCTTCTCCTCGGCAACACAGCGTGGTGTCATTGGGGAGAAGGAGACTGTTGACAGGGATGGGACGACCCCTGTAAAGAGAGATGACCGATGGAGAGTAGCAGTAGCAGAGGCTCTGCGCCGGAAGAGAGCGGTGGCGAGAGAGGCTGATTCCATTATGGAGCGGGTACGCTTCTTTGCGCCTTTCTATGATGGCCTGGTGGATGATTACCGGGCTCAGCTGTACATCAAGGGGGAAGTGGATGTACACAGAAAGAATTTTCTGATTCGTTTTCTCCCCTCGATGTTTCATCTGCGTAAGGGTGAGCGTCAATACCTCATAGAGAATTACAGCGAATTGCATTATTCATCTCCCGACCTGTATGATCAGAAGGTCAGTGCCTCTGTAGGTACTGTGGGTAAGTTATGGAATGTGGACGGACTTCTCCCAGAATATTGCCAACTGCGTGTCTATGCTCCTACGCTATTTGATAACAAGCTGATATCCCCGCTTTCGGCTGATGGCCCCAAGTACTACCGATATCTGATGGACTCTGTCATGGGACCGGAACATCATCGTGCCTACCGTATTCGCTTCATGCCTCGACAACGTAGCTACCAGCTAGTGGGTGGCTATGTGGTTGTGAGCGACAGGGTTTGGAGCCTGCGTGAGATGCGTTTCACAGTACGTTCGGAGTACTACAATTGCCATGTGTTGGTGAAGATGGGTGATGTGGGAGCGCAAGAAGAGTTTCTGCCTCAGCGCATCCATCTTGATGGGGAGTTCCATTTCTTCGGTAATCACATCACGAACCGCTATTTTGCCGACTTTGACTATCGTGAAGTGACAACGCATGACCCAGGCCGTCAGCAAGCGTCCGTGCGGGAGGATCCTTATGACCTTACAGCCAACTATACCTTGCGTACAGATACCAATGCCTACCGACGTGACACTGCTTACATGGCACGTCTGCGTCCTGTATCCCTTACCTCCTCAGAGCAGGAGATTTATCGTCGTCATTACCTGCGTGTGGATACTATGGATAAGCTAGGCATCCGGCATCAAAAGAAGCGACAAAGTGTGTCATGGCGTCAGGTGGGTGACGTCTTGGTCGAGTCGAACACCGTACAATTCAGTAAGCAGGGCAGTCTCCGCTTCTCGCCGTTGCTCAATCCTTTTATGCTGAGTTATAGTGCTTCAAAGGGGGTGTCGTATAGCCATAAATTGCGTTATCAGTCGTATCTTTCCCATGACCGTTTTCTCTACATCAGTCCCTATTTTGGTTACAACTTCAAGCAACGGGAATTCTATTGGCGCATCAACGGGCAGTTGGATTACTTACCCGCCAAGCGGATGGGCATCAAGGTCGAGGTGGGCAATGGTAATCGCATATACAGTAGCCGCTTGTTGGATGAGCTGAAAGATATGCCTGATAAGGATTTTAATATCAGTGCATTGCAGCTTCATTACTATCGTGACCTCTATGGGAAGCTACGTCATACGTGGGAGGTCGTCAATGGACTGACCTTGGAGGCTACACTCGCCGTTCATCGTCGTACGGAAGACCGTAAGGCTCGTATGCAGGCTATTCAAGATGCAGGTATAGCTATCGGTACACTACCTATGGAGATGCTGGGCCTGAATGATATCTATAATAGCTTTGCACCAGGAGTACGTGTGGAGTGGACGCCTGGGCAATATTACTATATGAATGGTCGCCGCAAGGTGAACCTCTATTCACGCTTTCCTACCATGTCGGTGGAGTGGGAACGTGGTGTGAAGGGAGTAGTGCCCCATTCAGGCGACTACGAGCGTGTAGAGGTGGACCTGCAGCATCATGTTACATTGCGTCCGTTGCATGACCTTTATTACCGTGTGGGGTGGGGAGCCTTTACTAAGCAGCAGACCATCTTCTTCGTGGATTTCAGTAATTTCCGTCGTTCCAATCTGCCTACGGGTTGGAACGATGATATCGGTGGCGTGTTTCAGCTACTCGAAGGCTATTGGTACAACTCTTCGCGCCAATATCTGCGTGGTAACTTGACTTATGAGGCACCTTTCTTGCTGATGCGCCGTGTGCATCGCTTCACGCAGCATGTGCTCAATGAGCGGCTCTACTTTGGGGCATTGACTGTACCTCATCTCAAACCTTATCTGGAGGTAGGCTATGGCATCGGGACCCATATTTTTGATTTCGGTCTCTTTGCCAGCTTTGCCAACTGGAAATATCAGCGTTGTGGGGTGAAGTTTACTTTCGAACTTTTCAACCGCTGAGTGGATGAAAACAAAGACACACGAATAACACAGATTGATTCAGTCCATGTTATCCGTGTGTCATATCTCTGAAGAGTGGACTCTAGTCCTTTAGCAGCTTAGAGGATGCTCTTCACGGTCTCCAGCATACCTCTTTCTTGAATGCTGTTCAGGAAGCCAGTGACCATATCTGTCAGTCCAGGGATGGTGTTGAGGTCGCCGTGCTCGCCCCATATCAACTCTTTGGCAGCCAGTACGCCTTCAGCTACGCGACGTGTGTCGCCTGTAGCCCAGAGGTTCTTGAGCAGTTGCATGATTTCGGGAGCATCATTGGGTACGATTTCTGCGCCATCGGCACGTACACCACCTTTGTAATAGGTGATGATGGCGGCCAGTCCCAGTACGAGGCCCTTAGGCAGTTCGCCTTTGCGTTCCAGATAGGTCTTCAGTCCAGGCAGATCGCGTGTCTGGAATTTGGGGAATGAGTTGAGCATGATGCTCGTCACCTGATGATCTACATAGGGGTTGTTGAAGCGTTCCAGAACATCGGCAGCAAACTTCTTCAGCTCTTCCATTGGCAGATTGAGTGTTTGCATCAGTTCGTCGAACTGCACCTTGTGGATGTATTTACCCACTACCGGGTGGTTGCAGGCATCGCGTACAATGTTGATACCGCTCAGGTATGCTACCGGCGAAAGTACGGTGTGAGGACCATTGAGTAGAGTCACCTTGCGTTCGTGGTAGGGAGCTTCGCTCTTTACAAAGAGCACATTCAGGCCAGCCTTGTCCGCAGGAAATTCCGCAGCTAGCTGGCGCAGTGTCATGTTTTCTGCGGCTTCGATTACCCACAGGTGGAAGATTTCAGCCTGTACCACCAGGTTGTCAGCATAGCAGATTTTCTTCTGAATGTCGGCAATCTCCTTGCGGGGGAATCCCGGTACGATACGGTCAACCAGTGTAGCGCAGACATAGCAGTACTTGGTGAACCAAGTCTTGAACTTCTCGTAGTCTGCGCCCAGGTCCTCTTTCCACAGCTCGATGTATTGGTAGATGCACTCCTTCAGGTGGTGTCCGTTGAGGAAGATCAGTTCGCAAGGCATGATGATGAGGCCTTTGTCTTTGTCACCCTTGAAGGTCTTGAAGCGACGGTAGAGCAACTGAGTGAGCTTGCCAGGGTAGGATGAGGCCGGTGCATCGCTGAGCTTGCAACTGGGGTCGAAGCAGATACCTGCCTCAGTCGTGTTAGAGATGACAAAGCGGATTTCCGGTTGGTCAGCTAGAGCCATGAATGCGGAATTCTGGCTGTAGGGATTCAGCGCACGGCTAATACAGTCGATGCGGGTCAGACTGTTGACTGCTTCACCGTTGAGACGTCCCTGCAGGTTGACGTGATAGAGGCAGTCCTGCCCGTTGAGCCATTCTGCCATACCGCGTTCGATGGGCTGAACGACCACTACACTACCGTTAAAGTCGGTCTTTTGGTTCATGTTATACACAATCCAGTCAACGAATGCACGCAGGAAGTTACCTTCGCCGAACTGGATGATTCTCTCGGGAGCTACCGATTTGGGAGCTGTCAGTTTGTTTAATGCTTTCATACGAATGTAAGTTTTTAAGTTTTTAAGATTATGAGTTTTTAAGTTTATAAGATAATGGTTTGTTTTCTAATCCTCCTTTTCAAAATAGTAATCGATGTTTTCCTTCATTAGCAGGTCGATGGGCATGTAGCTGATGGTTGGTACGGCCAACTTGAACACTACGTGGTTACAGAGCGTCATGATGCCGCAATAGCCTTGCAGGCCTGGACGTTGTCCGATGAGGTAATCCACGGTACTCTGCTTGAGACACTCCACATTTTCAGGCAGGAGGTCGTATCCCACAATACCTCTCATCTTCACTTCTGGATGTTGCCTCAGGTAGTTACCAACGGCATAAACGCGCGAGTTGAACACTGCCCCTAGGTGTACATCGGGATGCTTGGTGAAGAAGTCATCAAGCGTGCGCTCATTGTAATGATGGTCCTCTTTGTCGAGGATGATGTCGTGCAGAATCAACCGATTGTGGTTTTCTGCCAGATAGGCGGTAAACCCTTCGAGGCGTCGTTGCATCTGGATTTCCGCGGGACTATCCTTGCTTCCCGTAAGGAAGAATGCTAATTCATCTCCCTCACGATACTCCTTCATCAGCAGCTTGGCAGCCAGATAACCGCTCTGTTTTGAATCTTGTCCGATGTAGCTGATGGGGTGAGCCTTCAGAATATTGAAGTCGATGAAGAGATAAGGCGTACCCTGCTCATCAAGGTAATTGGTCAGTGTCAGGGTTGTTTCTCGAAAGTTGGGCGCGATGAGTACGGCATCCACTCTTTCAGTCATCATCTGCCGGCAGGCCTTCTTATATGATTCTTCGTCAGCATGCTTAAAGGTGCAGCACTCCACGCTGACGTTGTAGTCGCGCACCTCGTGTGCGGCCCGCTCTATGCCTTGATGTACAGAGCTCCAGTAGTCACCCTCTTTTCCTTGGGGGATGATACAGACCATGCGGTAGTTCTTCTTCCCAGCCAGGGCGATGGCAAACTTGTTGGGTTGGTAGTGGATTTCATCGAGTACCTTCTGTACCCGCTGTCTGCTCTTCTCCGATACATCGCCTCGTTGGTGCAGCACGCGATCTACCGTACCCGCTGATACCCCTGCTAAGCGGGCGATATCTTTGATGGTGAATTTCTTGGTGTCCATGATGTTATCTATCTTGTTTTCAGAGCTCCTCAAGGGGGCTTCCGGCCAGTTTTACTGTCTGTTTGCACTAAAATACTTTAAATTTTCGCTGCAAAGATACGAATTATTTTTTTATTCCAAGTAAAATATCTACTTTTGTGTTCGATAACGGGTTAATAAAACTAAAACTAAAATTACTTCTATCTATTTTATACTCAGTATTATATATAATAATGTATGCAAAAGTAAAACAAATAAACACTTTAATAGATAACAGAATGAAAAACTTTATGGATGAAAACTTCCTGCTGCAGACGGAGACTGCACAGAAGTTGTATCATGAACATGCGGCCAAGATGCCGATTATTGACTATCACTGTCACCTGATTCCTCAGATGGTGGCTGACGACTACCAGTTCCGCTCGCTTACTGAGATTTGGCTGGGTGGTGACCATTACAAATGGCGTGCAATGCGTACCAATGGTGTCGATGAGCGATACTGTACCGGTAAGGACACTACCGACTGGGAGAAGTTTGAGAAGTGGGCAGAGACTGTGCCTTACACATTCCGTAATCCCCTCTACCATTGGACTCACCTGGAGCTGAAGACGGCCTTTGGTATCGACAAGATTCTGAATCCCAAGACAGCCCGCGAGATTTACGATGAATGCAATGAGAAGCTGAAGCAGCCCGAGTATTCAGCTCGCGGTATGATGCGCCGTTATCATGTGGAGACTGTTTGCACCACGGATGATCCCGTAGATAGTCTTGAGTATCACATCAAGACTCGTGAGAGCGGTTTTGAGGTTAAGATGCTTCCCACGTGGCGTCCCGACAAGGCGATGGCTGTAGAGGTACCTGCTGAATTCCGCGCTTACATGGAGAAGCTGGCAGAGGTGAGTGGGGTGGCTATCAGTAGTTTTGATGACATGGTGACCGCTTTGCGCAAACGCCATGACTTCTTTGCTGCTCAGGGTTGCCGTCTCTCCGACCATGGCATTGAGGAATTCTATGCTGAGGACTATACCGATGCCGAGGTGAAGGCCATATTCAATAAGGTATATGGTGGAGCCACGTTGAGCCAGGAGGAGATTCTTAAATTCAAGTCGGCTATGCTCGTACTTTTTGCCGAGATGGATTGGGAGAAAGGTTGGGCACAGCAGTACCACTACGGAGCCATCCGCAACAACAACAGCAAGATGTTCAAGCTGTTGGGTCCCGACACCGGTTTTGACTCCATCGGTGAGTTCAACACGGCCAAGAAGATGGCTAAGTTCCTTGACAAGATGAACAGCATGGGTAAGCTTACCAAGACTATCCTTTATAACCTTAACCCCTGTGCTAACGAAGTGATTGCTACCATGTTGGGTAACTTCCAGGATGGCAGCATTGCTGGTAAGATACAGTTTGGTTCGGGCTGGTGGTTCCTTGACCAGAAGGATGGTATGGAGAAGCAGATGAATGCTCTCTCCGTGCTTGGCCTGTTGAGCCGCTTCGTAGGTATGCTGACTGATAGTCGTTCTTTCCTGAGCTATCCGCGTCATGAATACTTCCGTCGCACCCTCTGCAATCTGGTGGGTCGTGATGTGGAGAACGGCGAGATTCCCTATAGCGAGATTGACCGCGTCAATCAGATGATTGAGGATATCTGCTACAACAACGCCAAGAATTACTTCCAGTTCTGATTTTTGTGCAGCTGAAAAAGAAAAGGGTGTATCAAACGCTTTTTGATACACCCTTTTAGCTTTTTGAGGCGATACTGTCTATCTGTCGCAGACGGCGCAATATCTGTTAACCTTAAATCTAATACTATGAAAAACACGTAGCAAAGATAGGATGATATTTCCAGTAATCAAAAGCCTATGCGTGTTTTTCGTTATTTTATATACAAATTTAATATTCTGTATGACTCTCTAACCATTTTTCGGCCATTTGCAGGGTCTCTATCTTGCCTACATCAAAGAAATTCATCTGTTCCGGTTGATAGGCCTGGATTTGGGCTTCGTGACAGGTCGATATGTAGAAAGGGGTTATGGAGAACTTTCCTGTCCAAGGCTCTTGTCCCATCCAGCGGTAGAGGGTAGGGGAGATGACATGTATGCCGTTGAAGGCCAGTGGTGTATAGTGATGGGTGTCGAGGCTCAGGCCGGCAGGGAGTACCTCACCTGTGCTCTGATTGATCCATCCTTGTAGGCGGTTCGCTTTATCGAAGAGCAGGTAGCGTGAGGTCGTGCGCTGACTGACCAGAAGTGTGGCATCCGCTTTGCTTTTCAAGTGGTGACGATAGAGTGCGGCGAGGTCTATGTCTGCAATGATGTCCGCGTTGTGCACCAAGAAGGGCTCTTCGCCGTCCAGGAGCGGCTTGGCCTTAAGGATGCCTCCCCCCGTGTCGAGCAGTTGGTCACGCTCATCGCTGATGTGGATGCGGAGACCAAAGGAGTGCTTGGCTTGCAGGAAGTCAATAATCTGCTGTCCAAAGTGGTGGATATTGACAGTAATCTCATCAAAGCCGGCCTTCTTGAGTCGCAGGATGACCCGCTCCAGCATGGGTATGCCACCTACAGGCACCAGTGCTTTCGGCTGCTGGTCGGTCAATGGACGGAGCCGTGTACCCAATCCGGCTGCAAATACCAATGCTTTCATCTAATTTCTGGCTTTAAAGGTCTGTTCGATGTTCTGCTCGCGGTGCGTCAGGTTCACTTGTACGCCAAACGCTTTGTTAAGGTGCTCAGCGAGATGCTGGGCGCAATAGACGCTGCGGTGCTGCCCGCCCGTACATCCGAAGCATACTGACAGGTTGGTGAAGCCTCGCTCCATGTAGCGCTTCACACTGGCATCCACCAGCGCATAGACATGCTCAAGGAAAGTGGTGATTTCTCCATCATCCTCCAGAAACTTGATGACCGGCTCGTCCAGTCCTGTGAAAGGTTTGTAGCGTTCATACTTTCCCGGATTGTTCACTGCGCGGCAGTCGAATACGAATCCTCCACCGTTGCCGCTCGGGTCATCGGGAATGCCTTTCTTATAGGCAAAGCTCATTACCTTCACTACCAACCGCCGCTTCTGCAGTTCATCGGTGAATTGCTTCATCTCCGTGAGTTCTCTCAACACTTGGCAGAGGTAAGGGTACTCCGGATAAGGATTCTGGAGTAGCTGGCGCAGGTTCTCGATAGCGAAGGGTACGCTCTGTATGAAGTGAGGTTTCTTCTCGAAGTAGCCCCGGAATCCGTAGGCACCCAGCACCTGCATGGTGCGGAAGAGTACGAAGTGGCGCAGTTGGGCATAGAAGTAAGCCTCATCTACGGGTTGGTATTTGCGCAATGCATTGATATACTCCTTCAGCAACTCCTCGCGCAAGCTCTGCGGGTAGTTGGCCTTCGCTTGCCAGAGAAAGGAGGCCACGTCGTAATAGACCGGTCCCTTGCGTCCGCCCTGAAAGTCGATGAGCCAAGGTTCGCCCTCCTTGATCATCACGTTGCGGCTCTGGAAGTCGCGGTACATGAAGGTGGCCGATGAACTACGCAGCAGTACGTCAGCCATCTTCTGGAAGTCGTCCTCCAGCCGGTCCTCTTGGAATGGAAGCCCGGTTGCTTTCAGGAAGCAATACTTAAAGTAGTTCAAGTCCCAGAGGATGCTCCGGCTGTTGAACTCCGCTTGTGGGAAGCAGACTCCGAAGTCCATGCCGTCAGCCCCGGCAAACTGTATGGCGGGCAACAGGCGCATTGTCTTGCGCAGTAGCTGCTTTTCCTCCTCATCGAATACACTCGTCTTGCGTCCTTTCTCGATGGCATTGAAGAGGAGCGTGTCACCCAGGTCCTCTTGTAGATAATAGAGGTCGTTGTCCGACTGGATGAGCACTTCGGGTACTGGAAGCTGCTTGCTTCGAAAGTGGTGCGCCATATAGAGGAAGGCGCGGTTCTCCTCCACTGACTCACCGCTCACGCCAATCAGTGTCGGCTGGCCGTGCAGGCGGAAGTAGCGTCGGTTAGATCCCGATGCAGGCATCTCATCAATTGATTCCGGTTCGTGTCCGGTAAAGGTTATGTATAGTTTCCTCAGTTCTTCAGTAATCATAATTCTTCGATTTCTTGAGTAGATAGTCCTGTAATTTGAGCGATAAGGTTAAGTTCAATCCCTGCAGTTCTCATCTTGCGTGCATTCTCCTTCTTCTCTTCGGCTCTTCCTTCGGCTCTTCCTTCGGCTCTTCCTTCAGCACGTCCTTCAGCACGTCCTTCAGCACGTCCTTCTTCCCGTCCTTCGGCTCTTCCTTCAGCACGTTCTGTGTTGATGTTGTCGCGCAGAATGACCACATTATCCAGATGGCGGTAGTAAGCATCCAGCTCAGCCTTGGTCAAGCGGTCTAATTTGAGTCGTTCACGAGCCTCGGGTAATCCAGGTGCATTGGCCTCATCAGGTATTTCGCCGGTATTGAGGAAGTAGATCCATTGGTCGATGGGAACTATCGACCACTTATTGAAGTCGTTCACGCGCAGGATGAAGTATTCCGGATAGAGCTGGCTGACGGTATTCACGTTGAAGGTCTGTCTCTGGAACGGTGTAAGATTGAGCAACTCGTTGTTGTGGAGTCCGCGAAACTCGGTTTTGCCGTGATAGACATAGTCGCTACCGCTGCCTAGGGCAAAATATACAATATTTATACTATATACTTTGCGCACCTTCTCGTAGCCCTCACCACGATTGATGTACTCCGTCACCAGTTTCGAGGTGCCGAACAGCATGCGCTGGAAGTAGGCGTACTCGTTGTTGTTCTGTATCTCAAACAGGATGAGCCGGCCTTGGCTGTCCTCTGCCAGCAGATCTACCCGGTTGTACTTATCATACTCGCTCTCCTGGTTGCTTTCGCTTTCGAGCAGTTTCACGATGGTAATCGGTTCATTGAGCAGCGTGGTCATCAGACCTTCAAGCACAGCAAAGTTGGCCTTGTTGCGGAGTAGCCGCTTCATGGCCCAGTCAAAACGGATATATTTGTTACTCACTTCCATGGCTTCATTCTATTCTGTTGATTTATGGAGGCAAAAATAGCATTATCTTATGAGATGCACAAGGAATCTCGGGATTTTCTGTAATTTTTGCGGACACTTATCATTTTATTGTTATCACTTGAAACCTCCTTTTACTGCGGTTTGCCGGCCGAAATCAGGCCTCTTGACCTTGGAAATGGGGCATTAATGAGAAATAACAGTCTATGATTCTTCTTTTTTTTGAAAAAAGTTTGGATGATTAAAACAAAACAGTATATCTTTGTGGAAATCTTTAATCTTTAAAAAATGAAAATACTTAATTCCAAAACCGTTGCCTTACTGGCAACACTACTTGTTTCGTTCTCCTTCTTCTCGTGTGTCAACCAGATCCAAGATGATAGTGGGACAGACGCAGACGAAAAAGTGACTGTCAACATTTCATTCTCTGGCTTCAATTTCTCCTATGATGAAGATGATGTGACCACCCGTGCTGACCAGACAGCTGCTGATGCCCAAGTTAACCGCATTGCCCTCGCTGTGCTGGATAAGGATGGGACGATTGTCTTTAGTTCGAAAAAGAATGCAACGGTTGACACCGAAGATTTCGACAAGATTTCCTGTGAGCTGCTCCTTGGTGACTACACCTTTGTGGCTGTAGCTCACAAGGCCAGTGCGGACACCGAAGAGGCTGCTGACATCACCTCTTCCACAGTAGCCACCATCACCAGTTCCAAGGTGCTCAAGACTTTTGCAGCCGTGCAGCCTGTCACCATTGTGCGGGGAAACAATACGGTCAACCTGGCTTTCGGTAAGCGCATCACTTCCACCTTCCAGCTTTATACTACCGATGAAACCCCGGCCGAGGTTGCCTCGTGTGAGATTACCCTGAAGCCAGCCGGGTCAACGACCACGACTGCGGCCTATAAGTTTGACCCTTCCACGGGACTTACGTCCGATTCTTATCAGAACAAGGTAGAGTTCCTGCGCAGCAACTCTGAGACGGGTACTTTCCAGAACATGGCTCTCAATGTACATTGCTTCCTCAAAGAGAATCCACAGACGATTACAGTTGCAGTTGTTATGAAGGATGCTTCAGGCAATGAGGTGAAGAGTTACACGTTCAATGATGTATCCATGGCTCCTCACCGCACCACGCGTGCGGCGGGTAAGTTCTTTCACGCCTCAGCTGGTGGCTCCTTTACTTTTGACAACTCAGATGACACCACGCTCGATGTCCCTTTCTGATTAACTGATTAAGGTCCTCCCTCCCTCTCCTTCTAACAGCAGGGTGAGGGAGGATTTTTTTGTTCTTTCCGTAGTGGTCTATGTTCTTTCCTTGGGGCACCACCCTGTCTGTAGACCAACGTTCATTATTCTATGGTTTATGCGCATGGTTTCCTTCTCAACTCATTTTAGATGTAGCGTTTTCCATCCATCTGCCCATGTTATTGCGAAGAAACCGTCGGTGTCTGGCTCTTTCCGTTGCTCACCACGGACTCTTTAGCAACATTATCTATAATATAATTGCCGAGTTCGCCCAATATAGTCGATATACTTGCGATAATGTGAGGCGTAAACTACCAAAGTAGGCATCCCGATAATACTATTAGCGTAGTTAGCGCCTACACATGGTTTAAAGAAACGTTTGCTCATTATAAAAGCAAGTATGCTATTTTAATTTTAATTCTTTCCAACCATCAGTTAATGAGATAGATGTAGATAGTGTTGGTGTCTGGCTCTTTCCGTTGACTACGATTGATTGTTGTTTTACATTTGTAATTACATAGCTACTAAGTTCATCTAGGTTCATATTACCCTTTGACTCTTTCAGCTTCTTCAACATGAAATAGGTGAACATTCCATGGCTTTTTGTTTTATATGGGTAGGCTGTTTCCTGTCCAGAAGCTGCACAGAAGACTACCATGTTGCCTTGTGGTTCGTCAGCTTTTGATTTGATGGCCACTCCGCGTGCAGATGCCAACATGCCATTTCCACGCAATGCACCGCTGAAGCAGGCATCAAGGAATACAAATACCTTGTTGGCTGGTGTGTTACCCAAAGACTTGTATAAAGTATTAAGGGATATTCCCGTTGAAACATCAGAACTTATTGCATCCACGGGGAGCAGATAGGCTTCCTTTGAATACTCGTCAGGTACTCCATGTCCAGCAAAATAGAAGATAACTTTAGCCTCATTGTTATAAGCTTCAGCCACTTGCTTAATCCAATTCAGTTCGTACTTGATGTTATTATAAGTGGCATCAGCCTTATAATGTATGTTTTTGGCAGGGATACCTAAAGTCTTTTGACAATACTCCTTGAATATCCATCCGTCATTGCTGGCGAAATCCACCTTTTTTTCGTTTTGATAGTTCTCATTAGAAATGATGATAGCAAAAGTCTTATCGTTAATTTCAGCATTAACAGGAATGTCAACGTCAACATCCGACTTGCCCACATTCAGTGAGATGGTTGAAATTGTCTGTTTGCCTTGATTGTCATTCGATGCAACAGGATTGATGCTGATAGGATCAAAGTTGTATTCAACCTGCGCAATACTGTAGTTAAGCGAAGCTTGGTTGTTGAATGTATATGCTTCATTCTGAGATAACCTAAATTCACATTTAGCCAATCCTATACCGTCATTTTGAATAAAGTAGGATGGTTGCTTGGTACACTCAGCAAATTTGTTTTTGAAGTTCTCAGCCTTTGCAATGGGTACTGGAACGAGTAATTTACCTCCAATTGTACTTTCGATTAAGAATGTTTCATGGTCTGGGTCATACCTTCCGATAGTAAAATCATTCTGAATATTATTGGCATATAAACCAAGATAGGCTGTTTGTGCTTTCTTGGTAAGTTCTATGACTTTCTGTTGGCGGGTTTGTTCATTCACCCTCGTCTGCCATACGGTAGTCTTCTCAAATTCGCCTTTCTTTTGCCACTCATTTATAAATTGTTCGACATAGCTTTGGGCAAAAGTACTAAAAGACTGTTTCTTTTTGATGGCAAAAGACACATCTGCAAACATACAGGGAAGCACTTCATTGCCATCAGTATTATAGATGCCGTATAGTTTTCCGTCCTTTGTCACCTTGAGAAGACCATTGTCTGTTTCTCTAATCTCTTTATACTCATTTTTTAGAATAACATCTCCTGCTTTATTCACAGCTCCATATTTCCCATTGATACAATATGTTTGACATGTTCCATTTAGAAATGTATATGATGTTTCAATTTTCTCCTTATATGTGCATGTAACAATGTTCTTTAAGTTCTTGTTTGCCAAACCATATAATCCATTCTTTTTTACGGAGCAGAGTATTAAGTTGTCATTTCTTAGTGCATCGTAATCTATTTCCTGATAAGGTTGTGGTTGTGTGAATGTATATTGGACCCATTTATAGCCGTCACTTCTCTGTCTTGGTTCAACGCGAAGAACAGGTTGTTCAATCCCTTGTTTCAACAAGATCGCCTCGGCTTGTGAGTAAAACTCATCAATAATGTAAACAGAATACCAAGCATAAGGATTATTCTTATTCTTTTGCTTTTGCTTTTCTTCTGCCTCCTCCTTCAAATTTTTAGCAATAATGTATCTCTTATTCATATATTCTACAAATAAATTATCATAAACTTCTTTCTCCTTTTCCCATTCGTCGTGTTTTTTCTTCCATTCATTATATTCTTCCTTTAATGCAGGGTCTGGCATATAGAATTCGATAAAGGCATCGTATGCTTTGTATTTTATACCACCAAAAGCTATTACCTTACCTAACTTATTGCAGAATCCATATTGTGTTTCTGTTCCAACTTGTTTTCCGATGAGATACCATCCACCACTGTTTTTATTGTATTCTACAATGACATACTTTGTCTTCAACTGATTGGCAACAGCAACATTCTGAGCTTGAATGTTGATAGACATACATACTATGAACAAAATGAATGATTCTCTTATTCTTCCCATACCTTGCTTATTTTGTTTGGTTACTATGTTACTCATAAATCGAACAATAATATATTTTATTGTAATATTCGGATTGCATTAGTTTTACTTGCAGCTGATTGCTGCGGGTGCAAAATTACTAAGTTTTTTCAATAATGTGCTTGTGGTTGGCAATATTTTTCATGACCCTTTAAAAGTACTGGATTCAATCTTGGAAATAGCATTTCCTTCATCTACCTCACCAAACCATTCTTTCAGTTTGTTCATGGCCTGAGCTTTGATTTCGGGGGTGATGTTGCTCCCTACGGTGTTGAGAACCCAGAGGAGCGCAGTGAGGTCATCGGAGTAGCCGGCTACCGGGATGAAGTCGGGTATGAGGTCCACGGGAAGGATGAAGTAGCCCAAGACTCCGATTATTTTGGCTTTTTCAGCGGTACTGACTTGTGGTGACTGCAAGACATAATAGAGTGTCAGGGCGGCGTAGATGACTTTCATGCCGGCCTGCTTGGCTACGCTCTTTATCTTGTTCCATAGCTTGCTCTCGTCGTAGTGTGAGCTGTAGCTCTCCACGTTGGTGGGGACTTTCGTACTCATATCATTCTTCTTGTTTTCCATTGTCAGGCGCATGTTTTTACTCTCTGATATTTGCTGCAAAAATCGGAAGAAGTGTTGAAAAGACCAAGTGATTTCCTCTGTTTTATAGCATATAGCGGCTATTTCCTTGTCTTTTGATGCCTGCTTCTGGGCAGTTAACTGTTCGCGGCTGGATATTTAACTGTTCGCTGCTAAGGAGTTAAACATCCAGTTCTGACAGCTTAACTCTTCAGATGCAGGGCTGCTGTTAGTGCGCAACATCGTTTCACATCCTACACTTTTGTCGATTTTTTTTTCTTAATTCACAAAATGTATCATTGTGTTTTGGTGTGAGGTGAGTCAGCCGTAGGACTGCCGTTCCTCTAATCGGACTCTAATCGGACTCTAATCTTTCTCTAATCAATCTCTAATCCGGAATTAGAGTTGGATTAGTGTTACTACGGAGTAACTACGGAGTAGCTTCGGAGTTACCTTAGACCTACGGCATTGTCACCGGTCAGCTATCTGACCTTTTTACGTTACACAGATACGCTCCCTCGGTGGGGTGGTGAGGCGCAGCGTGCGGAGTGATGCGATTCGTACGATAGGAGGTGCGATTCCTTTTTGTTGTACATCGCCGCATACATTCCACCCGCGACACATCCGGATGTAAGAGCATGCAAAAGTGCACGACAAGAACAGTGAATGATATGGTTCAAAAATACATGGATAAGGATATATTGGAATTTGTCACGTATGCTATAGGCAGTGTTGCAGAAAGAGTGCACAAGAGTCCCGCTGAGATATACAAGTTATTCATGAAGTTGAATATCATAGCCGGGTATTTGATTCCTGCATACGATGTATTACATACTTTCGGTCGCCAATATTTGGTGGACGATTTATTAGAGTTTATGCAAGAGAAAGGAGTAAAGCTATGTTGATCTATCATGCTTCAGACACAATAGTCAATCAGGTCCCATGAAGCTTCCAGTATCTCATCTTCTCGGTTTTGCTGCTTCTTGCTGCTTTCGTCTTGCTTCTTGTCCCGCTCGTTCTTCTTCATATATCGTACTATTTTTGAGTTTTCGGGCGCAAAGATAGAGGTCGGGTGCGCAACATCGCTTCACAGCCTATACTTTTGTCTATCTTTTTTTATTATTCACAAACTGTATAATTGTGTTAAATTTAGAACCAAACCATTGATAATCTGACTACTGTAGATGAAAATGTAAAGTTATACTTTTGTATTTCATGAAATATTAAAGTTCGGCACTATGGCTTGTTGTAATTTTTCTCCTGCTGATGAGGCTTAACTAATAGAAATAATGTTAATGCTTGCTGTGCGTTTCGGGGAAAAAGCTTACTTTTGTGTTCTATTTGATTGTAAAAGTGAAACTGATTGTAAATATGAAGATAATAGCTGTAGGAATGAACTATGCGCTCCACAAGGTGGAGCTTGGACATACGGAGGAGATCACCGAACCGGTCATCTTTCTCAAACCGGATTCGGCCATCCTGCGCGATGGGAAGCCTTTCTTCCTGCCTGACTTCTCGCAGGAGATTCACTACGAGACGGAGGTGGTGGTGCGCATCAGCCGTCTAGGTAAGTGTATCTCGCCACGCTTCGCTCACCGCTACTACGATGCGGTGACGGTGGGTATCGACTTTACGGCACGCGACCTGCAGCGGCGCTTCCGCTCCCAGGGACATCCTTGGGAGCTGAGCAAGGGCTTTGATAACTCGGCGGCCATCGGTACCTTCGTGCCTCTGGAGGAGCTGGGAGGCGATGTACAGCAGCTGGACTTTCACCTCGACATCGACGGGCAGTGCGTGCAGCGCGGATGTACGGCCGACATGCTCTTCAGCGTGGATCAGATTATTGCCTATGTGAGCCGCTTCATGACGCTCAAGATGGGCGACCTGATCTATACGGGTACGCCTGTCGGAGTGGGGCCTGTGGCTATCGGGCAGCACCTGGAGGGCTATATCGGTGAACGCAAATTGCTGGATCTGCATATCAGATAGAATTATCTATAGAACAACCTAGAAAGAGAGTATAACAATGAAGATAAGAGTAGGATTTGGTTACGATGTCCACCGGCTGGTGGAGGGACGGGAATTGTGGTTGGGCGGTATCCGCATTGACCACACGATGGGCTTGCTGGGTCACAGCGATGCCGATGTATTGATTCATGCTGTGTGTGATGCCCTGCTGGGGGCGGCTCACCTGCGCGACATCGGCTATCACTTCCCTGATACAGACAGTGAATACAAGAATATCGACAGCAAGGTGTTGCTGCGCAAGACGGTGGCCCTGCTGGCTACCAAGGGTTATACGGTAGGCAATGTCGATGCTACAATCTGTGCAGAGCGGCCCAAGCTAAAGGCGTACATCCCTGAGATGCAACGGGTGATGGCGGGCGTGATGTGCATTGACGAGGAGGATGTGTCGGTCAAGGCCACCACGACCGAGAAGCTGGGCTTCACAGGACGTGAGGAGGGCATTGCGGCCTATGCTACCGTGCTGATTCACTCTTGACGCTTCCTGTCTCCGGCCTGAGTGGCAGGCATCCACTTCGAGTCGCCTTCGCTTGCCGGCACCGTCTCTATCCTGATGCCTACGTTGAAGATACCCGGCAGGGTGTCACGCCGCATGATGTGGTTGAGGCAGAGTGTGTAGCTGCCGCTGTGAGGGATGGTGAAGGTGTGGCCTGGGTGTGTGCTGACAAAGAGGTTGCCCCAGCCTTGGCCTAGCCATACGCCCTGTTCGTTGCTGAGCTGGCAGTGCAGGGTGTCGCTGTAGATGGTGGAATCGTCAGCGGAATTTACGTTGAAGGCCACAGCCAACTGACTGTAGGGATAGCTGTTGTCGTGGCGCACTTCTACGGTGTAGCGATAGTGGACCAGTGAGTCGCTCAGCGTGGTGATAAAGTGGATGGTATCGCCCCACACCCACCCGCAGGAGGGTATGGAGCGATAGCTATGGAATTGCTTGTCGGCAGGGAGACAGCCGGCGATGAGTAGTAGTACCGCCGTCAGCATGGCCCCTGTTACAGCCAAGGGGCGTTGGTTATGCTTCCTCATCTTTCCTGGGCTGCTCGTTGTTACGCGGCTTCTTGCCTTGTGGCTGGCCACCCTTGGGTTGTTGCGGTTTGCCTTGTCCGCCCTCTTTGGGCTGTTGCGGCTTACCTCCTTGTCGCTGTGGCTGTTGGGGCTTTTCACCTTGTTGCTGCTGTTGGGGCTTGCCCTGTCCATTACCCTTGCCCTGTTGCGGCTGTTTGCCTTTCGGTTGACGTTGGCCCTGCTGTTGCCTGCCCTGCTGCGGAGCAGATGGTGAAGTCTGTTTTGCAGCTTGAGTGGGTTGTCCGTCAGTTTGCTGTCCCTGTTGTCTTTCAGCTTTTCCTTGCTGTCCTTCAGCTTTCCCTTGCTGTCCTTCAGCTTTCACCTGCTGTCCTCCTTCTGCTTGTTGCTTTGGTTGTCCTTCTGCTTTCTTTTTCTTCTTGTTCTTGCCGCTCTTCTTGCTTCGGTCGAAGCGGGTCAGGCTCTCCTGTTCGAGCAGGTCGGACGACTTCTTCTCCTCCTGCTTGTTCTCCTCCTCAAGCAGGCTTTCCGGTTTAATCCCCTTGCGGTTGAGGCCGATGACCTCAAAGGCACGGCGACCGCTGATGGTGACCAGATTGGCCGGTATCTGTTTGTCGGTGGAGTAGGTAATCAGGTTGGCCAGGATATCCGCCTTGAAGTAGAAGTAGGTGTTGTCGAGCGTCTCCAGCTGAATCTCGCGTGAGGGGAGGCGCTTCTGGGCCTCTACGTAGCAGTCTATCTCGTAGTTGAGGCAGCACTTCAGCTTGGCACACTGGCCTGCGAGTTTCTGGGGATTCAATGAGATGTCCTGGAAGCGTGCTGCGCTGGTCGATACGGAGACGAAGCTCTTCATCCAGGTGGCACAGCAGAGTTCACGGCCGCAGGGACCGATGCCGCCGATGCGGCCAGCCTCCTGACGCGCACCGATCTGCTTCATCTCGATGCGCACGCGGAATACCTCGGCCAGCACCTTGATGAGCTGACGGAAGTCCACGCGCTCATCGGCGATGTAGTAGAAGATGGCCTTGTTGCCATCGCCTTGGTACTCCACGTCGCCTATCTTCATCTGCAGCTTCAGGTCGAGGGCAATCTGGCGGGCACGGATCATTGTGCTGTGTTCACGGGCCTTGGCCTCTTCATATTTCTCCATATCCACAGGCTTGGCCTTGCGGTAGATGCGCTTGATGTCGGCTTCTGACTTGAGGTTGGCCTTCTTCAGCTGCAGCTGCACCAGGCTGCCCGTGAGGGTTACGACACCGATGTCGTGACCTGGCGAAGCCTCCACGGCCACAATGTCACCCTTCTGTAGCGGCAGGTGGTTGCTGTTGTGGTAGTACCCCTTGCGGGTGTTCTTAAACTGCACCTCCACCAGGTCGGTCACCTGGTCGTTGCCGGGGATGTCGGCCAGCCAGTCGTAGGTGTTCAGCTGATGGTCCTGTCGGCCACAGCTACGGCAGCAGAGGCCACCGCTTCCGTTGTGTAACTTATATTCTGTCATACTGTTATCGTCCATACATTCTAACTATATAGGTGTGTTTCTTTGGTGGTTATTTCGTTATTCTAATGCTTTAGTAGCATGATCATCTTCAGCGCGAAGTCGAAGAATACCATGCGGGGGTTGACGTTCTGCTCGATGTGAATCTGAGCCTGGCTCAGCTCCTCCATCATGCCGATGACGTTGAGCTCGTTGATGAAGGGGGCAAACTTTAGGGCAAACTGCTGTTCGGTGGTCGTCATGTAGTTCATCTGCGGGCGGTGTAGGTTGAAGATGAAGTTCTCGCGCACCAGTCGCTGGCAGTAGCTGAGAAACTCCTTCTGCCGTTCACGCCCCATGCCGGCCAGCTCCTCGCTCCACAGCTTCATGTCGCGTATCTTACGCTGGTAGGCCAGGCGCATCAAGCTGACGAAGAGGTTGAAGAAGAGGGCGGTGTCCTGGTTGAGCTGGATGGCAGTCAGGGCCTGTATCATGCTGCCGTTGGCGATGTGGGCCAGGTTACGGCTCTCCTCGGGCAGCACACCGAAGCGGCTCTGCAGGGTCTGGGCAATCACCTCCTCCTCCAGACGGGGCAGGTTGAAGCGTTGCGTACGGCTCAGGATAGTGGCCAGCAGCTGCTCGGGCGCCTCGCTCACGAGCAGGAAGACGGTCTGCTGCGGCGGCTCTTCGAGCAGCTTGAGCAGCTTGTTGGCACATACCTCGTTCATCTTCTCTGGTAGCCACATCAGCACAATCTTGTAGCCGCCCTGGTTGGATTTGAGGCTCAGTTTGCGCAGTATCTCATCGCTCTCCTTGGCATAGATGATGGCTTGGCTGTTCTCAGCATCCATCTCTTCAAGCCATTGGCTGAGGGTAAAGTAGCTTCCCGCACTGAGCAGCTTGCGCCAGGCGGGCAGGTAGTCATCGCACACCTCCTTCTTCTGCGCCTTCTTCGCCACGATGGGGAAGGCAAAGTGTACGTCGGGGTGGATGAGCTTTTCCCATTTTACGCACGAGGGGCAGCAGCCGCAGGCATCGGTGGGTGTGGGATGCTCACAGCAGAGGTAGCGGGCATAGGCTAGGGCCATGGGGAGCTTGCCCGACCCCTCAGGGCCGGTAAAGAGCATGGCGTGGGCGATGCGCCCCTCGCTGACCTCCTGAAGCAACCGCTTCTTGGCCTCCTCTTGTCCGATGATGTCGCTGAAACTGAACATGTCTTCGTGCTATCTATATTATATATAATAGGTATAAACGAATAAAATGGTTAATAGATGACCTTGGCCACCTCGCGGATGCTTTCCACGGCCCCCACGCTGTAGAAGTGGATGCTCGGCACGCCATGGGCTATCAGCTCCTTGCACTGCTGGATGCACCATTCGATACCCACCTGCTTCAGCTGCTCGTCGGTGGTACACTTCAACACCTCGTCGGTCAGCTCCTTGGGCAGATCCACCTTGAAGGTCTTGGGGATGACGGTGAGTTGCGACAGCTTCTTGAAGGGCTTGATACCGGGGATGATGGGCACGTAGATGCCTGCCGCGCGCGCCTTCTCCACAAACTCGAAGTACTTGCGGTTGTCGTAGAAGAGCTGGGTCACGGCATACTCCGCACCGGCCTCCACCTTCTTCTTGAGCCAGTAGAGGTCGCTCTCCATGTTGGGTGCCTCATCGTGCTTCTCGGGGTAGCAGGCCACGCCGTAGGTGAAGGGGGTCTTGGAAATCTTCATCTCCGATCCATCCACGAAGATGCCGCGGTTGAAGCGGTTGATTTGCTCCTCCAGCTCGATGGCATGGGTGTAGCCGCCGGGTTCGGGGGTGAAGATGTTCTCATGCTTGGCCTTGTCGCCGCGCAGCACGAGCAGGTCGGTGATGCCCAGGAATTGCAGGTCGAGCAGTACGTACTCCGTATCTTCGCGGTTGAACCCACTGCAGAGGATGTGGGGCACGGTGGTGATGCCGTAGCGGTTCTGGATGGCAGCGGCTACTGCCACGGTGCCCGGGCGGCGGCGCTGGCGGCTGCGCTGGAAGAGCCCGTTGCCCAGGTCCTTATAGACAAACTCGCTGCGGTGGGTGGTGATGTTGATGTATTTGGGGTCAAATTCGCGCAGTGTATCGATGTCTTGATACACTTTCTCGATGCCCGTTCCCTTGATGGGGGGCAGTATCTCAAACGAGAAGGCGGTCTTCTCGGCGCTGTTAATCAGGTCTGTTACTCTCATTTTCTTGAGTTCTTGATGATAAATTGGGCAAATATACGAAAGTTTCTTGATTATCTCCGCTTTTTTTCCGCTCTTTCTGCTAAAAAATGTACGTCAGGGACGCGTGAAGCGCAGGGCGGCCCAGCGGTTGTTCTCGCGGTGATGCACATAGTGCAGGCCCAGTCGTTCGGCCTCGGCACGCAGCACGGGGATGTCCTCTACGTAGAATCCACTCATCAGCAGGGTGCCACCCGTGTTCATGCGGGCCACGTAGCTTGCCATGTCGGCCAGGAGGATATTGCGGTTGATGTTGGCTATCACGTAGTCGAAGGGTCCCTTGTCAGCCAGGATGGAGGCATCGCCGTGATAGACGCTGATCTGGTCCATGCCGTTGAGGGCGATGTTGTCCAGCGAGTTACGCACACACCAGTCGTCGATGTCGATGGCGGTGCAGGGGGCGGCTCCACGCATCCGGCCCAGGATGGCCAGAATGGCCGTGCCGCAACCCATGTCGAGCAGGGAGCGTCCCTGAAGGTCGCTGTCGAGCAGTTCGCCGAGGATCAGTCCCGTGGTCTCGTGGTGTCCCGTGCCGAATGCCATCTGCGGATTGATGATGATGTCATACTCCACGCGCGGCGTGTCTTTGTGGAAGGTGCTGTGGATGCAGCAGCGGTCGCCGATGACGATGGGCTGGAAGAAGTGCTTTTCCCACTCCTCGTTCCAGTCGCGCTCTTCAGCCAGCTGGTGGGTGAAGGAGAGGCTCACGTCGGGCATGGGGAAATCTGCCAGAATGGCACGGACAGCATCCTCGTCGTGCTGCGAAGCCTGTACGTAGGCCTTGAGTTGTTGGCCTTCCACCACAAAGCTCTCAAAGCCCACTTCGCCCAGCAGGGCGCTCAGCAGGTCGGTGGCCGTCTCACTGAAAGGGGTGGCCTGGAGGGTATATTCGATGTATTGCATAAGCTAAAAAATGGATAAAATAGGGTTTCCGCCCACAAAAGTAGTCGTTTTTAGGGAAATCCCTACTAATATTTAGGGAAAATCTCTCGTCAGTATGAAGAATTGGCCTTATCTTTGTCGTGCGAAAGATAGCATAACCATAGAAATAACTAAAAAACAAACGATATGAAGAAGCTTTTAATGACTCTTTTGGCCGCATGTGCCTTGCCGATGATGCTGATGGCTCAGACGGCAGACGATGACCTCTACTACATTCCCTCCAAGAAGAAGGTAGAGAAGAAGGAAAGCCCTGTGCGCGTGGAGACTTCAGCTCCGGTGCGCGTGGAGACTTCGGGGCCTGTGCGCGTGGAGACTCCCACAACGGTGGTCACCTCGACGCAGTCTCCGGCAGTGGTGGTGCGCGACAAGAAGAAGCGTACGCGCGATGTGGATGCCTACAACCGGCGCTACGACTCCAGCGACTACACCTTCTCCAGTGACAACGACACGCTCTACATTGATGAGCGTTCCGACAACGACCTCCGTGGTGAGTGGGTGAACGGATTTGACGGCTCGGTCGATGACTACGAGTATGCCACGCGCATCATCCGCTTCCGCAACCCGCGTTACGCCATCTCGGTGAGCAGCCCGATGTACTTCGACGTCGTCTATGGACTCAACTCCTGGGAGTGGAACGTCTATACGGACGGACTCTATGCCTACGCTTTCCCCACCTTCTCCAACCGGCTCTGGTGGGACTGGCGCTTCAACTCCTACGGTTGGGGATGGTATTCGCCTTACTACAGCTGGGGCTGGCACGACCCCTTCTTCAGCTGGAGCTGGCACTCGGGCTGGTACGGCTATGACTACTGGCATGGCTGGTATGGTCCGCACTACGCTTACCATCATCACCATCACTATCCGCATCCGGGCTGGGGACCGGCATGGGCTCCTGCACGCCCGTGGGGTGGTGCCTATACAGCCCGTCCTTCGGTAGGCTCGCGCTTCTCGGCCTCCTCGCGTGCCAATGGCTACCGTCCCGGTATGGCTGCCCGCCGCTCCGTGACCCGCACCGCTGGTACACAGACCACGCGCCGCGTGACGACCGGCTCGTCCACCCGTCAGACCAGCACGAGCACCCGCTCGCAGGGCAGCTCCTCTACGCGCCGTGTCGTGGGTACCCGTCAGGTGGAGTCGTCCAACCGCAACGGGGTCACCACCCGCACGGGCAACGCCTCTTCCAGTCGCCGTCAGACCTACACTCGTCCGAGCAGTACCCGCGTCACGGGAGCTACCGAGACCCAGCAGAGCGGATCGGTACGTCGCTCCTCGGCAGCAGGTTCTTCAACTCGCGCTACGGGCAGTACGGTAAGAAGTGGTGCCACTGGCAGCTCCACGCGGAGCTCAGCCACAGGCAGTCAGTCGCGTGCCACCTACAACCGTGGTTCAAGCACCTCTCCCCAGCGCCGTGAGCAGGGCACGGCAGCCACACGCTCTTCGCAGAGCAGCACGTCGAGCCGTAGCTACAACAGTGGTAGCTCCACGCGCAGCAGTGGCAGCAGCTTCAGCTCAGGCAGTTCCACTCGCAGCAGTGGTGGGGGTGCGGTCCGTTCATCAGGTGGCGGTGGTGGCAGCCGCAGACGGTGATAATTAGTGATTAGAGATTAGGGTTTAGTGATTAGTGATTAGAACTAAAAACAATGTATGATATGAAGAAATTAATTTTTGCTCTGACGCTTTCCCTCGGTGTGATTGGGGCTGGAGCACAAACGGTATATGATGCCATGAGCATCGCACAGAAGGACTTGAATGGTACGGCCCGCTTCGTGGGTATGGGTGGTGCTATGGGTGCCCTGGGTGGGGATATCACCACCATGGGAACCAACCCAGCCGGTATCGGTATCTATCGCAGTAACGATGTCTCCTTCACCATCGGTTACAACATGTACGGCACGCAGAGCAACTTCGATGGCAACAGCTTCGACAGCAACAAGTGCCGCTGGACGTTTGATCATGCCGGAATTGTCTATGCCATGAAGATTGGCAATCAGACCCCCCTGCGCTACGTCAACTTCGGCTTCGGCTACACCAAGAGTAAGTCGCTCTACCGCAATTTCACCATGAATGGCCTGATGGGTGCGCTGAACAATGACACCTATATCTCTCAGGTGCGCACCATGGCGCAGCAGGCTCAGGAGAACGATGCCTATATCCGTACCGATTTTGATTCACCCCGTATCTGGGAGGACTATAATGCCGGTTGGCTGGGCGTGATGGGTGTGAAGGGTGCGCTGCTCGACGGTGACCTCAATGCCGTGGTGCCCGATGAGGTGGATGCCTTCTTCCAGAGCCGCGAACGCGGTGGCGTCGATCAATACAACTTCAATATGGCATTCAACTTCAATGACCGCTTCTATCTTGGTGCGGCCATTGGAGCTTACGATGTGGATTACAAGAAGTACGCGCTTTACGATGAGGATTATGGCAACGGTGAAGGCTACACGCTGGAGAGTTTCAACCGGATCTATGGCTCTGGTTTCGACGTGAAGCTGGGTATGATTGCCCGTCCTTTCGAGGATTCACCTCTACGCATCGGATTGGCGGTACATACCCCTACCTGGTATCAACTGACCTACGAGACGGGTGCTGAACTCACCTCGGATGTATTCCTGGACAATAATTCTGATGCTTCACGTCTCTCAGCCAGTACTTTCAGTGATTTGGGCGGTCCGATGGTGCGTGACTTCAAGCTGCAGACCCCTTGGGTGTTCAATGCTTCGCTGGGATATACCGTAGGCTCCATGTTGGCGTTGGGTGCCGAGTATGAGTATGAGGATTACTCTTCGATGAAGTTTAAGTACCCCGAAGGGGACGAGATGGCTTGGGAAACGGGTGAGGCTGACCTCTGCCTGAAGGCTACACACACCCTGCGTCTCGGTATGGAGATGAAGCCCACCTCGCAATTTGCCCTGCGCGCTGGTTACAACTTCACCTCAGCGGCCTTCAACGACGATGCTGTCAAGGCACTTCCTGTCAACAGCATCAACACCGATACCGAGTTCAACAACACCAAGCAGCTCCAGACGGCTACCATCGGCCTGGGTTACCGCAGTAACATGTTCTATGCCGACTTGGCTTTCAAGTACAGCTGGCAGAAGTCCGACTTCTATCCTTTCTACAACGAAGTAGGTAACGAGATAGTCACCTCCATGCCCACCAAGGTCGATAACAGCCGCACTCAGGTGCTCTTCACTCTGGGTATGAGATTCTGATAGAGACTTATTCATAGATACATAGAGACTGCATCGCATAGATTACTTCTATGGTGCAGTCTCTTTTTTTGTTGAGCAAGTAGGCTCTAATAGAGCAGCAATCCTGCTACGCCGCAGGCCAGAATCATGCCGATGGGGTTGAGCTTGAAGCGACGGGTACCTACGAAGGTGACGAGGAAGAGCAGGCAACTTACAGTGAAGGTGTAGAGGTCGTCAGTGGGTGAACCAAAGTTCTCCTTGTTCATCAGCACCAGGGCGGCTGAGGCCAGCAGTCCCACTACGGCAGGGCGCAGTCCCTTGAAGACCGCCTCAACCAGCGGGTGCTTCTGGTACTTGAGGAAGAATTTGCTGATGGTGAGCATCAGAATGAAGGAGGGAAGCACGACGGCAAAGGTGCCCACGATGGAACCCCACACGCTGCCTGTGGCTGTGAAGCCCACATAGGTGGCTGAGTTGATGCCGATAGGGCCAGGCGTCATCTGGCTGACCGCCACAATGTCCGTAAATTCCTGTGGCGTGAGCCACCCGTAGCGGGTCACCACCTCGCCCTGTATCATCGAAAGCATGGCGTAGCCACCGCCAAAACCAAACAATCCAATCTTGAAAAACGTATAGAATAACTGGAGGTAAAGCATTTTTTTTTAGTGATTAGTGATTAGTGATTAGTGATTAGGTTCCGCTCCTATACCTTGCAGCCCTGCTATTACTTGTAGCTTGTAGCTATAAAATTAATTTTTCGTTTTTAGTTTACCGTAGATGAACCCTCCTAGGCCGGCGGCTATGATAATCCAGATGGGGGAGAAGCCGAGCAACCAGATGAGCAAAGCGGAAATTACGGGAATCCATACCGTGGTACGGGTAATCTTGGCCGACTTGGCCATGCTGAATGTGGGGGCTGCAATCAAGGCCACTACGCCGGGACGGATGCCCTTGAAGATGCGCTCCACCACGGTATTGTCCTTGAACGTGTGGAAGAAGAGGGCGATGGAGAGGATGATCAGGAAGGAGGGGAGGATGGTACCGAAAGCGGTGACCAGACTGCCCCGCCAGCCGCGTAGGCGGTAGCCGATGAAGATGGAAATGTTCACGGCCAGGATGCCGGGCGACGACTGCGCGATGGCCAGCAGATCGATAAAGTCCTCCTTAGCCAGCCAGTGGCGCTTAGTGACGATCTCGTTCTCTATCAAGGGAACCATGGCGTAGCCCCCTCCGAGAGTAAAGGCCCCCAATTTGAAGAAGATGGCAAACGATTGCCAGTAGATGTTATGTGTCAAGTTCATTGCTTTTCTTGCGTTTTCGTTTCGTTGTTGATATGGGTTTGGGCATAGTGCGATGGGCTGCTGTGGTAGTAGCGCTTAAAGACTTCACGGAAGTATTTGGCATCGTTGAATCCTGTCAGTTCGGCTATCTCGGTGATGGTGTGGCGTTGCTCCCGCAGCAGGCGGGCAGCCTCCTGGAGCCGGATGAGGCGCACATAGTCGGCTGGCGATTCGCCTGTCAAGGCCTTCAGTTTGTTATAGACGCTGGTGCGGCTCATGCAGAGCAGGGAGCAGAGGCGGTCGGTATTGAAGTCGGCATCGGCCATGTGCTCTACGGTGTAGCTTCTCACGGTCGTGATAAACTTCTCATCGAGCGGACTGGGAGCATTCGTGGGCGGCTTGTCGGTTTGGGATGGTACGCTACGCTCCTCACTGGTGTACCACTGCTTGAGTCGTTCGCGGTTGGCCAGTACGCTTGCTATCTTAGCCTTGAGTACGCCGAGGTGGAAGGGCTTGGTCAGGTAGTCATCGGCACCGCAGGCCAGCCCGCTAATCATCTCCTGTTCGTCGGCTAGGGCAGTCAGGAGGATGATGGGGATGTGTGATATGTTGAGGTCGTTCTTGATTCGCCGGCAGAGCGCATCACCGCGCAGCTCAGGCATCATGATGTCCGAGATGATGAGCTGTGGCAGCTTCTCCTTTATCTGCTGCAGCGCCTCGTTGCCGTCGGCACAGGAGGTGATGCGGTAGCTTTTTCCCAGTGTCTCGGTCAGGTAGTTGCGCAGTTCGTCATTGTCTTCTGCTATCAGCAGCAGGGGAATCTCTTCCTGATCGTGGTGCATGGAGTGCGGTGTATCTTGCAGGTGGCTTCCTGTTGCTATGGGAGTTGACTGTTGTATCTCAGAGCTGTCTGTCACTGTGCCTGTTGTAGTGGTCTGGATGGCTTTGCCGTAGGCCTGCTTTGACAAGGGGAAGGTGAGTTGCACGGTGGTGCCCTCTCCCTCCCTGCTGTTGAGTTGCAGCTTGCCTTTATGCAGCTTCACCAGTTTCTTCACCATGAGCAGGCCGATGCCGCTGCCCGTCACTTTGGCGTTGATGGCGTTGCTGGCCCGGAAGTGGGTACGGAAGAGCTTCCGTTGCTCGGCTGCGGGGATGCCGATGCCCGTGTCCGTTATGGTAACCATCCACTGCTTCTCCGTGGCGGTACACACTACCTCGATGCGTCCTCCTTCGGGGGTATATTTCAAGGCGTTTGAGAGGAGATTCTTCAGGATGGAGTCCATCTTCTCTTTATCTATCCATACGTTGCACTGCGCTGTTGGACAATCCAGCGTCAGGTGTTGATGGTGGCTTTCGGCGAAGGGACGGAATATCTCCAGTGTATCGGTGAGGTAGTTGCAGAGCGGGTAGCTGCTTACGCGCAGCTTTTCGCTGTAGGCATCCACGCGCTCAAAGCGAATCAGGTTGGTGGCGAGGTGGAGCAGGGCATTGACGTTGCGCAGGGCGGTCTGCATCCGGCGTTGGCCTGCTTCGCTGAGCGGCTCCTCTGCTTGCAGCTCTTCCAGCGGTGCCTTGATGAGGGTGAGCGGTGTACGGATGTCGTGGGCCGTGTTGATAAAGAACTGTATCTTCTCCCGGGAAATCTTCCTCTGCTTGCGCAGGTAGGCGTAGCGTAGGACCAGGCCGATGAGGGTCATGCCGAGCAGCAGGTAGAGCGCATAGGCCCATGGGGTGAGCCAGAAAGGTGGTTCGAGGATAATCTCCAGGCTACGTTCTTCGAGCACGACGCTGCGGTCCTCGTTGGAGATAGCCCGGATGCGGAGGGTGTAGCGCCCCGGAATGAGGTTGGTGATGCGGATGCGTCCGTTGCCATCGGGCTGTGTCCACTGGTTATAGAACCCCTCCAGCCGCCAGGAGTAGAGTACTTGCGAGGGGGCATCGTAGTTGATGGAGGAGACCTTGAGGGAGAAAAAGTTCTGGTCGTGCTTGAGGCGCAGGGTGGGGGTGAGGTCCAGCTCATGGGTCAGCGGGGAATTGGCCTCGCCGCCGTTGACGTGCTGATAGAAGATTTCCAGGTCGCTGATGACCAGTTTGGAGGGTGAGGAGGGGGGCAGGGAGCGCTTGTGGTCGAACAGCAGCAATCCTTCGGTACCGCCCAGGACATAAGTGCCGTCACGGGTCAGGATGCCCGATGAGGCGTTGAAGTGGTCGGTGCTGAGACCCTGTTCGCGGGTCCAGTTGGTGAACCGTCGGGTGGATGGGTCAAAGAGGGTGACTGCCCCTTCGGTGGCGAGCAGGAGCTGTTGGCCGTCATTGCAGATGAGGGTGTAGATGCTGTTGGAGATCAGGGCGCAGTTGTCGGTGTGGTAGTGGACCATCTCGCCGGTGGAGGGGGTGTAAATCAGCAGGCCGGCGCAGTTGGTGCCGATAAAGAGCTGCCCATCAGGACTCTGGCAGAGGGAGTAGATGGAGCAAGAGGCCACAGGCAGTTTGATCTCCTGGATCTGATGGCTCCGCTTGTTGAGCAGGTAGAGGCCATGCGTCGTGCCCACCCAGAGCGACTCCTCATCGTGTTCAATCAGGATGGTGATACCGCTCAGCTCAGGGTAGAGTTGGATGGAGTGATGTTCCCTATCTACTGCCTTGAGGTTGTAGAGCCCACCCGACCAGATGATTCCCTCACGGTCCTTCAGGATGGTGCGGATGTATTTGTCGGGGCGTATGTCCAGTCCGCTGAAGCTGGAGGGGGTGAAGTTGCTTACCTCTCCCGTCTGCTTATGGATTTCAAAGAGTCCAGAACTGTAGCCTCCTACCCATACCACTCCAGGAGTCACTTCGCAGAGGGAGAGGAAGGTATGGCTGTTGACACCAGGTTGTGCCTTCTCTGCCCCTTCGCTGAGAAAGGTCCGCCAGGTTTGCCGTTTGCGGTTGTAGAGGCTTATCCCGTTGTTGGTTGCCATCCAGAGGTCGCCGTCACTGTCTTCGATGAGGCTGTTCACCTGGTCGTTGGTCAGTGACTGGTCGTTGCCGATGGCGTGTCTCAGCCAGGTGAACGGGGCCTGACGCAGGTCGCAGATGGTCACACCGATGGGGTAGTTGGCCAGCCAGAGCCGTTGCGATTCGTCGATGTAGAGGTCGAGGATGTTGTTGCCGTTCATGGCGTTGGGACTCTGGTAGTCGGCCTTCAGGAAGGGGGTACACCGGTTGTCACGGGTATCCAGCCGATAGACTCCGACACCGTCGGTGGCGATGAAGAGGGTGTGGTCATCCCAGGCGCGGATGCGGTTGATGCTGATATCCACCAGCTCCTTCTCGATGTGGCTCCACTGCCGGTTGTTCAGGTCATAGCAGTAGAGCCCCCTTTGATAGGTGCCAATGTAGAGCTTGTCGGCGGGTTGGTGGTAATAGAGCTCGTTGACCTGCAGCAGGGTGGGAGGTTCTGCCTCTATAGAGACCTTCAGCAGTTGTTCTCCCTGCCACCGCAGCAGCTTCACGCCGCTCTCTGTGCCGGCAAAGAAGGTGGAGTCGGTGTAGGCAGCAAGGTGGGTGATCTCCTCCTGAAGCGGATTGACGTAGGATGTAACCCGACTGGTGGCGATATCGAAGCGGAAGATGGTGGAGCGGCTGCAGAGCCAGATGCGGTTGTTGGCATCGAAGCATCCGCAAGTGATGGGCGACACATTGCCCAGGGAGAACATCAGCTTGAAGCGGTCGCTGTCGGGGCAGTAGCGGAAGAGCGTGCCTCGTTGGCTCACTTCCCAGATGCCTCCCTGATTGTCGCGCTCCAGCCGGCTCATCTCCATGGTGTTGCTCACGATGTGCTGGCCGTCGTAGAGCTGGTAGTGCTTCACCTCCTTACCGTCGTAGCGGTCGATGCCGTCGTGGGTAAGCAGCCAGATGTATCCCTTGGTGTCCTTCTGTATGGAGAATACACGCCGGCTGCTCAGTCCCTCCTCTACGCTGAGGTAGCGGAAGGTCTGTGCCTGCCCTGTTAGGGCGAGGAACAGCAGGAGTAGGCTGGTCAGTATCTTCTTCATATGCATAAATTTGACAACAGGGAGCAGCCGCAAGGGGCCCGCGTGTGGCCTCTGTCAGCTGCTCCCTTGTGGAGTCCTATCTGATGGTTGAAGCTTACTTCTTGTGTGCTTCAACCCACTTGCGGGCGTTGACAAAGGCCTCAATCCAGGGAGTCACCTCATCGGCCTTGCGTTCGTCGGGGTAGTACCCGCATTGCCAGGGGAAGATGGTGCGCTCGGGGTGAGGCATGATGGCCAGGTGGCGTCCGTCCTTGCTGGCGATGGCGGCTACGCTGTAGCTTGAGCCGTTGGGATTGGCGGGGTATTCATCGTACGAGAATTTGGCTACGACGTTGTACTCCTCCTCAGGCAGGGGCAGGTTAAACTTGCCTTCGCCGTGGGCTACCCAGGTGCCGATCTTGAAGCCGCTCAGCGAACCGAACATCACACTGCGGTTGGTCGTTACGGTCAGTGAGACGAAGTTGCACTCAAACTTGTGGCTGTCGTTGTGCTCCATGCGGGCACGCTTGTCGGCGGGATGCTCGGGGTTGATGAGTCCCAGCTCTACCATCAGCTGGCAGCCGTTGCAGACACCGAGCGAGAGGGTATCTTCACGGGCATAGAACTTGTCGAGGGCCTCCTTGGCCTTGGGGTTATAAAGGAAGGCACCTGCCCATCCCTTGGCCGAACCGAGTACGTCGCTGTTGGAGAATCCGCCGCAGAAGGCGATGACGTTGACATCCTCCAACGTCTCGCGGCCACTGATCAGGTCGGTCATGGTGACATCCTTCACGTCAAATCCAGCCAGCCAGAAGGCATAGGCCATCTCGCGCTCGGAGTTGGTACCCTTCTCGCGGATGACGGCAGCCTGCAGTCCGCTCGCTGTGCGGCGGTCGGGGTCGAGTCCCCACTGCTTCAGCCGGCCCGTGAACGAAGGACCGAAGGCCAGCTCCAGCGGCTGCTGCTTGTAGTTCTCAAAGCGCTCCTTGGCCTTGCCGTGGAAGCTCTGCTTGCGGTCGAGCAGGTAGGAGCTCGAGTACCATACGTCGCGCAGGTAGTCGATACCAAACTGGTAGTCGGAGCCCTCCATGCTCACCATGATGTGACGCTCGTCGGTCGGTACACCCAGCTTGATGTAACCCACGCCGGCATCGTCGAGAATCTTCTTCACGCGCGGTGCATCGTGGTCGCTCACCTGGATGACTACACCGGGATTCTCGGAGAAGAGTGCCTTCACGATGTCGGTGCCCACCAGCTTGTTCAGGCAGATCTCCATACCGCCCTCTACATTGGCGAAGCACATCTCCAGCAGGGTGGTGATCAGACCGCCGGCAGAGATGTCGTGACCGGCCATCACCAGCCCCTCGTTGATGAGCTGCTGCACGGCCAGGAAGGCATCGCGGAAGTATTCAGGATTCTTCACGGTAGGCACGTCGCTGCCCACCTTACCCTGCGACTGGGCGAAGGCAGAGCCGCCCAGCTGCAGCGTGTCGAAGGAGAAGTCGATGTGGTAGAAGCGGCTCTTCTTGACGTTCTTCATCACGGGAGAGACGATCTTGCGGATGTCGCTCACCTCGCCGCCGGCCGATACGATGACCGTACCCGGGGCAATCACCTTGCTGCCGTCGGGGTACTTCTGCGTCATCGAGAGGCTGTCCTTACCTGTCGGTACGTTGATCTGCAGGGCGCAGCAGAAGTCGCTCAGCGCCTTGACTGCGGTGTAGAGGCGGGCATCCTCACCCTCCTGCGAGCGGCAGGGCCACATCCAGTTGGCTGAGAGCGATACGCTGTCCAGCCCGTCGGCCAGCGGAGCCCATACCAGGTTGGTCAGTGCTTCGCTCACGCTGAGCACGGATCCTGCGGCGGGGTTGGCCAGGGCCGCCTGCGGGGCGTGACCCAGCGAGGTGGCGATACCCTTGCGGCCACGGTAGTCGAGGGCCACGGCACCGCAGTCGCTCAGCGGCAACTGCAGTTCGCCCTGACATTGCTGCCGGGCCACACGGCCCGTCACGCAGCGATCCACCTTGTTGGTCAGCCAGTCCTTGCAGGCCACGGCTTCGAGCTGCAGCACGTTGGCCACATATTCATCGAGACGGGTCACGTCATAGGTCACCACGTCGTATTTGCGTTCCACGGTCTTATCCACCATGTAGGTCTTGGGTGAAGAGCCAAACATCTGCTCCACGGCCAGGTCGAAGGGACGCACGCCGTCGGCCTGCTGGAAGGCGAAGCGGTGGTCGCCGGTGGTCTCACCCACCACGTACATCGGGGCGCGTTCGCGCTCAGCAATCTTCTGCACATGCTCGATGGCCTGCTCCTCGATGAGCAGGCCCATGCGCTCCTGGCTCTCATTGGCAATAATCTCCTTGGCTGAGAGGGTCTTGTCGCCGATGGGCAGCTTGCTCATGTCAATCAGTCCGCCACACTCCTCCACCAGTTCGCTCAGGCAGTTGACGTGGCCGGCCGAGCCGTGGTCGTGGATGGAGACTACGGGGTTGCTCTCCTCCTCGCAGAGGGCACGTACCACGTTGTAGGCACGCTTCTGCATCTCGGCGTTGGCGCGTTGCACCGCGTTCAGCTCGATGCCGCTGCTGTAGCGGCCCGTGTCAACCGATGATACCGAGCCACCGCCCAGGCCGATGCGGTAGTTGTCACCGCCGATGACCACCACCTTCTCGCCGGCTTCAGGCTTGCCCTTCAGGCAGTCGCGGCGTGTGCCGTAGCCTACGCCACCGGCCAGCATGATGACCTTGTCGTAGCCATAGAGCGTATCTTCAGCGTTCTCCTTGTGCTCGAAGGTGAGCACTGAGCCGCAGATCAGCGGTTGGCCAAACTTGTTGCCGAAGTCGCTGGCACCGTTGGAGGCCTTAATAAGGATCTGCTCCGGTGTCTGGTAGAGCCACTTGCGCACGGGCAGCAGCTCCTCCCATTCGCGTCCTTCGTCGGTGCGGGGGTAGGAGGTCATATAGACGGCCGTTCCGGCGATGGGCCAGGAACCCTTACCGCCACCCATACGGTCGCGGATCTCACCACCCGTACCGGTTGAGGCGCCGTTGAAGGGCTCCACCGTGGTGGGGAAGTTATGCGTTTCAGCCTTGAGCGAGATGACGCTCTCGATCTCCTTTACCTGGAAGTAGTCGGGCTTGGAGTGGTCGGCGGGGGCAAACTGCTCCACTACCGGGCCTGCGGCAAAGGCCACGTTGTCCTTGTAGGCCGAGATAATCTTGTTGGGGTTCTCCTGGGTGGTCTTCTTGATCATCTGGAAGAGGGATGACTCCTTCTCCTCGCCGTCGATGATGAAGGTGCCGCCGAATATCTTGTGGCGGCAGTGCTCGGAGTTGATCTGGGCAAAGCCGAACACTTCGCTGTCGGTCAGCGGGCGGCCGAGGTCCTGCTCCACCTTCTTCAGGTAGTCCATCTCCTCGCGTGAGAGGGCCAGGCCCTCCTGCTCGTTGTAGGCCTCCAGATCGTCGATGTGGACGATGGGCTCAGGTTGACGGTGGGTCGTGAAGAGCTCCTGGTTGAGTCCCTTGTACATGCGTTGCAGCATGGGGTCGTGGTCGGCGTTCTCATCGGCTACGGGGAAGTACTCCTCGATGCGGCTGATGCCGCCGAGGCCCATGTTCTGGGTGATTTCCACGGCGTTGGTGCTCCACGGCGTAATCATCTCGCGGCGTGGGCCAACGAAGTGGCCGCTTAGATGTTCTTCACTTTCGGGGGTAGCGTTGCCGAAGAGCCAGCAGAGCTTCTCGCAGTCGGCTTGCAGAAGGGCGTGATCGCTCTCTACGGCGATGACGCTCTGTTGTGGGGTTCTGAAAAATAGAATCATATCTTGTCTTTTTCGCACATGTTTCTTTTCGTGCTGCAAAGATACTCATTTTTTGCGAGACTGCCATACGTTTCGTGGAAAAAATCAGCGGAGGCATGGTTCTTCCTTGTCAAAGGGCTGTTTTGGGGGTGGCTTGTGGCTCATCGGATTGCGATGCGATGGCAATCGGATTGCGATGGTCTCTTTATTATCCCGCGGGCATAAATTTAAGACTAAGACTAAGACATAGACGTCGTCATTAGATTAGGGCAGAAAAAGAAATATGACGATAATATTGGTTTTATGTTTGCCGACGGTGAGGCTGCTTGGTCGCTAATGGGTAGGCTGTTTCGGGAGGCTGAATGGCCTATTTAGGTGGTGCAGACAGGCTGTTTGCGTAGCGTAAAAGGCATACTTAGCGAGGGGCTTTCTGCAAATTTGTGCGCTGGAGAGAAAATAACCGGCACTTTGCTTGCCTATGTCGCAAATTTGTTGTAATTTTGCCGCTATGAAAACACGATTAGTCTTGTCAACCTGTCTTTTGGTCCTTGCTGTAAACTGCTTTTCGCAGCAGCGGGTTACCCGGGAAAGCTTGGATTCCCTGCGCGCCAGTTTCTTTGTCGATGCCGACGAGATGGTGAGTGGGTTTGAGGCGTATGCCCAGGAGGCGGAGCAGGCGTATCGGCGTGATGCGGCTCGGCTGGAGGAGGAGTACCGGCGCTTTGTGCGCCAGGTCGGCCGTGTCTGGGGTACCGATTCTCTGGGACAGGTGATGAGCGATACGAAGCATGAATGGGTGGAGTATGGCAAGCATTACAAGTCGCGCTCACGGGTCAACTTCGAGACCGGCCGT
This sequence comes from uncultured Mediterranea sp., assembly GCA_945831575.1. Taxonomy (GTDB): domain Bacteria; phylum Bacteroidota; class Bacteroidia; order Bacteroidales; family Bacteroidaceae; genus Bacteroides. The sequence continues at coordinate 56,431 of CAMACX010000010.1, forward strand.
GTGGTGGTGGAGGTGGCGCTCGACCCGAAGGAGGCAAAGGATTCGCTCAAGCAGACGCAGCGCTTGGCTGAGGCCGTGCAGCAGCTCCTGGAGAGCCGCGGTTCTCTGACGCCCTACGATGCGTCCGGGGAGCGTGGCGAGGCACTCGCCACCCAGCCCATCCTGCAAGGTCTGCTGGACCTCTCTCCCTATCAGGGTCTCGATGAATCCCTTATCAACGGATCAGACAGCACGGAGCCGACTCTGGCCAACAGCCGGCCGGCACCTCCTCAGCCTACGGTGCGTGGCGGGGAGCTGGCCCTTCAGCCCCGTGATGATGCCTCCCGGACAGCGGAGGACACTGCGCTCACTTCCGGTGATGGACAGCCGGTTGACAGCACATCCCGTGACAACGCTGGCTCCCGAGGCAGCATGGCCTCCCGCCGCAGCCAGCAATTGCGCTCTCGCGAGGCAGCACGCGAAGAGGCCGCCCGTCGCGCCTCCGAAAGGGCGGCGGCACGTCATCATGCGGCAAAGGCCACACCCCAGGTGGCTACCTCTCCCTCATCGGCTGCCGGCTCCAAGAAGGGGAGTGGCAAGACGCTGGCTTCGCGTATCATTGCCGAGCAGAGCGTCAAGCAGCTGAGCCGTGTGGAGGGGAGTGGCGGCGAGGTGCGTCAGGTGGTGGCCATCGAGATGAAGCTCGTCGCCGACAACCTCTCCAAGAATGCCGCCCTCTACAAAGACCTGGTGGCTGAATTTTCCAATCGCTATCAGGTGGAGCAACCGCTCATCTTTGCGGTCATCGAGCAGGAGTCCGCCTTCAATCCCCAAGCTACCAGCTGGGTGCCGGCCTACGGACTGATGCAGCTCGTACCCACCTCGGGTGGTCGCCACGCCTACCGCTACGTCTATGGCAAGGAGTGGTGCCCCACGCAAGCCTACCTCTACAATCCACGCAACAACATCGAGCTGGGCACGGCCTACCTGCGCGTGCTGCTCAACCAGTTTGCCGCCGTGGGCAATCCCGACTGCCGCCGTCTCTGTGCCATAGCCAGCTACAACACCGGAGCCGGCAACGTGAGCCGCTCTTTCACGGGAGGTACCAGCGTGGTACAGGCCACGCCGCTCATCAACCAGATGGATTATGCTACCCTCTATAATCACCTCACGACCAGACTGTCGCACAGCGAAGCCCGGGGCTACGTGGCAGGCGTGACCCGCCGCATGACCAAGTACGTGAAGCAGGAGTAGCGAATGGTGATAGTTAACGCAAGATATGAACCGCTAAAAGAGAAAAGTGACTATGTATTGTCCTGAATGTGGAACGAAAATCGAGGAAACAGGGGCGCGCTTCTGCCCTGAATGCGGCACGCGGCTCGACGAGCCTGAGGAGTCACAGCAACCTGCTGCGGCATCTGCTGCGCCGTCTGCCGCGCAACTTGCTGCAGGGGAAGCGGCCTGTGGTAAGGAGAACCCGATGGAGTGGGGACTTATCCTCACCAACTGTCGCCTGCTCTCTGCCAAGCTGGGAGGCAGCGTGGAGGAGGCCAACCAACTGATGGCCAGCTACATCGAAGCACGTCGTGCCTCGGGAGTAGATTATGAACTGATTGACGTGGATGACTACACCTACCGCAAGCGCAGTTTCCTGAGCCGTACACGCCATGTGAGCCTACAGCCCGACTCCCCTTGGGGTGACTACCTTGACCTGCTGGCCGATGCTGTCGAGGCACGCACCGGCAAGCGCGCCAAGGGGCAGCCCCTCTATCTCTTCATCCTGGGTAGCAACGACATCATCCCCATGCCTTGCGTGCCCCATCCCGTGAAGGAGGTGAGCGACAACGACATCGACACCGACCTGCTCTGGGCCTATCCCTACGGTCATCGTATGGTGGATGAACTGCAGAGCCTGAACATCTTCCACTACGACCAGCAGCTCATGGTGGGTCGCCTTCCCGTGGGCGAGGACACGACGTGGAGCCAGTTTGCGGATTACCTGCAGCGGAGCGTCAACAGCAGTCTGGGCATACCCGGGGGCGTGGTCTATGGCCAGTGCGATCCCCATTGGAAGCGCGTCTCCTCCACGGTGGCCGGCGGTCTGACCCCCAACTTGCGCAACCTGGCTGCTCAGCCCTCCAGCGGCTACTACCGGGGATTGATTCTCTCGCCCTCCTATACCGCTGACAATCTCAGTCAGGTCTTCACCCCTGAGGCTTATCTTTACTACTTCAACCTGCACGGCAGCAACGCCCCTGAGGCCTCCGGCTACTACGGCACCACCCTGGAGGAGCGCCCCAAATGCTATACGGTGATGCATCCCGTCTTCATGCAGGCCTGCCGGCAGCCCAATGTGGTGACCTGCGAAGCCTGCTACGGTGCCCGTCACCGGGGTATGGACAGCGCACACAGCACCCTGCTTGCCGCTCTCTATGCACAGACCCTGCTCTTTGTAGGCTCCTCGCGGATAGCGTGGGGCGATGTAGATGCCATCGATGGTTCTGCTCCCACCCCCATGCTGGCCGACACCCTGGCCGCTACCTTCATGAACGCCCTCCAGGCTGGCTATCCCGCCGGACTGGCCCTCTTCCTGGCCAAGTCGGCTGTGATGCAGCAGGACAAGCAGGGCCGTCCGCACACCGCAGCCACGCTGCTGGAGTTTAACCTCTTCGGCGACCCCTCGCTCTACCTCGCTTTGTGGGATGAGGAGGCGACCGATGACAAGCGTGAGTCCCATAAGGAGCCTCGCCCCAACACGGCCCTTCCCCAGTCGGCTACCCAGCCCACCGCACAGAGCTACGTCTGCCAGACGGAGCTGCTAGGAGGCGAGGCCGGAGCCGCATCCGCCACATCATCCGGAGCCGCATCTAGAGCTCCCTCTGCCGCATCGCCCACCGCCTCCCTGCTGCAGCAGGTCAGGTCGCAGGTCAACGCTAACGTCCTCCATATCCATGACCAGATGGCCCGTCACCTCTACAGCCGTTATGGCATCCCGCCGAGGCCGGCCGCTGCCATCTTCCGCTTGCGTTATGCCGATGGCAGCGAAGAGCTCCGGTTCGACTACACCGTAGCGAGCGAAGGCGAGGTGAAGCAGACCCTGACCGTCACCTCGGATGCCCAAGGTAACATCAGACAGGTAATTGGAACTAAATAAAATACAAAAGAATATGAAATGTCCTAAGTGTAACGCAGAGCTCCGCGAAGGTGCCAAGTTTTGTACCAAGTGTGGAGAGAAGATTGTTCAGCAGGCTGGACAGCAGGCTGAGCAGCAACCTGTATGTGCTCAGTGTGGGGCACCGCTGAAGCCGGGTGCCAAGTTCTGTACGAAGTGTGGTACCAAGGTGCAGGCCATTGCGCCTGTGCAGGAGGAGCCGAAAGTCCCGCAGCCACAGTCAGCAGACGATATGCAGGCCGCTGCCGGACGCATCATCTGGAATATACAGCCCGGACTGGTGGCCCGTGTCATTAGTGAGGCGGAGTTTGAGACCTACCGCAAGGTGCAGGGAGTCATCATTCCCGAAGGGACTACCGCCTACATCCGCTGCAACGGACGCACCATCGCCTCCATCAGCGGAGGCACCTACGACTTCCGTGAGGAGCAGGAAGGCAACATCCTGACCCGTGCCGGTGAGTCGTTGGGGCAGTCACTCAAGCGTGGATGGCAGCTCATTGCCTCCCTCTTCAGCCGCAAGAAGCCCGAGCCCAAGGCCGAGCCTACGGCACAGGAGCTCTACGAACAGCAGCAGCGGCTCATCCTGGAGAATGCCCGCCGTGGAGCCGCTTTCTCCGTCATCATCCTGCTAGATAAGGCGTTCCCCCTGTTGATTGGGGCCAAGCAGCCCAATCTGGACGACTACGCCCGCTTCAAGCCCATGAAGATTCAGACGGCGCACCTCGAACTGGAGATGGGGGTCAACGCCTACTTCCGCATCGTCAACTACGAGCAGTTTATCCTCCACTACCTTACCGACAAGACATTGCTCAACACGGCGGCCATCGTCGATGAGATTGCCGACTCCGTGCGCGTGGTGCTGCAGGAAGCCCTCTATGATACCGACCTGCCCGACGGAAGGGTCAGCCCCGCCATGCACGCCCTGCTCAAGGAGCGCGTCAATAGTATCGCCGACCAGGCCTTCTTTGGTCTCTCCGTGGTGCGTATTGTCGAGATCTCGGCAACCAACGATGACCTCAGCCGCTTTGCTACCCTGAGCCGTGAACTTTACCTCTCTGAGCAGGAGCTTGACTACCTGCGCCGCACCAACGACTTCAAGAACCGCCTGGCCGATGTCAACAACGCCCAGCAGCTGCACGAGGCCACTACCGACCTCGAACTGAGGCGGCAGCTCCATGCCATCAACCGCAACAGCCGCCAGGAGGAGCTGCTCAACGAAGACGAACTGGCTAAGTTTGAACTGCTGCTGCGCAACGAGCGCATCCTGCGTGAGGCACGCTCGGACGAGGAGCGCGAAGCGGCCCTCCATGAGATCCGCAAGAGCGGACTGATCCGGGAGGAGGAGTTGCAGGTGATGAAGGACAATATCCAGGTCAATGCCTACAAGCGCGGCACCGCCCTGGCCATGATGCAGCTCAAGGATAGCATCGACTTCGAACGCGCCCGCCTGGAAGGCGAGGGTGAACGGGCTGAGCTCATCGTCCGCAAGGAGCTGGAGCTGATGGGGCTGAAGGATGCCTACGCCGACAGCCGCTTCGACAAGCAGCTCGATCAGCAACGCCGTCTGGCCGACTCGCAGCTCGATGTGGAGCAGCGCCGCCGCGACATGGACTATAACGACACCAAGCGCCTGCACGACATGCAGCGTGAGGATGATGAGGCGCAGTTCCAGCAGTTTCTGGCCATGCAGCAGGCCGAGGAGCAGCAGCGCGAGAACCAGCGTCGCCACGAGGCCGAGATGCAGCAACAGCAGTTGCGCAACGCCCAGGAGATGGAGCGCCTGAAGTGGGAGGGCGCACGCGACCTCTCCGACGAGAAGGTGTGGGCCATGCAGGGTGGCGAAGCTGCCGTGGCCTACGCGCAAAGCAAATACAGTGCCGACAACGAACGACGCACGCGCGAACTGCTCGATGCCCAGCGCCGAGAGCAGGAGGCCCGTCTGGACCAGGAGCGTCAGCGCCGTGAAGAGGCCGATCGAGCCAACCAGGAGCGGATGTACGAGATGATGAACAACATGATGCAGATGACGGGAGCTATCGCCGGTGTGCGCAGCGAGGAGCGCGAACAGCGTAACCAGGAGCGGCTGGCCGACCGCGACCGCGAATTGCGCGAACGCGAAGCACGCCTGCAGCGTCAGGAGGGCCGCATGGACACCGCCTACGACCGTGCCCTGGACTACACCACCCGCAATAACGTGCAGCCCCCCATGCCGCAAGGTTACCAGCAACCCACACCGTCCCAGAGCTACCAGCAACCCACGCCGTCGCCAGCAGCGCCTCTTCAGCAGCCCGCTGCTCCTGCCGCAAAGGATATCCCTGCGGTATGTCCCGATTGTGGTGCTCCGGTAGAACCCGGTGCCTTGTTCTGCGAAGACTGTGGAGCCAAACTGGGATAAACGGCATACGGTGAACCCAGAAACAGAGGAACTTGAAATAGAATGAGATAACCCTCAAGACAGTATCAGATAACCTCAGAAACAGTATCAGATAACCCTTAAAGAAGACAGTGTATGGCAACCATAGAATGTACAGGCACCCTGCAGATCAGGACGAGCAATGAAGGCTCGAAGTCGGAAGGTCGTTATGCCATCCTCCTTACGGACGAGGGTAGCGAATACACCCTCTACCGGGCTGGCTCCATGCCGATGGACGATCCTTACTTCGATCCCTACGACGGTGCCAAGGTCACCCTCACCGGTGAGGAGGAGGCGAACAGCTACCTTAGGGTAACGAGTGAGCCAATTATAAATAGGTAAAATTAAAACGATAGATAGATTATGGGAGAACCAAGATTCTGTCCCGATTGTGGGACCAAGGTGGCAGACGACGAACGCTTCTGCCCCAATTGTGGAGTGGAGGTCCCTGCGCAGGCCGTTGCGCCTGCTGCCTCCGTACCTACTGCCCAAGCGGCGGCTGATGCACCAGCGCTGTCGCAGGAGGAACCGATGATAGGTGCCGGTGCACGGGTCAACGCCACGGGTGGCATTCACCGCACCTCACACCAGCATGTGAATGTCAGCAACCAACAGGTGGATAACTCAAGCAACATCAGCAATACCACCAACAACACCACCATCGTGATGAACGGTACGGGGGAAGCCAAGTATTGTGAAGTGTGCGGCAATCCCCTGGAGGAGAAGCATCCACGTTGCCCCAAGTGCGGCAAGCAGATCTGCTTCGACTGTAAGGTGAAGGGGAAAAATCGCTGTGTGGAGTGTGAGAAGAAGGCGCGTGAGGAGTATCGCATCGCCTTCCAGCAACTGCTGCTCACGACCAACGGCAACCTCGGGGCCGCCGGTCGTCAGATGATGAACAACAAGGCACGCGAACTCGATGTGGAGGATGTCAAGGCTGACCTGGAGAAGGAGCTACTGGCCCTTTTCCGTCCCGCCAAGCCGGAACAACCTGCTGTCGCTGCGGCTGCCACTGCTGCTACAACAGCAGCTGCCGCTGCTGCCGTGGCTCAAAGAGCGGGCTCCCAGGCCCCCGCAGCAGGTACCAAGGGAACACCCAAGGGACTCGGCGCATTGAGTGGCGGCGAAGGCATCCGTCCACAACCCAAGGGCAATGAGGGAGGCGGCAACCGTACACTCTGGTTTCTCCTGGGTGGTGTAGCGGCTGTGGCCGTCATAGCCTTCCTGGCCTTTGGCGGCAAGGGAGAGAAGACGGAGTCAGCACCGGCTGAGCCACAGGCTGTGGAGCAAACCGCAGAACCGTCCGCAGCGGCACCCAAGTCGGGGACTCCCACCACACAGCCGGCCACTCCGCAGCAATCTGCTGTCGCCACACAGCCTACGCAGTCTGCACAACCTGCTCAGCAGACGCAAGCTGCGCCCGCGAAGTCAGCCACGCCTGCTACGGATGCCAGTTATGAGGCCGGCATGAAGGCTTACAAGGCTGGCGAGGGACTGGAGGCCATCGAGTGCTTCAAGAAGTCGGGCAGTGCCCAGGCCAACTACATGCTCGGCATCATCTACGAGAGCGGTTGCGGCAACGTAGGTTCCAATGCCATGATGGCCCGCAAGTACTTCAAGAAGGCTGCCCAACAAGGCTCAGCTGAAGCCAAGGCCAAGCTGTAGGATGTAATTTATCACAGTATGTCATATTGTATTTAATCACATAATTTGTAAACCCTAATATAAGAAATAGCATGAAAAGAATCATTATGTTTTCAGTCTGCTGCCTTCTGATGGCAGCTACCCTTTTTGCACAGGAAGAGTATCGTAAACCTACCGTCCTCGTAGCAGGATTCAAGCATGCAGGCAATATCTCATCCAGTGAGGCAGAGACGTTGCGCAACTCCATCATCTCTTCCCTGTCGCATCAACACCGCATTCGCTTGATTGACCTCAATACCGAAACCACCCTCTCTGAGGAGCAGAAACGCCGTCTCAACGAGGCCACCATGGATGATCTCATGGCCAATGGCGGCGAGGAGATGCAGCGCTTGGTGGCCGACTACATCATCGTAGGTACGGCCAATAACGTCTTGGAGGAGACCAAAGAGAGCAAATCCAAGGATGGCAAGGTGACCTACAGTTATGAGGCCACGCTCACTTTCGCCATACAGGCCATTGCTTCCAAAGATGGTGCGATAGCCTACTCAGGCACACTGACCAACAAGGAGAGCGACGACAACAAGCAGAAGGCGCGCGCCGATGCGTTCAAGACCGGACTGGGTTGTGGATTCGTGGAGCATCTGGCCCATCTCGAAGGTGAAGTGTATGAGGGTGATTATACGGAGAAGAAGGACAAGATGCTGACCTGCTACATCAAGTTGGGTGCCATGCATGGAGTCGCTGAAGGCGACTATTTTGAGATTTGCAAGGTGAAGTATGTGGCAGGTGAGGCGCTCTATGAAGAGGTGGGCAGCTTGGAAGTAACCACGGCGCACAACAAGATTTCAGAGTGCAAGGTGCGCAAGAAGGGCGCTGAGGATGTGCTGGCTGCCATGAAGCAGTACCTGCGCGACCGCACGCTCAATCCCGAGGCTGCCAAGCCTTTGATGGTGCGCAGTGGTTGCAAGCCCTCCAGTGGACTCTTCGGTCTGGGTGTTCTGGGTCTCTAATTCTATGAGTTGTAGCCTATGAAATCGTTTTTCTATAAATCCATCGTGCTGTGTCTCTTGGCGTTGACTTGCTCTGCCTTGCCGCTGAGAGCGCAGCTGCAAGGTGCTGATTGGCAGAACGTATCCTGCACAGCACCCTCTGACAAGATTGCCACCTTCCGCTCGGAGGGTCGGGCTGATAAGAAAGACCAGGTCGCTGCCGATGCCAAGTGTCGCCTGTTCTATGCACTCTTCTACAAAGGGGTGCCGGGCATCAACGATGAAAGGCCATTGATTGACAATGACGACCCTCGCATCACAGCGCCTTTCCTCAACGGTAGCCGGGCTTTTGAAGCCTATATCATCAACACCGACGGAGGCGCTGACAACGCCCGTAAGGTAGAGGGTAAGTTCCGGGCTGCCGTGACCATCACGGTGAGCATGAAGGTGCTCTATGAATACTTGCAGAAACATGGTGTCATGGAGAAGACTTCGGTCTTCGGCAGCGAGTCGGGGCCGTTGATGCCCAGCATCATCGTGGTGCCTTACCGCAAGACGGGGGAGAACTTCGTCTCCATCCTGGAGAATGACTTCGACCGGCGTCTGGCCGTCTCCAATGTAGTCGATGGCTTCCGTTCGCGCAACGTGGTCACCTCCAACATTGAGCAACTGGTGCGCAGTGCGCAGCGGCGGGATGCCTACAATGCCAACAATGCCACCTCCAACGACCGCGAACTGCTGCTCTCCTCAGGTGCCGATGTCTATGTGGAGGTGGATCTGAAGAAGGTCTCCAATGAGAAGGGCAATCAGGTCTCGCTGATTCTCCGTGCCTACGAGACGGCCACAGGGGCCGACCTGGCCAGCAAGGATGGCATCACCAACTTCTATCCACAGGCCTCGACCGACCGCCTGGTCAAGTTGGCGGTGCAGAGTCACTTGCAAGCCTTCCTGGATGATATTTGTGCCCATTGGACCAAGCCGGCTACGGCAGCTGGACAGGGCACACGCGTTGTGATGCAGTTTGACCTCGATGCATCGTGTACGGCCACTTTGCGTGACCCGGTGGCTGCGCAGAATGGCCAGCCGCTCTCCAACGTCATCCGTCAATGGGTGCGCAAGAATTGCTTCAAGGCGCAGTATCACCTGAAGGGTGCAGTGGATGAGAGCATGATCTTCGACAACGTCACCATGCCTCCTGTCGATCAGGATGGACTGCCGATGGATGCTGAGCAGTTTGCTTACTTACTCCAGGACTATCTGAATGAGAAGGGTGTCTCTACGCGTTACGTGACTGAGGGCAACACCATTTTGTTTACCATTTTATCTATTGAGTGATGAGACCGTTAGTTTTATCTCTTTTTGCTTTGCTCTGCCTCTGTCCCTCCTTGCTGCAAGCTCAGGAACCGGATTGGGTAAAGAGTCATCCCGTATCGGCCGATGAATACATCGGTGTGGGAATGGCTCCGCTGAGCGACCCCGATTATGTGAAGACGGCCACGCAGCATGCGCTGGCTGATCTGGCTACGCAGATTGCGCTGAAGGTGGAGGATAACTCCTTCCTCCAGACGGTGGATGTGGATGGCCAGTCGCGTCAGCTCTTTGAGGATAAGATTCAGACCTCGTTGGCCGCCTGGCTGGAGGGACAGCAGTTGAAGGACTCCTACCGCTCGGAGCGCAACTACTACGTGCTCTATACGCTCGCTAAGAAGACCTACCGGGCCAACGTGGCGGAGCGCCGGCAACAGGTGGCCTCTACAGGCTACCACTACCTCCTGGAAGGCGCACAGGCGGAGTCCATCATGGACCTGCCCCGTGCCGTAGAACTCTATGCCAAGGGGCTCCAACAGGTGGAACCCTGGCTCTTCCTCAACCTGGAGGTGGATGAGGATGGAGCGCGCATCAACGTGGCCAACGAACTCTACACAGCGCTGACCAAGGTCTTCAGCGGCCTGGCACTGACCACCAACGTGGCTCAGGTGGAGGGGGAGCCCTTCAAGGCGGTGGCCACACCCCTGGCCGGCTGCCTCTCGCGTGGCGGTGTGGTGGTGCCCGGCATCAAGCTGGTGGCCCGCTTTGTCAAGGGGAGCGGTGAACTGACCCCGGCTATCGCGACCGACCACAACGGTACATCGGAGTTTTACATCACCAACATCACCTCCAAGGAGGCGGTGCAGGAGGTGCGTATCTCCATTGATGACAGTTTCCTCGCCTCGTTGCCTAAGGCCTACATGCAGCTGTTGCAGCGGCAGTCGTGGCCCTCAGCCAAGGTGACCGTCACCCTCAAGGCGCAGCCTGTGCTGGCCTATCTCTATGTGAAGGACGACCACGACCTGGAGGGCATCGAGCGCAACCTGCGCAGCTTGCTCACCAACAACTATTTCTCACTGACCGAAGACCCTGATGCAGCTCTCTGCTTCATCGAACTCTCTTCGTCGATAGAGATGGGCACTGTGGTGCCCGGCACGACCACCGACCTCAACAGTTGTCTCTGCTCGCTCGAACTGAAGTTCTACAACAACAAGAGCGAACAGCTGCTGCTCAACTACAGCGTCAACCGCCTCAAGGTGCTGACGCCGGTCAACAAGAGTGCCGAGCAGAGCATGGCCATGTGTGTGCGCGAGGTGATGAAGCGCGTCAACCGCGAGTTGCCGGCACAGCTCAAGAAGGTGAACTTCTGATACAATCAAGATTTAGGTAATAATAGATACAAGATTTAGGAAATATTAGTTAGATGAATTGATTATAAAAGCGACAGAAGATATGAAAAGAATAACATGGATTGTAGTGGCACTGCTGGCCTTGACTCTGGGTAGCTGTGCCTCGAAGAACAAAGTACAGAAGAGCCCCATCAAGACCTTCGTCATGCCCTGCTCGCAGCTGAAGAGTGGCGACGGTGTGCTGCGTGCATGGGCCGTGGGTAAGTCGGATAATGAGAGCACTGCCCGCAAGAAGGCACAGACGGAGGCCGCAGCCGAACTGGCTGCCATGCTCAACCGTGTGGTAGAGGAGACGACCGAAGAGTACTCCACTACGCTCGCAGGGGGCTTGGAGGCGGAATCGCGCACGTTCCTGAAGGATAAGGTGAAGGTGACGGTCAACGAGACGCTGCAGGGAGCCGTCATCGTGTGTGATGAGTGGACGCGCGATGAGGCGACTGGACAGTATGCCAACTACATCACGCTGGAACTGCAGGGTGAGGAATTCCTGAAGAAACTCTTCGAGAAGCTGGGCAAGAGCAGTCAGCTGGATGAGGAGCTGGCTCGTAAGCTCTTCCTGCAACATATCGAGCAGGCTGGCAAACAGCAATGAGAATCATGCAGCGCTAGGTAGGCGTAGGCTTCTGCGTGCCCGCGCTCCCTATTCCGCCCCTATGGCCACTCGCTGTAGGGGCGGACTGTTGATAATGCCCTTGTGGTAGATAGGATGATGATAGGGTTAGAACGGTGCCGGACTCTCAAAGTGTAGGCGCTCGCCGGTAGTGGGATGGGTGAAGCTGAGGCTGACAGCGTGAAGGTGCAATCGCTCAGCAGGCTGTCCGTAGAGGCGGTCGCCCAGGATGGGGATGCCAAGTCCTGAGGGATGGGCTGCATGGACGCGCAGCTGGTGGGTACGGCCCGTCAGGGGAGAGAAGGCGATGCGTGTGGTGCCCTTGCGGCACTCCAACACGCGGTAGCGGGTCACGGCAGGTTTCCCGTGACGGGGATGCACCATCTGGCGTGGACGGTCGTAGGGGTCGAGGCAGAGGGGAAGGTCAATGGTACCTTCGGTACAGGTGGGGGGAAGTGCCCCTTGCAGGATGGCCTCGTAGCGCTTCTCTACGGTGCGGTCGGTGAACTGTTGCTGTAGTAGGCGGTACGCCTCAGGAGTGAGGGCGAGCAGCATCAGTCCGGAGGTGTCCATATCGAGCCGATGCACCACGAGAGGACCTTCAGCCTGCGGATAGCGCCGGCGGGCCCACGCATAGAGTGAGGGAAGGGCAGGGTCAGTGCCCGGCACGGAGCAGAGTCCTGATGGCTTGACCACTACGGCCAGGGTGGAATCCTCGTAGAGCACCTCTACAGCATCCTGAGGATGGTACCCGGTAGGCATGGTGGGTGCCGCATCATAGGATAACCCTTGCAACATGAAGGAGAGCAGAGGTGCACATTTGCCGCGGCAGGCGGGGTAGAAGGTGCCGTGGGTGCGTACCTCGGTGAGGGGGGATGTGCCCCACCACCATTCGGCCAGGACCAGTGGACGGAGCCTGTGTGTGTAGGCGTAGTGCAGCAGCTTAGGTGCTGCACAATCGCCGGTACCTGCTGGAGGAGCCTGTCGCGTCAGTCCGGTCAATGGAGTGCTTGGCCCCATGAAGAGCTGCCAGATGTTGGCCTGTTCACCTCGGGCATTGCGCACCACATACTGCTCAAAGAGCCATTGTTGCAGGGCAGCTGAGCGGCTCTTGCGCTCCTGCTTGAGCTGCTGCAAAGCCTGCTCTTGGGAAGCCACCTGCTGCTGGAGGGGCTGGAGCTGCTGCTTGAGTAACCGCTCCCGGCGTTTGTATTCCGCTTTCTGAAACTGACTCTGGCTGATGAGACAATCCTCCTCGGCCGCTGTCAGTGTGCCCTGCTGCCGTAATGCTTGGCGGGCTGCCTTCTCTCTCACCAGTTCTTCTCGCATCGCGGCAAGCTGCTGAGTGACCGTCGTTGTGGCTTGATGAAGCGCCTGGTGTGCTTCGCGGTAGGCATCGCTCTGCTGAATGGCCAGGATGCGGTGGTTGATGGCGCTGATGGCGGCCTCTTCGCGGCGGAAGTAGCCATCGGGCAGGGTGGGGTCGTAGATAGGAGGGACAAACCAAGGGTTGGTGCTCTCTCCCCTCAGCAGTCCAGAGAAAGCGGCCAGAAAGCCAACCTCTCTAGTTGTGGTCTGTACCACCAGGACACCCATCATCTTCCCTTCGGCTGCCGCTGCTTGCTCGTCCTCTTCCCTCGCAGGCTCCTCGGGGCCTGTCAGGGGGACCTCTCCTTGCTGTGAAGCTGTACTCAGCAGCTCATTCCCGATGTGCCTACGGCTGGTCTGGAGCAGCCTGTTGAGTTCCGCTTCTACCAGTTGTGCCGCCTCGATGCAGAGGGGATGGGGCGTATAGTGGAAGGGATTGTTCAACTGCTCAGGCAGCTCCTCGTGTGAGATGGTGCGTAGGAAGTGGTGCAGCGGCAACATAGGCTCAGTCGTTGGTTATCACGTTGTCATCGTTGCGGATGGGCAGTTCATCTCCTCCGTCATAGCTAGGGGGTGTATTGCTCCCGCCTTCAGTTGGTGAGGTGTGTATGCGATGGGCACGCTTCTTGCCCAATCTCTTCTCGCGCTCCCAAGCCGCCTTGCGGGCCTCGTAGGAGGCGTATTGTCTTTCCAAATAATTGTCTGCCATACAGGGATTATTGTAGGGTTATACTTATTCTTGTTTCGGCAAAGCCGAAGCTTCACTCAATCTACTTCTCCTCGGTTTGAATCTGGAACTCATGCCAGTCGTACTCGTTGCCGTACTCGTCGGTGATGGCCAGACGAAGGGTGATACTGCTTTGCTTCAGGCGTTTGCCTGCCATGACCGTGGCGGTGTATTTCACGCCTTCACCAGGCTTGATCTGCTCCACAAGGATGGACGGGGAGATGGTGATGCGCTTGTTGCCGCTGGATTCGCTGACCGATGGGATGACGTTGAGGGCTGCTTCGCTCCCTTCGTTGACGATGTCAAACACCACCTTACTGCTTTCGCCGGGCGAAAGGATGCGGTCGCGGCTGTCGTCAATGAATCGGATGCGACGGATGCGGAGTCCATCGAGGGCGGCCTGATAGCCGTTGGTGGTAGTGTGGTCAGCGCCTGCATTGCCGTTGGTCGCTTGTTCCTTCTGCCGTGAGGAGCTGATGGCTCCACCGATGGCTGCACCTGCCAGGGTACCCACAATGGTTCCGATGGCCGAACCGCGATAGCCACTGTGCCAGTCGCGCTGGCTGTCGCCGATGATGCCGCCTATGGCTCCGCCCAGCTGACCTCCTACGGCAGCACCGGTAAGGACAGCATGGGGGTCGGTTGTGCCCATCTGCGCAGTAGAGCAGCCACTCAGCAGGCAACCGCCTATCAGTATGTAGAGTAATGGCTTCATGTCTTTTATAAATCAGGATTCCTGATACTTCGTTGCTGTCTGTTGATGAGTTGTTGAGCTTGCCGTAATCAATATTTTGCCTTAATCTGTGGCAGGGCTTTCTGGATCTCGGCTATGCGCTTGGCGTCCGAGGGGTGGGTGCTGAGCAGGGCCGGAGTCTTGGAGCTGCCGCCAGAGGACATCTTCTGCCAGAAGGTGACCGCTACATCGGGGTTGTAGCCGGCTATACGCATGAATATCAGTCCCATGTAGTCGGCCTCCAGTTCGTGCTTGCGCGAGAAGGGGAGCATCACGCCATATTGCGCTCCAAGGCCATAGACCGAACTGGCCACCTGCTGTACGGCACTGCTCTTCTGCGCGAGTGTCTGGTTGAGTATCTGTGCGCCATACTGTGCCAGCATCTGCTGGCTCATGCGTTCGTTGCTATGCTTGGCTACGGCATGGGCCACCTCGTGGCCGATGACTACGGCCAGTTCGTCGTCGGAGCTTACCACCTTCATCAGGCCTTCATAGACCACTATCTTGCCGCCCGGCATGCAGAAGGCGTTGATTTGTTCATCCTTGACTAGGGAAAACTCCCAGTCGAAGTTCTTCAGCTCGGCCTCTAGACCGTTCTCCTTGAGGTAGCGCTCCGTGGCAGTGGCAATCTTCTGCCCCACGCGGCTGACCATGGCCGACTGGGCCTTCTGTGTGGAGCGAGGGGCACTCTTCATGTAATCGTTGTACTGGGTCAGGCTGGAGGCCAGTACCTCCTGATCAGAGACGAGCAGCAACTGATGACGGCCCGTGACGGGCACCGAACCGCAACTGCTGAGGATAGCGCTCACTCCCAATCCGAGCAGCAAATGCTTGACATAGGTTCTTTTCATGATGATTCTATTGTTTTTTTAAATTCAACGTATCGTATATATCTTTATGCTAGTTCCCTTCAGGATCGTAGAGGGCCTTCAGGCCACCGCTGAGCGAGACCCGGGCGGGAGCACTCTCATTGCCGTAGCGGTCGATGGCGGTCACGGCAAAGTGGGTGAAGGCCTGCAAGGGATCTTCGGGGGCATAGATGTAGGTCGTGTCGGCTACGGAGGCTGATACGATCGAACGACCGGTGGAGGTATCTACGGGCGAGGCCGTTGAACCATAGACTACGTAGCGCGGGGCATTGTGCGGGTCGTTATCGGTCGAGGGGGCCCACGTGAGGCGCAGGTAGCCTGGAGCGATGCACTCTACGCGCACTCCTTCAGGGGTGGAAGGGGCCTCGGCATCCAGCCAGGGCATGGGAGGCTGCAGGGCGGGGTAGCGGTAGTCGTCATGCAAGAGCAGGTCATAGAGTCTCTGCGTGTTGTCCATGAGGTAACGCACGCGGTAGTGCGCTTCGCCGGCAAGGCCGTGGGTACGGCAGAAGTGGAGTTGACGCTCGATGTCGCTCAGCGTCCAGTTGCCTTCGCGCGGGTCGAGGAAGTAGATGCCCAGTCCGGGCACAACATGCCGGCCGCACGACTGCTCCTGCCAGTCGAGGGCAAAGGGGTAGAAGTTGTTGCCTCGGAAGTAGAGCATCGGATAAATCTGGTCCTGTATGCCTTCTCCGAGCCAGCCCTGTACATCTTGATAGACCGTCTGGAAGGCGTTCCATCCGCGTGAGGAGTAGCGGGGGGTGTCATTGTATTTCCCCACAGGACTGCTGCTCACTTTGACCCACGGCTTCAAACTCTTGACGGAGTGATAGAGGGTACGCACAATCTCCGAGAGGTTGTCGCGACGCCATTGGTCCAGGGTGCGGCCATTGCCGTAGCGGCGGAACTCGCGCTGGTCGGCAAAGCGGTGCCCTGCCCGTTCGGGGTAGCGCAGGTAGTCGAAGTGGACTCCATCCACATCGTAGCAGCGCACAATCTCCTCCACGATGGAGCGCAGGTAGAGCTTCGTGTCGGGATGGCCAGGGTTGAGAAAATACTCACGCTTGTAGGGTACGCAGATAGCCGGCTTGCGCTTGACTACCGACTGTGTTCCGAGCGAGGCCACATGCTTGCGGTTGCCCAGGGGGATGGTCACGATCCAAGCGTGGCACTCCATGCCGCGCTTGTGGCACTCCTCCACGGCAAAGGCCAGCGGGTCGTAACCCGGCGAGGTGCCGCAGCTGCCCGTCAGGATGGCATTGTAAGGCTCAATCTGTGAGTCATAGACGACGTCGCCCCGCGTGCGTGCCTGGAAGAGTACCGTGTTGAAGTGGGCCTCCTGCAGGCGGTCGAGTATCTCGATGAGTTCCTGCTGCTGCTTGCGGATGGACTGCGGCGTGACAGCGCGTGTGCGGGGCCAGTCGAGGCCATAGACCACCGTCACCCAGGCGGCCCGCACCTCCTGCTTAGGTCCCTCCTGAGCCGAGGCAGGCAAAGCCATGCACCCACTGACCAGCAGGCAGAGCAGAGGCAACAGCGGTCGCCACGGCAGGGACAGTCGTAACGGCAGCGGCAACGACAGTCGTTTCAGGCTGGACGTGCAGCCTGTGGCGTCAGCAGAATATGTCATAATCAATCTCTTCATGGTTAAAACATTCCAAAAAACAGTCCCTTTACGGGCCTTTTGGCTGCGAAGATACGGAAAAGTGACGATTGTTGTACGTTTTTTCTTGAAAAAGCACTATTTTTGCATCCAATTTTAACGAGCCTAAGGCCCATATATAATAAGGTATAACACGTATGGTAACATTTACACTCTGCCTGCTGCTCCTGATAGCAGGCTATTTGCTCTACGGACGGTTTGTGGAGCGGGTATTCGGACCCGATGACCGCCCTACGCCTGCTACGACCAAGGCCGACGGTGTGGATTACATCCCCCTGCCCACCTGGAAGATTTTCATGATTCAGTTCCTCAACATTGCCGGCCTGGGTCCCATCTTCGGAGCCATCATGGGGGCACAGTTTGGTACGGCCTCCTACTTCTGGATTGTCTTCGGTACCCTCTTTGCCGGTGCCGTACATGACTTCTTCTCCGGCTGCCTCTCCTTGCGCAATGGGGGTGAGAGTCTGCCGCAGCTGATTGGACGTTACTTGGGTCCCACCACACAGAAGGCCGTAGGGGTCTTTACCGTGGTACTGATGGTGCTTGTGGCCGCTGTCTTCGTCTCCGGTCCTGCCGAACTGCTGGCTGGCATGACTCCCGATTGGCTCAATGCCTACGTGTGGATAGCCATCATCTTTGTGTATTACGTACTGGCCACCATGCTGCCCGTGGACAAGATTATCGGGCGCTTCTATCCGCTGTTTGCCATTGCGCTGATATTCATGGCTGTCGGTGTTCTAGTGATGCTCTATGTGAAGCATCCTGCGTTGCCCGAGGTGTGGGACGGCTTCGGTACCAAGTACGAGCAGAACCCTATCTTCCCGATGATGTTCATCTCCATTGCCTGTGGAGCCATCAGCGGATTCCATGCCACGCAGAGTCCCTTGATGGCCCGCTGCATGACGAGCGAACGCCATGCCCGCCCCATCTTCTACGGAGCGATGGTGACAGAGGGTATCGTGGCCCTGGTATGGGCAGCTGCCGCTACCTGCTTCTTCGGTGAGCACGGCGTCGTGGACGAGGCTACGGGCAAGAGTTTCTCAGGTGCTATGGTGGCCACGTCCATCTCGCGCAGCTGGTTGGGTCCTGTAGGTGGCGTGCTGGCCATCCTGGGCATTGTAGCCGCTCCGATAACCAGTGGTGACACCGCCCTCCGTTCGGCCCGTCTCATCCTGGCCGACTTCTTCCACATGGCCCAACGCTCCATCAGCAAGCGTCTGTTGCTCTGCCTTCCCCTCTTCCTCGTCACCATCGGATTGCTCATCTTCAGCCTGAGCGATGCGCAGGGCTTCAAGATTATCTGGCGTTACTTTGCCTGGGCCAACCAGACGCTGGCTACGGTCACGCTGTGGGCCATCACCGTATGGCTGGTGAAGCACAAGGGGGATAGCTACTACATGTGGATCAGTCTGATACCTGCGTTTTTCATGACCATGGTCTGCACTTCCTACATCTGCGTGGCTCCCGAAGGCTTCGGGCAGCTGGGAGTACCCCTGAGTGCCGCACCCAAGGTGGCCAATGCCGCCTTCATTATCGCCGCCTTCCTCTTCGTAAGGTGGATGAGTAAGAACAGAAAACCCAAAAACTAATCTATTTATAAATTTAAAAGACTTACAACATGAGAAAGATTGCATTAATGGTTTGCCTGCTGGTAGCTACGGTAGCTGCTCAGGCTCAGTTTGAGAAAGGTAAATGGTTTGTCAACCCCTCGGTTTCGGGACTGGCATTGACGCATGATACGGAGAGTGACAAGACCACCTTCGGCCTGGAGGCAGAGGGTGGTGCGTTCCTGATGGATAACTTCGCCCTGCTCGTGAATCTGGGTGGTGCGTGGAATGCCCTGGGTAGCGATGTGGATATCTACACTGCCGGCGTAGGTTGCCGCTACTATTTTGATAAGGTAGGCATCTATCTTGGCACAGGTGTAGGCATCAACCGCTATGAGTATGGCCACGATTGCGACGGTACGACCCGCATCCGTTACAACCTGGAGGCTGGTTATGCCTTCTTCCTCTCACGCTCTGTCACCATCGAGCCTGCCGTCTATTGGAATGTGGATAAAGACCGCTCGCAGTATGGCCTGAAGGTAGGTTTCGGTTTTTATTTCTAATTAACCTCAAATCCGCAACCTATAGGGTTTAGTGGGATTTTGCTTGCAAAGCGA
>CAMACX010000011.1 GCA_945831575.1 uncultured Mediterranea sp.
GGGGCATCAACATGAACAGCTTTGAGGACCAGCGTTGCTACGACACCTCGCGCAAACTATATCCCCTGGTAAGCATCATCCAGGCCGCTGACGGATTGGCCGCCAGCATCCTGGAACGTACAGGGGCAGAAATCGATGAATTGTAAGTAGTGATTACTGAATCCATTAGGGGCGGACATGATGGTCCGCCCCTAATGGTAAAGAGCCGCTTGGATTGTCAACGACTCAATGGATGAGGAGCATCATTTCTTGACTGAAACAATCTTCGTGGGTTCCTGTTCGATATTCCGCTTATCGACCTGACGAACTACGGCAGCTGCCAACTGTAGAAAGGCTCTGCCTGTGGTCGTAGCGGCATCCACTGCTACAGGCGTACCTTGGTCACCACTCTCGCAAATGCTCTGCACAACGGGTATCTGACCCAGCAAAGGCACATTCAGTTCCTCGGCCAGCTGCTTGCATCCCTCCTTGCCGAAGATGTAATAACGATTTTCAGGCAGTTCAGCGGGAGTGAACCAGGCCATGTTCTCCACCAGTCCGAGGATGGGTACATTCACCTTCTCGTTGGTGTACATATCCACACCCTTGCGTGCATCGGCCAGGGCCACCTGTTGAGGCGTGCTGACGATGACAGCTCCCGTGATAGCCAATGTCTGCAGGAGCGTGAGGTGGATGTCGCTCGTACCGGGAGGGGTGTCAAGGATGAGGTAGTCGAGTGCGCCCCAGTGGGCATCGCCCACCAGTTGCTTCAGCGCATTGCTCGCCATGCCTCCACGCCAGAGCGTAGCCGTACCGGGGTCCACGAAGAAACCGATGGAGAGCAGCTTGACACCATACTTCTCAATCGGCACAATGAGATCGCGGCCATCCACACGCTCGGCGTAGGGACGCGCATCCTCTACATGAAACATCTTGGGCACCGAAGGGCCAAATATGTCGGCATCGAGCAGACCCACGCGATGTCCCAACTTGGCCAAGGCGATGGCCAGATTGGCCGCTACGGTACTCTTGCCTACCCCACCCTTGCCGCTCGACACGGCCACCACATTCTTCACCTGAGGCAGCAGTTTGCCCACCTCTGGACGTGGTGCCTGACGGCTCTCGGTGGCAATCGTCACTTCCACCTCAGGCGATACATAGGTATGAATGGCCGTCTCGGCCGACTTGAGGACCGACTTCATGAACGGGTCAGTAGGCTTCTCAAAGATGAGCGAAAAGCTCACCTTCATGCCATCAATACGGAGGTTATCGGCCACCATCTCAGCCTCCACCAGATTTTTCCCGTTGCCCGGGTAGCGCACGGTGGCCAGCGCATCAAGTATTAACTTTGGATACAGAGTCATAGTGATTAATGATTAGGGATTAATGATTATTCGTGTTTCTCCAGTCCGCTACGTTTACTGCGGTTGTAGCTGCGGTACTCGTCCAGCTCAATCTCCACCTCGGGTTCACAAAGTTCGCCCTCGTGGGGGAGGCGGAAGCGAAGGTACTTGATGTGGAGTCCACGGTCGAGCCATTGCTGTTCGTAGTAGGTGCGGATGCTGAGTATCTCATCAGCCAGGCCGGAGTGATAGAGGTCATCGGTCATCACCTCCACAGGCAGGTGGTTGTGCTCAACCATGTAGCGGGTGTAGGTGAACATGAAGTTGCTGTCAGTCTTGAGGTGAATCAGTCCGCCATCCACCAGGAAGCGGCGGTAGCGCTCCATGAAGTAGGTGCTCGTCAGCCGCTTGGTGGCCTTCTTCATCTGCGGATCGGAGAAGGTGAGCCAGATCTCACTCACCTCGCCCGGAGCGAAGAAACGGTCAATAATCTCGATGTTGGTGCGCAGGAAGGCCACGTTGGTCATGCCCGTCTCAGCCGACTCCTTGGCTCCGCTCCACATGCGTGCCCCCTTGATATCCACACCGATAAAGTTTTTCTCCGGGAAGAGGCGTCCCAGCCCCACGGTATATTCTCCCCGTCCGCAGCCCAGCTCCAGCACGATGGGGTGATTGTTTTTGAAAAAGCGTTCGTTCCACAGTCCCTTCATCTCAAACGGCACATTGTCCACCACCGAGAAGGGGTACTCAAACACATGCGGGAACGCCGCCATATCTGCAAATTTCGCCAGTTTTCCTTTACTCATTACAATCTATATTTTTGAGGCAAAAGTAACGTTTACTGGGGAAATAACAAAATAAAGCCCGTTTTTCTTTTCTAATTCGCCCGGATTGCACTATTTTTGCATTCGCATTTTGCTTACTCATATAGTCTATTCAAACAAACGAACTATGTCAGGAACCAATAATATCGTCATCAAGGGGGCCCGCGTCAATAACCTGAAGCATATTGACGTGGAGATTCCACGCAATAAACTGGTCGTCATCACGGGCCTATCGGGCTCGGGAAAGTCATCGCTGGCCTTCGACACGCTCTATGCCGAAGGGCAACGCCGCTACGTGGAGAGCCTCAGCAGCTATGCGCGACAGTTTCTGGGACGTATGAGCAAGCCGGAATGCGACTTCATCAAGGGCATACCGCCTGCCATCGCCATCGAGCAGAAGGTGACGACCCGCAACCCTCGCTCCACCGTGGGCACCTCGACGGAAATCTATGAATACCTGCGCCTACTCTTTGCCCGCGTGGGACATACCTTCAGCCCCATGAGCGGACAGGAGGTGAAGAAGCACTCCGTGGAGGATATCGTACACTGCATGCTCGAACAGGAGAAGGGTACGCGCTTCACCGTGCTGGCTCCCGTAGTGGCCCGTGAAGGACGGACGCTCCCGGAGCAGATTGAGCTGGACCAGAAGCAGGGCTTCAACCGCCTGGAGGTGAATGGGCAACCTGTACGCATCGAGGAGTATCAATACAAGAAGGACGACGTGGTCTTCCTGATGATTGACCGCATGGTCGCTTCGGATGAGAAGGAGAGCGTGAGCCGACTGACCGACTCGGCTGAGACGGCAATGTACGAAGGCGACGGGGCCTGTATGCTCCGCTTCTACCGCAGCGACGGCTCTACCAGCCTCTACCGCTTCAGCACGAAGTTTGAGGCCGATGGCATCACCTTCGAGGAGCCCAACGACCAGATGTTCTCCTTCAACTCCCCCCTAGGGGCCTGCCCCACCTGCGAAGGCTTTGGACGCATCATCGGCATTGACGAACATCTGGTCATCCCTGACCGCTCGCTCTCGCTCTATGACGGGGCCGTGGTATGCTGGCGTGGCGAGGTGATGGGCGAATGGCGTGAGATGGTCATCCGTGGAGCCGAGAAGGCCGGGTTCCCCATCTTCACCCCCTACATCGACCTGACCGAGGAGCAACGACGGATGCTCTGGGAAGGGACACCCTACTTCGAAGGCATCAACGCCTTCTTCAAGATGGTGCAAGAGAATCAATACAAGATACAGTACCGCGTGATGATGGCCCGCTACCGAGGCAAGACCACCTGCCCCACCTGCCACGGCACGCGACTTAAACCGGAAGCCAACTATGTGAAGGTGGGCGGACGGAGCATCTCGGAGCTGGTGGAGCTGCCGGTGACGGAGCTGAAGCAGTTCTTTGGCCAGTTGAAGCTCACGCCGCATGAAGCGGAAATAGCCAAACGCATCCTTACCGAAATCAACAACCGCCTGCAATTCCTGCTCGACGTGGGACTAGGTTATCTCACCCTCAACCGACTGAGCAACTCCCTCTCGGGTGGTGAGAGCCAGCGCATCAACCTGGCCACCTCACTGGGCAGCAGCCTGGTGGGCAGCCTATACATCCTTGATGAACCGAGCATCGGACTGCACAGCCGTGATACCGACCGCCTCATCCACGTGCTGCGCCAACTGCAACAGCTGGGCAATACGGTGGTCATCGTGGAGCATGACGAGGAAATCATCCGCGCAGCCGACTACATCATCGACATCGGTCCCAAGGCTGGACGCCTGGGCGGAGAGGTGGTATGGCAGGGTGATGCCCGCCAACTGCTGAAAGAGGGTACGGAGAAACCCACGGAGAGCTATACGGTGAACTACTTACTGGGACGTGAGACTATCCCCGTGCCCATGAGCCGCCGCTACTGGAATCAATACATCGAACTGAAAGGAGCCCGCGAGAATAACCTCAAAGGCATCGACGTACGCTTCCCGCTCAACGTAATGACCGTAGTGACCGGTGTAAGCGGCTCGGGCAAGAGCACCCTGGTGCGCGACATCTTCTACCGAGCCTTGAAGCGCGAACTGGATGAGTGCAGCGACCGTCCGGGTGAGTTCTCCTCCATCGGAGGCGACCTGCGTAACCTGCGCAACGTGGAGTTTGTGGATCAGAACCCTATCGGCAAATCCTCGCGCAGCAATCCCGTGACCTACCTCAAGGCCTACGACGAGATACGCAAGCTCTTTGCCGACCAGCCCCTGGCCAAACAGATGGGCTGGAATGCCGGCTACTTCAGCTTCAACAGCGAGGGAGGCCGCTGCGAGGAGTGCAAGGGCGAGGGGACAGTGACCATTGAGATGCAGTTTATGGCCGACCTGGTGCTGGAGTGCGAATCATGCCATGGTCGCCGCTTCAAGACGGAGACCCTGGAGGTGAAGTTTCATGATGCCAGCATCTACGATGTGCTGGAGATGACGATCAACCAAGCCATCGAGTTCTTCACCCTCCACGGGCAGAAGAAGATTGTACGCAAGCTGCAGCCACTGCAGGACGTGGGCTTAGGCTACATCAAGCTGGGCCAGTCCTCCTCCACCCTCTCAGGCGGTGAGAACCAGCGCGTGAAGCTCGCCTACTACCTGAGCCAAGAGAAGAGCGACCCCACCCTTTTTATCTTCGACGAACCCACCACGGGCCTCCACTTCCACGACATCAAGATACTGCTCGAAGCCTTTGACGCCCTGCTTCAGCGGGGTCACACCATCGTCATCATCGAGCACAACCTGGATGTCATCAAGTGTGCCGACTACGTGATAGACCTCGGTCCCGAGGGGGGCAACCGTGGCGGAAACATCGTAGCCCAAGGCACGCCCGAGGAGGTAGCCGCCTGCGGAGCCAGCTACACGGGTCAATTCCTCAGAGAGAAGCTCTTATAAACAGATTTTGGATTAGCTTCATCCAAAATCTGTTCTCTTAACTAACGTGAGCTCGACGAAATTAAACTGATTGAGAATATAGTGATTAGCGAAATTATTATACCTTTATACTACTATCCAAGAAAAACCTTATTATTCTGTCACACACAGATGTTAGTTATGCAGGAAGCTTTGACAACGGTCAAGTCAAAGCAGTATCCACGAACTATGCTTTCAATAAAACAGGTCATCCAGCGTCACCTGGCTTTGAATCATGTCAGCTTGGGCATTGTGCTTTATGCCATTTGTCGTAATGAAAGTGAGATGAAGAGCCTTTGTCGTTGAGGTGGCCCTGCGGAATGTTTCCCTGCGTTCTATCAGCTTGGCAAGGTACGCGGGAGTGATGTCGAATGGATTAAGTGAATATTTCATCTCACATAGATTGATGATTTGATCACGGCGGTCCAACACAAGATCTATCTGAGCACCTTCAACCCCGTGGGCTTTGTCAGCCTTCTGAAGCCACGACGACACACTCGTGGCCACACCGGAAATACCTAACCGGTGCTTTATGCCATGGATATGATGAAGGCATAGTTGTTCGAAAGCATAACCGCTCCATGCTCTGTGGCAGGGCGAGTCTATCGAGTCACACCATTGGGTCGTGTTGTGCGCTGCATTATCCTTCACCCAATGAAGATAGAACAAGGTATAAAGGTCTGCCAACTGATAAACAGCCCCCTTTGCAAGAGTGCCGAAAGCATTATATTTCCTCAAGAAGTCACAAGCCACAAGGTTGTCGAGCGCCTCGCTAAGTTTTCCTCCAGCCGACATCTTAATAGCCGAGGCCAGTTGCTCACGAGTCATCCCCATCGACTTTTTGGCCAGTTGCTCCACTATACGGCGATACATTCCAGCATCTTTAAACAGCGAGCGGAAGAGAATATCATACTCTTTGGACAGTTCCGAACCCTCTTCAAAGAATAGTTTGTCAATGTTTGCAGGCAATCCTAATGACTTATCAATCATATCAAGATAATATGGCGTACCACCCATTATCATATAGCACTCAGCTATCTGGTGCCTGGTCCATTCCACACCCCGGTCGGACAGGAACTCAGCCGTTTCTCCTAATGTAAAAGGTGCCAGGTAAAGTTTGCGGGTAACACGATTATGCAAGCCGCCCTTGTCACCGAGCAGTTTACCGGTCATCCATGTTGTAGCCGATCCGCATACTACGAGTTTCATATTATCCCTTTCAGATGCCCAACCGTTCCAAAACAAATCAAGAGCACGCAAGAAGTTAGACTTAGGTGTGTCAAACCAAGGCAGTTCGTCAATAAAAACCACAAGAGGACGGCCGCTTGGCAGTTTGGACAAGTAGTCGCGCAACTGTGAGAACGCCTCAAACCATGTTTTGGGCTTTGGCCTTTTCTCACCCGAATAGGTATGGAGCTGCTCCTGGAAATAAGCGAGAAGTTCCGACTTTGGGCACTCATAAACACCCGTCATATAGAAGCAGAATTGGGAGCCTAACAATTGCTTGACAAGAAAGGTCTTGCCAACCCTCCTTCGCCCATACACGGCTACAAATTCCGGTTTTGATGAATGAATACAATTCTTCAAAATCTCTATTTCCTTACGTCTTCCTATAATCTTCTGATGCATAACACAATTGCTTTTTGTTTTGTCAATTGTCTGAACGACGCTGCAAAAATAGTGATTTTCCAGCAAAATCCTTCAATAGCGGTGCGAAATCTCCGTTTAAAATACACATTCCGCACCACTATCTCGACTTTTACAGATAAGTGAGGTCTGGCTACATCTTAGTTGTCCCCATCGCCATCCCCCGCAACGGATGCAGGAAGCTTTGATAACGGATTGGTTTTGTCACTCCATTTGAGGCTCCACATCTCGCCAGTCTCGGTGTCGAACAGCAGCCAAACCCAGCTGCTGTCTGTGGGATAGAGTTCAAATCGTCCCGGCTGTGCGTTCTCTGCGAGTGGCTGTGCGTTAAGCATGCGGTTCTTCTTCACATTGGACGGCACGACAGCCAGGATGGTGCCATCCCTCGTGTCGAGCTTCAGAAAGACTCCGGTCGATGCCGGATAAAGCGCATAATTCGTACATTTGGTCGTCGGTATAACGACCTTCACATCATCTTGTGCATAGGCAGCTGCATAGGACAAGCAGCACATCGTCAGTAGGATAATCAGTCTTTTCATGTGATGAATACTTTTAGTTTTACATTATCTTGAGGAATAATCTCTAATCAACCATTTTGAGTTTGCCATTCAACTTACCCACAATACGGTATGTCTCATCAGGAGCATGGTCTTCGCTTCTGAGATGGTACGAAATGGAATACTCACCTGACTCCGCATCACCTTTCAAGAATTGTATTGATCCATCCAAGGGTATGAATTTTTCATGGGTAGGAGGTATGCTTAATCCTGCGATGCCGTAGGACTCTGATTCGGGGTGGTCACGATAGAAATCTCTGAGTTTCCCACTCCAATAGAACGAGTTGTATATATTGCCCAAATCAACCCGATTCTCGGCAACTATCTCATATTCCTTGCCTACGATAGGAAAATGCGCGTCAGCACGACAACCTATCAGAATTAACCAAAAATTCTCTGCATCCTTCTCCTCATCATCCCGGAGAAATAGTTGAAGGTAACATACGCCTTCTTTGATTATAAAGTGGTTATCAACCCCTAATGGAAGATACCAGTACTTATTGGAAACACCTTCACCAATTGTCGTGTATTGAGAGTATGTTTTATTGTTGATAGTCGCTTCTCCATAGACGGTCTTATGGTTTAGCAACTCCTTTTTTTCACAACTTGATAACAGAGTCATGAAAGACATCGTTAATAACAAAATACCTAAACTGCGTTTCATATCATTGCTTTTAATCGTTTAAAACATTTATCTATAATCGGTCTCAATCAGGTCAAAACCCTGCTTACCGCTTTCATACGCTATCTGTTCGGGAGACAGTCGTGGTCCATTGCCGCCAAAGTGCAAGTCGCTCATGCCTTGGAAGTTGTCATATCGGTATCGGCAAAGCTCAAGGAACTGCTTCCGTGTGAGGAGCATAGAACTTCGAGACGCTTGTATTGGCCAGAAGCAACATGGGGAGATCCCTTTCTGTCAACTCCTTGCCTCCCCGCAGGAAGATTTGATGATAATTGTAGCTGACTTTGATGTCTGCAGCAGGGTGCTTCTCTTTCCACTGTGCATGAGCGCCAAGCGCTGTACACAGTAGCATCAATAGGATGGTCAGACGGTGCATAGTATAATTCTGTTTCATTATGCGTATATTCTTGATACAAATAATGCTCACTATTCTTTCTTAAATGCAGAAGAGGTCCTCGATGGTCAGTTGAGAGAGGAAGACTTCTGCATACTCATTCCGGCGTACAGGTGCCACACTGACAAGCGTTGGATGAAATGTCTTTGAAGGAAACAGCTGCTCCAGAGTCTCGATACGGTGGGTAATCTTTTCGGCATAGGATTTAGTGACCACAAACTCCGACTTACAATACTTCATCTCACATACATTCACCACATCGTCTGCACGGTCGATAATCAAGTCTATCTGCATCCCCTCTTGCCCATCCTCGCCCTGGAGGACATACGAGGACTCACGGGAAGATACTCCGGCAATCTGCAAAGCACGCTTAATCTGGTCGATGTGCTGCAAGCAAACCTCCTCAAACGCTATACCGCGCCATGCCATAATCTCCGATTCCTTGAGATGATGCATCCAGTAGTCCGTCTCCTCAATGTGCAACTGCTCCTTGAAGTGAAGCCAGAACCAGCAGAAGCAATCAATCAGTTTATAACGCACCACCCCACGCTGATTGCTTCCGAAAGGGGTATAGGAAGCGATGAACCCACTGCCTGTAAGGGTCTTGAGCATCTTGCTGAAATCGCCATTTGCTTGGAGTCCCAATTGCTGAGCTATCTCATCACGAGTGAAGCCACTGTGACGCTTACCCAGCAGACGAACAATACTCATGCACGTCTCGGCCTGATCGAATACGGAACGAAACAAGCGTTCAAACTCATCACCCAGCTTGGCCTTACGGGAGAAAAAGAGTGCATCAATGTTCTGAGCCAGACTCATAGAGGCATTGAAGTAGTCGAGATAGTAGGGAATGCCACCCATTATCATATAGGCCTGAGCCACATTATAGCGGGACATCTTGATACCTCGGCTAAGGAAAAATTCCTCGCACTCATGGAGGCAGAAGGCATGGAGATGAATCTCATGCGTCAGGCGTCCATATAGTCCACCTTTATTATTAATGAGGTTGTCAAGCATCCAAGAGGTTGCCGAGCCACAGACTACGAAGCAGAGGTTATGACGACTGCAGGCCCATCCATTCCAGAATGCTTCGAGAGCAGTAAGGAAACCCGAACGAGGGGTATCCATCCAAGGCAATTCATCAATAAAAACTACCTGCCGTGTCCCGTTGTCCTGTTGCTCCAGGAATTGCTCCAACCGAAAGAATGCCTCCATCCACGAACGCGGAGGTTCACCACCCTCCATGCCATGACGGACGAGCGAGAAGTGAAAGTTCTGAAGCTGGTCACGGAGGGTCACCCTCCGCTTGCGGTCGTAGGGTGAAAGCCCGGTATGGCGGAAGGTCATGTTATCGCGAAGCGTTTCATTAATAAGGAAGGTCTTACCCACACGACGGCGGCCAAATACCGCAACAAACTCTGCACGCCCACTCTCATAAGCACGCTTCAGCTCGGCTATCTCCTGTTTTCTCCCAATAATCTGACACATACACTTTAGAGTTTTAATTTGTGGGTACAAAGATAGCTGTTCTTTTTATTACAATAGCTATTGAAATGTTAAATTCGGGATAAAATCGAGCTTATTCCGCTAAACGCTCCAAATTTTGCGAATTTTAGCGGAATAAACCTTGATTTATCTTGAGATTTGGACATACTTCGCTATCTCTTCCCGAATGGCAGACGGGCTTGTCTGTTCACTATATCCGGTAAATTCTGCTGCTATTTTGCCTTCCGCATCTATGATGAAAAACGATGGGACACCTGCATTATCCGTATAAATAGCGTGCGTACTCTTGCCATCCAGAAGATAAGGATGGGTAACTCCTTTTCTCTTCACCCAGTTCAGACAGGTGGATGCTTTCATGTTCCAGGCTTCTATACTGAGAATCTGAAGTTGAGGGAACTCAACAGACAGCTGATGCAGGAACGCAGGAACAATCTGACAAACAGAACAAGCCACAGAAGTAAACTCCACCAATACGGTCTTGCCTCGATATTGACTCAACGTATGCGTTCTCCCTTCTGTATCCCGCAGTTCAAAGTCAGGGGCGAGGTCACCTCGTCTCAGTTTGGCTTTCACCACTCCTTTAGCTTCCGGTTTGCTGAATGTAAAGTGCGGTGGCAAATAGGAGTAAATATCAAAATCTTCGAGACGCTGTGTATCATACTCCACATGAGATACTTGCACCATGCTGCTGTTGTGGTCCAATATCCTGTGGTACCTTATGGGCATGTAGGTACCCTTATCCACATGGAGGATATAGACATGGGGCGGAGTGAAAAACAGACCAGCTTCAGGTACTTCGGGAATATAGGGTGTCAGCCGACCCATCGTAAACTCTACCTGCTCATCTGTAAAAATGGAGACTTTAATCAGATACTCCTGAGCCGTCTCGTGCATCTCCAGATGGATGGAATCGGACGTAGATAGGATGTACTGCCCTATGGTATTGGCCACTTGAAAGAAGGGCCTCGTCACTACACGATATGCCGTAATGCCCCTGAACAGCGAATCCACCTCAAAGACCATGGGGGCTTCTGTATCTCTCACCCGTTTCTTTCCATCGTATGCAAAGAAGCCATGTCCGTCTCCCTTCATCACATAACTGGCTCCCACGTACGGTTCCTGTCTGTCAACAATCTCCAACGTGTGCCTGCGTAGCGTCTTGCCATCCTGCTCACTCTCCCCGGGCATCCAGGAGACCATCTCCTCCTCATAGCTGAAGCTGTGATGTTTGTCCAGTTGTTCCAACATCAGGCCAATCACCTTTTTCACGGGTTCATCAGTCCGAGTGAAAGCGGATGCAGTCTCACTCAAACAACGATATTCCCCGGAAAACAGGTCACTGCAACAAGAGAGCAAGGCTATCAGATAGACCAAGCGCATCATGACAATGTCTGCACGCCCACTCTCATAAGCACGCTTCAGCTCGGCTATCTCCTGTTTTCTACCAATAATCTGACACATACACTATAGTGTTATAATTTGTGGGTACAAAGATAGCTGTTCTTTTTATTACAATAGCTATTAAAATGTTAAATTCGGGATAAGGTTTATTTTATGTATGCCCTATGACTGACTCGTCACCATGACGTAGGTAATTTGTTATCATCAGGATGAAAAATGTTTTTCATCGCGAGGAAAATAGTTTTTCATCACGATGGAAACGACTGACACTGTAGTTTATTAAGTGTTTTAAGTTTGTAGTTTCACGTTTTAAATAAAAAATACTTCATACTTCATATCTCGCCGTATCGCATTGATAGTCAACGCAATTCGGCATGAAGTTAAATATATTCAACTTCATGCCGTACTATATTGTAAATCAATAAGTTATAAGCAAATATGAAGTATGAAGTATTTTTTGCATGCAGTTGTGCTTCTTCATCAGTGGATAAGCTAGGGCTTGGTGGTGATAATGATCAGGGCCTCGGGATCTACTCCGCCATACTTCACAGCATCGCGAGCGTACTTCACGTAGTCAGGATGCTGCTTGTTCTTGATGACCGTCATCGATACAATCTTATAACTCGACAACTCCTTCAACTCCGAATAGGGCACCACCTTGCCATTGATAACGTAGATTTTTGACTGGTCGGCCTTTGGTTTGGCATCGCCATCGTGGATTACAACAATTTTGTCCCTCACCGGGATCACTTCGGCAAGGGCAGCCTTCACCTCCTTCTTCATCGTCTCGGCATCGCCCTGGTAGGCGGAGGTGAAGATGATGTGGACGTTGTGCACTTGATCCGTGGAGTAACTGGTGATGGTCTTGCCGATGAGCTGCGAACCGTCGAACTCCTTGACTACCTTACCGTCAATGACGTAATGGCCCGATTTGACCTCCTGAGCCTGAAGGCTGGCTACGGCTAGCAGTGCTGCGAGCCAGAAGATGATTGTACCTCTCATAATGAAATAATTAGTTAGTTATGAATAAGTTGAGATGTTAGTTCTAGAGTGGAGTGGTCTGCACGTCGATTAAGCATGTAGGTGGCTGATGCACCGTGGGGTGTGGAGGTACTTACTTCGATACCACTTATTGAGGGAGTAGCCGTGATGGTGGCGTCCTCGGGTGCAGTCTCAGCGAGGATAGTGAGGGTCTCAAGCAGTTCACCGACGGTAATCTCCCGTACCACTTGGGGAGAAGCCTCCTCTTCGGACGATGCCCAGGGACGGAAGGCGACCATCGAGATGACGGCCAGCAGACAAGCAGCTGCGGCTATTCGGACAGGGATGCGCCAAGGACGTCTGCGGGGAATTGGCCTGATACACTGCCCGGCAACAGAGTCGGTCAGCAAGGCCTCCATCTCCTCGGGGGAGAAATCATAGGCCTCCGTACGGAAGCTTTGGAATAGCTCCTTGTAGTGGCTCCACTCCTCGGGGATATGGTCGGCATGGCAGAAATAGTCGGTGAGCAGTTGCTCCTCGGCTTCGCTGGTCTGCCCTTGCAGGAAGCGGTCGAGTAGTTCCGCTACGTTATTTATCGTATCGTTCTGTTTCATCATACAGTTCCTTTCATCTGTTTTAAGAGTTGCGTGCGAGCAACGCTAATCATACCCCGCACGGACGACTCGGTTGTACCTATCAGTTTGGCGATGTCGGCATACGACAAATTCTCCACGTTGCGCATCCGGATGAGTGCCCGCTGCTTGGGGCTCAGTGCCTGGATGCAGCGTTTCAACTTCTGTCTGGTCTCGCGCTCCTCCAGCTCCTCCTGCGGACTGGCTTGGAGGGTAGTGACTTGCACCTCATCGACAGCGCAACGGGGTGGCGCATCGCGGAGCATATTGAGCGACAAGTTGCGGCAGACCACGGAGGCCATGTTCCTCATCTTCTCAAAATCAGCAATCCGCTCCCTGGCCGTCCAAAGCCGAAGCAGTGTCTCCTGCACGACATCCTCCGCATCATCGGCATCGGTCAGATAGCTCCCGGCCTGCCTGAGCAGCTGGCTCCGCAGCCTTTCGGCACCCTGTATGAACGCTTGTATCTCCATCATTTGATTCTTGTTTCTACTAGAATAACACGAGATGATGCTTTTCGCTATGCGGAAAGGGCTGTTTTTCTACTGAGCCTGGGAAGAGCTGCGAAAAAAGAGGGGCGGACACGCTGGTCCGCCCCTACTATCAGGTGATATTTATGACGAGAGTTACTCCTTGATATTGGGCTCTTCGAGTCCAAGGCCCTTCTTCTTATCCACAGCCTTGAGAACAAAGCCGAGGATGAGAGCTGCTACGCCGAGGCTGGCCAGCATGACGAGCGGAGCGGTGTAGTCGTAGGAGACAGCAGCCTGCTCAGGCGTTACAATACCGGCCTGAAGGTCGGCCACGAGCTGTGGGTTGGTCTTGTCAAGCACCTTACCAATCAGCATCGGGAAGAGCCAGAGGCCGATGTTTTGAATCCAGAAAATCAAGGCGTATGCGCTACCGATAATCTTGGCATCCACCAGCTTGGGCACGCTAGGCCACAACGAAGCGGGAACCAACGAGAAGCTGGCACCCAGCACGAGGATGGTGAGGTAAGCCACAATCACACCGCCCACAGCGCTCGTCTTGAACAGCGGGAGGACGAAGGCAAACGTCAAGTGGCAGAAGATGAGCAGCAACGAACCGATGACGAGCATCGAAGCGGCCTTACCCTTATGATCCACATAGTTGCCAAGAATCGGCGTGATACCCACGGCCAGCAAGGGGAAGACGGCAAAGACGGTCTCAGCGCTCTGACGCATGTAGCCCATGTAGCAGAACACCACCAAGGCCACAACAGCCAAGGCGAGCAGGCCGTTCTTCATGCTCTTCTGCTTGCAGAAGTTGCTGGCAAAGGAGGCGGCAGCCACCACAAGCATGATGACGTACTGGATGACCGTCACCGTATTGGTGGCCCAGAAGGAGTCAGCGGGCACCTCGGTGAAGGTCAAGTTGCATTGCAGCATGTTGACAGCATACTTCTGGAAGGGGAAGATAGCCGAGTAGTAGAGCACGCAGAGCAGAGCCACCAGCCAGAATCCACTGCTGGAGAGGATGGCACCCAGGTCGCTGATCTTGAAGGGGTCGTCCTTCTCCTCCGCCTCACCCGTCTGTGCATCGAGCTTCTTGTCCATGAAGAAATAGACGATGAACATGATGAGAGCAATCATCAGTAGCACCACGCCGAAGGCTACAGAACGGGAGACGTCAATCACCCCACCCCACTTGGCAAACATCGGTGAGAAGATCATGCAGGTGGCCACACCCAGACGGGCCAATGCCATCTCCGAGCCCATGGCCAAAGCCATCTCGCGGCCCTTAAACCACTTTACGATACCACGCGACACGGTGATACCTGCCATCTCCACACCGCAACCGAAGATCATGAAGCCCACGGCAGCAAACTTGGCCGAAGCAGGCATCCCCTCATAGAAGGGAGAGATACCCAGTTCGTCAAAGCCGGGGATGTAGTTGAGGTTATTGGTGAACCACTGCTCCAGGCTGCTGCCCATGAAGGCTTCGGTCACCGCATACCAATTGATGCAGGCTCCTATCAGCATCACGGCACCCGAGAGGATGGCCGTGAAGCGTACACCCATCTTATCGAGGATAATGCCGGCAAAAATCAGGAAGAATACAAATACATTGAGGAATGTCTCCGACCCTTGCATCGTACCAAAGGCCGTGGAGTCCCAACCACGGGTAGAGAGCATCAGGTCCTTAATCGGCGAGAGAATG
The DNA here is from genome assembly GCA_945831575.1 of uncultured Mediterranea sp. Classification (GTDB taxonomy): domain Bacteria; phylum Bacteroidota; class Bacteroidia; order Bacteroidales; family Bacteroidaceae; genus Bacteroides. The sequence continues at coordinate 15,060 of CAMACX010000011.1, forward strand.
TCCATAAAGATGTATGAACAGAACATGGCAAAGGCCAGGAAGAGGAGCACCATCCAACGCACGCCTGCCGAGTCGCGCAGCGTCTGGGTGACTTTTTCAGATGTTGTCATAATATAATATAGGTATTAGTAATAACGAACAAAAGGGGACAGCAAGCTGTCCCCTCCTATCTACAGAGTTTCTTAATTAGCTGGAGTCTCTGCCGGAGCTTCTGCATCAGCAGCCGGGGTAGTCTCAGCAGCGGGAGCAGCTGTACCGGTGCTGGGGATGTTGTAAGGATTGGTCTTCTCCTCCTGCTGAGCCTGCTCAAGGATAACACCGCCTTCCTGGCTGGCGCTACCGCTGAGGGTATAAGCAGATACTACGCTGAACACCACCATGCAGGCAGCCAACGTCCAAGTGGCCTTCTCCAGAAAGTCAGTCGTCTTGCGCACGCCCATAATCTGGTTGGACGAAGCAAAGCCTGAAGCCAGACCACCACCCTTAGAGTTTTGAATCAACACGATGCCACACATCAGCAGTGATACAATCACCATTAAAATAATCAATAATAAATACATTTTTATTCTTTTGTTTTAGCGTTAATAATCAATTTCTCCAGAAATCTTATTTGGTCTGCAAAGTAAGCGCTTTTTTTTGGATTATTCAAACTTATACGCTTGAATATTTCAAGTGCTTTCTCATATCTGTGCTGTTTAACGTAAATTTTTGCCAAAGTTTCGGTAAAACAGCCATTTTCTCCCTCATCGGCTGTTTTGGGAGGACCTTGGACCTCATTTTCTGAAATCTCCACAGATGGAGCAGGTTCTGCCGTGCCATAAGTGATGAGGAAGTGGTCGATGAGGTGCTCCTCTACGGATGCTACTTCCGGCTTTACCTCATCCTCTGGCGCAACTTCGTCACTGGCATCGGGCTGAGTAAGCAAGAAGCTGGTATAGTCCATGGCATAATCCAGCCCAATAGAGGTGGGCTGCTCCTCATCAGGTACGGTGGCCAGGAAAGCGTTGATAAGTGCCAAGGTACGGTCATCCTCCTCACCAGCCTCGATTGTGGCTGCGGCAGAGCTAGCACGACTCCGCTGGGGATGAAGGCGGTATTTATCTCCTTCGATCAGATAGAAGAAGACACGCCGGTCGGCCACGAGCAGGGCCGACTTGCGCAACTCCTCGTGGAAGGAGGGGTCATGGAGCAGGTAGAGGTTCTTGAGCAACAACAAACGGAGAGTCTGGAAATAGGGATAACGCGCCACCTGGTTACGAAGTTCGTAGAGGGTGTCGCGATTAAGCATCTCGGGGTGCTCCATCCATTGCTGCAACTGGTTGGCGTTCATCATCTTTATTTCATCCGAAAGTGGGTATTTTGCGCACTACCAATTAGCCACGGTAGCATTAAATATTTGCTCGGTAATGTCCTTTACCATCACGGTAATAAGTTCGTCCTGTACCTGAGTGAGGAGCTTCGAGGAGTCATAGGTCTGGAAGGCAGTAAACTTCTGCTCGAAATCCTCCTCGTGGTTGGTGTTGTTGACGTAACGCACGTTGATGGTAAGCGTGAGCTTCACCTTCGAGGAGAAGCCGCTGGCATCCACTGACTCGTTGTACTGGTTATAACCCGTAATCTCTCCGTCAATCTCCAGATCACCACCACTCTTCACCATCTGCAGACGGGTCTGCTGGATAAACATATCCTTGAGTTTCTGGTTAAACTCCGTGGCCAAGGGGGCATAGACATATTCCGCCTGATTCTGAAAGGTGGCTACCGAGATGGTCTTCACCTTGCTGTAGTCAATCGAGCTGATGGGAGCAAGTCCCATGGAGACGCGACAGGAACTGACGAGCAGGGGAAGCAGCAGGAGCAGCGTCCAAGTAGTTATTCTGTTATTCCAATCCATATTCTTTAATCTTTCTGTAGAGGGTGCGTTCTGAGATTTCGAGCTCTTCAGCCGTCGCTTTGCGCTTGCCACGGTTGCGTTGCAGGGCTTTGATGATGGCCTCTTTGTTCACGTCGCGCATGGCCCTGGGAGTCTCATCATCCGGAGCGTAACGGTCACTCCGCTCCATCTCCTCGTAGGTGGTAGCATCCTGTATCTCATCATCCTTCATGGAAGAGGTGACACTGTGGCCCTGAGGGGAAACGTGGTGCGTAGGGTGGATGATAGTGGGTACATTGGTCTGCGGCACCGTAGTCTGAGGTACCGTAGTATGCGTGCAAGTCAGGTAGTCGGCTCCAGCTGAAGGGACCTGCTCGGTCAAGGCATCCACCTTCTGACGCAGTTCGCTCACCTCATGACGCAAATCGAAGATAACTTTGTAGAGTATCTCACGCTCATTCTCGAATGATTTGCCATCGCTTCCGAAGAGCATCGGGAGCTGCGGACCGTGGTTGACGGCAGGCAGGTAGCGCTGCAGAATCTCTGCGGTAATCTCTCGTGAAGTCTCAATGATGGATACCTGCTCGGTGATGTTCTTCAACTGACGGACATTACCGGGCCAGCTGTAAGCCATGAGCAGACGCTTGGCGTCATCAGTCAGCTGGATGGGAGGCATGTGGTACTTCTCGGCAAAGTCAGAGGAAAACTTTCGGAACAGCAAGGCCACATCTTCTCCACGTTCGCGCAAGGGGGGAATCTGGATAGGCACCGTGCTGAGACGATAGTAAAGGTCGCTACGGAAGCGCCCCTCCATGATGGCCTTATCGAGATTGACGTTGGTCGCAGCCACGATACGCACATTGGTCTTCTCCACCTTCGAAGAGCCCACCCGGATGTACTCGCCATTCTCCAGTACACGGAGCAGACGAGCCTGCGTAGGCAACGGTAACTCACCCACCTCATCGAGGAAAATAGTACCCCCATCAGCCTCGGCGAAGTAGCCCTTGCGCTCGCCGATAGCACCGGTAAAGGCACCCTTCTCATGGCCGAAAAGTTCGGAGTCGATGGTACCTTCAGGAATGGCACCACAGTTGACGGCAATATACTGTCCATGCTTACGGCGACTGTTCTGGTGGATAATCTGCGGAAAGCTCTCCTTACCCACACCGCTCTCGCCCGTAATGAGCACGGAGAGATCGACGGGGGCCACCTGCATGGCCACATCAATGGCCCGCAGGAGTCCTTCGTTATTTCCCACAATACCAAATCGCAGTTTCACCTGCTGTATATCTGCTTTTGCCATGTCGATAAATTACAATTCTTCTGTACTGTCCAACTTCAGTTTATCACTATCGTCACGTTTCTCGTAATACTGCTTGCGCAAGGGGTTAGCATGGCGGCTCCTGTCAAGGCACCGGTTGCGGAAGACGTCGATGGCGGTATAGACGGCCTGACGGAAGGAATCCTCCAAGGCAACTCCCTTGCCTGCAATGTCGTAGGCCGTACCATGGGCCGGGGAAGTGCGTACAATAGGCAGACCAGCTGTAAAGTTCACCCCTTCATCCATGGCCAACGCCTTGAAGGGAGCAAGTCCCTGATCGTGGTACATGGCCAGGATGCCATCGAAACGGCTGAAGTTACCCGAACCCATGAAGCCATCGGCTGCATAAGGTCCGTAACAGAGGATACCCTTAGCACGCATGGCCTGTATGGCAGGGATGATAATCTCCTGCTCCTCACTGCCCAGCAGCCCTTCATCACCGGCATGGGGATTAAGCGCAAGCACAGCAATACGGGGAGCGCTAATGTCAAAATCCACCTTGAGTGAGCGGTGGAAGATGGCAATCTTCTCCTCGATAAGTGGCTGAGTGATAGTCTGAGAAATCTGACTGACAGGGAGATGGGTGGTAACCAAGGCCACACGGAGGTCTCCCTTCATCAGAATCATCAACGCCTTTGCTCCCTCACCCACCTTCTGCTCAATGTACTCGGTGTGACCGGGGAAGTCAAACTCCTCAGAGTGAATCGTATGCTTGTTGATGGGGGCCGTGACGAGCACATCTATCAGTCCGGCCTTATACTCCTCCAGGGCACGCTCCAGGGCAGCAAGTGCTGCCTTGCCCGCCTCAGGGTCGGGCTTGGAAAACTCTACCTTCACCTCTTCGTCACTACAGTTGACTATGCTCAGCCGGTTGGGTTGAGCCTCAGCAGCTGAAGGCACAATGCTGAAGTTAGTGGGCAGGTCAAGCGCCTTGCGGTGATAGGCAGCCACCTTGGGCGAGCCGTAGATGATGGGCATACAGAGTTCACACACCATCGGTTCTGCAAAGGTCTTGAGAATCACCTCATATCCTACTCCATTGATATCACCCTGGGTGATACCCACACGTATCTTTTGTTCTTCCATAATTGAATCTTGATAAGTTGATGAATACTTATTCTTCCACTCCCTCCACGGGGATTTCAGCTCCCTGCTGCGTCGAGCCGGGCAGACGCAAGGTGTAGAGCGAAGCCTCCATACGACGCACGAGGTTGCGCTTCATCTTATCTGGAGAATAGACGAAGATCTCGGCCACAATCACACGATGATTGACCTCATCCACACGGGCATGAGAGACATACGGGCCACCCATGAAGTCGCCCTTGATACGCCACAACCCACGGGCCTCCTGACAGTAAGCACCCTGTACATTGATGGCACGGACATCGGTCAGCAAAGTGTCAGTAGCCATGTACATGCCCTCACGAGCACCAGGCATGTTGACCTCCATCACCGAGTCACGCTTGTGTACAAAGTACTCCTTAGTGAAGGTTTCCTTGTCGGTATAGGGATAGGAGTAGATGACGAAATTCTGATCACCCGTAGCGGTATTGGTTCCTGCCCAGAAGAAGTTCTCACCTTTCTTATAAGATGCCAGTTCGGCGGGTACCCACACCTCACAGCCAAACATCTCCTTGACGTTGACCGAGACGAAGTCGCTGTGCTTCTGCTCGAGAAGGCGTATCTGACGGTTCATCTCGGCATGGGTGAAGAAGTCGATGATACGCTGGCTGTAGGTGGTGACAAACTGGGCAAACGATTCCTCATCGGGAGCCTGGATGGTCAATATCATCTGAGGAGCCGCATAGACATCCTTGGCATAGCGGAACTTGGGCTGGGTATATTTGGCCGGATTGATATCGACAAGGATGATATTGCGAAGCAACTTGAGTGTACCATCATAATGCTGAGGAGCTGCATTCATGATACGAAATGAACGCTCCGACTGAGGTAAACCAGGCACATCAGTATCCAGCACATCAAACAGGGCACGCCCGGCAGGACGGTTCCAAAGGTCCTGATCTACCACAACAAGCACTTCGTAGGCACGACCACTACCGGTCTTTCCTGTACACGAACTCAGCATGGCAACCATTGCCAACAAACACAAATAGGCAAAATTCTTCATAAGATGATACATATTAAGTTTACTTTATCCATACAAAACTACAAATAAAGGGCGATATAGGCTCTGCTTCGCCTTATTAATTATAATATTATAACGTTAGTTGACTTGAAGCTTCTTCGTCGAAAGCATCCCACAGGCCGCATAGATGTCTTCACCCCGCGAGGCGCGGATGGTGGTGAAGAGGCCATGGGAGGTCAAGTAGTCACGAAATGCCACCATCTGCTCCATCTCGCAACCCTGTAAATCAACGTTGGGAATAGCATGAAAACGGATGAGATTGATGCGGCAATCCAACCCTCGAAGCAGTTTGAGCAACGCCTTGGCATGAGCCATCGAGTCATTGACCCCTTTGAAAAGGATGTATTCAAAGGAGAGACGACGTTGCTTACTGAAATCGTACCCACGCAACAGTTCGACAATATCTACGATAGAGAAGGCTTTCTCAGCGGGCATCAGTTCCCGGCGCAAGGCCGGCAGGGGAGCATGCAAGCTAATGGCCAGATGGCATTCGCTCTCTTCAATGAAGCGCTGCAGACCCTTTCGGAGCCCTACCGAGGAGAGGGTGATGCGCTTCGGGCTCCATGCGTAGCCATAGGGCGCGGTCATGATTTCCAACGCACGAAGCACCTCGTCCAGATTATCGAGTGGCTCACCCATACCCATCATGACGATGTTGGTGAGTTGCGAGAACTCAGGTAGTGACTGAATCTGATTCAGGATCTCACGTGCGGTAAGGTTGCCCGAGAATCCCTGCTTGCCGGTCATACAAAACTTACAGTTCATCTTACACCCTACCTGCGAAGAGACACAGAGGGTAGCTCGGTCGTCATCAGGGATGAAGACGGCCTCTACATACTTGGTGTCGGCAGCCCGATAGAGGTATTTGACGGTTCCATCCACCGAACGCATGGCCTCCACCGGAGGACATACACCCACCTCGTAGGAGGACTTGAGCAATTCGCGATGCTTGAGTGAGAGGTTGGTCATCTCGTCAATCGAAGTCACCCGTTTCTGATAGAGCCAAGAGGCCATCTGGGCGGCTGCAAAGCGGGGCAATCCCAAGTCGGCAGCTACCTGCTGTAATTCGCTGAGAGTCTTTCCGAAGAGATATTGTACCTGCATAGAAAAAAAGAGGGGATTACTGATAAAAAAGAGGTACGGATTATGTGATTATTCCACGCACACAGCCAGATGCCAGCGCGGGCAATCGCATAATCCGTACCTTGTATAGCAAACTTCTGAACGCTATCGTTTAGAAGAAGAGATAACGATTATCTTTCACGTTAGCCTTCAGATAGAGGTCGTTGATGTATTGCGAAGCCATGCGTTGATTCATGTTGCTGATGGTAATCTCCTCAGTAGCCTGATTGTATTCCTCAGCGGTCTGGTTCTTGGCATAAGGCTGGAGTACGAAGACACCGCCGTTACCCTTGATGGGAGCGCTGGTGCTCTGCAGAGCAGCAGTAGAAGCAAAAGCACTAATCAGCGGTTCGCTGCTTCGCAATGAAGGTACATAGGTTGCAGCAGAGAAGGTTACCATCTTGATGCTGTCGCTCACAGCATTGGGCTGTGCCTTCACCTGATCGACCGTCGTAGCACCGGCAGCCTTCAACGAAGCAAGAATCTGCTCTGCCTTCTTGTCACGAACCACCTCATAGCGGAGCTGATCTGCAACGAGCGACAGAGGACGATAACCTTCGGGAACGATACCTGCCACAGCCACCACCATCATGTGGTCACTTTCACCACACTCATAGAGGCCAGACACTTCACCTACCTTCGCATCGAAAGCCCAGCGCAGAGCCTCCTTCGTGCCTCTCACACCACCAATGGTGTGCTCAGCACTTGCAAGGTCCATACGGTCGAGTACACGATAACCAGCATCTTCGGCATTGGCTATCATCTTATCCAGCGTATTATTGGTTGCAATAAACTGGCTGAAGTCGTTGTATGCCTTGGTATAGGTATCTTTGCTGAAGTCAACCGTACGCTTGATGACAGCCACCTTCACTTTCTCCTTGACAGCTTTCTTAGCCATCACCTGGAGAATAAGATTAGCCTGTGCCAACGAGACATTCTCCAGGGTATTCTGCGGGGCATTAATTATCGTCTGAAGATACTTCAAGTTGTCGCCATCAAGCTGAGCACCTTCGTAGGCAGCAGCAGTCAGCCACTGAGCTTCACCACTCTGACCATACTTCTTAGCCAGTTCAGCAAAATCGGCACCACCACGGATAGCCCCATAGATGCTGTCAGCCAAAGCTTGCGTCTTAGCAGCATCCTCAGAAGTAACAATAATCTGACGGAACTGGATAGAGTCAGCCATCTGAGCAACAGCCAACTTACGGAAACTATTCAGGCTATTGTCGGCCACGTTGTAATAAGGTCCATATACGCCACCAACGTTGACTGAATCAAGGCGAGAAGCCACATCCGAGGGAAGCGAACTCTTATTATAGAACAAATCTACGTAAGGTACATTGGAACCAGCCGAGCGCACAAAAGCTGCATAATCGGTAGCCTCGGAAAGCTGGGCGGTATATTCCTGCATCTCGTTCTGCAGGGCAGCCTTATCTTCAGCGCTGGCCGTTACCTGCACATCGATATACTTGATATTGCGAGTCTCCACATACTGCTTGAACTGCTCCTTCTTCTTGTCGTAAGCAGCCTTCAGGTCTGCATCGCTCACCTTCACCGTAGAGTCTGCTACCGATGAGTAAGGGATAGCAGCCAGCAACAGGTCGGTCTGCTGCGTGCGGGCATCAAAGGCAGCCTGAGCCTCTACACTGTTGGCAAAGAGAGACTTGCTCAGCAGAGCCTGATACTTCTCCATCAGGCGCGACTGGAAGAGTTGCTTCTCGACAAACTGCCAGTAGTTGTAGATTCGATCGTAGCTCTCCATACCCTGAGCCATTGACGACTGCTTCATCTTGGTGTAGTTGACCAGGAAATTCTTCAATGCATCGGCATCAAACAGACCCGTCTGCGGATTGCGGAAGAAGGGATTCTGAGCCAGCATGGGGTGTACACCCTGATTGATAATGGATTGAATTTCTTGTTTTGTCACAGTCAGGCCGAGTTTCTTAGCCTCAGCTTCAATCAGCTTACCATTGACATAGTTCTGCCAAACCTGATCCTTGATGCGGGCGTTGTCTTCATCACTGAGCGACGAGAGGTTGTTCGTCAGCTTAATCACTTCCGAGAACTCTTCCACCAGCTTTTGATACTCTTGAGCGGAAATCGCTGTTCCGTTCACTTCACCTACGTCTTGCGATTGGTGCGGCTGAAGCACTTTCCAAGCATCGCCTGCGATGAATGCAAACAGCGCTAGACCAATGACAATAACCAGTAACGGTCCCTTTGACCGGATGTTTTGTAATGTTGCCATTTCTAATGTATAAGATTTATTTGTTTAATATTTTTTCTTTTTATGCCAATTTTAGCGCACGAAGATACAAAAAAAGCATTTACGCCTCCTACATATTCGCAAAAAAAATCATTTTTAACCTGTTATTCGTTCACTTTTAGCCTTACAAGCTCTATTTTTGTGGCACTAACCTTGAGAATCTTGAACTGATAAGGGCCGATTTCCACCATTTCATGCAACTTGGGGAAGCGCTGATAACGGTTCAGAATGAGGCCTCCGATTGTCATGTAATCGTCCGATTCGGGTAGGTTAAGGTCGAAGGTTTCATTCACCTTCTCTATCTCCAGACGGGCCGATAGCATAAACTCGTGCTCGCCCACCTGAGTGCAGATGTAGGAGGTGTTGTCGTGCTCATCCTCAATATCGCCGAAGATTTCCTCAACCAAATCCTCCAGCGAGACAATACCCGCTGTACCTCCAAACTCATCCACCACCACGGCAATGGTCTTCTTCTGCTGCATGAAGAGCTTCATCAACTTGTGAGCCGACATCGTCTCGGGCACGATAGGTACCTCCTTGATGTGCGTGCGCCAATCCTTCGGGTTGCGAAACATCTCTGTAGTATGGATATAGCCCACCACATTGTCTATGTTACCCTCATAGACGATAATCTTCGAGATACCGGACTCCACGAAGCGGTTCTTCAGCTCTTCAAGTGAAGTCTCCTTCTCCACAGCCACCACCTCGGTGCGAGGCACGATGCAGTCGCGTATCTTGATGTTGGAGAAGTCAAGGGCATTCTGGAAAATCTTCACCTCGGTGTTCACCTCTTCAGGCACCTCGGCGTTCTCGATGCTGGTTTGGATGAAGTAATCCAGATCGACTTTGGTGAAAGCCTTGGCCTGCGCCTCCTCGTTGACCTTGACACCTACCATACGAAGGAAAAGGAAGGAGATGCCCGATGCCAGCTTGGAGACGGGAAAGAGCACCACGTAGCAGACGAAAAGGGGCAGGGCAAAAATCCGCAGCATGAGGTTGGGATTAATCTTGAAGAGTGTCTTAGGCAGGAATTCACCTGTCACCAGAATAATCAGCGTGGAGACGATAGTCTGCACCAGAGCCTTCACAAAGTCGTTGGGAATAAGGCCGGCCAACAATTGCTGCTCGATGATCTTGGCCATCAAGATACCATAGATGACAAGGGCAATGTTATTGCCCACGAGCATCGTGGAGATAAAGTTGTTGGGGTTGCGCAAGAAGAAGGAGATGATGGACGACACCACCCCATCGCGCTTCTCCATCTCCAGCCGCAACTTGTTGACCGAGACGAAAGCGATCTCCATGCCGGAGAAGAAAGCCGAAAAGGCCATCGTGATGAATAAATAGACATAGATATCCATGACTGTATCAAGGCTGTTGTGAGGGTTGTGAATGAAGGGTGTCTGCTGATTGTTGGGTTTCCTGGTCCACGTAGAAGATACCCTCCGTCTGGTGGATGGTATAAATAGTCATTTCCTGGTTGGACTCAAAGCCGTGGCCGGTGATGATACGGTCGGGTTGCTCGATGCGGATGAAGCGGTCAGAGTAGATTTTCTTCTTCCGCTGGTCCCAGTAGAGCAGCTCGGTGTTGAAGCGTTCTCCCTTCAGATTCTTGATATCAACGTGTCCCATCAATTTCCAAAGCTCCTCCTTATTATAATAATAGGCGGTGTCGGACTTGATGCTTGCTTCCACTTGGAAGAGGGTATCAAACTTCTCCAGATAGATACCCTGCTCGAAAGCCCAATAGGGAGGCTGCTTACGGTCAAATACCAACCAGCGTGGGGTCGTGATGCGGTAACGGGTCACACCGGAGTCGGAGATGAGGGTCGTCACGTCATGCGTATCCATCACAGGCAGAGAGTCGCGTTCGGTTATAGCCTCACCCAGGTTTTTCTTGTTGCCGGAGCAGGAACAGATAAAAAGAAGCACAGCCATCGTGCAAATCACGATGGCCATGCTTTGTATGTCTGGGAAACGGGTATGTCCAATCTCCTTCATCAACGAACTACAGTTGATTCACCAATCCAACCGCCGATAGTCACGCGGTCGCCAGCCTTGATACCGAGCATGAAGAGGTCCTTCGTAGCAGGGGTATATTTGGCATAGGTATTGATCAGTTCCTGAGCACGCTCTGCGCAGTCGGGGTTCACCTGCTTGGCTCGTTGCAGTTTGTCAATGACAAGGAAGAAAGTACACTTGTTGAGGGCAGGTTCATCACTCCAGTTGGGAGCACCAGCAATAGCCTGAGCCATAAGGATGTAGGCATCACCGAAGCTCTCGTTGTAAGAGAGGGCCTTCTGGCAGTAGGAGCGGGCCTGAGAGTACTTCTTGGCACTCAGCAGGGCAAGGGCAGTAGCATAAGCCATTTCACACTTCTTGGAATCATCGGTCTCGTTGGTCAGAGCCTCATCAAAGAATTGCACAGCCATGTTGTAGTCACCCTTCTTGTAGTACATGTAGGCAACACCTACAGCAGCATCGGGCGTGGGGTTGATCTTGTACATGTATTCAGAAGCGCGGAAATAGACCTCGCTTTCGTTGCACTTCATCATCTTGAGGATAGCGATGGTCTTCTTCAGGAAGGCAGAGTCACCCTTGTTCTCTTCCACCTTAGCACCATAGATGTTTTGCAGAGATTCGCAGTCAGCTACACCGCTGTTGATGAACATGGCTACGAGATTCTCCTTGACGTTCTTCAGCTGTTCTTGCTTCTTCTCCTTGGTTTCGTTGGCAATGGCTTCGTCAACGTACTTCGAAGCATCGAGGTAATCCTGGAAGAACTGGTCGGTATGATTGCTATCGGCCTGCACCATCTTCATGGAGATTTCGAGGAAGTAGTGAAGGATAGCGCCTTCAGTCTCACCTTTGGTGCTGTTGACTGACTGCGAAAGCCAAGCGTAAGCCTGCTTCAGGTCCATGTTGGGAGCGTAGAGGATGTAATCCACAGCCTTCGTGCCGAGAGCACCATCTACGGTGGGAACCTGTCCGGGCTTGAACTTCTTGGCAAATTCGGGCAGGTAGTGCATCTTCAAGTCATGTACACCCATCAGTTCATCGAAATACTTCTTGTAGTCAGCCGAATTGCGGTCCTTGATTTCCTTCAGGAAACTGGTGAGGATGGTAGTAGCATCCTTGAAGGTGTAATACTTCAGCGTGGGGCACTCCTTCAGCAGATCCATACAGGGTTTGTATGCATCCTTGTAGTTACCGGCGCGAACAGCCTCGTGAGAGATACTTGAGTTAGCGTTACAGCTGTTTTGAGCAAAGGTTGCTGTTGCTCCGCATGAGAGAAGCACTGCAGCGACAAGCGTCTTAATCTTCATCGTATTTATTTTTTTAAGTTATAATATCTTTAAAATCAATTTCTCATCTTTCCATTTAACCCACTTAACCCTATATATTAGTCCACCTTGCGCTTGAAGAACCAACGTTCGTTGAAGGTCACTCCCACGCAGAGGCGGAAGGAGTTCTCGTTCAAGAAGTTGGCCTGCTTGCCTTCGGTACGGACAAACTGCGCAGAGAGGTTCACGTAGGAACGGGTGCGCGGTATCGGCAGACCGAATCCGGCGGTAAAGCCATACTCATCAGCGCCACGTACTCCCTGCACCCTATAGTAGGGGTTGGAGTAGAAGGCACCAATGCGATACTTCACATGCGAGAGGTAGCTGCGTCCCATGGGATTGGGGAAGTACTCAGCACCAAGGGCTATCTTCGTGCGGTTGCAGTAAGCCTCTTCGTTGCTCATGTAGCTGCTATTGCTCCACTGCTGGAGCAAGAGGTCGGCACTGACAGTCAAGCGCCCGTCATACTGGTAGGCTACGCCGAAGCCCAGCGTGGTGGGGATGCCGAAGGTGGCCACTGTATCGCGCGTATTGATGGTATAACCCAGCGACGAGTTACCGGTCTGCGTGGTGATGGTAGTGGTATTGTTCAAGTCATGACCGGGAGTGAAGACTACACCGACCGTAGCCTGATGCTTCTTGCTGAACTGATGGGTGTATTGCACACCCAGGTCAATCAGGTAGCTCTTGATGTCCACATCCACCGCACGCGAGAAGGGCAATATCGCCGAGTTGCTGGCGAAGCTCTCGCTCGTCGTACGCGAAATTTGCCCCCAAAGATACGAAATATTCGCACCCACCGAAAGATTTTTAAATATTTTAAATCCTGCACCCAGATAAATGCGATGCAGACCACCCTCTCCCTGGTAGGTCACGGTGTTGGCATTGTCTGCATTGACCTCATCGTCCATGGTGGTACCAAACTGATACCCTACGTTGGAGAAAGGAAGCAGGCCGAGGCTGATGCCGGCCCAGGGGGCGGCACGGAATTGCATCGAAATGTAGTCAAAGCTGGAGTTGTTGGCATTCATCTTGATGGTGCCGTTACTCAAGTTGTCTTTCTGAAGGGTAACTCCCCCATCAAAGATGAAGGTCAAAGAATCGACTGCTGTGTAAGAAGCAGGGTTGGCCGAGTTGATATGGAAACGGTCTCTCAGCGCAAACGCTACTCCACCCATCGCACGGCTGTTGGCCGAGCCATAGTCGGCCAGCTGTCCCAAACCGTAACGGGTATATGGAGAGTTCGTATTGTTCTGAGCCCATGCCCCCCCGCACATCAGAAGCGAGAGCAGTAGCAGCCATAACATCTGTCTTGATTTACTCATTATTATATAGTACTATGCGATTGAGTCCTTTTAATACCAAAAATTTGTCTGCAAAGATGATATTTTTTAAGTTTGTATCAAAAGAAAATCGACAACCGCCCGTTAAAAAAACCAAAAGTTGAGGATATTTATGCTTAAAGGCCCGAATATAGCCCTCAATTTCGTGTTGAAGCCCCCAAATTGCACCTGCCCGGAGGGCCGTTTCGGTACTATTTCCCACCTCCAGAAGCTCGCCTTCGGGAGGGACGAGCGGGAGGCGTGAAGTAAACTGATGCATCGCTTTGAGCCGCATCTCCAACCCCGGGGAGATGTTGCCTCCATGGTAACAACCCGTGGCATCAACAAACTCATAGGTGACGCAGGTACCGGCATCAATGACGAGCAAGTCGCGACCCGGCTGAACCTGCTGTGCGCCGACCACAGCAGCCAAGCGATCGAGGCCGAGTGTCTCTGGTGTAGAGTAAGCGTTACGGATCGGCGTTTGCACGGCATGTGTGAATTGCAAGCACGGGACGCGAACCGTGCTAATACGGGAGGTAGCAATTGCAGACAGGTCAACCACCGAACACCAGATAGCCTGTTTGAACGGATATTTGGCAAAGAAGTGGGGTAACTCCTCAAGGGTCTCGTTGGAGGTATAGGCTACCTCCACCAGTTCCTCTCCACGGAAAGCAGCCATTTTGGCCACCGTATTGCCAATGTCAATGACGAGTTGCATGAGTCCACCTATTTTATTTATGAGCTGCCACATGTTCCTGCATGCGCTTCTGCTCCTCGATGAGGGTTCTGTTCTCGCGTGCCTTCTCCAGGAACTCCTTCACCAACGGGTCAGCCTTGAACTCCATCGGAGCACTCTTCATCAGTTCCTCTATCTGAGGAGTAATCAAGGGATAGGGCAACGTGCTGCACATCATCATGAAGATGCTGGGTCCCAGTACGTTGGAAAAGTTTGCTGTAATAAATTGCTTGATATAGTCATTCATCTCATTGAGCAGCGCCTCACCCTCCTGGGTCAGTTGGGCACGCACCTCATCGAGGTCAGCACCTTCGAGCACGAGTCGCGCCTCCTTACGGTCCAGCTCCTCAATCTTCGTCTCCATCTCGTTGCGCTTGTGGATAAACTCATACAGCTTGTCGTTGAGCGGCGTACCCTTGGCCTCCAGCAGACCGTTGGAGATGGTCACCTCCACCGTCCCTCGCTCAAGAACCAGCGGCATCAGGTTTTCACCATCCATGAAAAGCGCCACCATACGTGCCGTATCAGCAAGTCCGCTCATCTTGAAGAGGCCATGCTCCACGTCTGCCGAGTCCACGGACACCCACTCCCCATCCTTAAAGGTACGGAGAAAGAGTTTTTTGCCGTCAATACCTGCCACAGAGGAGCTTCCCTCCACTTTATAATTTTTGCTGCATGAAGCCAAGAAGAGCACCACGCTCAGGCAGCAAAACAGACGAATCGTACTTGTTGAAAACATACAATCAGTGATTTTAGCCATTATATGGGCGCAAAGATATTAATAATCCTTATAATATTAGGTAAAAGAAAGGTTTTTTGAGCCGGTTTACGTATTTTTGCACAAAGAATAGAACGAAATTTGCAACAATAAAAAAAAGACATAAAAGCATATGACAATGAAACATTACCTACAACAGGCCCTGGCATTCTGCCTTATCGCCTTATTCACCCTTGCGGTGCATGCCGACGAGGGCATGTGGTTGCTCCAGCTCATGAAGCAGCAAAACTCAATAGACCTGATGAAAAAGCAAGGTCTGAAGCTGGAGGCCGATGATCTCTACAACCCCAACGGCGTGAGCCTGAAGGATGCCGTGGGTATCTTCGGCGGTGGTTGCACCGGTGAGATTATCTCACCTGAAGGACTGATTCTCACCAACCACCACTGCGGCTACGGTGCCATCCAGCAACACAGCAGCGTGGAGCACGACTATCTGACTGATGGCTTCTGGGCCATGACCCGCGAACAGGAGCTCCCCACCCCGGGACTGAAATTCCGGTTCGTACACCGCATCGTCGATGTCACCGACCTCATCAACGAGCGAATCAAGGCCGGCAAGGTGAGCGAGACCGATGCCATGACCAACGGATTTCTAAGACACTTCGCCCAAGAGCAGTTGGAGAAGAGCGACCTGAAGGGTAAGCCCGGCATCATCGCCCAGGCCCTCCCCTTCTATGCCGGCAACAAGTACTACCTCTTCTACTACAAGGTATATAGTGACGTACGCATGGTCGCCGCTCCCCCTTCGAGCGTGGGTAAGTTTGGCGGCGAGACAGACAACTGGATGTGGCCCCGCCACACGGGTGACTTCTCCATGTTCCGCATCTATGCCGATGCCAACGGCGAACCTGCCGACTACAGCCCCAGCAACGTTCCCCTGAAGACCCCCAAGTTCCTCCCCATCTCTCTGAAAGGCGTGGATGAGAACGATTATGCCATGGTGATGGGCTTCCCTGGCAGCACCAGCCGCTACCTGACACAGAGCGAGGTGAAGCAACGCATGGAGGCCGACAACCAGTCAAAGATTGACATGCGCACCATCTACCTGGACGTACTGCGCGAGTGGATGGCCAAGAGCGATAAAATCCGCATCCAATATGCCAGCAAGTTTGCCGGCAGCAGCAACTACTGGAAGAACTCCATCGGTATGAACAAGGCCATCATCGACAACGACGTGCTCGGCACAAAAGCAGAAATCGAACGTCGCTACGCCGAATGGGCCAAAGGTAAGCCCGAATATGAAGGCGTTGTGGAGAAGATAGATGCCATCGTAGCAGAGCAGAAAGAGGCTCGTCGCCAATCCATGTATCTGGTAGAAGCCCTTCTTAGCCCCATCAAGCTCTGCAGTCACGAGGCTGGCCAGACCCTGCTCAAGGCGCTTCAAGAGAAGAACGACTCCCTGCTGGAGGCTGGCAAAAAGGCATTGCAGAAGGAATTTGACCGCATACACAACAAAGATTATGACCATGAGGTGGAGCGTGCCGTAGCCAAAGCCATGTTGCCTGCTGTAACCCAATATGTCGATGCAGCCAACCTTCCGGCCTTCTACCAGACCATCGAGAAGAAGTACAAGGGCGATTACAACGCCTACGTGGATTACTGGTTCAACAACTCCGTTCTCGCCACCCGCGAAAATTTGGACAAGTTCCTCAAAAAGCCTTCATTGAAGGTATTAGAGAACGATCCCGCAATCTCCTTCTATGAGGATACATACAAGGCTCTGATGGCTACCCAATCCGGTGTCATGGAGAGTGGCAAGGAACTTCCCCTGCTCCACAAGGCTTATATCCGCGGCTTGAATGAGATGAAGCAGCCCGTCCCCTCCTACCCCGATGCCAACTTCACCATACGTCTGACCTACGGCAACGTGAAGCCCTACAGCCCCAAGGATGGTGTTCACTACAAGTACTTCACGACCACCGACGGCATCCTGGAGAAAGAGAATCCTGAAGACCCCGAGTTTGTAGTTCCTGCTAAACTGAAAGAACTCATCCTGAAGAAAGACTTTGGCCGCTACGCCATGGCCGATGGCACGATGCCTGTCTGCTTCCTCACCACCAACGACATCACCGGTGGTAACTCCGGAAGTCCCGTCATCAACGGCGAGGGACAGTTGATAGGTGCCGCTTTCGATGGCAACTGGGAATCACTGAGTGGCGACATCAACTTTGACAATGCACTGCAACGCTGCATTGCCGTTGATATCCGCTACGTGCTCTTCATCCTCGACAAGCTCGGCAATTGCCAGCACCTCATCAACGAGATGAATATTGTAGAATAATATTATAATAGGTACGCACGTACATATTTAATTAGTTACAAGCTATGAGCTGCATGTTTTAGCTACAAGTGATAAGTAAATGATATTGCATATGAAGAAGAGACTATACCTCTCGCTGATGGCAGCTGCCCTACTGGCTCCGTCGCTTCATGCCGATGAGGGCATGTGGATGCTCACCGACCTGAAGAAGCAGAATGCTGTGGCCATGCAGGAACTGGGCTTGCAGATACCCGTGGAGGAGATCTACTCCCCCGAGGGCATCAGCCTGAAGGATGCGGTGGTACACTTCGGACGGGGATGCACTGGTGAAGTCATCTCCTCTGAAGGTCTTGTGCTCACCAACCACCACTGCGGCTACGGCTCCATCCAGCAGCTCAGCAGTGTGGAGCACGACTACCTGACTGATGGTTTCTGGGCCATGAAGCGAAGCGAAGAGCTTCCCTGCAAGGGACTCACCATCACCTTCATTGACCGCATCCTTGATGTCACCTCCTTCGTGGAGGAGCAGCTTAAGAAGGATCCTGACCCACAAGGCACCAACTACCTATCTCCCAAGTACCTGCGTTCCATCACGCCCCGCTTCCTCGAAGCGGAGCAGATTGTGCTAAGAACCGGAGAAAGTGCAGAGCTGAAGGCCTTCTATGGCGGCAACCGATACTACCTCTTCATCAAGACTACCTACAGTGATATCCGTCTGGTAGGTGCTCCTCCATCGAGTATCGGAAAGTTTGGAGCCGACACCGACAACTGGATGTGGCCCCGCCATACGGGTGACTTCTCTATCTTCCGCATCTATGCTGATGCACAAGGCAAGCCGGCTTCATATAGTCCCGACAACCAACCGCTGAAGGTAAAGAGACACCTCACCATCAACCTTGACGGCTACAACGAGGGTGACTTTGCCTTCGTAATGGGCTTCCCTGGCTCTAACTGGCGCTACATGATCAGCGACGAAGTGGAAGAACGAATGCAGACCACGAACTTCATGCGTCACCATGTACGCGACGTACGTCAGCAAGTGCTGATGAAGGAGATGCTAGCCGATGATGCCGTGCGGATCCACTATGCCAGCAAGTACGCCTCCAGCGCCAACTACTGGAAGAACGCCATCGGTATGAATGAAGGACTCATTCGCCTCAAGGTGCTTGACACCAAGCGTACACAGCAGGAGGCACTCCTAGCGCGTGGCCGTGAGCTGGGTACTCCCATCTACCAAGCCGCGTTTGACACGATTCGAAGCATCGTTGGCCGCCGTCACGACCTACTCTACCACCAGCAGGCCCTTGGTGAAGCGTTGGTCGGTGCCCTTGACTTCATGCGCATACCTCCCACAACCGGGCTGCTTACAGCCCTCAAGAGTAAGGACAAAGCAGCAATCCAAGCAGCAGCCGACTCACTCAGACCACGTGTAGAGCGCTACTTTGCCTCTGTGCCCTTCCCTGAGGTGGAGCGTAAGGTGGGCAAAGCCATGCTCCGCACCTACAAGCAGTACATTCCCGATGAGCAACGCATCAGCATCTTTGCCGTCATTGACAAATACTTCAATGGCGACAGTGATGCCTTCGTAGATGCCTGCTTCGAGCAATCCATCTTCGGCAGTCCAGAGAACTTCGACCGCTTCATCCGCAAGCCCAACCTCAAGCAGCTCGTCAACGACTGGATGGTACTCTTCCAGCAGAGCATTAACGCTGGCCAGATGCAGCTTGGCCTCAGCATGATGGACATCAGCGCCCACTATAATGAAGCCCACCGCACCTGGGTTCGGAGCATGATGGAGATGAAGCAAGCCAACGGTCAGCCTATCTACCCCGATGCCAACTCCACCCTGCGCCTCACCTACGGCCGTGTACGTCCTTACGAGCCAGCCGACGGCGTAGTGTACAACTACTATACCACACTGAAAGGCGTGATGGAGAAAGAAGACCCCACCAACCCCGAATTCATCGTACCGAGCCGTCTCAAGCAACTTTACCAAACGAAGGACTATGGCCGCTATGCCCTCTCTAACGGAGAGATGCCCGTGGGCTTCATCATCGACACGGACAACACTGGAGGTAATTCGGGCAGTCCAGTCTTTAATGCACGAGGCGAGCTGATCGGCACTGGCTTCGACCGCAACTACGAAGGCCTGACGGGCGACATTGCCTTCCGTCCCTCGTCACAACGTGCCGTCTGCGTAGATATCCGCTACACCCTCTTTATTATCGAGAAGTATGCTGGAGCCAAACACTTAGTCGATGAGATGACCATTATTCAAACAACTGAATAATAATTAAAGAAATGATGAAACAGAAACAAGGACTTCTCCTGCTGATTCTGCTGCTGACCGTAGCCGGCACCTCAGCTTGCAACAATCGTCCCTCCTCAGGACAGGCTGTTGAAAGTGACACGCTGCGTAGCGAAGCTGTAGCCTCACCCACCGATACCCTACCTCAGGGAGAGGTTATCGTGATGAACAAGGCCCTCTTCATTGAGTGTGTGTTCGACTACGAAAAGAGCAGCGTGTGGAAGTACAAAGGTGCGCTTCCTGCCATCATCGACCTCTATGCCGACTGGTGCGGTCCCTGCCGTCGCGTGGCTCCCATCATGCAGGAGCTGGCGCGCGAGTATGCCGGACGCATCGTCATCTATAAGGTCAATGTGGATAAGGAGCGTGAATTGGCAGCCCTCTTTCAGGCCAATTCCATCCCTACCTTCGTCTTCATACCGAAGGATGAACTACCCCAACTGATGCAGGGAGCCACGACCAAAGAGAACTACAAGCAGGCAATTGACACCTTCTTGCTAAAAGAACAAAATGAACAAAATTAATACATTTACCAATGATGAAAAAACAGTACCTTTACGTATGTGCGATGGCAGCCGCAGTGCTGACCTCGTGTATGGATGCTGACGATTCACTGTTTGAGAACCGTTACACCGCCGACTTTGAGAAAGCTATCGGTGGTAAGATTGACCCCAGTCAGACCTGGGTCACCGGTACAGTAATCTCAGCCGAAGTGAAGACCTCGGGTAAGGCCACCGTAAGAGCCTATACCCTAGGGAAAGAAGAGCGCGTGCTCTATGCGCAAAAAGTGATTAACGGCAGCGGGACTATCAAGTTTGGCATTCCACAGAATCGCGATGAGAAGATTGCCTTTGAAGCCGACTATGGCGATGCCGAAAAGGTCTATCGCAAAATGGATCTCTCGCTGGACCTCACACAGAAGACCATCATCGACCTGAGTCGTGGAGCAACCACCCGCGCCACGATGGCTGAGAGTAACTCACGAGTCAATCCACCAGCCTCACTCTGTGGTACGAGCAACCAGAGTACAGACGGCGGTTATGCCGGACACAACTTTGGCTACACCTCCTTCCCCGGATGGACCTGGGACAATCTCGCTCTGGCTATACCAGAGAGTGAAAACCCCAATGGTAAGCAGATTACCAACTACGAGTTAATCTCGACCGGTCCCTTCTATCTCTCGTTGATTTACGGTTTCACCGGCACAACCACCACTACAATTCTCGGCTATTACTATTATGCTCAACCTGGTGTCTATACCGACCTGGTGATGATTGACCTCTGTGAGGTATTACGGTACGACTACATCGATGGATATGCCAAGACCCAATTCCAACTCATCGGTGAGACCTTCTGGACTGATGCCAACTTCGACTACTACGATGGCGAAGGTGATGACGGCTTTACTGCCAAAAATGCAGACCGCAAGGGAGATGGCATCATCAGCACATGGCGTGCCAACAAACGCCATGGCGGTGTCGAAAACATTCAAGGAGTACGTGGACTCACGTTCCAAATCAACGTGCCCGTGGGTTATCGCCTGGGCTTCTACCTGAAGGCGGGCAGCAAACAGACGGACCAGATTAACAACCTGAAAGACCTGGGTGTACCCGAAAAGTACTACAACATCAGCCAAGGCATCTGCTTCTCGGGTGCTGATTTGAACACTCGTGTCAGCAAATACCCCTTCCGTA
This sequence comes from uncultured Mediterranea sp., assembly GCA_945831575.1. GTDB lineage: Bacteria > Bacteroidota > Bacteroidia > Bacteroidales > Bacteroidaceae > Bacteroides. The sequence continues at coordinate 36,230 of CAMACX010000011.1, forward strand.
GTGTCATCAAGCGCTACGATGGCTATACCTTTATGGGTCTGGATGATAGCCCAGGAGGTGGTGACTTCGACTGCAACGATGTATCATTTGGTCTGACCGCAGGCAATGGCGGTTCGCTCCCAGGTGTACTGCTCCCCGGTGTCAAAGACTTGGATAACGATGTATATTACAACAGCGATGGTACAACCTCTGAGGAGCCCAAAGACAGCTACGTACAAGATGTCATCGAGGGACGTGACCCGAACAATCCCACTACTCCTGGACAGGGAGAAGGGGGAGAGGGCTCTACTGTCAAGGACTACGCTGCATGGACCATCGGTTACGAAGATATGGGTACAACGGGCGACTTCGACTTCAATGATGTCGTACTGCAGATTGTGCCCAACTCAGACCAGAAGGCTAAAATTTACCTCTGCGCTACGGGAGGTTCGTTTGATGCAGAGCTCCACTACAATGGTCCCACGGGCGATATAAATTTCGGTTCCATCCACCAGTACATGCCCAAACTGACCAATACCTATGAGAAGAGAACCCATGATAAGGTGCTCGTTGGTGAGGTATCTTGGCCTGATGGCTACACCATGCCCACGGATGCACACCGCTTCTACATTAAGGTCAAAGGAGAGAATATCAATGTCAACACCACACCTGGTAAGGCTCCGAAAGCCATCTGTGTACAGGGCGACTGGCAGTGGCCCTTGGAGAACGTAAGTCTCACTAAGGCCTACCCAATGTTATCTAAGTGGGCTACCAATATCAACGATTCTGAAGCCCGTGACTGGTACAACCACCCTGTGAAGTCGCAGGTCGTTAGCTTCGAATAACCCTATTTCCGTATAACAAGTGCGCCCGGCAAGAGAGCAATCTCCCGCCGGGCGCACCTGTATATTACAACGTCAAGCAATCCTTTCCTTTATGCATCACTCTTACGACTTGCCAGCCTATCCACCACCAGTGCAATAGCCCCGTCACCCGTGACATTGCAGGCTGTACCGAAGCTATCCATAGCAATATAAAGCGCAATCATCAAGGCCTGCTCCTCTTCACCGAATCCCAACATACTCTGTAATACCCCTAGCGAAGCCATGATAGCTCCCCCTGGTACACCCGGAGCTGCCACCATCGTCACCCCAAGCATAAAGATGAATCCAGCAAACATCCCTAGGTCATAGGATAATCCCTGCATCATCATCAACGCCAAAGCACAAGCCGTAATCTTCAGCGTCGAACCAGAGAGATGAATTGTAGCGCAAAGCGGGATAACGAAACCTGCAATATCTGCCCTCACCCCATTCTTCTTGGCCTGCTCCAGTGTCACAGGTATCGTGGCCGCACTACTCTGCATGCCCAGGGCCGTAAAGTAAGCCGGCAGCATCCTTTGCAGCAGTTTCAACGGATTCTTGCCCGTCAGTGCCCCTGCCACCACATATTGCAACAACAGCACAAAGATATGAAGGGCGAAAATCACCCCGATAATCTTGATGAACACCAGCAGGATGGAAGCCACCTGCCCCGTGTGCGTCATGTTGAAGAAGATGCCGAAGATATAGATGGGTAACAAGGGAATAATGGCCTTGCTAATGGTACGCACAATGATTTCCTGAAAATCTGCAGCCACCTGCTTGAGAGCATCGCGTTGCAGATGGGCCAGTCCCAATCCGAGCACAAAGGCCATAATCAGTGCTGTCATCACGTTCATCAGCGGCGGAATAGCCACCGAAAAATAGGGCGATACCCCCACTGTCTCACTCACCTCCTGCAGCTTCACCCCAGGCGTGATGAGCGAAGGAAAGAAGGTGGTGCCGGTGAAATAAGAGAGAAATCCTGCGAAGAGGGTTGAACCGTAAGCAATGCAGACCGTAGCTATCAGCATCCGTCCAGCCTTGTTGCCAATGTCCGCAATAGCCATCGTCACCAATCCCACAATGATAAGCGGAATCATAAAACCGAGAAACTCACTGAATAGCCCATTAAATGTGGCCGAAAGCCGCACCACCCACTGCGGGAGGAACTGTCCCGCCCCAATGCCCAGCAGGATAGCTATCACAATACGTGCCAAAAGAGAAATGCGTATCTTTTTCATAGCAAACAAATAATAATAATGATATAATTGCGACAAAGATACAACAAAAAAGCCAAAGTATCTAAACATACTTTATCATTTCTGTTTAGATACTTCAGCTTTATCTTTAGATACTAAACTATCTCTAGGAAAAAGGAAGGTTCTCCTGTGCCAGGTCGTGGATAATGCCATCAGCCAAACCAAAAGTGGGAACGAGGATGGTGTCAGCTTGTACACTGCGGGCTATGTGCAGGAAGATTTCTGCAGCAGGCACAATCACATCGGCACGGTCAGGCTTCAGCCCATAGGTCTCCATCCGCTGCTCCACAGTGAGTTTACTCAGTTGGTTGTGAAGCTTTTCTACAGTAGTTACAGGCAGACGTTCCTTCTTCTTATCGTGCTTGGAGGCCAGACGATAGAGTTTGTTGATATTGCCACCCGAACCGATAAGTACGATATCCTGATACCCCTGCGTGAGATTGGTGAGGTCACGAGCCATCTGCTCCAGCACTTCAGCGCCCACCGTCCCACTGAGCATACGAAGTGTGCCCACATTATAAGACACCGAGGAGATAAGCTCCTTCTGGCTGATGAAGCTAATCTCCGTGCTGCCACCGCCCACATCGACATAGAGGTAATTACCCGGACCGGTGTAGGCCTCAATGTGGTTGTCGTAGATGATGGCCGCCTCTTCCTGACCAGAGATAATCTCTATGTCAATACCGGTCTTGCGGTTGATTTTCTTGATGATGCGCTTACCATTCTTTGCATCGCGAAGGGCAGAGGTGGCACAGGCGCGGTAGGTCTCCACTTCATAAATCTTCATCAGCTGATGGAAGGCCTTAATCATACGGAGGAAGCGTTCCTCGCGTTCCTTGGTTATCTTGCCCTGACCGAAGACATCTACACCCAACCGCAACGGGATGCGGAGGAAGAGGGCTTTAGATAGACGGATGGATCCATCAGCTTCCTGATTGACCTTCTTGATAAGCAAGCGGGCTGCATTTGAGCCTATGTCAATAGCAGCCAAGTGGCTGTTTTCTGAGAGTGTATTCATTCGTTTTCCTTTTTTTCCTGGGTTAAATAAGCATGATAGAGGGCCTCTTGTGAGCGGAAGAGGGGCTTTCCTTCGACAGAAGGCAATGGGCGGTTCTCCCCTGTGCCATCGACTATGCGCCCCTGACTGGTATCTTGGAGACCGTAATCGACTACCCTGCGCAGGTCGGCCTGTATCTCAGGGTCATAAACCGGGGTGAGCACTTCGATACGATGATCGAGGTTGCGCGGCATCCAGTCGGCTGAACCGATGTAATACACCTCTTCACCTCCATTGGCAAAGATGAGGATGCGGGAATGCTCCAGATAGCGGTCAATGATACCCGTGAGGTGCATCGTCTCGCTCAGTCCCGGTACTCCAGTGACCAGCGAGCAGTTGCCACGTACCAGCATCTCCACCTCAACCCCACAGGCAGAAGCTTCGTAGAGTTTATCGATGATTTCGGTATCCGTAATGTGGTTAATCTTTCCACGGATATAGGCTGGTTTCCCTTTGTTCTGATTTTTTATCTCGTTATCAATCAGCTGGATGAGCTTCTTCTTCATCTCGTTGGGTGAAACGAGCAGTTCCTTAAATCGGACAGGGAGATAAGGCTTCTCTATAAAGCTGAACACCTGCTCTACCTCCTTGACGATGGGTCGGCGGGCAGTCATCAGCAGATAATCGGTGTACATGCGGGCATTACCCTCGTGGAAGTTGCCTGTACTGATGCAAGCCAGGTCACCACCCCGGGTGCTGATGTGAGTAATCTTGGAGTGAATCTTCAATCCCTCGACACCAAAGATGACATGAATCCCCGCATCCTGCATCTTCTTGGACCAGTTGATGTTGGAAGCTTCATCGAAACGGGCCAGCAGCTCAATGACCACGGTGACCTTTTTACCATTTTGTGCCGCACCAATCAGTGCCTTGATGACCTGCGAGTCCTTGGCCAGGCGGTAGAGGGTCGTCTTGATACTCTTCACCTCCTTGCTGATAGCCGCTTCGCGGAGTAGCTGGATATACGCATCAAAACTGTGGTAAGGCACATGGATGAAGCGGTCGCGTTGACGGATGAGATTCAGCATACTTCCCTCCTGAAACTCACTTTTATGGATGGATGGCCAGGCTGGGAAGCGAAGTTCCTTGCGACCGCAATCAGGGAATTTCATGAAATCCTTATGGTTGTGGTAGCGACCGCTGGGGAGGATGGTGTCCAGTTTATCGACATTGAGCTTCTGCATGAGCTGTTTGAGCAAATCCTTCGGCATGAGCGAATCATAGAGCACCCGGATGGGTTCGCCCCGCTTGCGGCTCTTCACGCCCTTGGATATCTTCTGCATCAGCCCGTTGCGCAGGTCGGTATCCATCTCCATCTCGGCATCTTTGGTAAACTTGAAAGAGAAGGCCTCATATTGGTTATACTCCAGCCCTTTGAAGATATAGGGCAGACAGCAGCGTACGACATCATCGAGGTACATCAGGTAGCTGTTACCCTCCTCGTCAGGCAGGCGGACAAAGCGTCCCAGTTCACCGACGGGCAGTTCGATGACGGCATAATTGCGCTTGGGCCGCTTCTTCTGTTCCTCCCATTGGGTGAGGCGCACGGCCAGGTAGATGGTGTCATCGGTCTGGTCGCCAAACTGCTTGATGGCATTCATCCAGATGGGAGTGATGTATCCACTGAGCTTGCTCTGGTAGTAGGTATCGCGAATGTATTGGCGCTGCGCATCTGTGAGTTCCTTCTCATTGACCAGCACAATATGCTCCTGCTTCAAGGCCTCAGTCACCTCCTTGACTGTGGTCTCAAACTGCTTAGAGAAGTGGCTGTTGAGCTTATTAATCTGCTTCAACGTCTGTTGAGCCGTATCGCGCATACGCTTCTCACTCTTGTCGCTATACTCCACGATACGATTAAGCGTAGCCACTCTCACGCGAAAGAACTCATCAAGGTTGTTGGAGTAGATACCCAGGAAGGTGAGCCGCTCCAGCAAAGGGAGGGTCTGCTTCTGGGCCTCCTGCAGAATACGCTGATTGAAATACATCCAGGAGACATCGCGCTCCACGTAATGCTGTTTAGTCTGTTTATTCATACTCATATAAGTGTTTGGGATAATAATGATCTGGTGAATTGAAACGAATCAGAACCGCGTCATCACCTCGATAACCAGTTTATCCTGTTCAGATATTTTCGGCGTGCCACCGTTGGGGTAGTGATACTTCTCGTAGTTGATGCGGATATCGGAGATGAAGGGCTTGCCCAGGCTGAGGGTAACGCCTCCCGTGATGCGGTTGCGACGGTGGTCGTTGACGATGAGTGAACCATCGGGATTGGCCTTGCCGTCTAAATAGGCCTTGCCATCACTGTGGTTGTCCATGTAGTCGAAGCGCCCCAAGAAGGAGACTTTGCTGAAGAAAGCGTGGCGCAGGGGAAGGTCGTAGCAGATGAAACCGTCGAAGGCATTGACCGTCTGGAAGGCTTTATGCTGGTAGTGCTTGCTCAGGTATTCTGCCTCGATGTGCCACCGGCGGCTGTGGTAGTTGATACCGGCATCGTAGAGGTATTCGGAAACAGCTTCGGGCTTGATCTTCTGCATACTGAGGATGAGGTTGAAGCCTGCGGGCAAGTTAATCTGCATCTTGGTGGAGAAGTTGATGCCCTTGGTCCAATAATCCTTCTGGTTGGTCAATCCGGAACCATTGAAGAGTCCTCCTTCCAGCGTGATGGGGAGTCCATTGGTCCATTTATATCCCAGGGTGACACCCACGTCACGCACATTACCCACTTGCTTGGCGATAAACGAGCGGTTGGCGAAGTACTGCTGATGGGGCGAGCGGTGGGCATCAATGGTGAAGGGCACCCGCATCTGCCCAAGGGTCATCTGAAAGTTCTTCCAAGGCGTGAGACGCGTATAGGCATCAAGCATCTTGATGCTGCCTTCGTCGCAGAGGTCAATCTCCGCCTTGTAGGCCACGTAAGGAGTCACCTTGCCCGAGAGGCTGAAGCGGGCATTGCGTACCTCGAAGCGACCGGCATCGAGGTCGGGTTGGTATTCATATTTGGAACGGATGGTGCCATGGATTTCAGGCAAATAGCTGGGTGCCTTCTCTTGGGCAGAAGCCGATAGTGAAGTGAAGGAGACCAACAGTAGGACGAAAGGATGAATCTTAGTCATGGGAGATGATTGATTATGATGCGTGATGTATCGTTAATTAAGCCGCCTGGAAGTTGCGGGCAGCACGGAGGAGGTGACGCAGCGAGCTGACTATCTCTTGCGACTCCTGGAGGAGATTCAGATAGACGTAGGAGACGCTCAGATTTTCACTGGCATCCTGCATACGGTCCATCTGCTGCTTGCGCAGACGAGAGAGCTCCTCCTTCAGCTGGTCACACTCGTCACGCAAGGTCTCTACGGTCGCATAGTCGCCATGAGCAATGACGTAGCGGGTGCAGTCGAAGAGGTGCAACAGTTCATCGCGCAGGGGGAGGAACTCCTCCACCCGCTCCTGAGGCAGCGGAAGGAAGTGGTTATCGACGTGTTCCAGGATAGGCTCATTGATACGCATCAAGCTGTAGAGTATCTGCTGACAGCTGTTGGTGGCCAGATGAAACCAAGTATTCTTCTCGATAGCCACCGTCTTGTCTATCCGGCGCATGCCGACCAGCTCCTTGCGGCGCACATTCTTGAGCATGGTCTTGCGGTTCTTCATCGAGTGACCCGCACGACGCAAGTTGCGGAGGTCTTCGTGGATGAATCCTTCGGTGAGTTGCTGGTACATCTGCGACACATAGTCCATGCACTCCTCCTCGTTGCGGGCAATGTGCTGACGCAGCAGGGCGAGAGCTTCCTGACGGTCTTTGGTAACCATAATCTGCTGGAAGAGGTCATCATTGCACTCCTCCTTGGCTTTCTTGTTGTAGCGGATATTGCTGCGGATCAGCAGGATTACAGCTATGATGGCCAAAGCAATGGCTACCACCAGTCCACCGAAATACATGGCCGAAACGACCAGGAAACAGAGGATGAAGGCGGCACCGGCGGTAATAAACCAACCACCAATTACAGAGAGCACACCCGTGATACGGAATACGGCACTCTCACGACCCCAGGCCCGGTCGGCCAGCGAAGAGCCCATAGCCACCATGAAGGTGACGTAGGTTGTGGAGAGCGGCAGCTTGAGCGAAGTACCCAAGGCTATGAGTAGTCCGGCCAAGACGAGATTGACCGAGGCACGTACCATATCGAAGGCTGCTCCTTCCGCCATGATGGCCTCCTCCTTGTTCATGCGGCTGTTGACCCAATGCTTGACGGGGTCTGGCGTGTAGCGCACCACCAGTGTAGAGACGTTGGTGAAGCTGCGCACCAGGCTACGGGCCATGCGTGAGGAGCCAAACATCTCCTCACCCTCATCCTGACGGGAGAGGTCAACAGAGGTCTTGACCACATTGTAGGCCTTCTTGGAGGTGGCTAGAGAATAGACCATAATGGCTCCGGCAGCCACGAGGAAAAGCATGGGCGTACGGGCCGGCGCATTGAGTGAAGTCATGAGCAGGCCGCTGGGGTCTCCCTGCCCGTTGGCGATATAATCGGTATAGGAAGCAAAGCCGGCCAGAGGGACACCGATGAAGTTCACCAGGTCGTTGCCGGCAAAGGCAGTGGCCAGCGCAAAGGTACCCATCAGCACAATGACCTTGAAGACATTCACCTTGAGGGCATGAAGCAATTGCATCAGCAGACTAAATCCCACAAAGCAGCTGCCCACGATGAGGAGCGTGTGGTCGTGGATATAAGCTTTTGCCTCGGGAGTCATGAAGGTCAAGTCCTTCACCCCCTTGATGAGCATAAAGTAGATGATGGAGGTGGCGGCCACACCGCCGAAGAGTCCGATTTTCCAGGTCAACCCACGCTTGTAGTTGAAGCTGAAGAGCAGGCGCGAGAGCCACTGCACCAGGGTGCCAAAGAAGAAGGCGATGGCCACCGACACAAAGATACCCATGATGACTGAGAGCGCCTTCTCGGTATTCATCAGGTCTGCAATACTCAAGGTACCCGATGAATCATTGAAAAGCTTGACCAACGTCAAGGCAAAGGTACCTCCCAGCAGCTCAAACACCATCGAGACGGTGGTGGAGGTGGGCATACCCAGGGAGTTGAAGATGTCAAGCAGCACAATGTCCGTCACCATGACGGCCAGAAAGATGTACATCAGTTCGTTGAAGTAGAACTGTTCGGGCCGGAAGATGCCGTGGCGGGCTATCTCCATCATGCCGTTGCTCATCGAAGCACCGCAGAAGACGCCGATGGCTGCAATAATGATAATGGTACGAAACTTGGCCGTCTTGGCTCCGATGGCGGAATTGAGGAAATTCACCGCATCGTTGCTCACCCCGACGGAGAGGTCAAAGACTGCCAGAATGAATAAAAAGACAACCAGTCCTAAATAAACTGTTTCCATAAAAAAACTTTGAAATTTTAGTCTAACCTTTTTTCTCCGTGCAAAGGACGGGAAATGGTGTTAAACCAAAATTTCAAAGTTGATACAAATCGGTTACAACGCCGTCAGCCTCACTCCGTGCGGATGTTGTCGTAGGGATTCATGGTGGCTACACGGTAGCTCTGACCAATGACAGAGAGCAGGCTGATGAGCAGTGAGGCCACAGCGGCCAGCAGCAGGGCCCACCAGGGGAAGTCAATGCGGTTGTAGAACTCCTGCAGGTAGTAGTCCATCGCCTTGATGCTGAGTGGCGTGGCTATCACGACGGCGGCCACGGTGAGCCAGAGGAAGTTGCGCGAGAGCTGCCATACGGCACTGCCCGAAGCGGCACCCATCACCTTGCGGATGGCCATCTCCTTGCGCCGCTGCTGCGTGTAGTAGATGGACATGGCCAGCAGCCCGAGGGCGGAGATGAGGATGGAGATGAGCATGAAGCTGAGCATCAGGGTCATGGTATTGCGTGTGCCACTCAGTATATCCTTCAGCCGGTCGTCTATATAATAGGAGGCTAGTTCGATAGGCATACCCAGGTACTCCAGCGTGGTCTCACGGCAGACGCGCTTCACCTCCTGCAAGGCCCTTTGACGGTCATCGCCTTGCACCTCTACCAGCAGATTGAAGAATCTGCGGTCAGGCCCCAGCATAAAGATGGCGTTGTGGCTGTCATCTATCGGGGTATAGAGGGCATCACGGCTACGGTAGTCGTTGACGATGCCGCATACCCTGTAGCCGGGATTGCTCTCTGTTCCACCTATCCAGCGTTTGTCGGTACTCACTCCGTAGCGTCGCTGCGTCTCGCTGTCAATCCAGATTTTGCCATACACATCCTCCTCATATTGCTCCACGATGTGGAAGCCTAGCTGACGGAAGGCGGTGCTGTCCAGCTGACTGAAGCGGAGCCACGACTGCGTGCCGTCAGGCTCATGGCAACCGTTATGTCCCGTAAAGGGAGGTATCTGCATGGTTCGTCCCACGCTCTTCACACAGGGGAGCTGCTCCAACCGCCTCTGCAGCTGGATGCGGGCATCGTTATCCCCGCCCAGGAGGCGGTAGCCATACACGGCTATCAGCCCATCGGTACGGTAGCCACAGGGGAGGGTGGCCAGGTGGTGTACCTGCAGCCACATGGTAAGTCCGATGGCCAGCAGCCCACAGCTCAGCACGTTCTGCGCCACGATGAAGAGGCGGCCAAAGAGCATCTTGTTCTTGAAGCGGAAGGTGCCCTTCACCACGTCAATGGGCTTGAAGCGCAGGATGAAGAGGGTGGGCAGCAGGGCGGAGACAGTAGCAATGAGCAGAAGCAACCCGAGGATGACTGTCAGGCTCCAGCCATCCACGGTGAAGAGGATGGTGGTGGAGAGCCACTGCTCAAAGAGCGGACGGGCAGCCCAGGCAATGAAGGCCCCTAGCACGAAGCAGACCGAGGTAAAAAGGAGAGACTCCCCGATGTAGCGGCAGAGGATGCCTCGGTTGCTCTCACCCAGCACGCGACGGGTGGTCATCTCCTTGGCCCGGTTGCCCGTGAGGGCTACGTTGAGGTTGATGTAGTTGAAAATGGCTGAGATGAGCAGCACCAGAGCCACCAGAAGAAGAATCTGCACCTGCTTCTGACTCCCTTCGGCACGATAGGGGTCATACTTCGAGAGGGTACAGAAGTGGAGCTCCTCCAGAGACGTAAGCGTAGAGCCCCAGATAAAGGAGTTGTCGTTCTCGCGCGAATAGCCGTCAATAGTCTTCACGTAGCTGTTGAGCAGCTTCTCTTCCACCATCTTGGGGTCGGCTTGCGGAGAGAGCACCACAAAGGCTTGGGTATTGCCCCACAGATCCATTGGGGGATAATCCTCTTCAAAGGCCTGGATGCTGAACATCAGGTCTATCGGGGTGAAGATACTGGTGGAGGAGAGGTCATCAAACAGGCCTGCCACACGGTAGTCATCATCCTTATAACGGAGGGTCTTGCCCAACGGGCTCTCCGCACCGAAGGCCTTGCGGGCAAACGAGCGGGAGAGGATCACCTCATCGGCAGCCACCAGCACCTTGCGGCGGTCACACCCTTCGAGGGGGTAGCTGAAGAGCTGGAAGAAGTTGGTATCCACCGCCACAGAGGGTATAGAGAAGTATTCCTCGCCCACGAGGATATCGGTCTGCTTCTCTATGTCGAGCAGGCGGGTCCACTGCTCGATTTCAGGGATATCGGGAAAGAAGGTCTTGCTCACCCCGAGGGTGGTGCCGATGAAATCGCCATGCCCCACCGCATAGGTACGTGGGTGAATGGCGTCATACTTGCCCACCGAAAACTCCGAACGGGCATAGCAGAGCAAGAGAATCACGAAGCCCAGGGCCACAGAGAGCCCAAAGGCCTCGATGAGGGTGTATAACTTATTACGAGAGAGAAATTTCAGAAAACTTTTCATGCCACTAATCACTAAACACTCACAACACTAATCACTAATCACTAAACACTAATCACTCACAACACTGCCTCCTCGACAATCTGGCCGTCGAAGAGGTTGATGATGCGGCTGGCATAGGTGGCATCGTGCTTGGAGTGAGTCACCATGACGATGGTGGTGCCCTCGGCGTGGAGGCGGCTGAGCAGTTCCATCACCTCCAGACCGTTCTTCGAGTCAAGGTTGCCGGTAGGCTCGTCGGCCAGAATGAGCTTGGGCCGCCCCACCACGGCACGGGCTATGGCCACGCGCTGCTGCTGACCACCACTGATCTGCTGCGGATAGTGCTTGGCCCGTTGGCTCAGTCCCACCTTGCGCAGGATTTCGAGCACGCGCTCCTTGCGCTCGCGGGCCGGGATGCCGAGGTACTTGAGCTGCAGCTCCACATTCTCCTCTACGGTCAGCTCATCGATGAGGTTGAAGCTCTGGAAGACAAAGCCGATGCGCCCCTTGCGGAAGGCGGTACGTTGTGACTCCTTCAGATGGCCCACCTCCTCGCCGTCGAGCCAGTAGTTGCCCTCGGTAGGGTTGTCGAGCAGCCCGAGGATGCTGAGCAGCGTGGATTTGCCGCATCCGCTCGGTCCCATGATGGCCACAAACTCCCCATCGTTCACCTCCAGACTCAGGCCATTGAGTGCCCGGGTCTCTACCACTTCCGTCCGGAAGACTTTCGTCAAGTTTTCTACTTTAATCATAGATGTATATTTTGCATTTTTAGTTATTTCCGGCAACAAAAATACACACGCTCAGCCATCCCACCAAGCATTTTAACCCCCTCAGAAGCATTTTGTATGATAATCATACACCAAAGTGTATAATAATCATACACAAAATGACTACTTTTGCCACCGAAATCCAATGATTGCAATTCAAAGTAGATATGGGAACAGCTGACAATGACAACCGCACGATACTCGTGGTCGATGACAACAAGGGCATCCTCACGGCCCTGAAGATTTGCCTCGATGGGGTATTCGACCGCATCTTGACGCTCTCCTCGCCTGAGGAGGTGCTCTCCACCCTGCAGCAGGAGACCATCGACGTGGTACTGCTCGACATGAACTTCTCCCTCGGGATGAACTCGGGACAGGAGGGGATGATGTGGCTGCAAGCTATCCACCGCCGCCACCCTGACACGCCGATTGTGCTGATGACGGCCTACGCCGACGTGAAGCTGGCCGTGAATGGGCTGAAGGCGGGGGCGGCAGATTTCATCACCAAGCCGTGGGACAACGACGAACTGATACGCGTGCTGAGGGATGCTGTGGACTGCGGTAAGGAGGTCACCTCGCTGGAGAAGGTGGAAAATGACCATGTGCGCAAGGTGGTGGACCGCTGCCACGGCAACATCAGCCGGGCAGCTGAGCTGCTGGGTATCACCCGCCAGACGCTCTATGCTAAGATAAAGAAATTGTAAACCCGCCAACACACCGTAGCCATGACCACCCTGCTCTCCCTGCTGACGCTCTTCTTGCTGGTGCTTGTCATCACCATCACCCTCCTCTTCTACCACCACCAGCAGCTGCTCAAGACACGGGCCCACCTGATGCGTGAGGCGATGCGCAACCGTGAGTTCACCTTCTCGCTGCCCACCTCGGGCCTGCTCCCCGGGGAGCGGGCCTTGCAACAGGCTCTCAATGACCTGGGACAGGACATCAGCCGCCTGGTGGCACAAAATGAGGTGGAGTCGTGGCAGCGGCTCACGCGCGTGTTGACCCACGAGATCATGAATGCCACCACCCCTATCCAGAGCATCAGCCAGGCCTACCTGCGCTCACCCAAGATTGTCGGCACTCCCTACGAGGAGGGCATCCGCGCCATCTACGAGACAAGCAGCGGACTGGCCCACTTCGTGGCAAGCTACCGCACACTGACGCAGCTGCAGGAGCCTGTCATCAACACGGTCTATCTGGCACAGGCCATAGAGAGGGTCAAGTCCCTCTACCCCACCCTGGAGTGGCGCATCACCATCCCCTCCTCAGTCACTCTTCAGGCCGATGAGACCCTCCTCCGCCAGGTATTTATCAACCTGATGAAGAATGCCGTAGAGGCCGGAGCCACCGCTGTAGCCCTGACGTGGGACAAGGAGAAAGTGCTCTACGTGAGCAACAACGGCACTCCCATCCCCGCCGAGATGCGCCGCGAGATCTTCATCCCCTTCTTCACCACCAAGTCGAGCGGTTCGGGCATCGGACTCTCCCTCTCACGCCAGCTGTTGATGATGCAAGGCATCACCCTGACACTGGAGGACACCGCCCAAAGCAGCTACCACGTCACCTTCGCCCTGAGGCCCAACAGTTGAAAGCTGCTGAATCGGATCTCAGCATCCCTTCGTTGGGTTGTTTTCATCACGTAGGTAATCTATTTTCTACCGCATGAGAAAAGATTTTCATCACGATGAAAACAACGTCCGCAGGTTCTTCGTCAATTTGGACCCGCACGCAAACAACACTTCACACTTCACATCTCGGCATAACAAACTGATACACAACACGATATAGCATGAAGTTAAGTTTATGACACTTCACACCACACTTCACACTATATCACGCTGTATATCAATAAGATATAACCAAATATGAAGTATGAAGTATAAATTTTATTTCTCCGCGATTTTTTTCTTGAGGCGTCCGCTCTTGCGGAGGGCTTCGTTGATGATCCATTGCAGCTGGCCATTGGTGCTGCGAAATTCGTCCGCAGCCCATTTCTCCACAGCGGCCATCGTCTCGGCATCTACGCGAAGCACGAAGCTCTTAGTCCCGGTCTCTTTCTTCTCAGTCATGACGTTTAGGGTTTAATGAAGCGCACCAGGTCGGTGACCAACTGTTGGGGCAGGGGCTTGGGAGTAGCATACTCCATGGGGGAAGCTGGTCCTTCACCTTCGCGCATCAGGTGGTTGAGCTTGGGATAACAGCAATAAGCCACCCCTGCACGCATCATCAGTCCCGTGCACCACAGAGCATAATCCACCATCGTCACCTGGTAGTCGCGCTCGCCCTGCACGAGCATCAGGGGTTGCTTCAGGGCAAAGGCCGTCTTCACGGGGTCATATTGTTGGTCCATCTTCAGATAGGAGGGGGTGAGTCCGGCAGGCAGTCCGAGGGCCTCATCATACTCCGCCGTACCGAGGCGCTGCGCATTGCGTGCCTTCTCCTGTAGTTCGTCGAGTTGCTGAAGCGCGGTCTGGGGCACTCCGGGCATCTTCTCGTAGAGGTTGCGGAGGAAGATGCTCTGCCCGATGAGCAGGTCAGTGAGCTTGCGGGCCGGAGCGGCCAGCATCACCACGCCAGCCACTTGAGGCGCACGTTCAGCTATACGCGGAGCAAGCATGGCACCCAGACTGTGCCCCACCACAAAGAGACGCTCACCATCCACCTCAGGTTGCTCAGCTGCCAGCCGGAGTGCAGAGAGCGCATCCTCCACCACCTCTACATCGTAATCCATCTCCCGTCCTGCGGGCAGGGAAGCCGCACCATAGAGGCGTGTACGCTTCTCGTAGCGCAGAGAGGCAATGCCGCGAACTGCCAGCGAGTCGGCCAAGTCGCGGAAGAGCTTGTTGGGCCCCACGGTCTCATCGCGGTCGTTAGGGCCCGAGCCATGGATGAGCACCACACAGGGTACCTTCTGCACACTGTGGGATGGAGCCACAAAGGTGGCCGGCAAGCGGAACGTATCAGTCACAACCTCCACCTTACGCTCCTGCGCCAGGAGGCCCAAGGGCCATGCCAAGGTGAGTACAGTCAGCAGGAAATATTTAAATTCAAAACGTCTTCTCATATTTGAAATGGTTAATCTTATGAATGATTTGCAACCACAGATTATCACAGATGAAGCCAGATTTTCACGGAATATATCATATATAGGGTAAGGATAGCAACCGTCTCCCTATCAACCTGCGTTCATCCGTACCAATCTGTGAAAATCTGTGGTTACAACTCATAACTCAACACGATCACTCGTAGCTAAAAATCAATGATTCAGCGTGCCGGTATTGACCACGGGCTGTGCTGACTCATCGGCGCAGAGCACCACGAGCAGGTTGCTCACCATGGCCGCCTTCTTCTCCTCATCAAGCTCCACAATCTGTTCTTCCGAGAGCTTGCAGAGCGCCATCTTGACCATCGACACCGCTCCCTCCACAATCTTCTCGCGGGCAGTGATGATGGCCGAGGCCTGCTGACGGCGAAGCATCACGGCTGCAATCTCGGGAGCATAAGCCAGGTAGTTGATGCGCGCCTCGACCACCTCCATGCCAGCCATGGCCAAGCGTTCGTTGAGCTTCTGCTCCAGCTGTTCGTTGATTTCCTCGCCACCCGAGCGGAGGGTGAGTTCCTTCAGGTCAGCCTCATTGTCATCGTAGGCATACTGTCCGGCCACCTGACGGAGGGCCGCATCACTCTGTATCTTCACGAAGTTCTCGAAGGCGTTCATGCGGTTGGCTACGGCATTACCAATTGAGACCTGTGCATTCGAGCCATTTCCCACGCTCACAGGCTGAGCCGCCATGGTCTGTGCGTCAATCTCAAACATCGCCTTGTAGGTGTCCTTCAACTTCCACACCAGCACGAGGCCGATCAGGATGGGGTTACCGATTTTGTCGTTCACCTTGATAGGCTCCACGTCGAGGTTACGCGCACGGAGCGACAGCTTCTTCTTGTCCATGAAGGGATTGAGCCAGAAGAATCCCGTGCGGCGGAAGGTACCCTTGTACTTGCCGAAGAAGACCATGACCCGCGCTTCATTGGGCTCCAGCTGGATATAACCCGCCATCCAGATGAACCACAACACCGAGAGCAGCGCAGAAAGCACAATGCTCCACACCTCCATCAGCCAAAATCCAAAAACAATCAGTGCCGTAAAAAGCACCAAGTGAATAAACAACATCGCAAAGCCATTCATCAAGAAGCCCGCATACTCTCTTTCTTTTGTCTCCATTGTAATCTAGTGTTTAATGATTAGTGATTAACGTTTATAATAAGTTTATAGTAATATCATTTTAGTATCACAAAGATATAGAAAATAAGAAATATATCGTTCTATATCGACTTGATATTTAACAACTATTATGAAACCTATTCTGTTGCTAACCCTGTAAAGGATGTTGCAAATTGTTGAACGGAGACATACTTTGCAAACCTTATTTATCCCAAAAATGATAAAAAACAGCTATTTGTTTTGTGGTTCAACCTATTTCCACTATTTTCGCAGTCTGAAACAGGTTGATTGATGCCTGTAGGGAAAAGAAGAATGAAACAGTTACGCTATATGCTCTTGACGCTACTGCTGCTCCCCTTGTGCACTTCTTACGCCGAGGAGAGCCGCTCTGCCTGCGACCACTATCGCCGCGAGAACCTCGTGCGCGACTCCATCAGTGCGCAGAGCTACGTAGCACGGGTCAACCTGCAGCGGGCACGCTATCAGGTAAGCGAACTTACGCTCAAGACGCAGCAACAGCGGGCTGACCTCTTGCTCTACCTCTCCCTGGGCAGCCTCTTCACCTTGTTGCTCATTGCTGTAGGTTCCTACAATCTGAGCCGTAAAAACCGCCACCTCAAAGTGGCCAAGGCAAAGCTGGAGCAGGCACAGAAGGAGGCCGAACGCTCCATCTTCACCAAGAACCTCTTCCTCTCTAACATGAGCCACGAGATACGCACCCCACTCAATGCACTCTCGGGCTTCTCCTCCATCCTGACGGACAGCAACATTGATGCCGAGACCCGACAGCAATGCAACGATATCATCCAGCAGAACTCCGACCTGCTCGTCAAGCTAATAGACGACGTAGTAGATCTCTCCAACTTGGAGAAGGGCAACATGCAATTCCGTTTCGCCCTGCAGGAGGTGGTATCGCTCTGCCGCAAGGTGGTCGATACCGTGGAGCGCATCAAGCAGACCGCTGCCGAAGTACGCTTCGAGAGCTCGCTACAGAAGCTCAATCTCTACACCGACGAGGCTCGCTTGCAGCAACTGCTCATCAACCTGCTCATCAATGCCACCAAGTTCACTACCGAGGGCAGCATCACCCTCTCGCTGACCCTCGACGGGGAGATGGCCCTCTTCAGCGTGACCGACACAGGCTGCGGCATTGCCCCCGACCAGCGCGAGAAGGTATTCAACCGCTTCGAAAAGCTCAACGAGAACGCTCAAGGCACCGGCCTGGGCCTGAGCATCTGCCGACTCATCATCGAGCGCTTCGGCGGCAAGATATGGATTGACCCCACCTACAACACGGGTACCCGCTTCTGCTTCACTCACCCACTGCCACAGGCAGCTGTCCACGGAAAGGAGGCTGCCCAATGAAGCACCTGCTCTGCACTCTTCTGGTGCTCATCGGTCTCTGCCCCCTCCACGCACTTCACGCCCAGGAGCAAAGCGAAGTGGATAGCCTCCACCGTATCGTGGAGTCCCTGCCACGGGGTACGGAAAGACTCAATCAACTCGCCAGGCTGGTGCGTGTCACCCAGTTGACACCCGAAGGCATCAATTACGCGCGACAGCTCTATACGGAGGCGATGCAACAGCACAACGATACCTTGGTCTGCACTGCCGCCGCCCACGCCATCGGCAACCACTACTCCTTCAGCGACAACGCCACAGGTCTGGACAGTATCCGCCACTGGGCCTCCATCGGCATACCACTATCCAAGAAACTGGGTATCTGGAAGTTCTACTTCGAGATGAAGAAGGCGCTGACCTGTGCCTACATCTTCAACAGCCGCTTTGAGTTTGCCTTGGAGGAAGCCAAAAGTATGGCTGCAGAGGCGGAGGAAATCAGCAACTACGACGGACTGGCCAACGCCTACCTCTGCATGGGCATGGCCTATCAAGGCAGCAAGCGCTGGAAAGAGTGCTGGGAGATGCTCCAGAAGGCCCACGGCCTCTTCAGTAAAGACATCTACCCCACCCTGAAGTTCAACATCCTCTTCCAATGTATTGACTACCTCTACGTCAACAACCGCAGCAAGGATATACTGCCCTTCCTGGATGAAGGCCATGAGCTGATTGACCAATTCCTTCATGCCAACCCCTATCTGGAGTCAGCCCTCAGCGGTTCCTACTTCTTACTCACCACCTATGCCATCACCAGCTACTCCAAGCTGGGACAGACACAGCAAGCCAGCCAGTATATCCCTCAAGCCCAGAAATGGCGCAACATCATGAACTTGAAGACCTACGACAAGTTCTACTTTGAGGCGTTGTGCGACTACTACACGGCCCTGAAGCAATTCGACAAGGCCGTAGCCTACGGTGACTCGGTACAGGCGGTCATCGTAAGCAATGGACTTCAGGCCGATGACCTCATATTCCATCTGGAGCGACAGGCCGACCTCTACTATACGATGGGCGACTACGACCAGGCCCTCCCCCTCTACCAGCGCAGCAAGGCCCTGCGTGACTCCATCAACCGCGTCATAGCCGACCGCCAAATGGATGAGATTAAGGAGATGTACGCCATGGACCACCTGGCACTTGAGGCGGCAAAGATGCGTCAACGGGTACAATGGGCCATCATAGGTAGTGTATTTCTCGTCATTGGAGTAATGATTTTCCTCTGGCGACGCAATTACCACTACAACAGGCAGCTCCAACTCTCCACACAGGCCACCAGCCAAGCAGCCAAGACCACTCAGGAGGCCAACGAACAGAAACGCCGCTTCCTCTCTACGATGAGTCATGCCATCCGCGTACCGCTTCATAGCGTAGTGGGCTTCTCCCAATTGCTCTCCACGGACTCCACCCTCACCGACGAAGAGCGCAACGAGTATGGCGAGATAGTACGCTATAACACCGAGCAACTGATGTTTCTCGTCAACAGCGTGCTCGACCTCTCGCGTCTGGAAGCCGGCATGACCAAGTGGCAGATGGCCGACTACGACCTCTTCCAGCTCATGAGCGATGCTACAGGAAGTGTCAGGATGAGCCAACCGCAGATCAAGGTTGACCTCCAGCTCAGTCAGGAACAATGGCCCATCCATACTGATACCGGACGAATGATGCAGGTCTTTGTCAGCATGCTAGCAGGTACCGTCACGACGCCACATCCGGTACCTGAGACGGTCATCGTGGAGATGCGCATTGCCGGGGAAGAGCTCGAACTCGTCGTCGAAGGAAGTCCGCTGGCCGACCGCAACCGGGAGAACCAGGAGAGCCTCCTCAGACACCAGATCAACCGCCTGACCCTGGAATACTTCGGCGGCAGTTACGCCACCGACTTTGAGCATCGCATCATCTCCGTCATCTTCAGCAAGGTGCAACATCCCTCACAGGAAAAGGCCGCAGGCAATTACCCCCCCCCCAAGTCTCTGCAAGCGATGGAGCCTCTTCCCCTCTAGAAGAGACAAGACATAATGACCATATTAGTAATACATAATAGTATATTAGAAAGAAAATGAAAAAACTTAACCCCGAAACGCTCTGTGTACAAGCCGGATGGAGCCCCAAGAAGGGCGAACCGCGTGTACTTCCCATCTATCAAAGCACAACCTTCAAATACGAGACCAGCGAACAGATGGCCCGCCTCTTTGATCTGGAGGATAACGGCTACTTCTATACCCGCCTGCAAAATCCCACCAACGATGCCGTGGCCGCCAAGATTGCCGCCCTCGAAGGGGGCGTTGGGGCCATGCTGACCAGTAGCGGGCAGGCAGCCAACTTCTATGCCGTATTCAACATCTGTCAAGCTGGCGACCACTTCGTCAGCTCCTCCTGCATCTACGGAGGTACCTATAATCTCTTTGGCGTGACCATGAAGAAGCTGGGTATCGAGGTGACCTTCGTCAACCCCGATGCCTCGGAAGAGGAGATTATCGCCGCCTTCCGCCCCAACACCAAGTGCCTCTTCGGAGAGACAATCTCCAACCCTACACTGGAAGTTCTTGACATCGAGAAGTTTGCCCGCATTGCCCACAGCCAGGGCGTACCCCTGATTGTAGATAACACCTTCCCTACTCCCATCAACTGCCGCCCCTTCGAGTGGGGTGCCGACATCGTGACCCACTCCACCACCAAGTATATGGATGGCCATGCCACCAGCGTGGGCGGTGCCGTGGTGGATAGTGGCAACTTCCCCTGGGAACAGTATGCCGACAAGTTCCCCGGTCTCTGCCAACCCGATGAGTCATACCACGGACTGACCTACACACAAGCGTTTGGCAAGATGGCCTACATGACCAAGGCCACCGCCCAGCTGATGCGCGACTTGGGCAGCATCCAGAGCCCACAGAACGCCTTCCTCCTCAACCTCGGTCTGGAGACCCTCCACCTACGCATGCCCCAACATTGCAAGAATGCACAGGCCGTGGCCGAATACTTGTCAAGCAATGACAAAGTGGCCTGGGTGAATTACAGTGGACTCCCTGGTGACAAGTATCATGCACTGGCCGAAAAATACATGCCCAACGGCTCGTGTGGCGTAGTGACCTTCGGCCTGAAGGGCGGACGCGATGTGGCCATCAAGTTCATGGACTCGCTGAAGCTGGCTGCCATCGTGACCCACGTGGCTGATGCCCGCACCTGCGTACTCCATCCCGCCAGCCATACCCACCGCCAGCTTACCGATGAGCAGCTGATGGCCGCAGGTGTACGCCCCGACCTGATCCGCTTCTCCGTAGGTATTGAGAACGCTGCCGACATCATTGCCGACATCGAGCAGGCTCTGGGTTAACGGCCCAATCCACACGACACAACAGCCAACCATCTAAGAGCATTATCATACAGAGACTGAAACACTATGCGAAGGGTTCTCCTTTTCCTCCTTTTCCTGTGGCCAGCACTATTTCAATCGACCACACCTTTTGATAGCGATCGCGATGCATGCGACCGCTATCGGGAGGAGAAGGAACGTGCTGACGTCACCAGCCCACAGAGCTACATTGCCCAGATCAACCTGCAACGCACGCTCCACGAGGTCAACGAACTGAAGTTCCACAACGAACGACAGCAGAACCGCCTGCTCTTCTACCAGATTCTCGGGTGGACACTCCTGCTCGCCTCTGTTGTGGTCAGCATCTATCACCTGCTCCGCACGAACCGCCACCTCAAGCAGTCGGAGAAGGAGCTGATGCAAGCATGCCAGGATGCCGAGCAGTCCATCCGCCGGAAGAACCTCTTCCTCTCCAACATGAGTCACGAAATCCGTACCCCACTCAACGCCCTCTCCGGCTTCTCTTCCATCCTGACGGAGAGCAGTGTAGATGCCGAGATGCGCCAACAATGCAACGAGATTATCCAACAGAACTCCGACTTGCTCATCAAGTTGATTGACGACGTGGTGGATCTCTCCAATCTGGAAAGGGGAAGCATGCACTTCACCTACGGCCCAGCCGAGGCCGTGACCCTCTGCCGCAAGGTCGTGGAGACCGTGGAGCGTATCAAGCAGACCTTGGCTCTGGTACAATTCAGCACGCCACTCACGGCCTTGGTGCTGACTACCGATGCGGCCCGTCTGCAGCAGGTACTCATCAACCTGCTCATCAACGCCACCAAATTTACCTCCGAAGGTTCCATCACCCTCTCGCTGGAGCAGCATGGTGAGGAGGCCCTCTTTGCCGTGACCGACACCGGCTGCGGCATCGCTGCCGACCAACACGACAAAGTGTTCAACCGCTTTGAGAAGCTCAACGAGCAAGCTCAAGGCACCGGACTTGGACTATCCATCTGCCAGCTCATCATCCAGGAGATGGGCGGTAAGATCTGGATTGACTCCTCCTACCACGATGGAGCCCGCTTCTGCTTCACCCACCCGCTACACAGAAAGGAGGTGACCGTATGAGAAATCCTTTCAGAAGGAACCAACTGCTGACAACGCTGCTGTTTACCCTACTGCTGCTTCTCACCTCCTCCACAGCATGGAGTCTGCCAAGCCCATCCGTTGTGGAGAAGCTACGTTCCGAAGCCAACGCCCTGCCTCCAGGTAAGGAGCGGTTGGAATTGTTGCGCAAGGTGGTACGCTCCACACAGATGAGCAAAGAGGGCATCGACGATACCCGCCAGTTGCTCCACGAAGCACAGGAAGCTAACAACGACAGCTTGATCGCCTATAGTGTAGCCTTCCTCGTCAATCATCTCTTTGCCCAAAGCGAACGCGACATCGACAGCATACGTTACTGGACCTCGTACGCCCTGCCCATAGCACACCGCTGCCAATACTGGGGCATGTACTTCCAGATGAAATACACCCTCATACAGACCTACATCTATGCACACTCCTACGAGTATGCCAAAGATGAAGCACGGCAGATGGTGTCTGAAGCCAAAGAGCAACAAGCCGTCACAGGACAACTTATCGCCTACAGTTGTCTAGCCATTGCTTACTACAGTACCCAGCAATGGAAAGAGACGGAAGAGGCCTTGAAGAATGCCCACGACCTGTTCAGCCAGAATCCCCCCATGGCCAACAAGATTTCAGTGCTCAAGCTGACACTGACCTACCTGAATGCGGTCAACCGCTATGCCGACATGAAGCCCTACCTCACCGAACTCAGGCAAGAGCTCAATCAGATGGTGAGCCAGATACCCTCCATGGCCAAGGCGCTCAACGACTACTTCATGTTGCTGGAGTGCTACAGCATCAGCATGCACGTACACTGCAACGAGCTGGATCAAGCGGATGAACATATCTCCCAATTCCAGCTATACCAGAAGAAGGTAAACTATCAGCCCTACTACATCATCTACACGCAAGCGCTCACTTCCTACTACATGGCTCGCAAAGCGTATGATGAAGCCCTCGCCCTCAATGACAGTGCCCTCAAGCGCATCAAGGAGTTCCGTAACCGAGGCAAAGACTACATCTACTGCATGGAGCAGCGGGGCGACATCTACTACAACCTGGGGAATTACAAGGAGGCACATCACCTCTATGAACAGGCTGAAGCCAAACGCGACTCGCTCACCAAAGTCATCACCGACATGCAGCTGGACGAATACCGCAGCATGTATAAGATGGACCGCCTCAAGCTGGAGAAGGAGCGGCTGGGACAACGTGTGCTACGCATCATACTAGTCGCCGTACTGCTCATCGCAGCTGTAGCTGTACCCTCCGTCATCTACATCTACCACATCAAACGCCGGCTGCAGAAGAACCGTAAGAGAGCCCGGGAAGCCATGCTCCAAGCTAAACAGGCCAACGATGCCAAACGCGACTTTCTGGGAGCCATGAGCCATGCCATCCGTGTGCCGCTCAACAGCGTGGTAGGCTTCTCGCAGATTATGTCAAGCGAGGAGGAGCTGAGCGAAGAGGAGCGCAAAGAGTATGCTGGCATCATCAAGCGCAATACCACGCTGCTCATGTATCAGGTAAACAGTGTACTCGACCTGTCGCGACTGGAAGCCGGAATGACCAAGTGGCAGATGGCTGACTGCGACCTGATAGAGCTGTTACAGCAAAGTGTATGCAAGGTATCTTACCTCCATCCGGCCCTCACATTGCACCACTCCCTGCCACCCGTCACCTGCCCTGTCCATACAGACCCCATGCGCATGCAGCAACTCTTTGAGAGCACCCTCTGCGGTGTGGAGGTAGGCATACTGGCCACAGGTGAGGTGACACTGACTGTCTATGTAGAGGGCAACACACTGCATGCCACCGTCAAAGGCTCCCCCCTGGCCCGTGCCGAAGAACAGAACCAACGCCGCAACCTGCGCCACAAGATCAATCAGCTCACACTGGCCTACTTTGGCGGCAGCTATGAGGTCGATTTGAAGACCCAGACAGTCAAGTTCAGCTACCCCTTGAACCAGGACAAAGGATAACTTAGACCTTGACCTGAGATAAATAACGTAGAATAATTGACTTAAGAAGGGGCAAAATTGCTAATTGTGCAACAAAAGGATGAATTTTTCCACTCTATTCGCACTTTTTTCTCTAATTTTGCGGCGATTTAACGTACAAACTTAAAATCGAAGCATATGGTAAAGATTACAAAAGAAGCCGCTTTGCTCTATCACGCACAGGGCAAACCCGGTAAGATTGAAGTAGTGCCCACCAAGCCCTACAGTACGCAGACCGACCTCTCGCTAGCCTACTCGCCCGGCGTGGCCGAGCCCTGTCTGGAGATAGAGAAGAACCCGCAGGATGCATACAAATACACGGCAAAGGGTAATCTGGTGGCCGTCATCTCGAATGGAACCGCTGTACTGGGACTGGGTGACATCGGTGCTATGGCCGGCAAACCGGTGATGGAAGGCAAGGGCCTGCTGTTTAAGATTTACGGCGGCATCGACGTGTTTGACATTGAAGTGAACGAGAAAGATCCCGATAAATTCATTGAGGCCGTGAAGGCCATCGCCCCTACCTTTGGCGGCATCAACCTGGAAGATATTAAGGCTCCTGAATGTTTTGAGATTGAGCGCAGGCTGAAGGCCGAACTCGATATCCCCGTGATGCACGACGACCAGCACGGCACAGCCATCATCTCCAGCGCCGGACTGCTCAATGCACTACAGGTGGCCGGCAAGAAGATTGAAGAGGTTAAGATTGTGGTCAATGGTGCCGGTGCAGCGGCCATCTCATGTACGAAGCTCTACGAAGCCCTGGGTGCTACCCATGAGAATATCCTGATGCTCGACTCGAAGGGCGTCATCACCAGCGACCGCGAAGGGCTCAACGAGATGAAGCGCTACTTTGCCACCGAGCGCCGTAATGTCTACACACTGGAAGAGGCCGTCAAGGGAGCTGATGTCTTCCTCGGTCTCTCGAAAGGCAACGTGCTGACACAGGATATGATCCGCAGCATGGCCGACCATCCCATCGTCTTTGCCCTGGCCAATCCTGTACCCGAAATCTCGTACGAAGATGCCATGGCTGCACGCCCCGATGTATTGATGTCAACGGGCCGGAGTGACTATCCCAATCAGATCAACAACGTCATCGGCTTCCCCTACATCTTCCGCGGTGCCCTCGACGTAGCAGCTACCGCTATCAACGAAGAGATGAAGCTGGCTGCCGTACAGGCCATCGCCGACTTGGCCAAGCAACCCGTACCCGACATCGTCAACGAGGTCTATCACGTCAACAACTTCACCTTCGGTCCTGACTATTTCATTCCCAAGCCGGTAGATCCACGCCTCATCACCGAGGTGTCGATGGCCGTGGCCCGTGCTGCCATGGAGAGTGGTGTGGCCCGCAAGCCTATCACCGACTGGGAGGCTTACCGCCAGCACCTCAAGGAGTTGATGGGCCAGGAGAGCAAGCTGACACGCCAGCTGCGCGATACAGCCCGGCGCAATCCGCAACGTGTGGTCTTTGCTGAGGGCATTCACCCCAACATGCTGAAGGCTGCTGTTGAAGCCCGCGCTGAAGGCATCTGTTACCCCATCCTCCTGGGCAATGATGAAGCCATCACCAAGCTGGCCGCCGAACTGGAACTGAGCCTGGAAGGCATCGAGATTGTCAACCTGCGCCACCCCAACGAGGCTCCCCGCCGCGAGCGCTACGCCCGTATCATGGCTGAGAAGCGTGCCCGCGAAGGGGTGACCTATGAAGAGGCCAATGACAAGATGTTTGAGCGCAACTACTTCGGCATGATGATGGTAGAGACAGGCGAAGCAGATGCCTTCATCACCGGCCTTTACACCAAGTACAGCAACACCATCAAGGTAGCCAAAGAGGTTATCGGCATCCGTCCCTGCTACCAGCACTTCGGCACCATGCACATCCTCAACTCCAAGAAGGGCACCTTCTTTCTGGCTGATACGCTCATCAACCGCCATCCGGACACAGAGACGCTGATTGACGTAGCCCGCCTTACCGAAGAGACTGTGCGCTTCTTCAACCACACCCCTGTGATGGCCATGCTGAGCTACAGCAACTTCGGCGCAGACCCAGAGGGTAGCCCACAGAAGGTACATGAAGCAGTGGATTACATGCAGAGCCACTACCCCGAACTGGCCATTGACGGCGAGATGCAGGTCAACTTTGCCATGAATCGCGAGTTGCGAGACAAGAAGTACCCCTTCACCCGCCTGAAAGGTAAGGATGTCAACACCCTGATTTTCCCCAACCTGAGCTCAGCCAATGCCGCCTATCAGCTGCTGCAGACCATGAACACGGACGCTGAGATTATCGGTCCTATCCAGATGGGTCTGAACAAGCCAATTCACTTCACCGACTTTGAGAGTTCGGTTCGCGACATCGTCAACCTCACCGCCGTGGCGGTCATTGATGCGGTGGTAGCCAAGAAGAAGAGCTGCCAAGGGTAAGAAGCACAGCCCAAGACAAAGTAAATGATTAGAAGACGTTCACCTCACGCACGAGGTGGACACCATATCTCTCTTCAACGGAGCGGATAATCTCTTCCGAAAGGTGGTAGATGTCCGCTCCTGTTGCATGTCCACGGTTGATGAGCACCAGGGCCTGCTTCTCATAGACTGCCGCATCCCCCATGCTCCGCTCCTTCCATCCACATTGCTCGATGAGCCAACCGGCTGAGAGCTTCACACGTCCATCAGCTGTGGGATAGACCGGTAGCAGAGGATAGCGCAGCTTCAGCGCCTCAGCCTGAGCGGACGGGACAAAGGGGTTGGTAAAGAAGCTGCCTGCATTGCCTAGTTCGGCGGGGTCGGGCAACTTGGAGCGACGTAGGTCAATTACGGCTTGACGCACGGTCAGAAGCGTACAGGGTGAGCTGCTACGAGCCAGTTGCTCAGCCAGTCCACGATAGCTCAGATTAGGGATGCCGCTCTTGGAGAGACGGATGACCACCTCGGTCAGTGCGAAGTGCTTCATCCCAGGCTGCTTGAAGAGAGAGTGACGGTAGCTATAGTTGCACTCCTCCCGACTCCAGCTTTGCACCTGGCCTGTATATAGATCCACCCCATGCACCGAATAGATGACATCAGCCACCTCTGCTCCATAGGCACCTATATTTTGCACCGCTGCACTGCCTACCTCACCGGGTATCAGCGAGAGGTTCTCAATCCCCTGCCAGCCGTGATTCACAGCGTACTCCACCAGTTCGTCCCAACATACACCTGCTCCAACAGCAAGCATCACCTGCCGGTCGTCTTCCTCCTTCCGATGAATGTAGCGAATCTCTGAGTGGAGCACTGTGCCCTCGTAATCCTTGGTGAAGAGCAAGTTACTTCCTGCTCCGATGTGAAGCCATGGAGCCTTGAGTTGCCCCTCGGAGATGAATAATTGCAACTCCTCCACCGAATGGTAGCTGAGCCACTGGTTGGCATAGACCTGTATGCCAAATGTATTGGGTATCTGATGTTTCATTACTATTCTATCTATTGTATAAAGCTGCGTTGTCATTTTCTAGAATCATCGACGCTGAATCTTCGCCCCCAGTGCATTGAGGCGTTGCTCGATGTGTTGGTAACCGCGGTCTATCTGCTGGATATTGCTGATTTCACTCACGCCCTCGGCACTCATGGCGGCTATCAGCATGGCTATGCCGGCACGGATGTCGGGCGAAGCCATGCGCCCGGCATGAAGCGGCTTCTGGTGGTCGTTGCCTACCACCACCGCCCTGTGTGGATCGCAAAGGATAATCTGTGCTCCCATCTCAATGAGCCGATCGACAAAGAAGAGGCGGCTCTCGAACATCTTCTGGTGAATGAGTACCGTACCCTTGGCCTGTGTAGCCACCACGAGCATCACGCTCAGCAGATCGGGTGTAAGCCCAGGCCAGGGGGCATCGGCCAACGTCAAGATGGAGCCGTCCATGAAAGTGTCTATCTCATAATGGTCGTGCGCAGGGATGTAGAGGTCCTCACCTCGCTGCTCGATGCGTATGCCCAAGCGACGGAATTGGTTAGGGATGATACCCAAATCGGCAGCTGAAGTACCCTTGATAGTCAGTTCGCTGCGGGTGATAGCCGCCATCCCGATGAAACTACCCACCTCAATCATGTCCGGTTGGAGTGTATGCGTGGCACCATGCAGTTGATCGACTCCATCTACAGTCAGTAGGTTGGACCCAATGCCCCTGATGCATGCCCCCATCTGCACCAACAGGCGACAGAGCTGCTGCACATAAGGCTCACAGGCAGCGTTGTAGATGATGGTACGTCCGTGGGCCAGCACAGCAGCCATCAGAATATTGGCCGTACCGGTCACTGAAGCCTCATCAAGTAGCATGTAGCATCCCTGTAAGCAGTCAGCCTTGAGGATGGAGAGATTGGCCTGCGTATCGTAGTGGAGTGAGGCCCCTAGGTCAAGAAAACCCTGGAAGTGGGTATCGAGCCGACGGCGTCCGATGCGGTCGCCTCCGGGACGAGGCACCAACGCTTTGCCTGTACGAGCCAGCAGTGGTCCAGCCAGCATGATGCTCCCCCGCAGCGAGGCACTGCGCGCGATGTATTGGGGTGAGCTGAGAAACTCCTCATCCAGCGACTGCGCACGGAAGCTCCAGCCTCCATCCGGCTGACGGTTCACCTCCACCCCCATCTGCTGCAGGATGGCTATCAGGTTGTTGACATCGTCAATATCAGGCAGATTATAAACAGTCACCTGCTCCTTGGTAAGCAACGTAGCACAAAGTATCTGCAATGCTTCATTCTTAGCCCCCTGAGGGATAATGGTTCCTTGCAGGCAGTGTCCCCCCTCAATGACGAACGTTCCGCCCTGACTTCTAGTATCTTCCATCGGATAATTCATATCGGTTTATTAATTTTCGGACAAAGATAAACAAATTATTTCAAATAGCCCACAGTTCACCTCCACTTATAAATATTCAAATTGAACAAATTTCGCACATTTCAGCCCGATATCATACTATTTCTCGAATATTATTCTCATCTTTGCCGGCGTTATGAATGAAATGAGAAAGCTCAGAGGCTGTATTCACAAGGCACTGCCTGCCTCATGGAAGAGCACCACATGGCTCCTTAAGCTGATGATACCCATATCACTGGCTGTAACGCTCATGCAGCACTTCGGCCTGCTGACATGGATTGCAGGCTGGATCAATCCGTTGTTCATCCACTTCGGCCTGCCTGGAGAGTCGGCAGTAGCCTTTATCTCGGCTGCCGCTGCCGGTACCTATGCAGGTGTAGCCGTGATGATGTCTATCCCACTGACCATGAAGCAGGCCTCCATACTGGCCTTGATGATAGCACTCTGCCACGCCCTGCCCATGGAATGCGCCGTCAACAGAAAGACAGGCTCATCATTTTGGACAATGGGCATCCTACGCATCATTATGGCCCTGGTCTGCGCCTTGATGCTCAATGCCTTGCTACCTGAGTCTCTAGGGTCCTACATCTACCTAGGTGCAGCGGCAGACAGCAGCTTCACTGAGGTGATGAAGACATGGGTCGTGTCACAACTGAAGATGTCGGTCATGGTGGCACTCATCATCTTCACGTTGATGGTCATACAGCGTCTGCTTGAGGCCTATGGCCTGCTAACCCCCTTGTCTCGTCTGCTCTCACCCTTGATGAAGCTCTTTGGCTTGCCACGTCATGCGTCCTACATGTGGCTTGTGGGCAATGTACTGGGAATAAGCTACGGTTCAGCCGTGATGCTAGAGTTGGAAGAAAAAGGCCTAGTGACCAGAGAGGAGGCCAACGACGTGAATTACCATCTTATCATGAACCACTCCCTGCTGGAAGACACCATCGTATTTGCCGCTACAGGCATCTCTGCCCTGCTGCTCATCACCACGCGCGTCAGCTTCGCTCTCCTCGTTGTCTGGGGACGAAGAATCATGGTGCCACGAGCCACATAACCAATAATGACAATATAAGAATCAATGTCGTCATAAATGTGCTATACCTTATTATATTAATATACCTATATATAGTCGCATGGGACATTTTATTATTTATGCCGCATGGGACATTTCAACGACAAAGGTAAGGCTTTACGAAAAATGAGCGGTGTAAAAAACGGACATGATGCACTCCATCCCCTGAAATGGGAAAACTCATCCGTGATAGGCGCGATAGCCGGCAAGCAAGTGCTCACTCCTGATCTGCTGCAGATGGCCGAGGTAGTCAGTGGGCGAAAGGCCGGCAAAGAGCTTGAACTCCTTGTAGAGGTGGGAATGGTCAGTGAAGCCCAACTGATAGATGATGTCTGCGAAATCTGTCACCTCCACCTGCTGCATCATTCTGGAAGCGGCAAGACAACGGCGAATACGCAACATCTGCTTAGGTGACAGGCCGATATATTCAGAGAAGACTCGGCGTAACTGCCGCTCACTCAGACAGGCAGAGTCGGCCAAGCCGGAAAGTGAGAGGTCCGGATGAAGCTCCACCGCCTGGACAAGAGTGATGAATTGCTTAAGATAGGTTACATCGTCCCTGCGATGTAACTGATGAAGGATAAACTGCTCTATGCAGCGGATAGCTGTCTGATTGTCGGCAGCTTCGAGCACCTGTTGCTTCAGTTCATGGAACTCCGGCATCTCCAATTCATCCATGCCTACGCTGGACTCATTGAAGTGTTCGGATGGAATGCCCGTAATCATCTTCATGGCATAGGGTTGAAAGAAGACGAATAGCAGGTCGGTGTGGCCGTGCATACCCACATGGGCTGCAGAAGCGTACTGACCACAGATAGAGGCCGAACGGTCAAATACCCCATTGATAGCAAATGGAATGCCGCGATGAAACATCCACTTCATACACCCCATCGGCATAATCTTCAGCTCCATGCGCAGCGACGCATCGGCCTGCATCACCCAGTAGTGATGGACGAAGGGGCGAAGCACCTCGGAGGGCCAGAGTATCTGTGACTGCATCATGGATGGAAAGTATTTACTTGAGAAGGATAATCAGTCCACTGATGCCGATGTAGGTATAGACCACATAGCGAAACAGGCGACCAGGGATACGGCGAAAGACGAAGGCTCCAATCGAAGAGCCAATCAATACACCGCCTAGCCCGAAAAGAAAGTCCACCCCCACGGCAGGGGTCAGGAAGCCATTCAGAGCCCTGGAGATGGTCATTGTCAGATTACCCAGAAGGAAATAGCACTGTACCATCGCCATGTAGTGCTCCTTATCCTTCTCGGAAGAGATGAAGTAGAGCACTGCCGGAGGACCTTGCATGGCAAAGAATCCTCCCATCAAGCCACTCAGTGTACCTGCACCTATCTGTGTGGTGCGGGTAGGCTTAAGCTGAATGCGTTTGCTGAAGAAGGCAAAATAGAGACTGCAAAGGATTAGCACTACGCCCAGGATGCGATTAAGCAACGCATTGTCCATTCGCTTCAGGACAAAGACCGAAAGAGAGGATACCACCACAAAGGTCAGCAGGATACGCCAGAGTCTGCTCCACGAGAGGTAACGGCGCATCTTCACTGCCACAAAGAGCGAAGTCATCATGGCCCAAAGTCCGGAAAGCGTGGTGGCCTCACCGTAGGTGGCTGTAAAGTAAGGCAGCATCGTCATGATGAAGATGCCAAACCCAAACCCTGTGGTACGCTGGATAAAGCTGGCTCCAATGCACAGCAGGATAATCTCAATGCTGATTCCCTCCATAAAATAAATGAGTGATAATACAGAGAAGACTACACCTCGCAGCCCTGACAAGCTATACGAGGCGTAGTCTGTACAACTATTCTTGAGCGTCGTAACGCTTAGATCATGCTCTCAGGATCGAGGTTACCAGCTTCAATGTCCTTGAAGTAGCGGTAAGTACCAACCTTCAGCTCTTCAGTAGCTGCATCATCGCATACGATGATACCCTTCTCGTGCGTCTGCAGGGCGCTGATGGTCCACATCTGCATCACGGGACCCTCAACGGCATGGTAGAGTGCACGGGCCTTGTTGTGACCATTGACGATAATCAATACCTCCTTGGCGCTGAGTACAGTACCTACTCCTACAGTCAAGGCCGTCTTAGGCACCTTGTTGACATCGTTGTCGAAGAAACGTGAGTTAGCGATGATGGTGTCGGTAGTCAACGTCTTCTGACGGGTACGTGAAGCCAGCGATGAGCCCGGTTCGTTGAAAGCGATATGGCCATCAGGACCAATACCACCCATGAAGAGGTCGATGCCGCCGTAACTTTTGATCTTCTCCTCGTAGCGTGCGCACTCGGCAGCCAGATCGGGAGCATTGCCATTGAGGATATTGGTGTTCTCGGGCTTGATATCAATATGGCTGAAGAAGTTGTTCCACATGAAGGAGTAGTAGCTTTCGGGATGTTCCTTGGGCAAACCTACATACTCGTCCATGTTGAAGGTCACTACGTTCTGGAAAGATACCAGCCCCTTCTTGTTGAGTTCAATCAGTTCACGGTACATGCCGAGGGGCGATGAGCCCGTGGGGCAACCCAGTACGAAAGGCTTCTCAGCAGTAGCATTCGAAGCATTGATCTTGGCAGCTACATAGTGAGCGGCCCACTTAGATACGGATTGGTAATCCGGTTGGATAATTAATCTCATAGTAATTTAAATTAATAGTTGAATATTAGGGTTAGATGTTAACGATCTTTCTTGAGCCGCTCAGCCATGGCTCGTGCCAGGTTGTCGCACTGCTCGCGGGTGGTGGGCTTCATGGCCTGCTTCATCTCCACTGGGTCGGCCACAATCTCCATCTTGCTCTTCTCTGCAAACTCAGCGATGCGCTTCACTGCGGCACCTGCCCAGCAGAAGGAGCCAAACCAGCCCAGGTAACGTCCCTTCACCTCGCGTACCAGGATTTTGGAGAGGAGCGACTCCATCTCGGGATAAATCTGGTTACTGTAGGTGGGACAGCCCACAATAAGTCCTCTATACTTGAAGATATCCTTGAGGATATACGACGGATTACTCTTGCTGACATTGTGCATCACGATGTTGCGGATGCCCTGCGCCGAGAGCTCAGCAGCGATCTCCTCCGCCATCTGCTCGGTATTGCCATACATCGTACCGTAAGCTATCACCACGCCCTCCTCAGCCTCGTAGCGGCTCAGGCGGTCATAGATAGCCACCACCTTGCCAATCTGCTCCGTCCAGACGGGTCCGTGGGTAGAGCAGATCATCTCGATGGGCAGACCGCCTAACTTCTGCAATGCCTTCTGCACGGGTGAGCCGTACTTACCCACGATGTTGCTGTAGTAGCGCTCCATCTCGTCCCAATACTTGTCGAGGTTGATGCGGCTGTCCAAGAAGCCGCCATCCAGAGTACCGAAGCATCCAAAGGCATCGCCCGAGAAGAGCACGTGCTCCGTCTCATCGAAGGTCATCATCGTCTCAGGCCAATGCACCATAGGAGTGAGGTAGAAGCAGAGCTTATGGTGTCCCAGTGAGAGGAAGTCACCATCCTTCACCACATACTGGTCACCCACCACGCCATAGAATCCCTCAATCATGCCGAAGGTCTGCTTGTTGCCCACGATGACAATGTCGGGATAATATTTCTTAATAAGGGCAATCGATCCGCTGTGATCGGGCTCCATATGATTGATAATCAAATATTGAATAGGCTTCTCACCTATAATGGCCTTAATCTTGGCGATGAACTGCTCGAAGAAGCAGACATCGACGGTATCCACCAGTGCCACCATCTCATCATCGATGAGGTACGAGTTGTACGACACGCCGTAGGGCAAGGGCCACATTCCCTCAAAGAGGTGCTTGTTGCGATCGTTCACCCCTACGTAATGGATTTTTCCTTTTACCAGTGATCTCTGATTCATTGTATTGTTTCACATTATTAATTAATACTTCCTTTCTCTATAGCGTCTATAATCACCATAGTTCTATAGCCGACTGCAAATGTACGACTAAATTCCGGAATTTTCAAATAGTTGACCCTGATAAGTACGCCCCTCTTTCATTCTTTTTTGTAGCAAGTGGTTAAATTCATAGTTTTTAAGTCCCCAGTCGGGTGCAATAAGCAATTCTTTAGGCGATTGAGAGAGGAAACGCTCCACCACAAGGTCGGGGCGCAAGCGCTGCAAGTATGCCTCCACCAACGCTAGATACTCCTCCACATCGAAGAGATGGAACTCCTCGGGATGCTCTGCATACTCCCGGGCCATACGGGTGCCCCGGATGAGCTGGAGCTGATGCAGCTTAATGGTAGTAAGTGGAAGCCGGGAGACCACCGTGGCCTGCCGCTTCAACTCCTCGGGCGTCTCGCCCGGGAGGCCAAGGATGAAATGTCCACCCACGGGGAGTCCGCACGCTGCCGTCCGCTCCACAGCCTCACGTGCCACCGCAAAGGTATGACCACGGTTGATGCGCCTCAAGGTAGCATCGTTGCAGCTCTCTATGCCATACTCCACCAGCACAAAGGTGGTGCGTGCCAGCTGCTCCAGGTAGTGCAACAGTTCGTCAGGCATGCAGTCGGGTCGTGTGCCGATGACTAGCCCCACCACATCCTCCACAGCCAGCGCCTCTTCGTAGCGTTGCTTCAGGCGGTCGAGCGTGTCGTAGGTATTGGTATAAGCCTGAAAGTAAGCCAGGTATTTCATCTCAGGGTACTTGTGAGCAAAGAAGTGCTTACCCTCGCCAAGCTGCTCGGTGATGCTTTTTCCGGTGCTGCAATAATCAGGATTAAAGGTCTGGTTGTTGCAATAGGTACACCCTCCCCACCCTAAGGTGCCGTCACGGTTGGGACAGGTAAAGCCGGCATGCAGGGAAATCTTCTGCACCTTATAGGGGAAGTGCCGCTTCAGGAAAAAGCTGAACTCATTGTAGAGCGGATGCGGAGTGTTCATATCACCATAACAAATTTTCGTGATGCAAATATAGGCAATTCTATCCATGTTTGAAAATAAAGCACTATTTTTGCAGCGCAAAACAACAACCAACAACAAAAGAACAGGAATTTATGTCAAAAATGCGTTTTTTCGCCCTTCAAGAGCTGGCCAACCGCAAGCCGCTTGAAGTCCACATTCCATCCAACAAACTGACCGACTACTACGGTAGCCACGTGTTCGACCGCAAGAAGATGCAGGAATACCTGCCCAAAGAAGCCTATCAGGCCGTAGTCAACGCTATCGAGAAAGGAACCCCCATCAACCGCGCCACAGCCGACCTGGTAGCAAACGGGATGAAGAACTGGGCCAAATCACTCAATGTCACCCACTACACACACTGGTTCCAGCCGCTTACCGATGGTACGGCAGAGAAGCACGACGGATTCATCGAGTTTGGTGAAGAGGGCGATGTCATCGAGCGATTCTCCGGCAAGTTGCTTGTACAGCAGGAGCCCGATGCCTCCAGTTTCCCCAACGGAGGCATCCGCAATACCTTCGAGGCCCGCGGCTATACAGCATGGGATGTCTCCTCGCCTGCCTTTGTGGTAGATACCACCCTCTGCATCCCCACCATCTTCATCTCCTACACCGGCGAAGCTCTCGACTACAAGACTCCGCTACTCAAGGCACTGGCCGCAGTCGATAAGGCCGCAACGGAAGTGTGCCGCCTCTTCGATAAGAATATTAATAAGGTATATACCAACTTGGGATGGGAGCAAGAGTACTTCCTCGTTGATCTGGCCCTCTACAATGCCCGTCCTGACCTCTGCCTTACAGGCCGCACACTCATGGGCCACTCATCGGCCAAAGACCAACAACTCGAAGATCACTACTTCGGCTCCATTCCTCCCCGTGTCACCGCCTTCATGAAAGAACTGGAAGTGGAGTGCCACAAGCTGGGCATCCCCGTGAAGACACGCCACAACGAGGTAGCCCCCAATCAATTTGAATTGGCACCCATCTTTGAGAATGCCAACCTGGCCAATGACCACAACCAACTCGTGATGGACTTGATGAAGCGCATCGCCCGCAAGCACCACTTCGCCGTGCTGCTCCACGAGAAACCCTACAGCGGTGTGAACGGCAGCGGCAAGCACAACAACTGGTCGCTCTGTACCGACACTGGTATCAACCTCTTCGCCCCGGGCAAGAACCCCAAGAGCAACCTGCTCTTCCTCACCTTCCTGGTCAATGTGCTGA